>NZ_CDBJ01000068.1:0-219 GCF_000820045.1 Aeromonas rivuli | reverse complement strand
CAAATCAGCAAATCAGCAACGGTAACAAAGAAAAAAGAATCTTATCCAAGTCATTATTATAACAATAGAAGTTTGCAAATCCAGAGTAGCCAAAAGGAACAGTCTCGAATTGAACAAAAGCGGCTTTCCTAGCCACCTTTAATTATATTTATTTTTTTCTTTATTGAATCGTGTATATTCAACTGTCTCTTCTTTCTTGAAATCAGTGAAAAATACCGC
>NZ_CDBJ01000067.1 GCF_000820045.1 Aeromonas rivuli | reverse complement strand
TGTATAGGCTCTAGTGAATCGATCACTGGGAGATAGTTAGGGAATAACTGGGATCTGTTGGGACTAAGTGGGATCGGAAACTAGAAAGGACGCGGCCTGTGGAGCATTGAGACTCGACAGGCCGCTTTCATTATGGGCGCTGAGCTGAACATGCAGAAATGATCAACGCCATGGGATTTGCTGCAACACGAGCTGGTGAATTGATCAATGCGGCGCGCGGCAAATCATCTTCAAACAATCTTTAAACGGGCTTCACTCTCCTACATCATGAGCGATGTGAACGACCTGGCCGATCACTTCGAAGGTGTGTTGCTGGTCTTTCGGGACTTCTATCTCTTTGTAGATCGAGTTATCGCTAATCAGCAGCCACGCATGGGGCAGCACTTGCAGGCGCTTGACCCATAGCTGGTCATCGTTGCGCACCACGTAGATGTGGCCATCGACCGGGCGCGTTCTGCCTAGGTGCACCATCAGGGTGTCATTGTTGTGGATAGTCGGCTCCATGCTGTCGCCTTTGCTCCAGACGATCGCCAGTTCCTTCTCAGCAAAGCCGCGCCACTTCAGCCACTTACGGCGAAATGCCAGGTGGCGACATGGCGCCTCATCCCCCTGCGTCAATGCGCCGTGTCCAGCGGATACTTGCACCCGATAGCCGGGTATCAATGCGAACTCTTCCAAGAATGCTTCATAGCTACGCTGTAGCTCGTTTACGCCAGTAAGATCAATCGGTTGCTGTTCATATTGAAAGTTGGACGATGATGAATTCCCAACCGGCTGCGCGCCATCAGGAAACGCTCCGCGTTTATCTAGCTCATCAATAACATATTGAGGAAGTATCGACGCGTGGTACTCGAATGCTTTGGTTCCTGACCGCTTCCGCTTAACACCTTCCCTTCCAGCACTCAGCCTCTCTAGTTCGTCCCTTGCTCTTCTGTCCGTTGTCGGCATTCCTTCAAGACCGGCCACTTCGGACGCAACAACCCATTCCGTCCGTTTCTCACCATACGAATCGGACGCTCCGTCCGATTCATGATTGCAAACGTCCGAATTACCTAACTTATTGTTTTCCATCCTATTAACCTGTTTTGGTGATTTCATTGGCAAATGACGAAACGGACGAATTGAAAATATATTCGTCCGTTTGCATTGCTCTTTCGTCCGATTCGTCCCTATACTCTCGTTAACTTAGTCAGTTAACCGAGTCGAGTTACTAAGATGAGTAATTATAGAGTGTCGCAGAAACGGACGGAAAATGGGAGTGATTGGCATCGTGCAGATGTAGTTGCCGCCTTGAAGAAGGCTGGCATCTCTGTTTCGCAGTTGTCCCGTGATGCCGGGCTTTCCAGCTCTACATTGCAAAACACCTTCCGAGCTCCATGGCCAAAAGGCGAGCGGATCATCGCTGGCGCTCTCGGCCTGGAACCTGAAGATATCTGGCCAAGCCGGTATCAGCCCCTCTTGAAGAAAGCAAGCTAAGGGGGCTGGCATGGAATGGGTCACCGCTATTGAGGTCGCTGGTGTGGCTGGAATGCCAACATCAGAAAGACGCTCCCGCGATCAGTTGAATCGTATGGCTGAGCTTTCCCCTGACAAATCCCGTCAGCGCGAAGGCAGCAAGGCCACCGAATACCACATCAGCATTCTGCCCCCAGCCGTCCAAGCCGCCCTGCTGCGCAAGGCTGGCAAGGTCAAGGTCAGCGGCATGACGCTGGATCTGCCCAAGGCCAAGCCCAAGGCCCCGCGCTACTGCAAAGAACAACTGTGGTCGCGCTGGAGCAAAGCCAACACCAAGGCGCACGACAAGGCCAAGGCCTGCGTCACCGCCGTGCAAGCTGTCCATGCCCTGGTGGCGAGCGGCTGCACCCTGATGCAGGCCTACCAGCATATCGCCAATGAGTTTGCCCTCGCACTGCCAACCCTGCGCCGCTACTGCGGTGCCGTGAAAGGCTTTGACGAGAGCGACTGGGTAGCCGTGTTGCTGCCCAAGCACCAAGAGAGCGCCACCGCTAACCGTGCCACCAAACTGGCCCCGGTGAGCGATTCCGCCTGGGCGTTTTTCAAAGCCGACTACCTGCGCAACGAATGCCCGAACGCCAGCAGCTGCTATGAGCGCCTGCGTCTGGCTGCCCAGGAGCAAGATTGGGTCGTGCCAAGCATCGATAGCCTGATGCGCCGCATGGACATGGAAGTGCCCCACGCCCAGCAGGTGATGTTGCGCGAAGGTGAGCATGCGCTGATGCAGCTCTACCCGCCGCAGGAGCGCACCATCGAAGGGCTGGATGCCATGGAGTGGATCAACGGTGACGGCTACCTGCACAACGTCTTCGTGAAGTGGTTCAACGGCGAAGTGATCCGCCCCAAGACCTGGTTCTGGCAGGACATCTACAGCCGCAAGATCGTGGGCTGGCGCACTGATATCAGTGAGAACACCGACAGCATCCGCCTGTCCCTGATGGACGTGTGCAGCAAATACGGCATCCCGCGTGAGATCACCATCGATAACACTCGCGCTGCGGCCAACAAATGGATGACCGGGGGCGTGCCGAACCGCTACCGCTTCAAGGTCAAGCAAGATGACCCGCTCGGCATGATCCCCATGCTTGGCATCAAGCTGCACTGGTCCAGCGTGCTGCTGGGCAAGGGCCACGGTCAGGCAAAGCCGATCGAACGTGCCTTCGGTGTGGGCGGGCTGGATGAAATCATCGACAAACACCCCGCGCTGGCAGGTTGCTACACCGGCCCCAACCCCATGGCTAAGCCAGACAATTATGGTGAACGGGCGGTGGATGCAGCCGAGTTTCTGCGCATCGTGGCCGAAGGGGTCGCCATGTACAACGCCAAGGTCGGGCGCCAGACCGAGGCCTGCCGTGGGGTGATGAGCTTTGATCAGGCATTCGAGCAGAGCTATGTGCAATCCGTAATGCGCAAGGCCAGCAGTGAGCAATTGACCATGTTGCTGTTGCAGGCAGAAGCGTCTCGCGTCAGCAAGCACGGAACCATCTTGATCAAGTCTGGCGGCACTATCCGCAATCGCAGTAACCGATATTACGGGCCTGAATTGGCTCATTACGTAGGGCAGAAGGTCATTGCTCGGTTCGACCCGCAGCGCCTACATGATGCGGTGATTATCACCACCCAGAACGGCCTGCATATCTGCGAAGCGGAGTGCCTGGAAAAAGTCGCATTTGGCGATACCCAACAAGCCCGTGAGCACAAGCGAGAGCGCACCAAATTCGTCAAGGCAAACAAGACTGCTGCATTGGCAAAGAAAAACATGTCATCGCTAGAAGTTGCGGCGCTTATCCCCAGCATCACAGACGAAGAAGCACCCGAAACCAAAGTGGTGGAAATGGTGCGCCCGATCAGCCACGGCAATGCCGCGCTGGCCGTGCAGCCACTCTCGCAGCCAAACACCCAGCAACGGGCACAAACCAGCCCAGAAACCGCCCCAGTCATTGACTACGAAGCCCGCTTCCAAGCAGGCGTCGCAGCCCTGGCTGAGCAGCAAAAGAAAGCCCGTCTGTAACCAGACCAACCGCAAAAAGAAAGCGGCCCGAAAGCCGCCATAAATGGAGAGTAAATCGATGTCAAACATCCTGACTTTAGACCAACCCAGCCAGCCCGGTAATGAAATCATCGCCCGCGCCAAGGGGCTGCTGGATTCCAGCATGGTGACACAAACCCAGATGGCCAAAGAGATCGGCGTTAGCCCCTCAACCATCAACCAGCTGCTCGGTGGCACTTACAAGGCCGACCCCAGCACCATGATGCAAAAGCTGGCCAACTGGCTCACTGCCCGGCAAACCCGCGCCAATGCGCCCCGGGATCCCGGCTTTGTGCAGACCGAAACCGCCAAGCAGATCATGGCTGACATGGCCTATGCGTTGGCCACCCAGAGCATCGTCATCATCCACGGCGTCTCTGGCGTGGGCAAAACCACCGCCCTGCGCGAGTTCGCCCGCCATAACAACAACTGCTGGGTGATCACCACCTCCCCGAGCCGCGCCACCATGACCGAGTGCATGTATGAACTGGCCATGGAGCTGGGCATGGAGAACGCCCCCCGCCTGCGTGGCCCGTTGGCCCGCGCCCTGCGCCGCCGCTTGCTCAACACCCGGGGCCTCATCGTGGTGGATGAAGCAGACCACCTCGACCGCGCCACCCTCGAAGAGCTGCGCATTCTGGTGGAAGAGGTCGAGGTCGGCATGGTGCTGGTTGGCAACAGCCGGGTTTACACCCAGCTGACCGGCGGACAGCGCTCCGAAGACTTCGCCCGCCTCTATTCCCGCGTTGCCAAGAAACGCGCCATCACCCAGGCCAAAAAGGCCGATGTAATGGCCGTGGCCAGCGCCTGGAAAATCGACGGCCCAGCAGAGCGCAACCTGCTGCTGCAAATCAGCGCCCGGCCTGGGGCTCTGCGCCTGGTCAGCAAAAACCTGCGATTGGCGGTGATGTATTCGGGCGGAGAACCGCTGACCGAGGCCGTGCTGCGTCATGCCTTTAACGAGCTGGAAGGGGAGTAAGCCATGAGTCAACACACGCCAGTTCCATGGTTAAAAGTGGGTAAATTCGTCGCCGCCCATAGCCCGCTGAATGACGTTTTTTATGTCTGTCAATGTGACGAAGAACATGACGCCCGTCGCATCGTGGCTTGCGTGAATGCCTGCGAAGGTATCCCGACAGAAGATCTGGAAGCATCCCCGCGCCACGGTCTGCTCCACCTATGTGAGTTCTCATCAGAAGTGATTGAGCTACGTGAGCATGCTGAGGCTCAGGTCCGCCATTTCCAAGAACGTCTCGCAGTGTTCCAGGCCCAGTTCAGCAAAGCCAAAACTCTGATCCATGACCTACGCACACCGGTCGAGACAGGTCTGCATAACGCCAAGGTGATTAATTCCCCACTGGGCGTTGATAAGCGCCAAGAAGAACTGCGCCGGATTGAAGAAATCCTCAACTGGAAGGAGGCCGACTGATGAACGCCAACCCCCAACCGACGACCTTCTACGGCGTCCATACCGAACAGAACTGGACCCACGTCCACCTGCTGAATGGCAGCAAAGGCCGTGAGGTGAGCCGCTGTGATGGAGAAGTCGTGATCCAGACCGACGCGGGATGGTCACAGAGCTATGACGAAACCGCCCTGCACCTGTTCTGGGCGCCGCTGAACAGTGATTCACAAGGAGAAACAGCATGAACATTCGAACCAACAGCCTCGGCGTGATCGCCCAGCGTGTCATCGCTGACTTGCGCAAGAACGGCTGCCAAGTGCTGGCCGTCAAAGCCGCCCAGGTGCGCCCCATGATCGAGATCGCCTATCCCAGCCCCGAGCTGAAACAAGGGGCCATCGAGCTGAAAGAGCAGGTGGATGGCCTGCGCCGCCGCGCCTACGTCGCCCGCCTCGGTGGCTGCATTGTCCACTGGCATGACGAACCCGAGCAGGACGACTTCGAGCTGACCGGCAACATGACCGCCGTCGAGTACCTGCACCACCGCGCCGCCGGTTTTCCGGCGTAGGAGCCTGCCATGGCCTTAGTAGTGATCAGTATCGATAGGGACAAGCTCCCATCGCATACCAATGAGCAATTTGAAGAGTGGGTGATGTTCTACGTTAACCAACGTGGTGGCATCAGCAATCAAAACCCTCTGGCGGACGTGGACCTTGAAGCCATGGTTCGAGAAATCAGCAAGTAAATTTTTAGAAGGATAAACAGCAATGACCACCCAACCCAACAACCTGCGCAAGAACGCCCTGGGCCACTTCGTACCGGAGTCCCTGATTGCCCCGCTCGACCTGCTGCGCGATGACCTGGTGACTCGCCTGTGCAACGAGGCACACGAAGAGCAGCTGCGTCTGCTGGCCCGCAAGGCCAGCATCGCCCAGGAGATCGAAGCCTTCATGGATCTGTCGGCCGCCGAGTACGGCGTGCAGTACGGCGGCACCAAGGGCAACGTCACCCTCACCAGTTTTGATGGCCGCTTCCAGGTGGTGCGAGCCATCGGCGAGCACCGCAAATTCGACGAACGCTTGCAGACCGCCAAGACCCTGATCGACGGCTGCATCGGCCGCTGGAGCGAGGGCAGCAGCAGCGAGATCCGCGCCCTGGTGGATCACGCCTTCCGCGTCAACAAGGGCGGCCATGTGGACGTCAACCAGGTGCTCAGCCTGCGCAAGCTCGACATCAAGGATGCCGAATGGCAGGAGGCCATGAAGGCCATCGCCGACGCCATCACCGTGGTCGGCAAGGCCGAGTACATCCGGTTCTACGAAAAGACCGGCACCGGGGCCTACAAGGCCATCGTCATCGACTGGTCGAAGCTGTGAGGACATGAACATGGACAAGTTTCACTACAGCCAGTTGGGGTCGGTTCAAGAGAAAGCAGCCTATCTGTTGACCCAGGAAATAACTGCCGGAATCAACATCGCTGATTTGGATCTGGTGATGCAAGCGAAGGTCGGTGATGTATGGCTTCCCGTGACTGGTGAGTCAGAAGAACACGCGATCGAAAAGGCCAAGGCATGGCTGCGGGGAAAAGCTGGCCTTACTGCTGATGGAGTTTGAAACCCGCTATGGCCCGCTGTACCTCACCCGCCACGCCTTCGAGCGCTGGGTTGAGCGTACCGGCCGCAGCGAACTGGAGATGCTGGGCGCCCTCTCTAGGGCGTGGCGCCCAAGCAAACGACAGCTGCGGCGGATCCGGCAGCGCGAGGCGGGATGGAGCCCGCGCCGGATCCTCGAATGTGACCATGCCTATTTCATCTTGGAAAAACGCTACATCGTCACCGTTTACGACAAGCACCAAACCGAATTTAAACAGGAGTTACACCATGAATAATGCGGCTTTAAAGGGTGACCAACTCACCCACCAAATCGAAAATAAGCCGAACGGCTACATGGCGCTGGCCACCCGCGCCGCCGAACTGGAGCGCGAGGGCCGCTATATCGCCGCCCTGGATCTGTGGAAGGCAGCCTTGATGGTGGCCAAGAACGCATTGAATAGGGAGTGGGCAAAGGGCCGCGTCAATCTCTGCTGCACCTGCATCCACCGTTTCGGCAAGCGGGAGGCGTGATGACTATCAGCAAGGAACAGTGGCAGGCAATCGCGGCCGAGCTGAAAGGCAGTTGGGTGCAACTCACATTCAATCTGCACGGGCACAAGATAAACATTACCAGGGCGCGTAAGAGCGAAAGTACCACGGTACTGGCGGTGTATATCGATGAAGTCATCAAGTCAGAATGGTCCAAAGAACTGAGTGAGATAGACCCTGCAGACGAGTTTATGAACCAGGTGGTAAAGCAGGTTTTCTTCCACAAGTTCAAGGCCATGTATAGCAAAAAACAACTTGAAACTATGGCCAAGCATAAACGCAGTCTTGGCGCCAAGCGCATGAAGGAGATGTTTGGCGAAGCCCCAGAAAAAGCAGGGTGGACCTACCTTATCCCCTACTTCGGCAGCAGCACCGCACTGGTGCGCCAGTTCAAGAAGATCGAAGGGTTGGAGCTGGTCAGCGAGCTGAAAGAGGTGACCGCATGAGCATCAAGCCCCGCACCTTACTGATTGCCGTGGCGCTGTATTGGGCTCTGCTGTTGCCCTCTGCCGCCCTCACCATCTACCTGATTATCCGATAAGGAGCACGTCATGATCATTGCGATTGAGCTGACCCACACCAGCGTGACCGATGCCAAGAGCAGCCTGGAATGCACCCTGGCCAACGATCCGGCCCGGGCGCTGGCAGATGCCACTGCGACCATCGACTACATCAACGAGCATCGCGGTCCCGATGGCCAGAAATCCCGGCTGGCCATGCTGACAGCCATCGTCAACAAGGCGCGGAAAGCGCTCAGGAATTAAAGGAGTAACGATGATGGCTATGAACGTGCCTGAGAACCCGACACACACCATCAAGCTTTTGAGTAACTGGGATAGTGAAGGGGATGTTGTGTGGATGCTGGCATTCAAAATTGGCGATGAATACCACACCTGGGAGTGTGGCCGCGACTTTGGTAAGCCGGTGTTGCAATACGAGGGAGACAAGATTCTAGCCGCATGGGAACTGAGTTAAGGGTAAACGCGAAACGGGGGCTATTCCCCCGTCTGCCTGGCGTGGTTGCCAGGCACTGATGAGCAGCCGACCGGGCCCGGTCATTCACGATAACCCATAGAGGGATCGACGATGACAAACGGTGAGTTGAGTATCGAATTGACCAAGCTGTGCGGGGGCGCGTGTACCGCCCACAGCTACCAGGAAAAGATCCTGGCCATGCGACGGTACGCGGCCTTCGCAACCAGGGCGACAGCACACGGGGCCATGGCGCTGGCGGGGGAAGCCCGGCGCTATGAAGAGGAACTGCGGGCCGAGTTGCACCAGCAATCGAGGAGTGAGCCATGCACGGTGAATACACCCCACTGATGAGGCAGGGTCTGCTGGAAAAGCGCCTCACCAGCGGCAAGGCCCGCCTCGATCCTGAAATGGGGCTGGAAAAGCTCTGTACCGGGTGCCAGGAATACTGGCCGCAAGACACCGCCTTCTGGTCTGTGCGCAATCACCACAATGCACCAGATGGCTTGCAACACTACTGCAAGGCCTGTGAAAGCGAAGGTAACGCGCAGAGAAAGAGGAAATATCGCCATGGTGATGACCCGCTATCAGCGCAGGATGGTGAACTACATCAAGGCAAATCACCCCTGCTACCCCAAACGCAAAACCAAAGGGATGAGCAAGCAGGCGCTGCGCGAACTGGAAGCCCAGGCCGATGACCATGCCATGGCCTGGCTTGATAGCACCGTCCCCCGCTGGCGGGAAGGCACCCCGCCAAAGACCAATAAAATCTATGTCGCCACGCTCAGCGAGGCAGATGAAGGAGAAGAAGATGAATGATGCCAAACGCCTGCTGCAACTGGTGCAGATTGGCCGCCGTGACCTGAGCCTGGATGAAGAAGATTATCGCGCCTTGCTCGAAGGGGTGACCGGTCAGCGCAGCGCCAAAGGGCTCAAGGCCGCGCAGCTTGAGGCAGTGCTGACCGCCATGAAGGGGATCGGGTTCAAGCCCAAGGCCAAGTCCCCAGCCAAGGGGCGACAGATGTCGCCCCCCAGTCACGCCAGGGTGAAAGCGCCGGAGGTGCGCAAGCTGCGCGCCATCTGGATCACCATGGCCCAAGATGGCTTTGTGCGCGATGGCTCAGAGGATGCCCTGGCCAGCTATGCCAAGCGCATCACGACCACCCATAACAATGGCGCCGGGGTGGCCAGCCTGGAATGGTTGACCTCTGCCCAAGCATCGCGGGTGCTGGAGTCGCTCAAGAAATGGCACGTTCGGCTGATGACAGATGCCATCATCGAGCGCGGGGATCCAGTTCCTGATACGCTCAGCTATCGCCACGATGCCAAGCCAGGTTATGACTTGATCCGTGATGCCTATGAAAATCCGGGTAGGCGGCCACCGAGGATAATGGTTCTGGATGGAAACAAGGCCATAGACGAATTGAACAACAAGGCCCAATAATGGGCCTTTATTTTGGAGGCGATATGACGTTATTGATTGGTTTGGTGGTGCTGGCCTGCGCGGTCTGGGTGCTGTTCGATTCGTACAAGAAGGGGGCCCGCAATCCGGCTGGCTGGGCGGTGTTCGTGGCAGTGATCTGGTTTATCGCGCTGCCTTACTACCTCTACAAGCGCAACAAGCTGGAACCAGCAGAGCAGCAGCCAGCCGCAAGCAACCGCTGGATCGGCTTGGTCGCGGTAGTGGTACTGGTTGGTGGCTTTACCTTCAACACAATGAACAAGGAAGCTCTACCCGCTTGTGATACACCAGAAGTGGTCGAGGTACTGAGCAAGTTGCTGAACGGTATGGTGATTGCCAACCCGGCGCAACGACCTGAAAGTGAAGACTTCGGAGCCGTTCGTCTGTGCAATGCTACGGTGGCAGAACGTATCCAACCCTATCGTGTGAGTTGGTACAGCAACGACAAAGTGCAGTTCATCGTTCATCTTGAGTAGCGGCAGGCCCTAGAATTGGGCAGCCCGATCCACTGAGTTATGATCTCAATACCCAGCCAGTGCTGGGTATTGTGCTATTTGGGAGGGCGTGGCCATGAGTGACAAACAAGAAGAACAGATCGACATGTTCGGTGAGGCGGTAGGTAAATCGGAGATCAGCACCCAGCTAGACCGGTTGCTGGATGAAGAAGCTGAATATGGCTGGCCGGAGACGCTGCGCGATCTCTATAGCCTGATAGAGCGCACCATCGATAAGCACCGGCATGCAGATGAGCTATCGGTGCTGCTGCTGTCTGCCATCTGCACCAACTTCGGCGGTGCCCGTTTCTACCTGCCCAAGGGCAAGAGCATCGAAGTGATGCTGCGCTCCATGCTGGTCTGGAAGGCCTTCACCGGCAACAACACCTTCGAGTTGTCCCGCCAGTTCAAGGTATCGATGCGCGAGATCCAGTACATCCTGGCCAGGATGCGTAAGCTGGAATCCCGTGCCAGACAGCGGGACTTGTTCGCCGGTACCGAGCAAGCTGCTCAGGGCCAAACCAGAAAGCACGGGCGACTTTATTAATGGAGGACGAAATGAAATTTCTGTTTATCGCCACTCTACTGCTCAGCAGTTCACTGGCTGCCGCGTCCCTGACTATCGCTGACAGTGACCAGGTCAATCTGGCCATCATCGAGCAGGCCTATGCCAAGCTGGTGAAAGTCTGCCCTACGGTGCGCGATGGGTGGGGAGTGGATAAAATTGAGGCCACTTACAATCACGGAGAAATCGAATCAGGAAGTTACTTCACTAGCTGGCGATTTGATCAATATGCTTGGAAAACAGATGTTGCATTCTCAGTGCACGATACCAATACCCAGACCCATCATTTCTATGTGGCAACCGGTGATAGTAAAGGCGTAATAATTGACGGCAAACAAGCGTCATTGGACTTCTGTGGTATTAACGGCACGATGTCAGGCCATTACTTAATAAAGTAAAAACGAATATCCAACAAAGGGCCTGCGGGCCCTTTGTTATTTTATGGCGAAATCCGTCACTCTCACCCCATTCCCTCATCACAGCACACTGGATTAATTCCCCATCCATCCAGGTGTGTTATGTCCATTTACGCATTAATCAAATACGAAGAGGGTTGGCGTCCAAAGCCATACCTCTGCACAGAGAATTACCCCACCGTCGGCTTCGGCTTTCGCATCGGCCCCCAGGGCGCCGATATCAAGCTCTATCAGTTCACGCTGCCCATTCGTGCTGGCGAAGCCTGGCTCGACAGCCTGATCTCCAATCTGGAAGTGGATATGCGCCGCGATCCCAAGCTGGCCATGGCGCTGCAAGTCTGTGAGCGCGATCCCGCCCGGCTGGCGGTGCTGCAATCCATGGCCTACCAGATGGGTGTCAAAGGGCTGGCCGCTTTCAAAAACACCCTGCAAGCGGTGATTGAACAGCGCTGGAATGATGCGGCGGCAGGCATGCTCAACAGCCGCTGGGCCAAGCAGACCCCCGCGCGGGCCAAGCGCCATGCTGAGCAGATGCGCAGCGGCATCTGGGCCAAAGAGTATGGGGTCTGACATGGGCCGCAACTGGCAATGGAGTGTCGAGCATGGCCGCGAACAGCGGCTCAAGCGCGAGCGCGAGGCCGCCGAACAGGGTATCGCCGAGAGCGATGTGGATCGCGCCGTGCCGCTCCATAGCCATGACGGCACCATGCAAAGTCAGTTCGCCAAGGGCTGGCATTCGGTGACGGCCAGAGACATCTACCAGGTACGCCATCCGCAGCTTGCCGCCATCAGTGCAAACCAGCCCAAGGTAGCGGGCCACATCGCCCGCCTGCGCGAACTGTTCAAGGAGACTCATCCATGATCCCCCTTATCCCCGCCATTGCGGCCCTTGCTGTGCAGCAGGGGCCTGCGCTTATCCGTGGCATCGCCAACATGTTTGGTGGCAGCGACACCGCCAACCAGGTGGCCGATATCGTCGAGCAGGTTTCTGGCATTGGCCTGAGTGCCGATCAACAAACGGCCACCGTGGCCGCGCAGCTGGGCCGCATTACCGATCCCGCCGCCCTGGTCGAGCTGGAGAAGATCAGGGTTGCGCTTGAGAAAGAGCAGACCCGCCGCCAAGAGCTGGCCCTGCAAGACAAGCAGGCAGAGCACCATGAAACCCAAGAGACAGTGCGCGAGGGCGATAACGCCACCGACACCTATGTGCGCAACACCCGCCCCCTGCTGGCCCGTCAATCCTGGTATGCCACCGCCCTCTACGTGCTCGCCTTCGAAGGCCTCAAGGTCGCGGGCTATGGCGACGGTGCAGACTGGAGTATGGCCGCCATGCTGAGCACCCCCGCCTGGGCCTATCTCGGCCTGCGCACCCTGGACGGCTTTGCCCCACACCCCAAATCGTCTGGCCAGAAGGTGCAATCCGCCGTGGCAGGCACCGTTTCCAAACTGCTGACGAGGCGCTGATGACCGACCTGTTTGACCGTGCCCAGAAAAACGAGCAAGAGACCCGCGAGCGCGACCTGGCCAACCAGCTCGCCCGGCGCGTTACCGAAACCCCAGACCAGGACGCCGTTGGCAACCGCTTCTGCCTGAGCTGTGGTGAACAGATCGCCCGCGACCGGCTGGAGGCCGCACCAGACGCCGTGCGTTGCGTCCCCTGCCAAAGCTGGCAAGAGACCGCAGGGAGGCACCATGGAGTTTGACTGGATAGCGAAGTGGTGGGGCGTCATCACCACAGTGGTGGCATTACTGGCCACCGTCGTCATGTTGTGGCTGAGCAAGACCTTTGCCCGCCGCGAAGAACTGAAAGAAGTGAGCACCGCCATGGACGAGCTGACCACCCGCGTTACCAGCCTCGAAAGTCGCGTCGACAACCTGCCGACCCAGGAGCAGTTCTATGAGCTGGGCATCCAGCTCGAAGGATTACGGGGGGACATCAAGGCACTCACCGCCCAGCTCAAGCCCACCAATCACCAGATTAACTTGCTGCTCGAACAGCGTTTAAACGAGAAATAAACGGGGGTTATATGACGTCGATGAGAGAGTTTGTAGTGTCGGATCAGCGCCTGCTGATCCTGCGCAGCTTGCGGGAAATGGCTGGCTACTCGGCCAACGAATCGATCCTGGATTCGTGCCTGGAAACCTATGGCCATAGCTGTAGCCGCGATGTAGTGCGCAACCACCTCCGCTGGCTGGAGGAGCAAGGCCTGCTGACGGTGGAAGAGGTGGGCAAGACCCTGGTGGCCAAGCTGACTGGCCGGGGTGACGACGTGGCCACTGGCCAGGCCGTGGTCGATGGCGTCAAAAAACCGCGTCCGGTGTGACCATGAGGGATCTGATGATGAAGATGAAAAGCGCCCTGGTTGCCCTTGTGCTGGGAGGGCTTGGCGGGTTTAGCCCGCTGATGATCCGCAATTGGCGAGGCCCCGCCTCACTGGACGAGGCTATCGAACTTCACGTTCGGAAAATAAAACGCGCCAGCCGTTACCGCCCCGCCTTCAATGGCGGTTTGCCTTCCGTCAAGCAGGCGCAGCGTCAGGCCAAGGCCAGGCGGGCCACCCGCCGCGCACGCCGGTTGGGTCACGCATGAAAGCCCGCCTGCTGGATATCGCCTGCATGATGGCCGTGGGCTACCTGCTGGCCCTGCCCATCGTCGGCGATCCCGTCTATGCGCTCTGGGGCTGCACGGCCCCGCTCGTTGACAAGCTGTTGAGGTAGCAGAAGCATGAGTGAATTTATAACCCTCTCTCCAGTATTGGCATCGGCCAGCGAAGGCACGCTGGCATTCTTCTGCAAAGGGTGCAACGCGCCTCACATCATCAACGTTGGCGTTGGCCCCAGACCGAGATGGAGTTTTAACGGCAATTACGAGCGCCCAACCTTCACTCCGTCTGTTCTCGTTCAATGGGACCAGTGGGAGCCGCCCTGCGCCGATCTGGAGATGGCCGATAAAATCTACAACGGTGAGATAGTGCAGACCAAGGTGTCCAAGGTTTGTCACTCATTCGTCACCGACGGACGCATCCAATACCTGGGCGATTGCACCCATGAGCTGGCTGGACAGACTGTCGATCTCGCTCCATGGGCCGAAAGTTTGGAGGCGTGGTGATGACCAAGACCAAGAACACCAAGAGCAAGATCCAGCAACTGCCTGACGACATCCGCAGCCAATTGGCGGCCATGCTGCGCTCTGGCTCTATGTCTCAGAAAGACATCCTGGAAGAGGTGAACCAGCTCATCCTGGAATCTGGCTTGCCGCCAGAAGAGCAGATCAGCCGCACCGGCCTCAATCGCTTCGCCAAGCGGATGGAGGTGGCAGGCAGCCGTATGCAGCAGGCCCGTGAAGTGGCCGAGGTATGGACCACCAAGCTTGGTCAAGCCCCCACTTCCGAGGTCGGCAAGATGCTCCAGGAGTTCGTGCGCACCATGGCCTTTGAAACGTCCATGAAAATGATGGATGCCAGCGACGGGGAAGAGGGCAAGATGGTTGACCCCAAATCACTGGGCCAACTCGCCCTGGTGATCCAGCGGGTGGAGCAGGCCGCCATGACCAGCCACAAGGTGGAGAAAGAGATCCGCGCTGCGTTCGCCGCCGAGGTGGCCGCCAAGACCGAGAAGATTGTGAAGTCGGCAGGGCTCTCAGCCGAGACGGCTGCGGACATCAAAAATCAGATATTGGGGATTGCGTGATGAGCCACTTAACCTCAGCAGAGAACACCCTGCGCAATCAGTCAGCGGCCGCCATCATCGGCGGCCAGTTCAATCCCAATGAGGTGCTGCTGCCATATCAGAAGCGCTGGATTGCTGATACCTCACCGCTCAAGATTGCCGAGAAGTCGCGGCGAACCGGGCTTACCTGGGCAGAGGCAGCCGATGCCGCGCTGACTGGCTCGATGTCGGCACAGGCGGGCGGCTGTGACACCTTCTATGTCGGCACCACCAAAGACATGGCCCGCGAGTTTATCGACGCCTGCGCCATGTGGGCCCGCGCTTACAACTGCGCCGCCGGTGAAGTCAGCGAAGAGGCGTTGGCCGATGAAGACAAAGACATCCTGGTCTATGTCATCAACTTCGCCAGCGGCTTCAAGATCAAGGCGCTCAGCTCGAACCCCAGCAATCTGCGGGGGATGCAGGGCAACGTGGTGATCGATGAAGGGGCCTTCCACAAGGAGCTGGCCGCCATCCTCAAGGCTGCGCTGGCGCTGACCATGTGGGGCAGCAAGGCGCGCATCATCTCGACCCACAACGGCATCGAGAACCAGTTCAACACCCTGATCCAGGACAGCCGCGCTGGCAAGAAGCGTTACAGCGTGCACCGCATCGACATCGAGACGGCCATCAACGAGGGTCTCTATCGCCGGATCTGCCAAGTCACCAAGAAGGAGTGGAGCCAGCAACAGCAAGACGAGTGGTTGCGCAACCTGCTCAAAGACACCGCCACCGAAGAAGACGCCCGGGAGGAATACTACTGCGAGCCCAAGAGCGGCGGCGGTGCCTATATCAGCCGTGGCCTGCGTGAACGGGCCGCCTGTGGTGATGGCCCCGTGCTGCGCTTCACCGGCTCGGCCGCCTTCAACGCGGCCAGCGAATCGGAGCGTAACGCCGAGATGCAGGAGTGGCTGGAGGCCGAAGTCTTCCCCGAGCTGATGAAGCTAGATCGCACCAACCGCCACGCCCTGGGCGAAGACTTCGCCCGCTCGGGTGACCTGACGGTATTCGCCCCTATTGAGGTGCTGCCCACCACCCGCCGCCGGGTGCCCTTCCTGGTCGAGCTCAAGAACGTGCCGTTCAAGCAGCAGGAGCAGGCGCTCTATTTCATCTGCGATCGCCTGCCGCGCCGCGATGGTATCTGGCTGGATGCCAACGGTAACGGTAGCTATATCGCGGAAGAGGCGGCCTATCGCTACGGCCAAGAGGTGGTGAAGGTGATGCTGTCGGTCGGCTTCTATCGCGAAAACATGCCGCGCTTCAAATCGACCTTTGAAGATGACGAGCTGGAGCTGCCCAGGCACGAAGACATCATCACCGACTTGGGGCAAATCCAGATCTACCGGGGTACCCCCGGCATTGACGACAGCCGCACCCAGGGCAGTGATGGCAACAAGCGTCACGGCGATAGCGCGGTGGCCATCTTCCTGGCCTATCTGGCCAGCCGGGCCGAGAACCAAATCTATGAATTGCACCGCATCGCCAAAGTCGGTGCGCCACAAAAAGACAACGACGGACAACGGCAGATGAACCTGACCCGTGGCCTGCGTAACGGAGGCGGACTACTGTGAGCACCATTCTCGATTCACGGGGCAACCCCATCAAGCCAGACAAGAAGGTGCTGAGCGAGAATATCGCCAATGCCCATATCACCAGCGTGCGCAACCCGCGCCCCAACTCGGTGGCCAGCACCATCACCCCCCAGCGCCTCGCTGGCCTGTTGCGATCGGTGGTCGATGGCAACAACCCCCAGGACTACATGACTCTGGCCGAAGAGATCGAAGAGCGGGATCTGCATTACGCCTCTGTCTTGCGTACCCGCAAGCTGGCGGTGGCTGCATTGCCGCCCAGTGTCGAGGCCGCCAGTGATGATGCCTTCGACAAGAAGCTGGCCGACGAAGTGCGCCAGTTGATGGAAAGCGACCAGATACCAGAGCTGTTCTTTGACCTGCTCGATGGCCTTGGCAAGGGGATGGGGGTGTGTCAGATCCTGTGGGACACCAGCGGCGGCCGCTGGACGCCGAATGATTACAGCTGGGTAGACCCCCGTTATCTGCGCCCCGATGCCGACACCCTGAGCAAGATCCTGCTGATTAGCGATGACGCCCCCCAGGGCAAGCCGCTGGATCCCTACAAGTTCATCGTCCACCTGCCGCGCACCAAGTCAGGCAGCATCTGGCGCAACGGCCTGACCCGTCTCTGCGCCGTCATGTATATGCTCAAGTCGTTCACTATCCGTGACTGGTGGGCGTTTGCCGAGGTGTTCGGTATCCCGATCCGGGTGGGCAAGTACGGGCCGAACGCCACTCCCGAGCAGATCGCCACCCTCAAGAACGCCATCGCCACCATCGCCAGTGACTCCGGGGCCATCATCCCCGACAGCATGATGGTCGAGCTGGTCGAGACGGCTAAAGGCAACGGCGGCGATACCCTGTTCGAGAACATGGCCCGCTGGGCTGACGAACAGACCAGCAAGGCGGTGCTCGGCCAGACTATGACCACCGACGATGGCAGCAGTCGCGCCCAGGCCACCGTGCATAACGAAGTGCGCCTCGATATCGCCAAGTGGGATGCCCGCCAGCTCGAAGCCACCATCAACGAGTACCTGGTCAAGCCGTTCATCGTGCTGAACTGGGGTGTGCAGAAGGCCTATCCCCGCGTCTGTATCCGAGTACCTGAGCCGGAAGATCTCAAGCTGCTGGTCGATAGCCTGATGCCGCTGGTTGACCGTGGCCTGCGCGTCAGCGAAAGCGCGATGCAAGACAAGTTCGGGCTCGGGGCACCCAAGCCGGATGAAGCCACCCTGCAACCGCTGAGCACCATGCAGGTGCAGGCCGTGCAGCCGCTGGCCCTTAACCGCCAGCAACCCCAGCGCCTTGCCATCAACCGCATCCAGCAGCCGAGCGAACAGGCCATCGAGCAGCTGACCGAGGAGGCCATGAGCGACTGGGTCGAGGTGGGCGGCGATGACTTCATGAACCCGATCATCGAGCTGGCTGACAACAGCGCCACCTTCGAAGAGTTCAACGCCGGGTTGCTCGCGCTGCAAGACACACTGACCGCCGAGCAGTTCACCCCGCAGCTGGCCGATTATCTGTTCAGGATGCGTGGCATGGGGGATGCGCAAGATGCCTGAGCCAAAGGCCTCGGACTTTCCGCCTCAAGCTGCGCTGGACTGGTTCAAGGCCAAGGGCATTCAGCCCGGCTTTGACTACCGTGACGTGTGGAAGGAGGAACACAGCAACGCCTTCACCGTGGCCAAGATGCTCAATGCCGACTTGCTGGTCGAGGTGCGGGCCTTGGTCGAGCAGGCGCTGGAGCAGGGCCAGACCTTTGCCCAGTTCCAGGCAGCCATCAAACCGCTCCTGGTCAAGTCCGGTTGGTGGGGTATCCAGACCATGGATGACCCGCTGACAGGCGAAACCAAGCCGGTACAGCTGGGCAGTGAGGGGCGATTGAAGACCATTTACCGCACCAACATGCGCACCGCCCGCGCCGCTGGCCAGTGGCAACGCATCGAGCGTACCAAGCGGGCCATGCCTTATCTGACCTATACGCTTGGGCCATCCAGGGAACATCGGGCCTTGCATGTCAGCTGGCAGGGGATCACCCTGCCCGTGGATCATCCTTGGTGGCAAAGTCACATGCCACCAAATGGCTGGGGCTGCGCCTGTGGTGTGCGCCAGATCAGCAAGTTTGAATACGCCAAGCTGGAAGGTAAGGCCGGGTATCAATTCGCCCCGCAGGATGACGGCACCAGGGAGTGGGTGAACAAACGCACCGGTGAAGTCGAGACGCTCCCGAGTGGGATTGATCCAGGGTGGAACTACAATCCCGGCAAGGGTCGCCAGCAAGCCCTGCAAACTGACCTGGCCGCCAAAGAAAAACAGATGCGCCAGACGCTCTCAGCGCCGCTGTGAGCAATTCAAGCTATCAGCGCATGGCAATAACCAGTCAAATGCAGCAGGCGGCGATTTAAAAGGGGTTTATAAATGGTTGCGCCGTGGCGCTCAGGCTGGTTTGTCACTGCCATGACTTGCCAGCCAATATTGATCCGGTAACCTGTGGTCTGCTGTTCCTCTTCCCCCACTGACTGACTACCTCTTTTTCGCTCGCTCCCCACACGCTTCGCATTCCCTGCCGCATAAGGCGAAATCCGTCACTCTCACCGCCACGCCCTTGGCCGTCATGCTCATTCCCACAACATGTTTCAAATCCAACCGACGCCACCTGGCAGGAGGTTGCCATGTAACCGGAGCGAGCAATGCCCAAAACCTATCTAGCCCTCTGCTTTGACCTGTCACGCCAGCAAGTGCGTGATGAGAAGGTCTGGCTGCCGCTGATCCCCCCCGGGGTATTCAGTGGTAACGATGGGCGAAGCTGGAACAACAGCAACCCGGATGCCGTGGTGGCCTCGTTCACCAAGAAACGTCCATTCGATGTTGAACATGCCACCCACATCCTGGGCCCGCAGGGAAAGCCCGCTCCGGCCCATGGCTGGATCGAAGCTCTCCAGAATATCGACGGCGAAGTGTGGGGCATGGTTGAGTGGAACGAAGACGGGGAGCGAGCTTTGGCGGCAAAGAATTACGCCTTCTACTCCCCGAGTTTCACCTACGACGCAAATGGTGTTGTGAGAAGCATCACCAGCGCAGCCCTGACCAACGACCCCAACCTCGATCAACTCCCTGCACTGAACCGTGAGGAAACACCAATGCCCTTGCCCGTAGAACTGACCCAGGCGCTGGGTCTGGGCGCAGATGCGGATATCGCTTCCGCACTGACCGCCATCAATACCATCAAGGCCGATCATCAGCTGGCTCTCAACCGTGCCGCTACCGGCCCTGATCTGACCAAGTTCGTCCCGAAAGAGACCTACGAACTGGCCCTCAACCGCGCCACCACCGCCGAGACCAAGGTCAAACAGACCGAAGAGGCCAAGCTGGCCACGTTGGTCGATGGTGCTATCGCATCCGGCAAGATCGCCCCGGCCAACAAAGAGATGTTCCTGGGCATGTGCCGTGCCGAAGGCGGGGTCGAGCAGTTCAACGCCTTTGTGGCCAGCGCCCCGGTCATCGCCGATGCCAGCGTGGTGAAGACCACCACCGAGCAGGCTGGCGCGCTGAGCACGGATGAACTGGCACTGTGCCGCAAGATGGGCCACAAGCCCGAAGAGTTCCTGGCTGCCAAGCAAGCCATGAAAGCCAAACAAGGGGAGTAATCCATCATGGCCTTTACCGAATCCCAAGTTCTGGAGGCGTTGACCGTCTCCATGTCTGCCTCTTACACCCGTGGTCTGGGTGCCATTACCCCGCAATGGGCCCGTGTGGCTACTCAGGTGCCCAGTGCAGGCAGCTCCAACTTCTATGGTTGGCTGAAAGACTTGCCCGCCATCCAGGAGTGGTTGACCAATCGCCAGCTGGTCGAAGTGGGAAGCCATGGTTATCAGATCCTCAACAAGACCTTCGAGTCTTCTGTTGTCATCAAGCGTGAAGACGTGGAAGACGACCAGATCGGCAAGTATTCGGTCATCTCCGAAAACTTTGGCCGTGAAGCGGCGCTGTTCCCCGACAAGAATGTCTATGCCCTGCTGGCTGCTGGTTTCGCCACCCTCTGCTACGACGGCCAAAACTTCTTCGACACCGACCATCCGCTGGATACCACCCCGGCCACTACTTTCTCGAACGTAGTGGGTACTCCAGGTACCGATACCGGTTCCCCCTGGTTCGTCATCGACGATATGCAGGTGGTCAAGCCCATCGTGTTCCAGGAACGCCGCCCCTTCGACTTCCAGACCATGAACGCAACCAGCGAATACACCTGGTTCAATAACAAGTTTGCGGCTGGGGTTGATGGTCGTCATGGCTACGGCTTTGGTTTCCCACAGACTGCTATCGGCTCCAAGGCTGTGCTGGATGAAGCGAACTTCGAAACAGCCAAGACCAAGCTGGCCAGCATGAAGAAGTCCAACGGCACCCCTATTGGCACCATGGCCCGCGTGCTGGTCGTCGGCCCGAGCAACGAGGCGGCTGCCCGCAAGCTGATCAAGCGCGAGTTCCTCGATAGCGGCGAGAGCAACATCTACTACAACAACGTCGAGATCGTGGTCAGCCCTTACCTGGTGTGACCGGTCATCTGATGTAACCACCCCGGCCTGGGTAGAGCTTCAAAGCGTCGAAGCCCAGGCCATTACCAGGACATAGCAATGGAAAATCAGAACGAACTGCTGGGCCTGCTCCGTGCTCATGGCGAGCAAGCCCGCACCCTGCTGATCCAACTGCGCGCCCAGGTGGCTGCTCAGCCCGATCCGCAGGTGCCCCACAGCACCGTCAGCGAGCCCATGCAGGCACTGGACGAGGCCCAGCGTCTGTTGCAATCCGGCCAGATGTGGCTGGAGCGCGCCATCACTCAGCCGACCCACTTCTAAGGAACCGCCATGGCCACCACGACCGTGACACCGACCGCCACCGCCTGGGTACTGGTATCCGCAGTGGGCAGCGGCACCCTGGAAAACCAGACCGGTCAGATAGTGCTGTATCGCACCGATGCGTCGCTGCCTGATCCCAGCGTGACCGTCGGCCACACCCTCGGTCGTGAACAGCGTGAGGCATGGAGCTTTGACCCGCCCCAGAACCTGTACGCCCGGCTGGCCCTGCCGGGCGGCGGCGTGCTGGTTGTGACAGAGGGCTAAGCCATGCCATTCGGGAAGGCGTTCGTCTACCAGGCGCCCAAGCGCAAGAAGAGCGAGGTGTTTTGGTCAGGCCTGTCTGGTGCCGCCGCTTTGCTGGCAGCAGATACCAACCGGGATTTGATTGCCTGGTTAAAAGGTCTGCCCACGCCGCAGTTCGGCACTCTGGCCCCGTTCTTTAACACCACCAGTGACAAGCTGAACGCCTTCAATAGCGACAGCAGCCTGGCCTTCAAGCTCAACCTGATCGGCAGTTGGTCTGGTGGCTCGGCCCAGCGCTCGATGCAGTTGGATTTTATCGGCACCAATGGCAACCGCCTGGTGGCAAGTCGGGATGTCCAGGTGACCGATGACACCGTCACCCTGGCCACCTTCTTCTCCATCGACGCTGGCGGCGGCATCGTCACCAACGGTACCAAGCCGGTGATCCGCTCTAACAACGGCTCATTCACGGCCACGGCAGTGCTGTTGATTGCCGAACAGGCCACCCGGCAAACCCTGATATCGGTGGTGTAAACCGCCTTTACCGACCCTTTACAGGAGCATTGAACATGGTTCGCAAAGTCAACGCTAAGGCCCCAGAGGCCGACAAAAGCCAGCAGCTGGCAGCTGCAACAGTGGGCGCAGGTACCGAGCTGGCGCAAGCGCAGCCCAAACAGAAAGAAGACGGGACCGTACTGGTAGACCCTGACGCCGAAGCCGCCCGCCTGGCAGCGGAACAGCAGGCTGCCGAAGCCGCCCGCCTGGAAGCAGAACAACAAGCCGCTGCCAACCAAGTCAACGCCGAGTGGTTGCTGGGTCAGTTCGACGTCAAGGCCAAGTCGCCTGCTGGCTTCTGGCGCTGCCAGGTGCACTTTCTCCACTCCAGTGCGACCCGGGTGTTTGTGGTGAGCGACAAGGCCAATGTGCCGCACGACCACGACTGCGAGATCCCGTGCTGCTACCTCACCCAGGAAGAGGCCAAGCGCGTGCATGGCGATCCCTGGCTGGTCTGCACCGAAATCGAAGTAGTGGGGGCGTAGTCATGGACATCAGAGAACAAGCGGCCGCCGTCACGTTACCAGCGGTAACGCTGGTCAATATCGACAAGCTGATGAAAACCACCAACTCCATCATTGGCCAAATGCAGAACGAGTTGATGCCGTTGGTCAATGAACTCGGCGGAGGGGGTGATAAAGAGGTGTCGAAACTGCTGGAAAACGCAGCGGGTTGCCTGTTGGCACTGGCCTCTTCTGTTTCAGGCCAAGCCTTGGTCGGCAGCTACATCAAGGAGTAACTGATGGCCATCTACGCGACGAAACAGGATCTGGAAACCCGCGACGGCTCGATGCTCTATAACTTCGCGCTCGACCGGTCTACCGACACCCTCAACGACACCTGGATCGATGAGGCATTGGCCACCGCCGATGACGAGATCAACGGCTACCTGTCTCGTCGCTATGTGCTGCCGCTGCCGACCGTGCCTGACCTGCTCAAGCGTCAGGCTATCGTCATCGCCTTCTATTGGCTGGGTGATCGGGATAACCAGGTCACCACCCTGCTGCAAGAGCGTTACGACAGAGCCATCGCCAAGGTGAAAGAGATTGCGGCTGGCAAGGTGGATCTGGGCCTGCCTACCCCTGACCAGCCGCCAGAGGGCGCCGTTGGCAAGGTGGAGCTGGTGCAAGAGAACGAGCGGCTGTTCACCCGCAACTCGTTGCGTGGGGTGCTCTGATGAGTATCTCGGTCGAGGTCGAGACCCGTGGTGTCGAGCTGGCACGTTATCAGCGCCTGCTCGATACCCTGGGCCGCAACGACTACAAGGCAGAGCTGCTCGAAAGCATTGGCGCCGTGGCAGAAAGCCAGACCCGCCGCCGCATCAGCGACGAGAAGACCGCCCCGGACGGTACGCCCTGGGCGCCCTGGTCAGCGGATTACGCCAAGACTCGCCACGGCAACCAGAGCCTGCTGCAAGGTGACGGCGATCTGCTCGATAGCATCGAGTACCAGGTGCAGCGCAGCAGCGTGCGGGTCGGCTCGGCCTTGGCCTATGCCGGGGTGCATCAGGATGGGTTCAGTGGCGCCGTGCAGGTGCCAGCCCACATCCGCCGTATCACCCAGGCGTTCGGCAAGGCGCTCAAGTTCCCGGTCTATCAGTCAGTCGGCAGCTTTACCAGGATGATGGAGATCCCCCAGCGCGAATATCTGGGCCTCTCCAGCGATAACCAGACCGAGCTGCTCGCCGTGATTGGCGACTTCTGGCAAGACGTGATGAAGGAGGCAGGCCTATGAGCCGCCCGGATTTTGGCACCATCGGCAGTACCGTCAGCGCCTGCGAAGGGGTGGTGCAGTACCTCAAACCCTACCTGGAAGCGAGCGGCCCCGGCGCCGATCGCAGGATTGACCGGGTCCAGGCCGTGGAGCGCCATATCGGCCAGTTCGACAAGGCTGAAGAGCTTGGCGAATGGATGAGCAACAAAGATGGCGGGGTGCGCATCGCCGCTTTGCGGATCCCCAAGATGGAGAACCAAGGCAATGAACTGGTTGGCACTGTTGAATTCGCCGCCTATGTGTTCTGCGCCGATCTGTGGGCGTATGCAAAAGACCAGCGGGCTGAGGTCATTGCTGGCCGGTTGGCCAAAGCCCTGATGATAAAGGGTGGCTGGGTTGGCAAGGGAGCAAAGAAAGCGCCTGAGTCGGTACAAGCTCGCAACCTTTACTCCATCCAGACCAACAAGAAGGGGGTGGCGATCTGGGCCGTAACATGGCTGCAAGACTGGCCGCTGGATGACCCCATAGACCCCGCCACCCTGGATGACTTCTTGCGCTTCAACTGGCGGGCAGAGCAAACCGATGGCGCCCCCGTCTGCGAGGCAGATATCACCCTGCCAGGCCCAACCCCATAGGAGAGTTGATGGAACTGCATCTGAAACCGAAACAGGGACTGACCATCCGCAAGCCGGATGGCAGCAAGCTGGCCGCCGAGGGTGAGCGGGTACCGCGCACCAGCTTCTGGCTGAAAAGGCTCGCCGATGGCGATGTCGAGCACGTCAAACCGGCCGCCAAGGCCACCAACAAGAAAGTGGAGAAGTGACCATGGCTTTCGGAACCATCCCCAATGACGTGCGCGTGCCGCTCGTCTATATCGAGATCGACAACTCGCAGGCCCTGAGCGGCAACCTCGCCCAGGATCAGAACGTGATGCTGTTCGGTCAGATGATCAACACCGGCGGCGATGCCGGTACCGCCACCCCACTCCAGGTGGTCGAAGTGCCGGTCAGCGACTCGGCCATCGATGCGCTGTTCGGTGTCGGCTCCATGATGGCGCTGTCTGCCAAGCGCTACCGCAAGGCCAACAGCTACACCCGCACCTTTGCCTTGCCCATCGGCGATATTACGGCGGGTGCGGCAGCGCTGGGGTCTTATACCTTTGCCGGGTCCGCCTCCCTGGCGGGCACCCTCTCGTTGCTGATCGCCGGTCAGTCGCTGCAAGTCGGAGTGATTGCTGCGGCAACGGCTGCCACCATCGCCACCAACGTGGCCGCCGCCATCAATGCCGCCAAAAACCTGCCGGTGACGGCTGCCGTGGATGGCACCGATACCGCCAAGGTCAACATCACCGCCAAGTGGAAGGGCCTGACCGGCAATGACATCGACCTGCGTCATAACTACTACGCGGGCGAACAGCTGCCCTCTGGGATCACCATCACCACCGTGGCCATGACCGGTGGATCTGGCGCCCCCGATATCGCCAGCGTCATCGCGGCCATGCCGGACGAATGGTACAACCACATCATGATGCCGTTCAGCGACACGGCCAGCCTCAACACCTTGCGTGACGAGCTGCTCGAACGTTGGGGGCCGCTCAAGATGAGCGAGGCCATCGCCTATACCGCCTTCCGGGGCACCTATGGCGAGACCATTACCTTTGGTGAAGGGCGCAACGACTTCCTGCTCTCCTGCCTGGGTACCAGCAAGTCACCGAGCCCCAGCTGGGAGTTCGCGGCCAGCTATTGCGGCATCGCCGCCTACCATCTGGCCATCGACCCGGCGCGACCGCTGCAAACTCTGGTGCTGCCCGGCATCCTGGCCCCGGCCAAAGCCGACCGCTTCGCCTTTGACGAGCGCAATAACCTGCTCAAATCCGGCATAGCCACTTACCAGATCCAGCCCGGCGACGTAGTGGCCATCGAGCGCGAAGTCTCTATGTACCAGGAAAACGCCTACGGCGACCCGGATCCCTCTTACCTGGACATCAC
The DNA here is from genome assembly GCF_000820045.1 of Aeromonas rivuli. Classification (GTDB taxonomy): domain Bacteria; phylum Pseudomonadota; class Gammaproteobacteria; order Enterobacterales; family Aeromonadaceae; genus Aeromonas; species Aeromonas rivuli. The sequence continues at coordinate 9,620 of NZ_CDBJ01000067.1, read as the reverse complement.
CACCCCGGCCACCCTGGGCAAGATGCGTTACGACATCAAAGTGATGGTCACCAACCGTTACCCGCGCCACAAGCTGGCCCATGACAACGTGCTGGCGCAAATTGACCCGGCGCAGCCGGTGGTGACGCCCAAGCTGATGAAGCAGGCCATTCTGGAAGTGGCGCTCGACTGGGTGACGGAAGGTCTGATGGAAAACTATGACCTGTTCAAAGAGACCCTGGATGTCTATCGAGACGGCCCCGACCAGAACCGCCTCAACTGCGTCTGCCACCCGGACGTTGTCAACCAGCTGCGCGTCTTCGCAGCTCTGATCCAGTTCAAACTGTAAGGAGAACCCCATGGGACAAATCCTGGGTGAAGTAACCATCCGCACTAACAACAACAAGCAGCTCAAGACCAAGGGCGGCGCCACGCTCAATCCGGGTGGTTATACCCGCACCCAGCACACGGGGCCCGGCAAGGTATGGGGTAAGAGCCAGAAGTACTCCCCGCCCAGCATCGAGCTGGTCATCGCAGCCGATGAAGACGTGGACGTCATGGAGATCAACGCCATGGAGAACGTGACCATGACCTGGGAAGGCGATAACGGGGTCAGCTACATGATGACCCAAGCCAGTACCAACGAACCGGCCACCCTGCGTGAAGACAGTGGCGACATTGCCGCCACCTTCTTCGGCGACAAAGTCGTGGGGATCTGACCATGGCCTTGATCACCTTCCAACTCGAACACGGGCTGAAGGCGATGGGGAGCGGCGATGAGCCGCTCCTTTATCGTGACGTCGGCCTGCGTGAACTGACCTCCGCTGACCTGATTGATGCCCAACTCGAAGCCGAAAAGGTCGTGGTGCAGAACGGCAAGGCGGTCGCTTACACCAGCGATGTGCTCTATGGCCTGAACCTGCTCGGCCGCCAGGTGGAATATATCGGCGAGTTCAAGGGCCCGCTCGATATCAAAGTGCTGAAGAAATTGCACGTCGATGATTTCGGTTTATTGCAAAGCAAAGCCCAGGAGTTGGATATGGCGTTGGCCGAGGCATTGGCAGAACGGGGGCGATCTCATTCAGCTGGCTGACCCGGTCATGGGGATCATGTTGGCCATGAGCAAATATATCCCCACAGCCGAGCTGAAAAATTTGCCATTGCGCCACTTGCTGCGCCGTTTCGACCAATTAAAGCAAGCTCTCCAGCCGAAGAAATAAATAGGGTTCATCATGGGCAAGCAACTCGTTACCGATATTGTCATTAACCTTGCTGGCAACTTGGCCAATAAGGCGCGGCAATATGGTCAGAGCATGAATCAGTTCGCCGCCAATAATCAGCGGGCCATGAACATGGTGCGGATGACTACGGCAGCGGCTGGCCGGGGTATCGATGCGGTAGGGAATCGCTATGTTGCCTTGGGGGCTGCCGTGGTCGGGGGCTCGGCGGTGCGAGGCTATGCCCAGCTCGACCGCCGTATCTCCCGCATCGCCATTGCCGCCGACATCAGCCGCGAGAAGGCCAAAGAGCTGAAGGATGAGATCAATGCCGTGTCCAGCACCCGGGGCATCCGCATCGACCCAAGCGAGGCAACGGCCGCCATCGAAGAGATCCTGACCAAGACCGGCGACCTGGAATACGCCATCGCCAACCTGCCCAATATCGCTGCCGTTATCCAGGCAACCGGTGCGGGGGGGTTGGAAGTCGGCGGCATCTTCACCGAGTTCCGAAAACTTGCTATTGATTCAAGCGAAGCGGCCATGCGGGCCATCGATACCCTCAACCTGCAAGGCAAGGAAGGGGCCTTTACCTTGGGCAACATGGCCAAAGAGGGCCCCAAGATCTTTGCCGCTTATGCCGCCACAGGTCGCCAGGGAACCGATGCCGTCATTGAATTGGGGGCCGCTCTTCAGGTCATCAGACAAGGCGTTGGGTCTGATGCCGAAGCCGTCACCGCCTTCGAGTCCATCATCCGCGATATCACCCGCCCCGAGACCGTCAAGAAGCTCAAGCAGCTGGGCAATATCGATGTATTCGATCCCGAGCAGCTCAAGCAGGGCAAAGAGGTGATGCGCTCCCTGCCGGTGCTGATTGAAGAGATCGTCACCAAGTCAAAAGGCCTATCGAGCAACCTGGCTGGGTTGAATCTTACCGACGAAGCCAAGCGGGCACTCAAGCCGGTAATCGCCGAGTTCGTCCAGACTGGCGATGTCAAAGCCTTCGACAAATTCCTTGGTCTATCCGGCGATGGTACCACCACCCTCAACGATGCTTCCGTGGCTGCCTCTGACTTTGCCGCCAGCCTGCAACTGGTCAGCAACAGCTGGAACCAGTTCTCTAACCAACAGTTGGCAGGCCCTGTCGCCGAACTGGCTGACGCCATCAACAGCCTGGAGCCGGATGCCGTACAAAACTGGCTGGAAATCGGCAAGAACATCGCCCTGGTGGTCGGCGGCCTGGTCGCCGTCAAGAAGGGGGTGGATGCGGTGCGCTGGACAAAGGGCGTCTGGGATGCTGCCAAGCCCGGTAAGGGTGGTGCGGGTGGGATGGGGGGTGCCATGGCCGATCTCGGCGCGACCCCTGTCTATGTGGTCAATATGCCAGGCGGTGGGTTGGGTGGCGGCATGGGCCCTGGCGATGTGCCGGGTATCGAGCCTGGCAAGCCAGGTTCCCCTGCACCTGCGGCGCCCAAATCCCGCTTTGGCCTGGCTGGTTTGGCCGAGTTGGCCACCATCACTTACGCCGCCACCCTGGTACCTGAATTTAGCCCCGTGTCAGTGTCACGGGCCGCCGAACGGGCCAAAGATGCAAGCAGCAATGCCGGTCTGCTTGGCATTCCTGCCCCGGCCTCTCTGGCCGCCCCCGGCCTGCTCGATGTCTTTGACGAGATGAAGGCCTTTTTCACCAGGGATATCACTGCCAGCCCACGTCCTGACAACTTGGCCGCCTCCCTCGATATCAAGGTCAGCGATGATCGCATCACCGTCCGTACCCGCGACACCGCCCCTGGGCTCAAGGTGAACATCGATACCGGCCCGTCACTGATGCCGTAAGGAGGCTTTGAATGAGCTTTGAAGAGCGTTTGACCGCCTCAGTCCGGGGCGTTGAATTTCTGCTAAACACCGTCGATGGCAAAGGCGGACGCCGTGCCATCCCCCGCGAGTACCCTAAGCGTGAAAGCGGCTGGACCGAAGACAACGGCGCTATCCTCACTAACGAACAGATCACCGGCAAGCTGGTCGGCAAAGACTATCTGGCCCAACTGCGCACCCTGCTCGATGCCCTGAACCAGCCCGGTACCGGTGAGATGATCCACCCCTGGTGGGGTGTGCGCACTGTGCAGGTGGGCGAGGTTAGCCACCGCCTGGACAATGAAGAGGACGGGGTGGCCTATGTCACCTTCACCGTGTGGGAGGCAGGCACGCGCTTGTTCCCATCCGCTGCCATCGATACCGCTGCCACCCTGGGCAATGCGGCGGGGTTGGCCCAAGGTGCCGCCGAGCAATCCTTCCTGGATAACTTCATCACTGGCCTCGATAACATGGGCACCATGGTGGATACCTTCCTCGACGATCTGGATGAGTTCACCCGTGGCCTGCCAACACTGCCAGACCAGTTCCGTGACTGGACAGATCGCCTGATGCGCACCAAGGACAGCGTGGGCGCCTTGCTGGCCTATCCTGGTGAGTTGGCCCGCGAGATAACGGGTATCGTCGAAGATGTGAAGTCGGTGGTGACTGACCCTATCCGAGCGTTGTCGGTCTATGACCAGGTAAGCCGTCGCTGGGAAGGGATGCGCGCCGAGCTAGCCATCACTGGCGGTCTGCCAACCAGCATCAACAGCAATGCCAGCACCGGGATTGCTTCATCGGTACCGAACATCGATACCCCCTCTGAGCGCGATGCTGCCTTGGCCAACGGCCAGACCTTCACAAAATTGGTTCACCGGGCCAGCGCCACGGCGGCGGGCAGTGCCATTGCCAGCGCCGACCTTGGTCAGGATCGTGACTTCACCGCTGAGCAAGTGGGCTCCGTCACTATTGGTCAGTCCCTTACCGGCGATCAGGCCAATAATCCGTTAAGCCGCCCTGTGGTGATGGATGGTGTGGTGGGCACCGATCGCAATCTGCTGCTCACCGCCGATGACTTGCAATCCATCACCAACAAGCTAGCCGACCGGCTTGCGCTGTTGGCCATGGATGCCGTAGAGAACAATGAGAGTGATCTGTGGCGCAGCTTGCGTGACTTGCGCCTGGCAGTGCTGAACGACAGCCGCGAGCGCAGCAGCCAATTGCCACGTCGCCGCGTGCTGACCCTAGCCACCACGACACCAGTCGCCTTGCTCGCCTGGCAGCAGTATGGCGATGCCGAGTACCGGGATCGACTGGTTAGCACGAACAAGTTGCGCGATCCTGCCTTCATCACCCCCAGCACTCAGGTGGCAGTAATTGACGAGGTTGCCAATGGCTGAACCGATCACCCTGCGTGTCGATGGCCAGCTCTATGAGGGATGGCAGAAGGTGCGCATCACCCGCAGCTTGCGCGACGTCGCCGGCGATTTCGAGCTGAGCCTGACCCGCAAATGGAACGATGCCAAGGCGATGGCGATCCGCGAGGGCAGTGCCTGCACCGTGCATATCGGCACTGACCTGGTACTGACCGGCTATATCGATGACTTCATCCCCAGCTATGACGCCAAAGAGGTCAGCTGGGTGGTCAGTGGCCGCAGCAAGACCAGCGACTTGGTGGACTGCTCGGCCATCTATAAGAGCGGTCAATGGCAGGGCGTGACGCTGGACAGAGTTGCCCGCGATATCTGCCAACCATTCGGGATAGAGGTGCTGGTCGAGTGCGATCTGGGGGCGGCGTTCCCTCGGGTGACCATTGAGCAGGGGGAGACCTGCTTCGAGCTGTTCGACCGCTTGGCCAAGCAGCGCGGGATCTTGCTCACCACCAACGAATTGGGGCAATTGGTGCTGACCCAGGCCAGCGAGACCCCTATGGGGGCCAGCCTCATCCTGGGCGAGAACATCGGGGCTGCCCGTGGCCAGTTCAGCATGCGCGATCGGGCCTCGGAATGGATTGTAAAAGGCAGCAGCTACGGCGGCGGCGCAACCTGGGATAATACGGCCCCAGCCACCCTCGGCGGCCAGAAAGCCACCATTACCGATCCCGCGGTTACTCGCTATCGCCCCCGCATCATCATCGCCGAAGATGTCACCACCGTGGCCGGTGCCAGCAAGCGCGGCCAGTGGCAGAAACAGCGCAGCATCGGCGAAGGTACTCAGACCGAGATCACCGTCGCCGGGTGGCGCACTCAGGGGATAGAAGGCAGCAGCGGCCCGATCTGGCGCATCAACCGCATTTGCCCCATCAAGGACGAGATCCAGGGCCTGGATGAGAGCTGGCTGATTGTTACCGTCTCCTTGATGGAAGACGACAAGAACGGCCGTGAGGCCATCATCAACTTGATGCCGAGGGAAGCCATGTTGATCCCGGTGGAAGTCGCCAAGAAACAGACCAAAGAGGTGACCACATGGTAACCATTCGTGATGTGCAAAAGCTGCTCGCCCCGCTTGCGCGTCGCCTTCGTCTGATTGCCGACCGCGCCGTCGTTACCCTGGTGAACGATGCCCTGCAACGGCAAAACCTTCAGCTCAAGGTATTGGCCGATGAAGGGGCAGATGATGTAGAACGCTTCCAAAATTATGGCCACTCTTCCGTTCCGCCTGCGGGGTCTGAGGCCGTGGTGCTGGGCATAGGCGGTGCCCGTGCTGGCCTGGTGGCCATCGTAGTAGAAGACAAGTCCGTGCGACCCACCGACTTGGAAGCAGGGGATAACTGCCTGTACCATCTGGAGGGGCATCGCATCCTGCTACTCAAAGATGGAACCATCGCCATTGAGGCGAAAGCCGTCACTCTCACCGCCACCGAAAAATTCACCATCATATCCTCTGATACCGAAATCCAAGGCCCGCTGCATGTTACCGGCCCCATCACCTCTGACGAGGATGTGATGGCGGGTGATATCTCATTGAGCGGCCATGACCATGAAGAGGGGGTTGGCGCCCCCGTGTGAGGGGCAATGACCACAGCCATCATCTGGAACAACGAAACCGGCCGAGGGGATATCGACATCACCTCGGCCGGTTTGCGTCAGGATGATGGCCTCGCAACCTTGGTATTCCAGATCCTGTTCACCGATGCCCGTGCCGATGAATCGGACGTGCTGCCCGATGGCACCGACGATAGGCGAGGCTGGATTGGCGACACCTTCGCGGATGAACCCTGGGGCAGCAAGCTCTGGCTGCTGGAGCGTTCCAAGCTCACCACCGATGTGCGTAACAAGGCGGTGACCTATGCGCAAACCGCCCTTGAACGCCATTTAAAGCCCGATTACGCCAAGCAAGTGGTCGTGACCGGCTCCATCCCCCAGTTCCAGTTGCTCCAACTCGACATCGCCATTACCAGACCAGACGGATCCGAGATGACCATCAGCATCAAAAAGCGGTGGGAGGCGCAAGCTAATGCCCTATAACGTCCCGACGCTGCGACAGATTACCGCCAGTGGCCAGCTGGATATCGAATCCAACCTGGATACCGTGCTGCCAAAATTTGGCATTGAACTGGCGCTCAATACGGCAGTGTCTGCGGGCCAGCGCGACCTCTACGATCACCAGATGTGGATAGTGCGCCAGATCATCCCCACCACCGAGTCAGATGACCAGACCATCATCGAGCTGGCCCAATATGAAGGGGTGATCCGCAAGCAGGCGACCTATGCCGCAGGCCCTGCCACCCTCAATGGCAATGTGCCAGCCCCTCTGGGTACCGTGCTATCTCACAAGGACGGCAGACAGTACACCGTGACCGCGAGCGCCAGCCCAGCAGGGGGTACGGTCGCCGTGCAGCTGCAAGCCAGCGTGGCAGGGGCAGCGGGAAATATGGCGGCGGGTGAAGCCTTGACCCTGGTTACCCCCGTGCCCGGTCTGCAATCCAACGGTACCAGCGGCGCCATCAGCGGCGGTGCCGATATAGAACCCATCGCCCAGTTGCTGGAACGCTTGCTGTTTCGCAAGCGTAACCCGTCACTGGGTGGCGCCGTACATGACTATGTGGCCTGGATGCGGGAGGTCGCAGGCGTGACCCGTGCATGGTGTTATGACGCCTGGTATGGCGGCAGCACCGTGGGGATAGCCTGGGTTTATGATGACCGGAACGACATTCTGCCCACCCCCACAGACCAGACGACCATGCAGGATTACCTGTTCCGCCATCCCGACCCTGCCACGGGTGTGCTGGTTGGTCGCCCCGGTGGCATCGAGTCAGTTGATATTGGGCTCACCTTAAAGAGCACCGATCTGGCCATCACCCCCATCCCTGATAATGCGGATATTCGCCTCGCCATAGAGGCCAATGTGCGTGGTTATCAGAGCACCTTGGCCCCGAACCAGCCGCTACTGTTATCCAAAATCCGCACCGCCATCGGCTCGGCGACCGGAGTGAATAACTACAGCCTGGATCTGGCAGCGGATGTGCCCGCCGCTAGCAATGAATTGAACGTCGTCGGGGTGATCACATGGCCCACCCTGTAGAGCAATGGCATGAAGCCCTGCTGCAACAGATGCCCCGTGGTCGGGCCTGGCCGCGCGATCCTGAATCCAATCTGTCGCAGTACGTCAAAGGGTTCGCTCAGCGTCTGGTCGATACTGAACTCAGTGCCGACCAGCTACTGCTGGAGATGCGGCCAGAGACCACCGTCCAGTTGCTGCCGGATTGGGAGCAATACCTTGGGCTGCCAGAGTGCGCCGTCCCTAATCAGACCTTTGAGAGCCGCCGTGCGGCCGTGGTCGAGAAATATCACCGTAAAGGTGGTTTGCAGACTTGGCAGATTGAGGCGCTGGCCTTGGCGCTGGGGTTCACCGTCGAAGTGCGCGAGCACTTCCCCCATCACGTGCAGCGCAATGTGCTCTATCCCATCTGGCCGAACCGCTGGCGATACACCCTCGAAGTGGTTGTTTATGGCCTGCCTGATGGCCGTTTTCGCGTCACGGATAACGTACTTACCCCCCTGAAAACTCAGTCGGCCATCCTGCTTGAATGCACCCTGTCCCGCTACAAGCTGGGCGGCTTTACCTATGAATACATCTATGAGGTCTGACCATGTACTGGCTAGATAATGACTCCGGCGTTGCCTCTCCACCCGCGATCCCGCCGGTGCAGTCGTTAACCCGCCTCTATTTCACCGAAGGAGGCGGCGGCGAACAGCCCAGCATTCCTGGCGGTGAATGGTTCAATATGCTCACCGATGAGATGCTCAACGTGCTCACCCTGGCAGGGGTTACGCCAGATAAGGCAGACCATGCTCAGTTGTCCAAGGCGATGCAGGCGCTGGCATTTAGTGCCTATCCCGTTGGTGCCCCTATCCCCTGGCCGACGGCCGTGCCTCCTGATGGGTTCCTGGCGATGACGGGGCAGTCGTTTAGTGCAACCACTTACCCGCTGTTGGCGCTGGCTTATCCCGCGCTGGTTCTGCCAGACATGCGGGCGGAATGGATACGTGGTTGGGATAACGGACGAGGAGTGGATCCGGGAAGGGCGTTACGCTCTGCTCAAGGTGATGCGGCTAGAGCTTTAACAGGGTCATTTACGTTTGTTGATCAGGCAGCCGCATATGGAGGTACAGATGTCTTTAGTGGAGTTTTTTCTGGAGCAAACAATGTGTTAAGTAAAACGATTTCAACGAGCAGTCTTGTAAATGCGTCTGGAGGCGTGACTGCTCGTTATTCAAGGGTCGATCTCAACACTGCGTCGGTTACTCCAACTGCCCCAGAATATAGGCCCCGCAACATCGCATTTAACTACATAGTGAGGGCAGCATAATGAACGAACCGCGCGTAACTTGGGGTATTGATGGGTTTGCATCTGCCTCTGGCTGGGAACTGGTCTATGTTGCCTCACCGCAAACTGGCGAGTACCTGACCAGTCAGGAGGTGTGGATATCGATTGGCACTGGGCTATCTGCCGGGGCATATCTTGATCAGCCAATGATGGCAGAGCCAGGCAAGGCGATCGTCCGTCAGGATGGCGCTTGGGAACTTGTTGATGACTACCGGGGCCAAACGGCATACAACAAGCAAACTCGTCAGGAAGTCGTGATCGATACCCTTGGCGTACTGCCATCAACGTTGACCCTGATCCCCCCTTCATCTCAGTTCGACGTGTGGGATGAGCTACTGGGGGCATGGGTAAAGGATGATGAACAAGAAGACGCCTGGTTGATTGAGCAGGCACTCTATCAGCGACAATACTTGATGAGTGAGGCGAGTCAGGAGATAGCTGTTCTGGTTGATGCTCTCGATCCGGCCATCATCAGTGATCCATCTGATGACGATCAGGTAAAGCTCATCGCCTGGAAGACCTACCGGGTAGAGCTCTCTAAAATCGACCAGCAACCGTCATACCCTGACACCATCAACTGGCCTGCAAAGCCCCAGTAAGCATCCTGCAAACCTGATATGCACAAGGGGCCATTACGGCCCCTTGTTATCTCTCACCTCCCCCGCGCCCTAGTGTATTGATCACTATTCACTGTGATCGATTCACTAGCTCACAGTGATCATTTCACCCGCGCGGCTACA
>NZ_CDBJ01000066.1 GCF_000820045.1 Aeromonas rivuli | reverse complement strand
GATGGCCACCACCATTCAAAACCAGTTTGAAGTGGCATTGAACGCCATGATAGCCACCTGGCGAAACCAGCTGGGGCGCGACATTGTGCCAGAGGCACTGACTTGGCTGGGACAACAACTGCAGGGGGTGTATCGCTGCACGACGACCCTCACTTACCAGGCGCTGGCACGCCATCAAAATCCGTGGGTGACGGTTGAGGCAATCAATTTGGTTGTCATCAGCGAACTGTCATCGGGCGGGCGATAGGAGATTGGATAATGAAACAACCCACTTACCGCTGCGGCCAGACGCCGCGCGCCCTGTCTATCAAGGCATTTCGTACCCGCACGGCAGCCACCTTGTTCAATGGTGCGCTGAGCCCCGAGCAAGCCCAGGGGACTGGCTACCTGGTCAGCGTGCCGGCACTCATGGCACACCTGGGCCATGCCGTACCCCTTACGCATCTGGCTTACGCGCTGGCCACTGCATACCACGAAACGGCCCGAACCATGCAGCCGATTGAAGAATACGGCAAAGGGGCTGGGCGCCCCTATGGCACACCTGATCCCGAGACCGGCCAGACCTACTACGGGCGGGGCTTTGTGCAACTGACCTGGCGTGAGAACTATGCCAAAGCGGCAGCCCTTTGCTTTAACACCCAGCTTGAACAGGGCGTGGTGGATTTGGTGGGTCACCCGGACATGGCCATGAGCCCGTTTGTGGCGACGCAAATCACCTTGTTTGGCATGAGCAAGGGGTGGTTTACCGGCAAGCAGCTCTCGGATTATGACCGCGCGGACGGGACGTTCGATTACGTGAACGCGCGGCGCATTATCAACGGCACCGATCGGGCGGAGATGATTGCAGGCTATGCCCGCCAGTTTGAGGAGGCGGGCCGGTTGGCATCCGGGCAGCGCATTGTGCGCGACCAGGTCATGGTGGGCAGCCGCGGTGCGGACGTGATTGAGCTGCAATTGCTGCTGGGCTTGCCCCATGACGGGGTGTTTGGGGAGGTGACCCAGGAGGCGGTGAAAGGCTGGCAGCGCGCCCATGGTCTGCAGGCGGACGGGGTGGTGGGTCAGCTGACCTGGGATGCACTGGACGCAGAGGAGTACGGGCTATGAGCGCACTGAAGGCAATGATGGTGGCCATGGTGCTGTTTCTTACCAGCCTCCTGGGTGGGTGTGCGGCGTCCTATGTGGAGTATCAGGTTTCGGGGAGCGACGGCAGCTGCCCACCGGTGGTGGTGGCCGAGACCGCGTTTGGGGTGAAGGTACAAATCAACGAAGGCAAGCAGTGCAAGCAGGAGCGAGAAGATGAATAGAGTGGTAGGGGCGTTGGTGATGGTGGGGTTGCTGGGTGGGTGCTCGAGCATCATCACGTACATCCGAAACGACAACAGCAGCGGCAATGCCCAGTGCGAACCGGACTCCCCGAGTGGGGGGATCTTGTCGGTGCAGCGAGATTGCATCATCAACCAGCCGGCAGGAGGCGGCAACACTCGGGTGTCAACGACGCGCCCCAAGGCATAGTCAAAAACGACAAGGCCCGCATCGTGCGGGCCTTGTTCATTATGTAGTTCTCTTTAGCGATGGTGATGAGCGCTCAGGCGCCCAATCACATATTGCGGTGTTGAGACGCGATGGGCAGAGGTGGTGTCGTGGTTGGCATAAGCGGGCGTGTTGCTCAGCGCCAAGGCTACCCACAAAATATTCCACAACGAGGCCATTAAGAACCAGACCACCGAGCAGACGTTAAACAACATCATCGACAATGGGTTGGCGTACAAAGCCAGCTTAAATGACTCCTCCTCAAAGCGCTGCATGGCAAGCGACGCAGTGCCCTTGTCCTGGCGACGACCGGATGCGGCGAACGGCACCATCACCGCGCAGACGACCCAGAACCACCACTGGTCGAAAAACCGATAAGCCCCCATTGCGCGATCCAGGTCATCCTGAGTAGCGCACTTGTCGTGGACGACATCCTTAATCAACACGCTGAGCAGTCGCTTTTGTTTTCGGGCCGCCTGGTAGCACACCAGGTGATAGGCAAAAAACACCACAACCAATACAAAAATTTGGAGATCACTCATCGCTTGCTCCTGTTGCTTCTGTATTCATAACGTTACCCTGCCGCATTTGCTTACCGGTTTCAACTTCGGCGCGAAAATCCTCAACGGATAAAGGGATTATCTTGCGTTCAAGATAGCGTAACCATCGACTATAAAACGCATAGATAATTGCCCCACACACAACAACGGATGTAATAGTCGGCGACTTGTCATACATGGAAAGCAGAAAGTCGCCAAAATCATTTATGTAAGAGGTTGTGCATGCTGTCACCTCAGCTTCCATATTGAGCCCAACGTTAATAAATATGGCGCTGGATTCTAATGAACAACATGTCAATGATCTAGATATTTCTCCCAAGGCTCCCATAACCAGATCTGAAATAAACAAGGCCCGCATCGTGCGGGCCTTGTTATTGGTGGTATCTCATGTCACTGGCATCCAGGCATCGGGGTCTTCCCAGATTTCCTGGACAAACTCCAGAATGGCTTCCTTATCGCTGTCGGTCGTGCGCCTGACCACCACCTCATTGTTGAGCCCGCGCATCACCTCAATGGTGAGCTCTGGCCAGCGCCGATGCAGGCGACGTGCCGCCTCGCGTTGCAGTGCTTCCACTGCGCCGTTGGGGAGTTTCTGCTGCTTGTTGATGACGATGCGAAGGATCATGTTCTGGCGCTCCGGTGGCGGTGTGTTTTCATGACAACTGTATATTCATACAGTTGTCATTTCCAGCCCCAGTGATAAACATTTTCCACTAAAACAAACTCAGTTGATCACCCACCCGAGGCTCGTTATCGAGCCGCTCGCGCACAAACACAAACCAGCTCGATAGCCGGAACGCGAAGAACTCCGAGCCCTGGACGGCGTTGTGGGTTGCCCGCTTTTGCAGGCGCAGTACATCCCGGCAGGGCTTGGCCCGCAGTGCGGTGGTCGACTCAGTGCTCATGATAGTTACTCCGTTTCCATATCCACTCGGCCAGTTCGTGGGTGTTGTACCAGGCACGATCCAGACCAAGATGGCTCTTCAAAATGCTCATATCCAGCGGGTTCATCTCAATCATCTGGTGGAATTCATGGGCTGGCACCCGATGATCTGGCCACATCTCATTAAGTAACGCCTCCAGCTCCGCCGGTGTCGAGGGAGATATCATCTCGTAGCGCGGGTCAATGTGTCTCATGAGGGTGCCCTCCCGCGATCCAGCGCTCCAGGCCAGTGATCACTTGGCTCATTAAGGCTTTGGTGAGAAACCGGGCGCTGGCCACGTGGGCAGTGCGCATGCAAAACCGGTCCAGCGCGGGATCATCCAATCCATTACCCCAATCCAGCTCATGACACAACGCTGCCAGCTTGCGCCATTGGGCATCTGTTGGGCGATTATCGGCACGACCACCAGGGCGATAATCGGTGAGCCAACCATCATGCTTGAGCTCGCGCACCAGGGCGTCGAGCTGCGGTGAGGTCAGCTCCTTGCACGAGCGCTTGCCGGTCTTGCGGTGTAACCAGTCCCGGTATGCGCTATCTATCTCTTTGGGGGCGACACCCAATGAGACCAGCATGAGCTGCGCCCCCTTGTGGATAAGGCCATAGAGTGTTGCTGGCTTCATCATGCGTTCTCCTTCTCTTCAATCGGCAGGATGAAGTCCGTGCCTAACCAGGGCTTGTTGGCCACCTTTAGTACCAGGGCAGCAAAGAACTCGGACTGCTCTCGCACGCTGAACTGACTGCGCTCTCGCAGACTTTGAAACAGGGTGGCGGTGTCGCCATCAACGACAAAGCGCAGCTCCCTGGTGCCCGTTTCAAGGCGCTTGGCGCGCAGACGCTTGCTGCGCGTCGGCCCATCCAGTGGCTTTTCCTTACGAGGACGACCGGGTTTTCGCTTTTCAATAATCATTTATGTTCCTCCGCCACATAAATTAATTATATAAAAGTGGCGGCAAATTTGCGAACAAAAAAAGGCACCGAACGGTGCCTCATTTGAAGTAAAGAAAAGGGAAAGCGTCTATCTGGAGGGGCTGGTGGATTGACTCAGCTGCAGTGCCTGGGTGAACTCATACTCACCAATCACCGTGGCGTTTGGGGCGCGCATCAAGGTGGTGAAATAGAACTGACCATCATAGCCAAAGAAGACTGAGCCAGCCTTGGCAACCGCAGGCATATCAACCCCCAGTGCCTCCCACAAAGGGGCCAGTCTGGCACGGTCGATGTTCACTGCGGGGCATCCACCTGGGAAGCGCTCGCGTAACTGGGCGCAGTCCTTCAGTTGACCCTTGGGCACGTAGCGACGGGGGACACGCACCCCGGCGTAACCGGGTTCACTCCACAGTGCCTTGTCTGCCCGGTCATCAAAATGGCGAGGGACAACCCCCACCAGAATTTGACCATAGACAGACGCCCCGTATACCGGGTCGGCATCAAGCGACTCGGCAAAGTCCTGCGCCGCCTTGTGCAGCGCACTGAGTTCTTTTTGGTACCGACACCAGGCTTGCCATACCGGTACATCATCACAGCGATAGTGCATCATTGAATGCCTCCTTCAAGGTCATTTAAACGGGCTT
>NZ_CDBJ01000065.1 GCF_000820045.1 Aeromonas rivuli | reverse complement strand
TTACTAACAAGTCGTTTTGGTCACTTCACCAGACATTGAAAATCAAAAATTAATTTTGATGCTCGATGCTGTGAGTGCCCACACAGATTGCTTGATTCAAATTGTTAAAGAGCGTCACGCTTATCGCGTTGAGGAGGCGCATCTTACGCTCCTCACTTCGAAAGTCAAGCGGTTGTTTTCGCTTTTCTTTCGGCGCCTGCTTCACTGTGAAGCTAGCTCATCAGTCCGGCGTGTTGTGCCGTGCTAGTAGGGGCGCATTATAGGGATGGCAGCCGCGCTGGCAAGGGCTAAATGACAGAAATATGACGTTCTGGGTGCGTTCGCTGTTAAAAGCAGCAAAAGTCTCACTTATTGAACATCTCAGCCTTGATAGAGCCCCTGACGGAGATGAACGGACTCTCTTGCTATCCATCCACCCTCCCGGCAAGGCCAGCCACCATAACCATGGTGATAGTGCTCACGCCTTCGGGTAATATAGCGCCCCTTTGTGGTGACACACTCTTGGGCTTTGGAGAGTTTAATGCCTTTTGCACTTGGCCAGCGTTGGATTAGTGATACCGAGACGGATCTGGGATTGGGTACTGTAGTGGCTGTCGAAGGCCGTATGGTGACCATGTTGTTTCCGGCTACCGGTGAAAACCGCATGTATGCCAAAGAAGAGGCACCCGTGACCCGGGTCAGCTTCAATGTGGGCGATCAGATTGCCAGCCACGAGGACTGGACCCTGACTGTCGACGAAGTGCAGGAAAAGGATGGCCTTCTTATATATGTAGGCACACGCACCGATACCGGTGAGCCTATGGCCCTCAAGGAAGTGTTTCTCAGTAACTTTATCAAGTTCAACAAGCCGCAGGAGCGCCTGTTCGCCGGTCAAATAGACCGCATGTCCCGCTTCACCCTGCGTTATGAGGCGCTGAACAATCAGCACAAGCGCCGTCGCAATCCGACCCGCGGCCTGGCCGGGGGGCGAGTCAGCCTGATCCCGCATCAGCTCTATATTGCCCACGAAGTGGGCCACCGCTATGCCCCGCGCGTCCTGCTCGCCGATGAAGTCGGTCTGGGCAAGACCATAGAAGCCGGGATGATCATCCATCAGCAACTGCTGTCCGGCCGTGCCCAACGCGTGCTGATCTTGCTACCTGAGACGCTGCAGCATCAATGGCTGGTCGAGATGCTGCGCCGCTTCAATCTACATTTCTCTCTGTTTGACGAGGAGCGTTGTATTGAGGCCTTCGCCGATGCGGAGAACCCGTTCGAGACAGAACAACTGGTGATCTGCAGCCTCGACTTCCTGCGCAAGAAGCGTCGTCGCTTCGAACAGGTACTGGAAGCCGAATGGGATCTGCTGGTCGTTGATGAGGCACATCACCTGGAGTGGAGCGAGGAAGCCCCGAGCCGAGCCTATGAGATGGTCGAAGCCTTGGCCGAACAGGTACCGGGCGTGCTGTTGCTGACCGCCACTCCGGATCAGCTGGGCCATCAGAGCCACTTCGCCAGGTTGCGGTTGCTCGATCCCGAGCGCTTCTACGACTACGAGGCTTTCCTGGCAGAGGAGCAGGCTTATGGTCAAGTTGCGGCAGCAGCCCAGGCGCTGCTCGCTGGCGAGCCCCTGAGCGATGCCGCTCAGCAGTTCCTCGCCAACCAGCTCGCAGGGCTGGATCTGACCGACAGCAAAGCGCGTCAGCAGGCGGTCAGCACGCTGCTCGACCAACACGGTACCGGCCGGGTGCTGTTTCGTAACAGCCGAGCCAATATTCAAGGCTTCCCCGAGCGCCATCTCAATGTCTACCCCATGCCGTTACCGGATCAGTACAAGACTGCCATCAAGGTCATGAGCATGATGGGGGGGAGCGGTGGCGATCTGCAGGCCCGTGCCCTGCGTTATCTCTATCCCGAGAAAATCTATCAGCAGTTCGAGGGGGACAGCGCCAGCTGGACCCAGTTTGATCCCCGCATCACCTGGTTGCTGGAGCTGTTGCTCGGCGCCCGCCAGCAGAAAGTCTTGGTGATCTGTTCCGAAGCGAGCACAGCCCTCGCCCTGGAAGAGGCACTGCGTACCCGCGAGGGAATACGGGCGACCGTCTTCCACGAAGGCATGTCCATCCTGGAACGGGATCAGGCCTCGGCCTATTTCGCCCAGCAAGATGGTGGCGCCCAGGTGCTGATCTGTTCCGAAATAGGCTCCGAGGGTCGCAACTTCCAGTTTGCCAGCCACTTGGTGCTATTTGATCTGCCCCTTAATCCGGATTTGCTGGAGCAGCGTATCGGTCGTCTCGACCGCATCGGTCAGCAAAATACGGTCGAAATCCACGTTCCTTATCTGGAAGGCAGCGCCCAGCTGGCCCTGCTGCGCTGGTACCACGATGGCATGGATGCGTTCGAGCAGACCTGCCCCACCGCTCGCCCCGTATTTGAAGCGGTGCGCGATCAGCTGTTCGAACTGTTAGCCGCCAACAGCGGAGAGCAAGCCGCGCTCGACGATCTGCTCACCCGGACCCGGGAACTGCACGAACCGCTCAAGGCTCGCCTGGAGCAAGGTCGCGATCGCCTGCTGGAGATCCACTCCTGCGGGGGGGAAGCTGCCCGGCAACTGGCCGACAGACTGGCGGCAGAGGATGGCGACACCGCCATGATCTCCTTTGCCCTCAAGATGTTCGATGAGATTGGCGTCAATCAGGATGATCGCGGTGAAAACGCCCTGGTACTGACGCCGGGGGATCATATGCTGGTCTCCAGCTTCCCGGGCCTGCCCCATGACGGCATGACGGTTACCTTTGACAGAGACACGGCGCTGTCCAGGGACGATATGTTCTTCCTCTCCTGGGATCACCCCATCATGCGGGGCGGTATCGACCTGATTCTGGGATCGGAGATAGGCGCCACCTCGGTCGCGCTGCTCAAGAATAAAGCGCTCCCTATCGGCTCCATCTTGCTGGAACTCATCTTTGTGGCCGAATCTGCCGCCCATTCCCAGCTCTACCGTTTCATGCCACCGACGCCGATCCGGCTGTTGATGGACAAGAACGGGCAGAATCTGGGAGAGAAGGTGGCATTTGATGCCTTCAATCGCCAGCTGACCCCGGTCAATCGTCATCTGGGCAGCAAGCTGGTCACCGCCTCGCAGCCGGTGATCCACGGTCTGATCGGCAAGGGGCAAGCCATTGCCGAACAGCTGAAAATGACCATTGTCGATGAGGCCCGTGGCCAGATGGCGCAGACTCTGCAACAGGATCTGGACAGGCTGGAAGCACTCAAGGCCGTCAACCCCAATGTGCGGGACAGCGAACTCGACTACCTGCGCGACCTGCAGGCCGAGCTACATCACCTGATCGACCAGACCCAGCTCAAGCTGGATGCAATCCGCTTTATCGTGGTGACCCATAACTGACAAGATACTGACGTCGAGGCAGCCAGACTTGGCTCAAGCTGGATGCCATGCACTTTATCATCGTGGTGACCCATAACTGACGAGATACTGAAGCCGACGCAGCCAGACTCGGCTCAAGCTGGATGCCATGCACTTTATTATCGTGGTGAACCATAACTGACGAGATACTGACGTCGAGGCAGCCAGACTTGGCTCAAGCATGGATACATGCACTTTATTATCGTGGTGAACCATAACTGATGGGGACGCGTCCCCACCTTAACCTTTGATGCGAGACGCTATGTTCGAATATTGCCCTCCCCTGGAGCCCTGGCTCGATATCCTGTTCAAGGATAAAGACATCATGGTGGTCAACAAGCCGACCGGCCTGCTCAGTGTGCCGGGGCGTGGCCCAGAAAACGAAGACAGTGTCTTACACAGGGTGAAGCAGCAACACCCCAAGGCAGCCGCGGCCCATCGCCTCGACATGTCTACCACGGGTGTATTGGTGATCCCCCTCAATCCCAATGCTCATCGCGAGTTAAGCAGACAGTTTCGCGAGCGGGAGACCGAGAAGCACTATCTTGCCTGGGTATGGGGCGAACCGGAGGCGGACTCGGGTCAGGTTGATCTGCCACTGTGTGTGGACTGGCCCAACCGCCCCAAGCAGAAGGTTGATTTCGAGGAGGGACGCCATGCCTTGACCCTGTGGGAGAAGCTGAGAGTGGAAAATGGCAACAGCTTGATCAAGCTGATGCCCATCACCGGCAGATCCCATCAGTTGCGGGTTCACATGCTGGAACTGGGGCATCCCATATTGGGTGACAACCTCTATGCCCACCCCGAGGCGCTGGCAGCTGCACCCCATCTTTACCTGCATGCGGCCATGCTGACCATCAGCCATCCACGCAGCGGAGAGCGGATGACGTTTGAAGCACCAGCGCCTTTCGCCGGTTAATCTGCATCAGTAAAGCGCCAGAACGAAAAAAGCCTCGGTCAACAGACCGAGGCTTTTTTATTACTTGGCATCATACGTGAATATTGATGTTGCCACCCAGGGTGCTGCCTGCCGTGCTCCTGGGGGCTTGTGCCGATTCGGCGGCTCCCTGCAACAGGGCCAGAGCGGTTTCCCCCTCTTGAGCTTGTTGCTTCTTGGCGAGGCTGGCGACCATGAGGGCACTGCCATAAGATGTTGAACCAGATATTTCCATTTGCATTCCTCCTGCCCTCTGGCTATCGGCCATGATGACGAAAGCATGAGTCACAACTGCTTAGCTGTGACAGGCTCTGCTTGGTACCTTGCCATCCAGCCAGCGCTCTTCCATCTCCAGCAGCGTCTGATACACGGCCTCCGCCTGGGCCGGGCGGCTGAACAGATAACCCTGACCATAGAGATGGATGTCGGTCAGCCCGCGTAACACATCGAGCTGGGCCTGAGTTTCAATCCCCTCGCACACCAGGGTCTTGCCAAGCATGGAACCGAGTCGACAAATATTGGCAACCAGCTCCGAAGCCTCGGTGGAGCTGTCTATCCCCTGGATGAAGGATCGGTCGATCTTCACCTTGTTCACTGGCAGCTTCTGCAGGTAACTGAGGGAGGAGTAGCCTGTCCCAAAATCATCCAGCGCCAGCTGCACCCCTTGCTGACTCAGATCCTGCATCAGTTGCAGCGAGTTTTTCACCTCGCGCATTGTGGTGTCTTCCGTCACTTCCAGTACCAGGTGAGCGGCAGAAATACGATGTTCCATCAGGGCCTTGGCGACCAGCTTGAGCAGGCTGCGTTGATACATTCCGGGGGAGATATTGACACACATCTGCAGGTCAAGAAGACCCAGTTGCTGCCATTGGTAAAGCTGGGCGCACGCGGTATTGAGCACCCAGCCCCCCAATTTTTCAGACAGCTGGAACTCTTCGGCAACCTGGATCAACTCGTTGGGCGGGATGAAACCAAGTTCCGGGTGACGCCAGCGCAGCAGGGCCTCAACGGCTTCACAGCGCCCGGTCTCCAGATTGATGATGGGCTGATAATAAAGCTCGAGGGCATTGCGTTCGAGCGCCACCACCATGTCGGAGGCAAGGTGTTTACGCCGCGCCGTCTCATTTTGCAGTGATTTGTCGTAGATGACATAGGGCACATGGGTCTTGCGGCTGTGGAACAGCGCCTGCTCGGCCCGGCTCAGCAGATCCTGAGTCTCCTCGCTATCCATGGGGTAGAAGGCGATGCCTATCCCCACCTCCAGCCTAAATGGATAGTGATCCAGGGGGATATCCTGCTTGACGGCATACAGCACGCGGGCGACCAGCTCTCGCACCTGCTTGAGATCGCTGCTGTCCTTCTGGATGATGGCGAATTGATCCCCCACCAGACGGGCAGCCCATTCACTGTCATTACAGAGCGTATCGAGACGCCGGGCCAACTCTTGCAGCAGAAGATCGCCAATGTTGTAGCCAAACTTGCTGTTGATGTCGCGAAACTCGTTGATATCGATCAGCACCAGGCCAAAGGGCTGTTCCCGGGTAACGCACTCCTCCATCTGTTCCAGCAGGGCGAGGCGATTGGAGAGGCCAGTGAGCGGGTCGAAGCGAGCTTCCCGATAGTGGCGCCGCCCCTCACGGATCAGCAACACGCTGAGCATGATCACCGATACCAGCAAGCCGCTGACCATGAGCAGCAGAGAGTTGCGCAAGGTACCGAAACGCTGGTCGTTACTGGTGTATACCTTGATGTTCTGTTGCATCACGGAGGCGAGGGAATAAGAGAGCGGTTCTTGCAGGGGTGATAACCGCATCATGATCTGCTGATAGTCGCCATTACCTGCCTTGAGGGCCGAAATGCGGGGTTCGAGTTCGCGGATCGTACTCTCGATGAGTTGTACCAGGCGCAAGGCTTTCTGCTTGTCATGCAGGCTCTCGCGCAGCTGCCCACTCAACAATACCGGGGTGCGGCTCCACAAGATGTCATAACGCAGCATCAGGGTGTCGTGGTCTATACCGCCATAGTGGTAGAGCTCGACCGAGTTGAGGAAACGCCCCAACTCCAGCTGCAACTGCATCAGGGCCCAGGAGACGTCGTAGGTATACTTCTCCATGACCCGGGTCGCATTCTGGATCTGCACCAGGCAATAGAGGGTGCTCCCCGTGAATGAGAGGATGGAAATATAGAGAATGAGCAACAGTGGCCAACTCTTTCTTTTCACCCGGACTCCCACCTTGTCAGTTCTGAATATCGAGGGCGCTCAATTGCCAGATCATCATGTCGGTGTAGGCAGACTGCTTGAGTTCCGGATATTGATCCAAGGGTAGGATAAACCAAAGGGGCCCCTTGTCACGTACCCGCATGGTGATGCCATCGTCCTGCCAGGCCAGAATGGGGTCATATTGCTTTACCTTCTCCCAGTCCACCTTGATCTGAAAACTGTTGAGGGCGGTCAGGGTGATGGTCTTGCCCTTGGCATCAAGTGCTGCGAGCAGATCGGCCACCTTGGGGCCCTTGTAGTGATGAGGCTTGTCGACCCAGGGATTGCTGGTGACTATTTCGTGTTGTGGCAGGGACTGAATGAGTGCGAGGTCCAGCTCCACCTTGCCAGCTTGCGCCCCTTCGGCATCCACATTGCCGGAGACGGTCAATATCACGGGGCCTTGTGGCGCCTCCAAGGCCAGGGCCGGGCCCGCGAGGCAGAAGAGAAGGGGGATAAAGCCAATTTTGATCATAGATACACCAATGATTTTATTATCAATACTTCCAGTTTAGCCGCCTTAAAAAAAACGGCCCGCCAATGCGAGCCGTTTAATGACGAGAGCGAGATTACATCATGCCGCCCATGCCACCCATGCCACCCATATCAGGCATGGCCGGGCCATCTTTCTTCGGCAGGTCGGTGATCATGCACTCAGTGGTGATCATCAGACCGGCGATGGAGGAGGCAAACTGCAGGGCAGAGCGAGTCACCTTGGTCGGATCCAGGATGCCCATGGCCAGCATGTCACCGTACTGCTCGGTGTAGGCGTTGTAGCCGAAGTTGCCTTCACCATTCTTCACGGCGTTGGCAATGACGGAGGCTTCTTCACCGGCGTTGATGACGATCTGACGCAGCGGGGCTTCCATGGCGCGCAGTGCAACCTTGATACCCACGTTCTGATCTTCGTTGTCACCACGCAGACCAGCCAGTTTGGCCGCGACGCGCACCAGCGCCACACCACCACCGGCAACCACGCCCTCTTCTACCGCAGCGCGAGTGGCGTGCAGGGCGTCGTCAACCCGGGCTTTCTTCTCTTTCATCTCAACTTCGGTGGCAGCACCGACTTTGATAACGGCAACGCCGCCAGCCAATTTGGCTACGCGCTCTTGCAGCTTCTCACGGTCGTAATCGGAAGAGGTCTCTTCGATCTGCTGACGGATCTGAGCAACACGGCTCTCGATCAAGGTTGCATCACCCACACCGTCGATGATGGTGGTGTTCTCTTTGGTGATGACGATGCGCTTGGCACGGCCCAGGTCTTCCAGGGTCGCTTTTTCCAGCTCCATGCCCACCTCTTCGGAGATGACAGTACCGCCGGTCAGGATGGCGATATCTTGCAGCATGGCCTTGCGACGGTCACCGAAGCCCGGCGCCTTGACGGCAGCCACTTTCACGATACCGCGCATGGTGTTGACCACCAGGGTCGCCAGGGCTTCGCCCTCTACGTCTTCGGCAACGATCAGTAGCGGTTTGCCCGCTTTGGCAACGCCTTCCAGCACCGGCAGCATTTCGCGGATGTTGGAGACTTTCTTGTCGACCAGCAGGATGAAGGGATCGTCCAGCTCGACGGCGCCAGTTTCCGGCTTGTTGACGAAGTAAGGGGAGAGGTAACCGCGGTCGAACTGCATGCCTTCAACCACTGCCAGCTCGTCTTCCAGGCCCTGACCGTCTTCAACGGTGATGACGCCATCACGGCCGACCTTGTCCATGGCTTCGGCGATCAGTGCACCCACTTTCTCGTCGGAGTTGGCGGAGATGGTACCCACCTGAGCGATGGCATTGCTGTCGGCGCAAGGCTGGGACAGGGACTGCAGCTCGGCAACGGCCGCCACGACGGCTTTGTCGATACCACGCTTCAGATCCATCGGGTTCATGCCTGCGGCGACGGCTTTCAGGCCTTCGTTGACGATGGCTTGCGCCAGTACGGTGGCGGTAGTGGTACCGTCACCGGCGGCGTCGTTGGCCTTGGAAGCGACTTCCTTGACCATCTGGGCGCCCATGTTCTGGAATTTGTCTTCCAGCTCGATTTCGCGCGCAACGGAGACGCCATCCTTGGTGATGGTCGGGGCGCCGAAGGACTTGTCCAGCACCACGTTGCGGCCTTTCGGGCCCAGGGTCACTTTGACGGCGTCGGCCAGGATGTTGACGCCTTCCAGCATTTTGATGCGGGCTTCGTTGCCAAATTTAACGTCTTTAGCTGCCATGATTCTTGAATCCTTTAGTCAATTCGGGGGAAGGAAAAATTACGCTTCGACGATCGCCAGGATGTCGGTCTCGGACAGGATCAACACTTCCTGACCATCCAGCTTCTCGCTCTTGACGCCGTAACCTTCGTTGAAGATCACCTTGTCGCCGACCTTGACAGCGAGCGCCTTCACTTCGCCATTATCCAGAATTCGACCAGTCCCCACGGCCAGAACCTCACCACGGGTGGACTTCTGAGCCGCAGTACCAGTCAGGACGATACCGCCAGCGGATTTAGCTTCAGCTTCGATGCGCTTAATGATGACGCGGTCGTGCAGTGGACGAATTTTCATCGATAACTCTCCCAAAATGAGTCACTTTGTTACTTGAGGAATGGCCATTCCTGGCCAAATTGCATATGACCCAGATGTGGGGCACTTATCTCTCCCCTTCAAGGGCGGATACAAAAAAAAGTTTTTCACGTACCATGAATATCTTTGATGGATCGCCATGCCCGCCATGGTTCCGAGTTTGTCTTTCGGCAAACCAGAGATCAGTTTCCAGCCGTGAAGAGACTTGCCCTTGACCCGACCCAATCCCATGCTGACCGCCCCCATGCCCGCCGTATTGCTGCGCATGACAGGGCCCATGATCCTCGGCATCATCGCCATACTGGCATTCAATCTGGTCGATACCTTCTTCATCGGCATGCTGGGCACCCAGGCGCTGGCCGCCATCAGCTTTACCTTCCCGGTGACCTTCGTGGTCACCTCGCTCGCCATGGGACTCGGGGCCGGGCTCTCGGCCGTGATTGGCCACACCCTGGGTCAGGGCAAGCATGAAGAGGCCGCTCACCTGGTCACCGACAGCCTGTTTCTCGCGGTGCTGCTGGTCACCCTGCTCTCCCTGCTGGGCGCCCTCACCATAGACCCGCTGTTTCGTCTGCTGGGGGCAAGCGAGGCCCTGATCGCCCTCATCCACGACTACATGCTGATCTGGTATCTGACGGTGCCCATGCTGGTGCTGCCCATGGTCGGCAATGCCGCCATCCGCGCCACCGGGGACACCAAGACGCCGAGTCTGGTGATGGCGGTCGCCGGGCTGGTCAATGGCGTGCTGGATCCCTTGCTCATCTTCGGCATAGGTCCCTTTCCCGAGTGGGGTATCAGTGGCGCCGCCATCGCCACCTCCGTCTCCTGGTTGATGGCCATGCTGGTCAGCCTCTATATATTGCGCCACAGGGAGGGGCTGCTACGTTGGCGGCTCTCCCCACGCCAGCGCCTGCTGGCCCATTGGCGCGCCCTGTTGCATGTGGCCGTGCCCGCCTCCTTCACCAATATGCTCAACCCCTTGGCCAACGCCATGCTGATGGTCATCTTCGCAGGCCTTGGTACCGAGGTGGTCGCCGCCTACGGGGCCGCGTCCCGGGTTGAGGCACTGCTGCTCATCGTCATGATGGCGCTCTCCTCGGTGCTGGCCCCCTTTGTTTCCCAGAACTGCGGGGCAGGCAATCCGGCACGGGCCAGGGCGGCCTTGCAGCTCTGCATGCGTTTTGCCTTGCTGTTTCAGCTCGCCATCTATGGGGTGACCTGGCTGCTGGCCCCGCTGATTGCCAGCCTGTTCAGCGACCATCCCCAGGTGAGCCGCCTGATCGTGCTCTACCTGCACCTGGTACCCATCGGTTATGGTTTTCAGGGAATGGTGATGCTGTTGGCCTCGGCATTGAACGGGGTGCGCGCCTCCAGCATCTCATTTCTGTTCAATGGCCTGCGACTGTTTGGCTTCTTGCTGCCCGGGGCCTGGATCGGCGCCAGGCTGGGCGGGGAAGAGGGCATCTATCTGGGGATACTCATCGCCAATCTGGCGGCGGGCAGCCTGGCCTGGCTCTATGCCCGCCATCGCTTCGAACAACTCTGCCATCAAGGGCGTCCCTGAGCAGCGGCGCCGCCTTCTCCCCATCAACCCGCAGCAGCCCCCCTCAGAGGCCGGGTAGCAGGCAACAAAAGGGCCGCTTGCTGCGGCCCCTTCAGGTTTCTCTCTTCGCCACTGCTGGCGCCGACCGACGTGGCCGCTGAGATTACTCCTTGTCCTTGCGCTCGAACTCACCCTCTATGATGGTGCTGGACTCATCGCGCAGCGGGGACGATGGGGAGTAAGGCCCCTGAGACTGGAAGCCTCCCATGGCCCCTTGCACCCTGACCCCCTTGACCAGTCTGTCGGCCAGACGGCTGCGCAGCGGCGGAAGCAGCAGCAACAGACCCAGCAGGTCGGTGACAAAACCCGGGACGATCAACAGCAGACCAGCCAGGGCCAGCATCATGCCCCCCATCAGCTCACGAGCCGGCATCTCGCCGACCTGCATCCGCTGTTGGGCTTCCATCAGGGTCTTGAGCCCCTGGCGACGCACCAGCGAACTGCCCAGCATGGCCGTCAGCACGATGAGGATCACGGTTGGCAGAGCACCGATGACGGTACCCACCTGGATCATGACGGTCAGTTCGAGCAGAGACAGGCCGACAAATAACAAAAATAACTTACCCATATTGACCTCAGTACGGCTTGATGTGGTGGCCAGTCTGACTGGCGCTCGCCTCTCCATCCGGCCAGGGCAGGAGGCGGCATTCTTCTCTACTAGATGGGGGAGCTATCGGCTTTTTCAAGGCAAAGCGCGATCCAGCCGTGATTTTAGGGAATATTTTCCCTGAGATGACTGGGCGTGAGTCCCTTGTTCTGTCACAGTAATTGGGTCATTTGCAACATATGTTTAATCGTC
Organism: Aeromonas rivuli; assembly: GCF_000820045.1. Taxonomy (GTDB): domain Bacteria; phylum Pseudomonadota; class Gammaproteobacteria; order Enterobacterales; family Aeromonadaceae; genus Aeromonas; species Aeromonas rivuli. The sequence continues at coordinate 65,932 of NZ_CDBJ01000065.1, read as the reverse complement.
GCAAAAAATTTGGGAATCCCTCAAATTTAGTGATCTACATCTAACATGGGGCACCCCCATTGAGGTAAGATCCCTGACAGTTAACGGGGAATTATTCCCTACCGCCCCACTCGATGTGTGGTGCTTCAGGATGAGCTGTGCGCAAGGAACTCGCGACCACTCGGTGAGGATCATTTCCATTTATTTGATTTCTGAGGCATTACAATGAGCGACATCATAAACGTCCGCATTGAAGAAGATCTGCTGGGCACCAAAGAAGTTTCCAACGAGCTCTATTACGGCGTCCACACCCTGCGGGCGGTCGAGAACTTCAAGCTGAGCACTCAGAAAATTTCTGATGTCCCTGAGTTTGTCCGTGGCATGGTGCTGACCAAGAAGGCAGCGGCCCTGGCCAACGGCGAACTGGGCACCATGCCCCCCGAAATTGCCGACAAGATCGTCGAAGCCTGCGATCTGATGCTCAACACCGGCAAGTGTTTCGATCAGTTCCCTGTCGATGTCTACCAAGGCGGCGCCGGTACCTCGGTCAACATGAATACCAACGAAGTACTGGCCAACATAGCCCTGGAGATCATGGGGCTGGAGAAGGGTCGCTACGACGTCATCAACCCCAACGACCACGTCAACAAGTGCCAATCCACCAATGATGCCTACCCGACCGGTTTCCGCGTCGCCGTGGTCAACAGCACCGACACCACCCTGGATGCCCTGGACGATCTGATCACCGCCTTCGACGCCAAGGCCAAGGAGTTCAGCTCTGTGCTCAAGATGGGACGCACCCAGTTGCAAGATGCGGTGCCCATGACCCTGGGTCAGGAGTTCCACGCCTTTGCCGTGACCCTGCGTGAAGAGATCAAGTCCATCAAGCGTTGCCAGGAGCTGCTGCTGGAAGTGAACCTGGGCGCCACCGCCATCGGTACCGGCCTGAACACCCCGCCCGAGTATTCTGCCCTGGCCATCCAGCGTCTGGCCGAGATCACCGGTCGCGCCTATGTGCCGGCAGAAGATCTGATCGAAGCCACCTCGGATTGCGGCGCCTATGTGATGCTGCACAGCGCCATCAAACGCCTGGCCATGAAGCTCTCCAAGATCTGTAACGATCTGCGCTTGCTCTCTTCCGGCCCACGCACCGCCCTCAAAGAGATCAACCTGCCGGAGATGCAGGCGGGCTCCTCCATCATGCCAGCCAAGGTCAACCCGGTCATCCCGGAAGTGGTCAACCAGGCGTGCTTCAAGGTGTTTGGCAACGACATCACTATCACCTTCGCCTCAGAAGCCGGTCAGCTGCAGCTGAACGTGATGGAGCCCGTGATAGGTCAGGCCATGTTCGAATCCTTGAGCCTGATGAAGAATGCTTGTATCTCCCTGCGCGAGAAGTGTGTGGAAGGGATCACCGCCAACCCGGAGATCTGCATGAACCATGTGCTCAACTCCATCGGCATCGTGACCTACCTCAACCCCTTCATCGGTCACCACGAGGGGGACATTGTCGGCAAGATCTGCGCCCAAACCGGCAAGAACGTCCGTGAAGTCGTACTGGAGCGCGGTCTGCTGACCGCAGAACAGCTCGACGAGATCCTCTCTATCGAAAACCTGATGAACCCGCAATACAAGGCCAAGCGCTTCGCGCGCAGCGCCGCCGTATAAGCGAGCCAGGGCCGGGATCACTCCCGGCCCTTAAAGCCATTTCCCGACCCGCTTGCTTGCCGCCAGCCCATCGGGAAATGGCTTTGTGCCAGAACGATTCTTAAAAACTAAAAATAATGGAGTGTTCACTATGATTGGAATCGAGTTAGCCGTCGTACTCGCCGCTATCTATCTGGGAGCCCGGATAGGCAGCATCGGCATCGGCTTCGCCGGTGGCCTGGGGGTGCTGGTATTGACCTGGGGTCTGGGCATGGAGATCCCAAGCGATCAGCTGGTCAGTTATATTCCCTGGGACGTGATCATGATCATCGCGTCCGTGATCTGTGCCATCGCCTGTATGCAACTGGCTGGCGGCATGGATTATCTGGTCTCTCTGGCCGAGAAGGCGCTGCGCAAGAATCCCAAGCACATCACCTTCGCCGCCCCAGTCGTCACCTACCTGATGACCATGCTGGCCGGGACAGGCCACACTGCCTTCTCCACCTTGCCGGTCATCGCCGAGGTGGCCAAGGAGCAAGGCATTCGCCCCTCCCGTCCGCTCTCCATCGCGGTTATCGCCTCCCAGATCGCCATCACCGCCTCGCCCATTTCGGCAGCCGTGGTCGCCTTCTCCGGGATGTTGGAGCCTTTTGGTGTCGATTACTTGACCCTGCTGGCCATCTGCATTCCGTCCAGCTTCCTCGCCTGCATGGTCGGCGCCTTCGTCGCCAACATGATGGGCAAGCCGCTGGATCAAGATGAAGTCTATCTGGAGCGCAAGGCCAAGGGTCTGATCAAGCTGCGCGGCACCAGCCAGGTCGAGCTCAAACCCTATGCCAAACTCTCGGTCGGCATCTTCGTCGCCGCCATCGTCGCCGTCATGGCCTATGCCACGGCCATTTCGAGCAATGTAGGCTTGATTGCCCATCCGCCCATCCCCCGTGATGGCGCCATCATGGGCATCATGCTCGCCGCCGCCACCATCATGACCCTGGTCTGCAAGCTGGACGCGACTCAGGTCACCAACATGCCGACCTTCAAATCCGGTATGTCGGCCTGCATCTGCGTACTGGGTGTCGCCTGGTTGGGTAACGTCTTCGTGAAAGGCAACATGGACACTATCCAGCTCGTGGCGGGCGATCTGCTCAACAGCTATAGCTGGCTGCTGGCCGTGGTGCTGTTCTTCTCCTCCATGCTGCTCTACTCCCAGGGTGCCACCACCAAGGCACTGATGCCTGCCGCCCTGGCGCTGGGCGTCAGCCCGCTGACCGCCATCGCCTCCTTTGCCGCCGTGAGCGCCCTGTTTGTGCTGCCCACCTACCCGACCCTGCTCGCCGCGGTGGAGATGGATGACACAGGTTCGACCCGCATTGGCAAGGCGGTGTTCAACCACCCCTTCTTCATCCCGGGTGTGGCCACTATCGCCATGGCCGTGACCCTGGGCTTCTTCTTCGGTGGCCTGATGCTCTGATAGCCTCACCCCCTTTAATCAAGAGCGACCTCCGGGTCGCTTTTTTGTCGTTGTGCGTCACAAAAATGATGACTTAATATGCAAAAAGATTCCGGCTTCAGCTCCAGTCAAGCTTGCCCCCCATAGAATTGCCATATCGGAAAAATACCGATCATTCAGGATCCTAGAGGGCCCTGGAGAGTACTTACCCCAGAGGAATAGACAATGAAAAAGACTGCATTGACCATGGCTGTTTCCAGCCTGATGCTGGCCGGTACCGCCCAGGCTGCCCCCCTGTATGATCAAGACGGCACCAAGCTGGATATCGGTGGTCGCGTTCAAGGCCTGTACTACGGTACCAGCAGTGACGAGCTGGAAGGCGATCAGAGCTACCTGCGTCTGCACGTCGCCGGTGAGACTCGCATCGATGACGAAACCAAAGCCTTCGCCTTCGCCGAATACAACCTGCCGACCTCAGGTTCTGACAACGACGAGCTGCGTTACGGCTACGTGGGTATCCAGAACGATCGCTTCGGCGCCTTCAGCTACGGCCGTCAGGATGGTCTGTTCACCAAAGCGGTCAACAACTATACCGACGTGCTGCCGGAATGGGGTGGTGACGGCCTGGGTAAAAACACTGACGTGTTCGGTACCGGTCGTAACAACGGTCTGGCCCAGTACATCTATACCTATCAGGGCATGACCCTGGGTGCCCAGTTCACTGGCAAGAACGAGCCTTGGAATGACAAGGACAGCAAGTGGATGAAGGGTTCCGACGAGGGTTATGCCCTGTCCGCCAACTATGACTTCGACATGGGTATCTCCCTGGGCGCCGTCTACAACATGGCCACCAAGACTGGCGACCAGAAAGAGCTGGCCTCCTTCGGTGGGGATGACGATGCCCAGCTGTATGGCGCCGGTATCAAGTACAGTGCCGGTAACCTCTACCTGGCAGCCACCTATGCTCATGGCCAGGATCACATCTTCGTCAGCAAGAATGGCCAGAGCGGCTATGCCGAGAAGAGTGACGGTTATGAAGCCGTTGCCCAGTACAGCGTCACCCCGAAATTCAAGCCGTCCGTCGCCTACCTGCGTACCGACGTGAAGGATGACCGCAGCGGTGCCAACATCGATGACACCCTGACCGAGTACGTCAGTGTGGGTGCCTGGTACAACTTCACCGACAACTTCAACGCCTATGTTGACTACAAGATCAACCTGCTCGACGAAGATGGTACCGATGGCTACAGCAGCCTGGGCCAAGTCTCTGACGACGTCGTTGGTGTCGCACTGCAGTACAACTTCTAAGTCCGGATTTGGCGTCAAGCCAGCTCTCGATACCAAACCGGCCGCATCAGCGGCCGGTTTTTTTATATCGGACTCAAGCGCGCAGTTGCGCCAGTTCGGGACGACGGGCAAAACAGTGGCTGAGCAGCAGCAGGGTCACCACGCCGACGCTGCCCAGCACCAGCCAGGGCAACCAGGGCTGCCCCTGGGCGCTGGCATAGTCATGCAAAGCGCCGCCTCCCACGTAACCACTCATGCCGCCCAACGCCAACCCTAGCCGACTAAAGCCCATGTAGCTGCCCCGCGCACTCGGGTGGGCCAACCGGGTCATCAAGGTCTCCCGGGCCGGCTCCACGATGATGATGCCGAGATAGAAACAGGCCAGCAGCGCAAAAATCGCCTCCAGGCTGGTGGCAAACGCCACCAGCCCTATGCCTGCGGTCATCAGCAACATGCCCGCCAGCAGCCGGGTCTCCAGCCGGAAGTGACGCTCGCCGTAGCGCGCCAGGGGATAGAGCAGGGCGAGCGACAGCGCCGCCTCCAGGCTATACATCCAGCCCACCGCCGTGCTGCTGCCCGCCATCTGCTTGACCAGAATGGGAAAGATCAGCATCACCTGCACCCAGAGCGCGTAGTAGCCGCTCAGGATCAGCACCACCCGGCAAAATGCCTTGTCCGCCAGCACCCGGCCCAGTCCTGTCTTGATGGGGGTTGGTCGCAAGGAGATCTTGTAGGCGGGCAGAATGAGCCAGTTGCACAGGGCGGCAGTGACGAACAGACAAGCCCCTAGCAGGCAGACATATTCGAAATCGAAATTGAGCAGCCAGCTGCCGAGCAGGGCGCCGAGCACGGCACCGGCACTCTCCAACATCATCAGCAGCGAGATGTAGCGTCCGCGCTGATGGGGCCGGGTGAACTTGATGACCAGGGCCGCTCTCGGAGGATCGAACAGGCAACCGCCCAGACCCGAGATGATGCAGGAGACAATAAGCGCCAGACCGCTCTCGGCATAGGCCAGGCTGGCAAAACCCACCGCCCGCAGCAGCATGCCGCCGACGATCAGCGGCCTGGCACCAAAGCGGTCAGCCAGAGAACCGCCAAAGATCCCCAACCCCTGCTGGGTCAGCTGACGCAGACCCAGCGCCAGACCCACCACCCCCGCCGCCCAGCCAAGCTGATCGACAAATCTCAGGCTTATCATGGGCATCACCACGAAGAATCCCAGGATCACCAGCAGAGAATCCAATGCCAAAAACCAGCGTCCCCGCCGCCGCGCCCGCTCTACCATAACCACCTCAGACTCCAATTGATGCTGCTATTCTGCGAGGGCACCAGATATAGTGGTAGCCGACAACTGGCTATATTTCATATCGGGATTTTTTATGGCTATGACGCTCGATGATCTGCAACTGCTGCTCGATGTGGTCAACCGGGGCAGCTTCAGCAAGGCGGCCGCGGTGCGGGGCTGGTCACAACCCATGGTGAGTCAGCGCATCGCCGTACTGGAACACGCCCTCGGCCAGTCGCTGTTTCGCCGCCACCGCCGCGGCGCCACCCCCACCGCCGCCTGCGAGCAGTTTCTGCCCGCGGTCAGCACCGCCCTCAATGCCCTGGAGGCCGGCCAGCTCGCCTTGCAGGGCACTCCCCTGCTGCCACGCATTCGGCTCTCCTGCCTCCCCTCCCTCACCACAGTGGTATTCGGTCCCCTGCTGCTGGAGTTGGTGGATGAGAGCTTCGAGATCCGCTGCAGCACGGATCACTCCGGTATCATCATGCAGGAGCTGCTGACCGGAGAGACGGATGTGGGCTTCATCCTCAAGTGCCCCGCCATCGCCGGTATTCAGCTCGAACTGCTCTACCGCTCCCCCATCATCGCGGTGGCCTGTGCCACCCATCCCCTGGCGGGACGCCAGGGGCTGACCCTGCAAGACATTGCCAACGAGCGGCTCGCCCCCCAGCAGTGGGGCACGGGGTGCGACGAGCTGCTGATCCAGCTGCGGCTGCTGCGCCAGGTAAACCGCCCGCTACACGCCATCCAGCCAGCCAGCGCGGCCCGTGAGCTCGCGCTAGAGCACGGCTTCATCACCCTGATGCCGGCGCTGGCCATCGCGCGGGATCTGGAATTTGGCCGCCTGGTGCAGCTCGATGTGACGGATCTGCCGCCGGATCACTGGGATGTGATGATGGCCTGGCGCAGCGGCAAGCGCCCCAACCGGGAAAAGGAGAGAGTGATCGAGGCCGCCCGCATGCTCGCCAGCCACTGGGCGGGTAAATAGCCCGGCAATCGGCCGCTCATCCTTGTCGTCTCGACAGCTGAGATAAAAAACCACCTCATGAAGAGGTGGTCTTGCTATTTATCAGAAATAAAATGTCACTCTATCAATAACTTGCCTTGAGGCTCACCCCGGAGAAGGCACTGAAGCCGCTCAACTGCACATGCCAGGTTCCCGCCTTGGGCGCATTGAGGGTACAGGTCTCGGTGTTGCCGCTCTGGTAGGGACGGCAATCATAGCTGGTACTGGTCGGCACAGTACCAAACTTCACATAGAGATCCGCATCCCCGCTGCCACCACTGCTGGCGACCACCAGCGTGCTCTTGCCGGCCGGGACCTCGATGGTGTAGTTGAGTTTGCCCCCCTGAGCCCCCGTCAAACCGGTCAGGGCCACGCCGTTTTGCAGCACATTGCCCCCTGAGGGTGGCGTACCACCACAGCTGGCATTGACGCCGACCGTCTGGAAGGCACGACTGATGTCGGTCAGGTTGTAACCCAGATCGGTCGCCGCCTTGGTCACGCCACAGGCGCCCTGATCGTAATCGGTGTTGGGCCCCCAATAGAGGCGGTTGGCCAGCACGAACACCTCAAACGCCTTGCGGGTGTTCCAGCCATTGCTGGTCGCCAGCAGGTAGAAGGCGCGGTTGTAGACCCCGGAGCTGTGGTGCACATCCATGCCGCTGCGATAGTCACTGGCGTGACCTATGGAGCTGCCATCCCGGGTCGGATCCTCGAAGTAGCGCAGGGAGCCGTTACCCTTGAAGATTTGCGCGCCCACCAGCCAGTCGTTGCTGCCCTTCATGAAGTGCTCGGCCGCCTCCCCCGCCATGTCGGAGAAAGCCTCGTTGATGCCGCCGGACTGGTTGGCATAGACCAGTCCCGAGTTCTGTTCGGTAAAGCCGTGGCTCACCTCGTGAGCGGCCACATCCAGGCTGACCAGGGGGTAGAAGGTGGTGGCACCATCACCAAAGGTCATCTGGCTGCCGTCCCAGAAGGCGTTTTCATAGTTGCGGCTATAGTGAACCCGCATCTTCAGCTTGAAGCTGAGCGGCGCCGTGTTGTACCAATTGCGGTACATGTCGAACACCACGTTGCCGAAGTAGTGGGCATCATTGAGGGGGGAGAAGGCGCCGTTGATCTCCTTGACCCTGTTTTCCGGGCAGCTGAACTGATGCACACTGCCCCCCGAGGTGGCGTGATTCATGTTGATGGTATCGACATTGGTGCTGCTCATGCGGCAGTTGGCATCGACGATCAGAGGGCCGAAATCGGCGCCGTAGAAGTACTTGCCGGTCTTGGCGTTGCCGCCCGGACCACTGGCGTTCTGATGGTTGATCCCCTCCCAGCGCTTGAATTCGGCGCCAGTGTGGGCATCGACCATCACGAAGGGACGGCTCGGTGTCTCGCTCGCCGCCAGCCAGGAGACCAGATAGACCAGGCGGGCCTGCCCGGCCTCATCCTGCACCACGAACAGCTTGACCCGCTCACTGTTACCCTTGGCGCCATCGCGCGCCTTGGCCGCCGCGTCTGCCGGGCTGAGTGTCGCCGCCGGGCTCGCCACATCGTTATCGATCTGGCGAAGCATCTGACCAGACAGCTTGCTGATCTGGCCACCGAGGGATTGCTCGGCCACCAGCACCTGACCCCAGACAGGGATGCCGTGCCAGGTCTGCTCATAGCGGACCCGTTGCTGACCATTGGGCAGGGTGACGGCACGGACCTGACGATACTCCCCCTCACCCGCCAGTGCGCTCACCCCCGCCGCGCCACTCGGCGCGCCCTGCATACCGGCAACCTGCTCAACGGTGACTTGATCGGCAGCCAGGGCGACGCCACCCCAACAGGCCAGCGCAACGGCCAAATAGACTCTGTTCATCTCTTCTTTCCTTAGGTCGATGATATCCCGGGCCACTCCCGGCGCCTCCAAGCTAGCGGGACGGTCGCAGATTGCGCCCTGTCAAAACTGACAGCGCAGCACAAAGGAGCAGCAGGATCTGCTGAAGGGCCAGAAAATGGCAGCAAGAGCGAGGGCAGACAGCATTTCCTGCCAGAGAATGACCGATATGTCTCCCTTGCCCCCCCATCTTTGGCGGCGAGAGATCCTCAAGGGGTAAGGGCACGCTCGCCATGGCACTCTGTAGGCCAATTGGCTACATTGGCAGGCACCATAACGCACGGCAGAGACGCACCGAGGGACGACCCTATGTTCACCTGGCAACTGGATGACGAACTGGCACTGACTTTCTTGCAACCCGACATGGCGACCGAGCTCTATGGGCTCTGTCAGCAGAACCGGGAGTACCTCTCCCAATGGTTGCCCTGGGTGCCGTTCATCCAGCGCCGCGATGACACGGCCACCTTCATCCGCCATGCCATCGAAGGCTTCGCCCGTGGCGACTCGCTCACCACGGCTATCGAGTATCAGGGGGAGCTGGTCGGTGTCATTGGTTACAACCGGATCGATCAGAGCCTGGGCAAGGTCACCCTGGGCTATTGGCTGGCGGAGCGCTGGCAGGGCAACGGCATCATAGGCCGCGCCTGTCAGGCCCTCATTCATCATGCCTTCGAGGAGATGGGCATGGAGAAGGCAGAGATCAGCGCCGCCCTCGACAATGAAGCCAGCCGGGCGGTGTGCGAGCGACTCGGCATGCGCCTGGAGGGAATAGTGCGCCGGGCCGAGCGGTTGGGGGACAGGGTCGTGGATCACGCCCTCTACGGCCTGTTGCGGGATGAATGGCTACAGCAGAGGGAACTGTAATGGCGCTGCCTCATCTTGAGACGCCTCGTACCCGGCTCACCATATTGCCGCCGGAGCGGGCAGATCTGATGCTCGATTACCATCAACGAAATCGCCTGCACCTGGCCCCCTGGGAGCCCAAACGGGATCCTGACTTCTATACCCTGGGTTGCTGGTTTGCCCGGCTGCGAGAGAGTTACGGCCAGTTCTTCGCAGGCCAGGCGGTCAACCTGGTGGCACTCGATGCCAGTGGTGAGCGGGTCATCGCCACCTGCAACTTCACCCACATAGTGCAAGGCATGTTTCAGGCCTGCCATCTTGGCTACTCGGTGGATGAGGCCCATCAGGGTCAGGGGCTGATGCAGGAAGTGGTGCAAGGGGGGATAGATTATCTGTTCGGCGAGCTGGGGCTGCATCGCATCATGGCCAGTCACATGCCCGCCAACCTGCGCAGCGCCGCCCTGCTGGCTCGACTTGGCTTCGAGCGAGAGGGGTATGCCCGCGACTACCTGATGATCAACGGCCGCTGGGAGGATCATGTGCTGACCGCCCTGCTTAATCCGGCCTGGGCGCCGCGCTAAGCCCGATGCCCGCACAGATAACCGCAATAAAAACGGGCCCGGGGATGATCCCCGGGCCCGTCTCTTCAATCAAAGCACGCTTAGTTGGCTTTGGCATCGCTCACGGCGGCTTCAACCTTGTCGGCGGCCTTTTCTACGGCAGCGCCTGCATCGGCAGCAGCTTGCTTGGTCACTTCACCGGCTTTGTCAGCGGCTTGCTCAACAGTGGCGCTAGCTTCGCTGGCGGCTTTTTCTACGGTGGCAGCAACGTCAGCGGCAGGAGCAGGAGCAGGAGCAGCTTCTTCTTTCTGACCACAGGCGGTCAACATCAGACCCAGGATACCGGCTACCAGTACTTTGTTCATGTGCATACCCTCAAAAAATGGAGAGATGGCAGCGTTGCCATCACAGAGCACTTTGCCCCCCTTCGTACAGAGATGAATAAGGGAGCCAAGAGACGCGCGAAATATAACCCTAACGCTGGTTAATGGAAACGAGTATCACAATGATATTTTCTCACCCATTGGATGAAAAAACCTAAACAACCTTGATTATTTGATACAAAACATCAACAAAAAACGATTTTGTGAATGATTAATGCACATTCAGGTCGTCCGGCTCCTCTCTCTCGCTACCATTCGCCCCATCATGTGGAGTCTGGAGATCGGACAGCTTCTGACAGGGTGGCGGCTAAATCCGCCTTGAGGACCCGCTATGCAAACGGGGGCCTGAGCCCCCGTCTTGCACATCACCACCATCACACTCAGGCACTGGCGCAGAGGCTACGCCCACGCCGGGTCAGCAGCATCAGCAGAGGCGGCAACAATAACCACATGTGCAACGCCAGCTGGTTGAGGGGATCCGCAACCAGCGCCCCTGTGATACCTACCAGGGCACCCGCTCCGCTCATCTGGAAGAGCCCAAGCAAGGCGGCGGCCGTGCCAGCACAGTGACCAAAGGGAGCCAATGCCATGCCGGCGGCGGCCCCCAACACCATGGCAAAGCCGATGCTGGAGAGGAAGACCGGCCCCATCATGGCCAGAGGATGCTGGACATCTTGCACTAGGGTCAGCACCAGTGCAGACAGGCAGATCACCAGCAGCCCCAGGCGCAGGGTACGTCTGGCCCCGACCCAGGCGATGAAGCGGGGTGCCAGGAAACAGGTCGCGATATTGAGCACCGCATTGGCGGCAAACCAGCGGCTGAAGCCATCCATGTCCAGCCCCAGCTTGACCATCAACTGCACAGGCGCCGCGGTGACATAGGCCAGGATCACCGCCATCGCCAACATGCAGAGGCTGGCATTGAACAAGAAGCTGGGAGAGCGCAGTACCGGACTGTAACGAGCCCAGCTGATCAGGGTGCCCTCACTGCGGGTCTCATCGGGGCGGGTCTCCGGCATGCGCCACATCAGCCATCCCCCCACCAGGGCCGCATAACCGGCCATGAACCAGAAGTTGGCAGACCAACCCGCCTGGGCCGTCAGCCAGCCACCGAGCAGAGGGGCCAGCGCCGGGATGAAGCAGATGGCGCCATTGAGGTAGGAGATCATCTGGCCGCTCTTCTTGGGGCCATAGCTGTCACGCACCACGGAGAAGGCGGCAACTGACGTGGCGCAGGCGCCGAAGCCTTGCAGCACCCGGGCCAGCATCAGCTCACCCAGGCTGGCGGCAAAGCCGGCGGCCAGGGCGCTCAGGCCATAGAGCACGACGCCACACAGGGCGATCGGCTTGCGACCATAACGATCGGCCAGCGGGCCCACCAGCAGTTGGCCCAAGCCCATGCTGAACAGGAACCAGGTGATGGTGCCCTGCATCAGGGTCACCTCGGCCCCCAACTGCTCGGCCATCTGCGGGATAGCGGGCAGATAGATGTCGATGGCCAGGGGGCTGAACAACACCAGCAGCACGAGTAACAGGATCAGGGGCATGACTTACCTCAATACGGACCAGAAAAAGGCCAAAGCTGAACTAGAGTGGGGCGGCAGTCTACTGGCTCAGTGAAATGAACAGAAATGGTATTTACTCACTTATGTTATTCCAAATAGGAAAAAACATCCCCCTTGCCCAGCGTCCCCTGCTGACCGATAGTAACCCAAGCCCCCTTAACCTGCTGGAGGCCTCATGCCCCCCCATATCAGTGTCCCGGGTCGCACCCTGATCGTCGGCGATCTCCATGGTTGCCTGGGGCAGCTGCAGGCGGCGCTGGCCCGGCTCGCCTTCGATCCGGCGGCAGGAGACAGACTCTGCTCCGTGGGGGATCTCATCGACCGAGGACCGGATAGCCCAGGTTGTCTGGCCCTGCTCGACCAGCCCTGGTTTCATGCCGTACTCGGCAACCATGAGGCCATGCTGCTCGACGCCCTCACCCCTGAGGGGCTAGTCGGTGCTGGTCGCGCCAGACACCACGCCCAGGAGCGGGCTCGCTGGCGCCGCAATGGCGGCGACTGGTTTGATGAGTTGAGCCCCGCCGCCCAAGACGAGATAAGGGGGCGGCTGCCGCAGTTGGCCCGATTGCCCCTGGCGCTGACCCTCACCACGGCCCTGGGGCGGCGCATTGGCCTGGTCCATGCCGATCCCGTCAGCCATGACTGGGCCAAGCTCGATGCGACCTTTATGACCCGCCACCGGCGAGACATGCTGTGGGAGCGCAGTCGCCTCCAACGTTTACAGCGCGATCTCAACCAGCCGCCACAGTGGATAGCCAATGTCAGTCTGGTGGTGATGGGCCATACCCCGCTTGAGCATGGCTGGCTGCGTCATGGCAACCTCTGCTGGATAGACACTGGCGCCGTCTATGGCGGTGAGCTCACCCTGCTAGAACCCGATACCCTGACGCTGTAGCTGACCTCATCGATGGCCCCCGGCCCCTTGCCTGGACTCCCATCGGGCATGGGTGATCCGCTCATGGTGCCACTTCCCACCCCCTCTCCCTCCCATCTTGCTCCTTCTTTGCAGCCAGGCGGCGCAAACTCGCTAATTGCCGCTTTGACTGGCGAGGTCCTGCCCGTAGAATGCGCAGGTTATTTTTGCGGAGGTGTACGATGAACAAGCTTGTCCTGGCAACAGGGAATCAGAAGAAGGTCAAGGAATTGGCCGCCATGTTGGCCGATATGAAGATCCAGGTGATCCCCCAGAGCGAGTTTGCCGTGCCAGATGCCGATGAGACCGGCACCACCTTCGTCGAGAACGCCATCATCAAGGCCCGTCATGCCGCTCGCCTCACCGGCTTGCCAGCCGTGGCCGATGACTCAGGCCTGGAAGTGGATCTGTTGCATGGACGCCCCGGCGTCTACTCGGCCCGCTTCGCAGGGGCAGGAGCCAGCGACAGAGCCAATCTGGACAAGCTGTTGGCGGAACTCAACGGTGCCCCCGACTACCTCAAGAGCGCTCGCTTCTGGTGCGTGCTGGTCTATATGCGCCACGCCGATGACCCGACCCCCATCATCTGCCAGGCAAGCTGGGAGGGCCTCATCATTGATGCCCCCCGTGGTGAACACGGCTTTGGCTATGACCCCGTCTTCTTCGTGCCGGATCACGATTGCACCGCCGCCCAGATGCCAAGCGAGCTCAAGAACCAGCTCAGCCATCGTGGTCAGGCGCTCGCCAAGCTCAAAGCTGCCCTCGCCGCACACTGATGCCAGCTGTGTCATGGTCGATACGGGGGCCCAGGCCCCCGTTTCATTGCCCGGCTCGCGTCATTCGCACTGCCAACGCCCCCTTGTCCCCCACCCTGTCATACACTGGGGCTCAGGCCCCTCACTGGATCCCTGGATAATCCCATGCTGCAATTGCCGCCCCTCTCCCTCTATATTCATGTGCCCTGGTGCGTCCAGAAGTGCCCCTATTGCGACTTCAACTCCCACGCCCAGAAGGGTGAGCTGCCCCACATGGAATATGTGGCCGCCCTGCTCGAGGATCTGGATGGGGAGCTGAAGTGGGCCCAGGGCCGGGCGCTGCACTCCATCTTCATCGGTGGCGGCACCCCCAGCCTGCTCTCCGTCGAGGCGATGCACGCCTTGCTGGACGGGGTCCGGGCACGGATTGTGCTGATGGAAAACTGCGAGATCACCATGGAGGCCAACCCGGGCACCGTCGAGGCGGACAAATTCGCGGGTTTCAAGCAGGCTGGCATCAACCGCATCTCCATCGGGGTGCAGAGTTTCCAGCAGGAGAAGCTGACCCGTCTCGGCCGCATTCATGGCCCGGAGGAGGCCCGCAAGGCCGCCGCCCTGGCTCATGCCATCGCGCTGCCCACCTTCAATCTGGACTTGATGCACGGCCTGCCGGATCAGAGCCTGGACGACGCCCTCTATGACGTGCAGCAGGCCATCGACTGCGCGCCGCCGCATCTCTCCTGGTATCAGCTCACCATAGAGCCGAACACGGCCTTCGCCTCCAAGCCGCCGACCCTGCCCGATGACGACATTCTCTGGGACATCTACGAACGGGGCCATGCACTGCTCACCGCCCAGGGTTACCGCCAGTACGAGATCTCGGCTTACGCCAAGGAGGGTTACCAGTGCCACCACAATCTCAACTACTGGCGGTTTGGCGACTATCTGGGCATCGGCTGTGGCGCCCACGGCAAGGTGACCGATCTCGTGGGGCAAAGAGTGCTGCGCAGTGCCAAGGTCAAGCATCCCAAGGGGTATCTTGATCCGGCGCGGGACTACCTCGACAGCCAGTGGCAGGTCGAGGCGGCCGATCTGCCCCTCGAATACTTCATGAACCGCTTCCGTCTGTTCGAACCCGTGCCCAAGTGGGAGTTCGAGGCCTATACCGGCCTGCCCCTTGAGCGGGTCGAGACCATGCTCGACATCGCCCACAGCAAGGAGCTGATCGATGACCATGGGGATCACTGGCAGCTGACGGCGCTGGGTCACCGCTATCTCAATGTGTTGCTCGAACTCTTTATGGACGAGTAGCCACCGGGATGGGCTGATGCCATCTGGTCAGCACCAAAGAGAAGGGCGCCTCGGCGCCCTTCTCTTATCCGTTCGTCGGTAGAAACCCGCTCAGCAGCAGACGCGCATCATCCGCTGTTGGCCGGGCTCCCACCGCTTGCCATATTTGGCCTTGCGCTGGTAACTGCCTTTGCCTTTCTTGTTTTGCTCGACCCGGGCCCGAAACAGCGGATCCCCGAGCAGCGCCTGCAAGTGGTTATCTTTGATCTCGCCACGCTGATGGGCATAGTGCCCACCGCCACCTGACTGCTCCGTTTCCACGTTGAGCAGTGTTACTCTCTTCTTGGCCATCTTTGGCTCCTTCATTACCCCTTGGGGATCGCGAGTGTGAGCTTGGTCTTCCCTCATCGCCATAGGGAGGCAAGGGGGCGCCCGCTCAAAAACCCGGCAATCTTGTCATCAAACAGTGTGCGGCGCCACTCCTTGGGCCTTTTTCGTCAATCGTGGGCATGATGTTCATGCTGACCCGCGGTGCCGGACTCGAGCACCTCCAGGATGGCGCAATGCTCGGCGGAACGGGCCCCGCCGCAGCAGATCTCCGACAGCTCGCTGAGATTGCGGCGAAAACGCATCAGCTCGGCGATTTTCTCCTCCACCTGGGCGAGTTTGGCATCGGCCACCGCCTTGACCTCCTGACAGGTCACCTCGGCCTTGTGGGTATCAAGATCGAGCAGCTCACCAATCTCCGCCAGGGAGAAGCCAACCGACTTGGCGCGGATGATAAACTCCAGCCGCCGTCTGTCTTGCTCACTGTAGAGCCGATAGCCTGACTCGTTGCGGATGCTGGGTGCTATCAGACCACTCTTCTCGTAAAACCTCAGGGTATCCGCCTTGACCTTGCAGGCCTTGGCCAACTCTCCAATCCGGTACATTCATCCTCCTTCTGCCCAACCATCAGCGGCCTGCGCCCTTGAGCCAGGCTCAGCAAGCAAAAGCCATTTGACACCAAATATCGCTACTATCCCGCCTTTGTCCCGCAATTGCCAGCCAAGGCCCGAAAAGCCACGCCAGCGCCCCGACAGACAGCTCTTCCTGGCCTAAACCACTCAAATCACAAACGTTTGCCACCTCGACAGCGGAAAACGTTTAGCCCCTTGCCACATAAGGGGTTGCTGAAATAAAAAATCCACCATGGCTCACAATTTTTGTGTAGAATACGCGCCCACAAGAGAGCATCGCACCAAGCGGGCATTTCCTAAAACACTCTTGGCCAAGATGGCCCCAAAGAGTGATTTGCGAAATACCCCCACATCCATTTATTTGGGGACGCTCTGTGTCATCTTGCGCTTATCGCCTGCCTGCCATGGAAGTCCCCGCACCCTGAGGACGATAGAGTGATGGAACAAGCCAGGCCCATTCGCCGCGCACTGCTGAGTGTTTCTGACAAGACCGGCATATTGGAATTTGCCAAGGCACTCAACGAGCGTGGTGTGGCGCTGCTCTCGACGGGCGGTACCGCCAAGCTGCTGGCCGAGGCTGGCCTGCCGGTGACTGAAGTGTCCGACTATACCGGCTTCCCCGAGATGATGGATGGCCGGGTCAAGACCCTGCATCCCAAGGTGCATGGCGGCGTACTCGGCCGTCGCGGCCAGGATGAGGCCATCATGGCTCAGCACGGCATCTCCCCCATCGACATGGTTGTCGTCAACCTCTATCCCTTCGCCGCCACCGTCGCCAAGCCCGGTTGCACCCTCGCCGATGCGGTCGAAAACATCGACATCGGTGGCCCGACCATGGTGCGCTCCGCCGCCAAGAACCACAAAGATGTCACCATCGTCGTCAAGGCCGCCGACTATGGCCGGGTGATCGCCGAGATGGATGGCAACGACAACAGCCTGACGCTGGCCACCCGCTTCGATCTCGCCATTGCCGCCTTCGAGCACACCGCCGCCTACGATGGCATGATTGCCAACTACTTCGGCACCCTGGTGCCCAGCTACGGCGACAACAAGGAGGGCGACGCTGAGTCCCAGTTCCCGCGCACCTTCAACGCTCAGTTCATCAAGAAGCAGGACATGCGCTACGGCGAGAACAGCCATCAGGCTGCCGCCTTCTACGCCGAAGAGCAGGCCGCCCCCGGTTCGGTGGCCAGCGCCATTCAACTGCAAGGCAAGGCGCTCTCCTACAACAACATCGCCGATACCGATGCGGCCCTGGAGTGCGTGAAGGAGTTCCCGGAGCCCGCCTGCGTCATCGTCAAACATGCCAACCCCTGCGGCGTCGCCATCGGTGACGACCTGTTCGCAGCCTACGATCGCGCCTACCAGACCGATCCCACCTCCGCCTTTGGCGGCATCATCGCCTTCAACCGCGAGCTGGATGGCGCCACCGCCGCCGCCATCGTCGCCCGCCAGTTTGTGGAGGTGATCATCGCCCCCAGCATCAGCGAGGAAGCCCGCACCGCCGTGGCCGCCAAGCAGAATGTGCGCCTGCTCGAGTGTGGCCAGTGGGCCGCTGCCGCTCAGGGTTTCGATCTCAAGCGTGTCAACGGCGGCCTGCTGGTGCAAGAGCGCGACCATGGCATGGTGAGCCTGGCTGACCTGACCGTGGTCAGCAAGCGCCAGCCGACCGAGGCTGAGCTCAAAGACCTGCTGTTCTGCTGGAAGGTGGCCAAGTTCGTCAAATCCAACGCCATCGTCTACGCCAAAGCTGGCCAGACCATAGGGGTCGGTGCAGGCCAGATGAGCCGGGTCTACTCCGCCAAGATAGCTGGCATCAAGGCCGAGGATGAAGGGCTGGTGGTGGCGGGTTCCGTCATGGCTTCCGATGCCTTCTTCCCGTTCCGCGATGGCATCGATGCCGCCGCCGCCGCCGGCATCGCCTGCGTCATTCAGCCGGGTGGTTCCATGCGCGACAACGAGGTGATAGCCGCCGCCGACGAACACGGCATGTGCATGGTGTTCACCGGCATGCGCCACTTCCGCCACTGATCATTCATTGAGGGCTGCCCAGGCAGCCCTCTTCAGATCCGTAATCGTTATTCCTATGGGAGAGCCCAGACGATGAAAGTATTGGTAATTGGTAACGGCGGTCGTGAACACGCCCTGGCCTGGAAGGCCAAACAGTCCCCGCGGGTCACTCAGGTGTTCGTGGCGCCGGGCAATGCCGGCACCCAGCTTGAGCCCGGTATCGAGAACGTCGCCATCGAGGCCACCGACATCCCCGCCTTGCTGGCCTTTGCCAAGGAACAGCAGATTGGGCTGACCATAGTGGGTCCGGAGGCCCCCCTGGTGAAGGGAGTGGTGGATGCGTTTCGTGCCGAGGGTCAGACCATCTTCGGCCCGACCGCTGCCGCCGCCCAGCTCGAAGGCTCCAAGGCCTTCACCAAGGACTTCCTGGCTCGTCACCAGATCCCGACTGCCGCCTACCAGAACTTCACCGAAGTGGAACCCGCCCTCGCGTATCTGCGCGCCCAGGGCGCTCCTATCGTCATCAAGGCCGATGGCCTGGCTGCCGGCAAAGGGGTGATAGTGGCCATGACCCTGCAAGAGGCCGAAGACGCGGTGCAGGACATGCTCTCCGGCAATGCCTTCGGTGATGCCGGCGCCCGGGTGGTGATCGAGGAGTTCCTCACCGGTGAAGAGGCCAGCTTCATCGTCATGGTCGATGGTGAGCAGGTGCTGCCCATGGCCACCAGTCAGGATCACAAGCGGGTCGGCGACAAGGATACCGGCCCCAACACCGGTGGCATGGGGGCTTATTCCCCCGCCCCCGTGGTCACGGATCTCGTGCACCAGCGTGCCATGGAGCAGGTGATCATGCCGACCGTGCGTGGCATGGCCGCCGAAGGCAATCGCTACTCAGGCTTCCTCTATGCGGGCCTGATGATTGACCCCCAGGGCAATCCCAAGGTGATCGAGTTCAACTGCCGCTTCGGCGACCCCGAGACCCAACCCATCATGCTGCGCATGCAGTCCGACCTGGTTGAGCTCTGCCTGGCCGCCTGCCATGGGGAGCTGGAGGGTAAAGAGGCCCGTTATGATACCCGCGCGGCCATCGGTGTGGTGCTGGCCGCTGGCGGCTATCCCGGTGACTACGCCAGGGACTTGCCCATCAGCGGGTTGCCGAGCGAAGAGTGCGCCGGTGAGAAACTGTTCCACGGCGGCACCCGCTTTGCAGGCGATACCGTGGTCACCAGCGGTGGCCGGGTACTCTGCGCCACGGCGCTGGGTCAGACGGTGGCCGAGGCTCAGGCCCGCGCCTATCAGCTGGCCGATCGGGTCAAGTGGCAAGGGGTCTTCTGCCGCCGGGACATCGGCTGGCGCGCCATAGAGCGCGAGCAAGGGAAGTGAATCCCTAGGTGTGGGCAATCGCGCCCCCGCCACGAAAAAGGGCCCCTCGGGGCCCTTTTTATTGCGCTGCATTCCCGCAGGATCAATGCCGCCTCGGGGTTTTTCCCCGATTCAGACAGGCCAGCGCACTGAGCGCCAGGGCCAGGGCCGCGCCGCCATAAAGCCAGGCTCCGGGCAGCATGGGTACCAGCCAACCGGCTAGCAAGGGGCCCAGTCCTGCGCCCATGTCACGCCAGACCGCGTTGCTGGCCAGGGCCTGGATCCGCTGCTGTGGATAACGGGCCGCCACTATGGTGGCCACCAGAGGCAGTTGCACCGCTCGCAGCAGCAAGACCAGGCCGGCACCGACCACGAACCAGTCCAGGCCAAACAACAACAGCGCAAAGGAAGCCAGCAGCGAGCTGCCTACCAGCAGGGGCAGGGCGCCCCATCGCTCGGCGAGATGCCCTCCCAGCGGGCTGAATGCTATCTCGCTCAGGTAACGCACCGCCATCAGACAGCCGACCACCAGAATGGCGCCGCCACTCAGCTGGGATTGGGCCAGCAGGGAGAGACCAAAGATGAAGAGACCATCCAGGGTCAGCCCCTCGATAAAGGACCAGACCGCCATGCTGTCCGGGGCACGCAGCCGCCGTTTGCCATCGAGCGTCAAGGGGTGAGGGCGCTCGGGCAGACCCCGGGCCCAGACAAGGCCAATCAGGGCGGCAAGGGCCATCAGCAAGAAGACGGGCCTGGGGCCATAGCATTGCGCCAACCAGGCTCCCAGAGGCAGGGCCAGGGCCGGGCCTGCCGAGATGAGCGCCCGGGAGCGACCACTGCGTCGCGCCGCCCCCTGCATTTCGCTGGTCGCCAGAGATTGAGTGGAGAGATTGAAGGTGGCAAAACTCAGCCCCCACAGCAATCTGAGTCCAAGCAGGGCCCAGAAACCTGAGAGCAGGGTGTAACCAAGGGCGCAGAGCAGGGCACTCAAGGCGGCCAGGGTGCAGCAGAACCTGTCTCCCCGCTGGCCATAGAAACGCACCACGTTGCCATAGCCCAGAATGCGGATCAGCCTGTTGGCTGCCAGCAGGATGCCCGCCTCCAGCAAGCTGATGCCAAACAACTCGGCATGCATGGGCAGCAACAGATAGAGCAGGGTATCCCCGGGCAGGCAGAGCGCCAGCACGAGGGCGGCTCGCTTGGACTCTCGATCGGCAGCCAGGACGGCGCCCTCTCCATTGACCTGTATGTCCCACCCCGGCTCGACTTCGTTGTCCGGCAGGATAAAGCGTTGCGAAGAAAAGGCAACCACCCCCAGGCCGCAGGAGCCACCAAAGCAAAGAGCCTCGGCTGCCCATGGCGGCCGAGGCTCTTCCATCAATCAAGCAGGGCTGAGGATCAGTGCGGCGCGGAGTCCAGCATCTCGGCCAGTTTGACCTTCTGATCCGCGGTCAGCACTTTACTGATCTCGTAGATCTTCTTGGTGCGATAGTAACGCACCTCCTGCTGCACCTTGCCCACCTCGGCCAGTTCGCTACGGATGGCCCCATCGTCCCAGGTGCCATGCTTGATGGCGCCCTGCAGCGCCTGATTACTGAGTTTGCTCTGATCGATACCCGCAATCTGCTGGTCGCTCTCGGCGCGGATGGCCTTGATCTTGCTGACCTGATCCGGCGTCAGCTCCAGGGTCTTGACGATCATGTCTTCGATGGAGCCATGATTGACCGGGCCCGGCGCCTGGGCCATGGCGGAACCTGCAAACACCAGAGACAGAGAAAGGGCAATCGCGCTAAGGGAATGGGTAATTTTCATGAATGATTCGCTCACAAGGGTAAAGGTACCTGCTATCTATAGCGCGGATCGCGCCGGGAAACGTAAACCCTGGCTGAATGGCCCGCCATTCTCTTTCCCGCGCCCCCCCCCTTCCCGACCAATGAGATAGCCAAGAGCACGAGCCATCCAGGGTTGGGGCAAGGTTAATGCCCTGTCACCTTTTGTCACAAAAAAACCAACTATTCACAAACAGTTCACTGTCCCTCATGGCATCATGCAGGGTAAGAACCCAAACTAGGGTTCATTTGCAACCAAATTAAGGAGATCCCATGTTGAAAACTGCTCGCCTGCTACCACTGATGTTTGGTCTGATCGCCCTGCCCGCCCTGGCCGGTGATCTGGAGCAGCCGATGAAGAAGATGGGCTTCAACTACAAGCAGGCAACCAAGGCGAGCGATACCGCCGCCATGGAAAAATACATCACCCAGATGCGCAGTGAGATCGATGACGCCAAGACGCGCAAGATGCCAACCGCCAAGCAGGAGAAGTTCCTCGAGGGCCTCAACGAGGTACAGGGCGAGCTGGATGCCAGTCTGGCCGCTCTCAAGGCGGGTGATGAGGCCAAGGCCCGTGAGCACCTGGCCAAGGTCAATGACCTGAAGAAGGAGTACCACCAATATGCCAAGCAGAAAGGCTGATCCTTTTCGCTGGGACATCCTGGTACGCCTGACGCACTGGAGCCTGGCCGCCGCCTGTGTCGCCAACCTCTGGCTCAATGAAACGGGGGAGGAGTGGCATGAGTGGCTGGGCTACCTCGCCATGTCGGTCATCGGCTTGCGCCTGCTATGGGGGCTGACCCTGGCCAAGGGCTATGCCCGCTTGGCCGCCCTGATCCCCAGCGGGGAGGATTTTCGCCTGCAGGCCAGAGAGATGAGCGAGCGCGCCCCCGCGGCACCCGGCCATCACGGCAGCGGCAAGCTGGCGGTCTGGGCACTCTGGCTGCTGGTGCTGGCGACCGCCGGCAGCGGCTGGTTCCAGAACACCGAGACCGGCTTCGAGCTGGGAGCGGACGACTGGCATGTCTGGTGTACCTGGGCACTGCAGGCCATGATAGCCCTGCACCTGTGCGCCATCGTCTACACCTCCTGGCGTCAGCGCAGCAACCTGGTGACCCGGATGCTGCCCCGCCGCCGGCGCCGGGTGCCAGAGCGCCAGCAGGAACCCCACTCCTGAAGCAGACGGGCACCAGGGTGCCCGTCTTCCTTTCCCCGCTTGTCCAACCGCAAGGCCACCTCTTCCAGGCGGCCGCACCGGCTTTACCCCCTCAATGGCGCGACGCCCCCTCTTTTGCCCGGCCGCCATGAAAGCATTTTCATTCACAATTCTTAATTAATCTCTGCTGTTCGATTTTCAATTACCTCGATTTCATCAATGCTACTGAGCCGAACGAGGTAGTTTGCGGTCCGTTCGATATCAAAAGACAGTGACACGTCAATAACAAGATCGAAGGGAAAATCGTCATGCACAACACAGTGTTTCGAACCGCCATGCTCGCCGCGGTGCTGGGCTCATTCAGCCACACAGCCAGCGCCGAAGGGGTCATGGTCCATCTGTTCCAATGGAAGTTCAACGACATCGCCAATGAGTGCGAAACCGTACTCGGTCCCAAGGGATTCGGTGGTGTCCAGATCACGCCGCCCGCCGAACACAAGCAGGGCAGCCAGGTCTGGTGGACCGTCTACCAGCCCGTCAGCTTCAAGAACTTCAACAGCTTCGGCGGCAGCGAGGCGGAGCTCAGGAGCATGATCACCCGCTGCAATGCGGCCGGGGTCAAGGTCTATGCCGACGCCGTCTTCAACCAGCTGGCCTCGGGCACCGGGACCGCCACCGGCGGTGGCAGCTACCACTCGGGGCAATATCAGTACCCCCAGTTCGGCTACAACGACTTCCACCACAGCGGTGACATCACCAACTACGGCGACAGCAACAACGTCTGGAACGGTGCCCTCTACGGCATGCCGGATCTCAATACCGGCTCTCCCTACGTGCAGGATCAGATAGCCAGCTACATGAAGACCCTGCTGGGTTGGGGCGTGGCGGGCTTTCGCATCGATGCGGCCAAGCACATGGCCCCCGGCGAGGTGAAGGCCATACTCGACAAGGCGGGCAGCCCCAAAGCCTATCTGGAGGTGATAGGTGCAGGCGGGGAATCGGCGGACATCCAGCCGGGTCGCTACACCTACATAGACACAGTCACCGACTTCAAATACGGCACGGATCTCGCCGCCAACTTCAACGGCCAGATCAAGAACCTCAAGACCCTCGGCGAGAGCTGGGGCCTGCTCCCCTCCAACAAGGCCTTCGTCTTCGTGGTCAACCACGACCGCGAGCGCGGCCACGGGGGCGGCGGCATGCTCACCTTCATGAGCGGTGCCCGCTATGAGCTGGCCAACACTTTCATGATGGCCTGGCCCTATGGCTGGAAGCAGGTGATGTCGGGCTACCGCTTCGAGAACATGGGCACCTATGAAACCGACAAGGGGGCGCCGGGCAGCCCCCCCTGCACCGATGGCCAGTGGAACTGCGAGCAGCGCCGGCCAACCATCATGAACATGGCCCTGTTCCACAACAGAACCGAGGGGCAAGCTGTCAGTCACTGGTGGGATAACGGCAACAACCAGATAGCCTTCGGTCGGGGAGACAAGGGTTTCGTCGCCATCAACAACGAGAGCGGCAGCCTGGTGGCCTCGGTGCAGACCGGCCTGCCGGCGGGCGAGTACTGCAACCTGCTCGGTGGCAATGACTACTGCAGCGGGGGCTATGTCACCGTCGACGGCAGCGGCAAGGCCAGCCTGAACGTGCCAGCCATGAAGGCCGCCGCCATCATCGCCGGCTGCACCAAGGCCAGCCCCTGCGGCGGCACCGCCCTGCCTGGCAACAAGTTCAGCAGCATGAACCTGCGCGGCACCCACAACGCCTGGGGCAACACCCCCATGACAGTCGATGCCAACCGCGTCTGGTCCGCCACCCTGACACTGAGCGGCAGCGGTGACGCCACCGGTGCCCAGCGCTTCAAGTTCGACGTCTTCGGCAACTGGACAGAGAACTACGGCGACAATGAAGGGGACGGCATCGCCGACAAGGGCAGCAGCAAGGATATCCTGGTCAGCGGGGCGGGCAGCTACCGCATCACCCTGAGCGAAGGCGACCTGCGCTATACGATCACCCCCCTCACCAGCAACCAGGCACCGGTGGCCGCCCTCTCGCCCAAGGTCCTCAGCGTCAAGACGGGGGAGAGCGTGGTATTCGATGGCTCCGCCTCTCGCGACGATGAGGGCGTGGCAAGCTATAGCTGGTCCAGCGGCGGCAGCGCCCCCACTGAGACGGTCCAGTTCGATATTCCGGGCACCCATACCATCACCCTGACCGTCACCGATACCGAAGGGCTGACTTCCAGCGCCAGCGCCACCGTGACCGTCACTGACGGCAACGGTGCCTACAACAGCGTGCTGCCGACCCTGCAGTTCCGTGGTACGCCCAACGGTTGGGGATCGCAGGCCATGACGTTGGTCGCCGACAACCTGTGGGAAGCGCAAGTCAGTTTCGACGGCCAGGCAAACCAGCGCTTCAAGTTCGACGTCAAGGGTGACTGGACCCAGAACTACGGCGACACCAACAAGGATGGTGTGGCCGAGCAGGGTGGTGCTGACATCTTCACCCCGGTCAGCGGCCAGTACCGTGTGCGCTTCAACGATCAGACCCTGACCTACAGCCTGAGCGCCCAGTAAGCCGCAGAGGGAGGATGCCCCTATGACCCTCGGGCATTCCCATGGCCTCCTGCCCACAGGGCAGGAGGCCTTTCATGGGGCCAAGCACCATCACTCTTCTCTCCTCAGCCAGACGGCCACCGTTCCCTGTTTGCCGACCGGCAGGCATACTGCCTGTACATCCCCATGCAGGAGCGCATATGAAACTATTGGAAGCCCTCAGGGTCGAGGGGCGGATCGAAGAAGCTCGCCAGCACGGCCTGTTGCAACTCATCGAGCACCCGCTACACGCCGAGCTGCATTATGAAGTGGCCAGCCTGCACGACATGCTCGGGCGCGAGGCCCAGGCCATACATCTCTATCAGCAGGCCATCACCTTAGGACTCGCTGGATCTTCCCTGCGTGGTGCCCTGCTGGGGCTCGGCAGCTCATATCGCAGCCTGGGTCAGCATGAGGCGGCCCTGGTCACCCTGGAGCAGGGCTTGGCACTGTTTCCCCAGGCGAGCGAGTTCACGGCCTTTCGCGCCATGGTCCATTACAACCAGGGGCGTCATAAAGAGGCTTGCGAGGCACTGCTCGGTCTGCTTGCACAGAGTACAGCGGACCCTTCACTGACCCCGTACAAGGGCGCCATGGCACTCTATGCCGAGGATCTGGACAGGCGTTGGTGAGAGGCTAAAAACGACAAAACCGCTCAACATGAGCGGCTTTGTCTGAATTTGGTGGCCCCTCCCAGACTTGAACTGGGGACCTGACGATTATGAGTCGTATGCTCTAACCAACTGAGCTAAGGGGCCATGGGTATTGCTTTGCGGCGTGGATTATAGGGGATGAAAAAGTCCTAGTCCATAGCCAGATCAATCACTTGGCGACATTTTGTCCAATCTGGCCGCAAGTTCGTGATCCCTTTGGCATAAATAAAACAAAGCCCCGCATGGCGGGGCTTTGTCAGCAAGCGAGTCGTTACTCGTCGAGGAAACTGCGCAGCACTTCCGAGCGGCTCGGGTGACGCAGTTTGCGCAGAGCCTTGGCTTCGATCTGACGAATACGCTCGCGGGTGACGTCGAACTGCTTGCCGACCTCCTCCAACGTGTGATCCGTATTCATATCGATACCAAACCGCATCCGCAGCACCTTGGCTTCCCGGGCGGTCAGACCGGCCAGCACTTCGCGGGTCGCGTTGCGCAGGCTCTCGCTGGTGGCCGCATCGGCCGGCAGGGCCAGGGTGGTATCCTCGATGAAGTCGCCCAGGTGGGAGTCTTCATCATCACCGATGGGCGTCTCCATGGAGATAGGCTCCTTGGCGATCTTCAGTACCTTGCGGATCTTGTCTTCCGGCATGCCCATGCGCATGGCCAGCTCTTCCGGATTGGGCTCGCGACCCATCTCCTGCAGCATCTGACGAGAGATGCGATTGAGCTTGTTGATGGTCTCGATCATGTGCACCGGGATACGAATGGTACGGGCCTGATCCGCGATGGAGCGGGTAATGGCCTGACGGATCCACCAGGTAGCATAGGTCGAGAACTTGTAGCCACGACGGTACTCAAACTTGTCTACCGCTTTCATCAGACCGATGTTGCCCTCCTGGATCAGATCCAGGAACTGCAAGCCACGGTTGGTGTACTTCTTGGCGATAGAGATAACCAGACGCAAGTTGGCCTCAACCATCTCTTTCTTGGCACGGCGGGCCTTGGCCTCACCGATGCTCATGCGACGGTTGATGTCCTTGATCTGGGCGATGGACAGACCCGTCTCGACTTCGATCTGTTGCAGCTTGCCGATGGCACGCAGCACGTCTTCATCCATCTCGAGCAAGCGGGGCGACCAGGCTTTACCGGCTTGCTTCTGGTATTCGAACCAGGCGGTATCGCACTCATTGTTGGTGAAGGCAGCGACGAAGGTCTTCTTCGGCATCTTGGCCTGCTCAACGCAGAGTTTCAGGATGATCCGCTCCTGGATCCGCACCCGCTCCATCATCTCGCGCATGTTGTTGACCAAGCGATCGAACTGCTTGGGCATCAGGCGGAACTGACGGAATACGTCGGCCAGCTGCGCTATGGCAGCCTGGGTGTCGTCGTGGGCACGGCCATTGTTCTGGATAGAGAGGCGGGTGACTTCGTACTGGGCACGCAGCTCACCAAACTTCTCGCGAGCGACTTCAGGATCAGGACCTGTGTCCGCCTCATCGTCCGAGCTGTCGCCGTCTTCATCTTCGTCTTCATCTTCATCTTCATCTTCGTCAGCGAGATCGTCTTCGCTGAGTTCGGAGCCAATATGGGTCGCTGTTGGCGCCACATCATCGGCTTCGTTAGGGTCGATGAAACCCGAGATGATGTCGGACAGACGCAGCTGTTCGGCTTCAAATTTGTCGTACTGTTCAAGCAGATAGGTGATGGCTTCCGGGTACTCGGCGACTGAGCTCTGTACCTGATTGATACCGTCTTCGATCCGTTTGGCGATGTCGATTTCGCCTTCACGGGTCAGCAGCTCGACGGTACCCATCTCCCGCATATACATGCGGACAGGGTCGGTTGTGCGACCAATTTCAGATTCAACAGAGGCCAGTGCTTGGGCCGCTGCTTCGGCAGCGTCTTCGTCGGCGGTACCGCCTTCGGCCATGATAAGGTCATCGGCATCCGGTGCGTTTTCCACTACCTGGATACCCATATCGTTGATCATCTGAATGATGTCTTCGATCTGATCAGAGTCAACGATCTCTTGCGGGAGGTGATCGTTCACCTCGGCATAAGTCAGGTAGCCCTGTTCTTTACCTTTGGCAACGAGGAGTTTAAGCTGAGACTGCGGGGTTTGCTCCATAGAACTCATCCGGTTGGTGTTGCTAGGTTGCGCGAGCAATGCGCTGGTGCGCAAATAGCCAATTCTAATAGAAAACCGCCAGACATGCTATGTCTGGTTGCGGCGTCGGTCTGAGAAACCCCTGCCCGCTTTGTTTGTCGGGGCCAGGCGGTTATACGTTTTTGCATCTAATCCCGTCGATTCGGGCAACAATGTTTATATTGGGACCCACCACTCAAATATCAAGCCCCGATATCATTTCTTTTCTCACTTTGTACCTCTCTGATCAACATCATCAGCTCCTGGGTCTCCTCGGCAGTGAGTCCCTGCTGGGCCACCTTAGCCTGTAGCTCTTCGATCCGCTGCTTCAAGAACTGGTTGATGAAGCCGACAAAGGTGTCTTGCAACTCCCCCAGGATATCAGGCTCACGTTCGAGCTGGATTTCGAACAAGTCATGCATGGCGAGCTGGGCAAGGATCTCCCCCTCTTTCGTACCACGCCAGTGCTCGAGCAATATGCCCGTGGTAATGCCGGGTTGCGCCAGGATCTGTTGATGCAGCTTGAGCAAAAAGCCAATGCCTTGCAACCTGAGCCCCGCCAGCTCCGGCATGGCTGGTAGTTCGGCGGTGATGCCTGGGTATTGCACCATGAGCGCCAGTGCCCGGCGCAGAGGGGTCAGCTTGCCCCGGTGCGGCTTAGCCTGCTCCACCTTGGATGGGGTATGGCGAGAGAATAGTTCGGTGATCCGCTGCTGGTTTTCCCCCCAGCGCATCATGCTGGAGAGTCGGGTTATGAGTCCCTCGCGAGTGAAGCCTTCCGGGACGCGACGGATCAGTTCGGCAGCCTTGTTGGCCACCTCGAACTTGCCCGCTTCGCCGGAGAGTGCCGCATCCCGGGCCAGGCGCTCAAACATGAAGTCTGCAAAAGGCTGCGCCTGATCCAGCAACTGTTCAAAGCCTTCTTTCCCTATCTGGCGCACCAGAGAGTCGGGGTCCTCGCCATCGGGCAGGAACACAAACTTGAGCTCACGGCCATCCTGCAGATGAGAGAGGGCGTTATCTAGCGCCCGCCAGGCTGCTTCACGTCCGGCCTTGTCACCGTCGTAACAGCAGACCACCTCCGCCGTGGTGCGAAACAGGGTATGAATGTGATCGCTAGTGGTGGCCGTACCCAGCGCGGCCACCGCATAGTCAATGTCGAACTGACCGAGGGCCACCACATCCATATAACCTTCCACCACCAGGACGCGGCGTACTTCTTTATGAGCCTGCTTGACCTCATAGAGACCAAACAGCTCGCGGCCCTTATGGAAGATAGGCGTCTCGGGAGAGTTTAAATATTTGGGCGTACCCTCCCCCAGCACCCTGCCACCGAAGCCGATGACCCGGCCCCGCTTGTCACGAATGGGGAACATGATGCGATCGCGGAAACGATCATAGCTGCCCGGACCGCTGTCACGGGGGATCAGCATGCCACCGGTGATCAACAACTGCTCATGATCCCGACTGGCACCAAAACGCCGCCTGACCTGATCCCAATCTCCCGGGGCGTAACCAATGTTGAAGCGCTTGACCACCTCGCCGTTGAGCCCTCGTCCTTTGAGGTACTCCACCGCTTGTGGCGCACTCTTGAGGTTGCTCTCATAGAAGCGGGCAATCTGGTTCATCAGCTCAAACAGATCCTTGCTGACCGCAGGCTGGGATCCGGCAGCGCCACTGCCACTCTGTTCGCGGGGTACCTGCATGCCTTGCATGCTGGCAAGTTCATCAATGGCATCAGGGAATTCGAGGCCGTCATACTCCATGACAAAGCCAACGGCATTGCCATGGGCGCCACAGCCGAAACAGTGATAGAACTGCTTCTCCTGACTGACGGTGAAGGAGGGGCTCTTTTCGTTATGGAAGGGGCAGCAAGCCTGATAATTCTTGCCGGCCTTTTTCAGTCGTACCCGGGAGTCGATCAGCTCGACAATATCGGTACGAGCGAGCAGATCATCGATGAAAGATTGCGGGATCCGGCCTGCCATAACCATCCTGTTTCATGAGAGAAAAAATAAAAAAAGCCGCGCATTCCCAGGGAAGCACGGCTTCTTTCGACCAACAAGGGCTCTGCCTATTACGCCAGGCGGGTTTTCACCAACGCGCTGACGGCACCGACATCGGCGCGTCCCTGAATTTTTGGCTTCAAGACAGCCATGACTTTACCCATATCGGCCATGACGGCAGCACCGCTCTGGGCGATGGCTTGCACTATCAGGGCTTCAATTTCGGCAGCGGTCAGCTGCTGCGGCAGGAACTCCTGCAGCACCTGGATCTCGGCGGCTTCGACATCGGCGAGATCCTGGCGACCAGCGGCCTCATATTGGCTGATGGAATCACGGCGCTGTTTGACCATCTTGGTCACGACAGCGAGGATATCCTCATCATTTAGCTCAATACGGGAATCAATTTCACGCTGTTTTATCTCGGCCATCAGCAAACGAATCGTCCCCAAGCGAGCCTTATCTCTGGCAAGCATGGCGAGTTTTTGTTGATCCTTGAGCTGATCTTTCAGAGACATGGCAGAAACTCTAATTAGTACAGGCGGATACGACGAGCGTTTTCGCGAGACAGCTTCTTGGCGTGACGCTTGACGGCAGACGCTTTGGCGCGCTTACGGATAGTAGTCGGCTTCTCGTAGAACTCACGGCTACGAACTTCAGACAGGATACCGGCCTTTTCGCAAGAACGCTTGAAGCGACGCAGAGCAACGTCAAACGGCTCATTTTCACGGACTTTGATTACTGGCATGTGCCTTTCACCTCAGTGATAAATTGTTAGCTGATCATCAGTCGATCAGCATGTCTTAAAATGGTGCGAAATTATACTCTGGACAGGGAATAAAAGTAAACCCGCAGAGATCGCTCTGGTTTAAAAAACCCGCGAAGGTTACCATAGCCGTCTCATTTTAGCAGTGAAATTTTTTAGCAATGCGTGTATTGGGCATAGAGACATCCTGTGACGAAACCGGGATCGCGATCTTCGACGATCAAAAAGGGATCCTTTCCCATCAGTTATACAGCCAGGTCAAGCTGCATGCGGACTACGGTGGCGTCGTCCCCGAACTCGCCAGCCGGGATCATGTTCGCAAGACGATCCCCTTGATCCAGGCGGCATTGCTGGAAGCTGGCCTTGGCAAGGATGACATCGATGGCATCGCCTACACCGCAGGTCCCGGGTTGGTCGGCGCCATTCTGGTCGGTGCGACCATAGGCCGCTCCCTGGCCATGGCCTGGGGCAAACCTGCCATCGCCGTGCATCATATGGAAGGTCATCTGCTGGCTCCCATGCTGGAAGAGACGGCGCCCGAGTTCCCCTTCGTGGCGCTGCTGGTTTCCGGTGGTCACTCCATGCTGGTACGGGTCGACGGCATAGGCCGTTACCAACTGCTCGGCGAATCCATTGATGACGCCGCCGGTGAGGCCTTCGACAAGACCGCCAAGCTGATGGGGCTCGATTATCCGGGTGGCCCCCTGCTCTCCAGGCTGGCAGAGAAGGGCGTCACCGGGCGCTTTAAGTTCCCGCGCCCCATGACCGACCGCCCCGGGCTCGACATGAGTTTCTCCGGTCTCAAAACCTTCGCCGCCAACACCATAGCCGCGCAAGGGGATGATGAGCAGACCCGCGCCGATATCGCCCGTGCCTTCGAAGATGCCGTGGTCGATACCCTGGCCATCAAGTGTCGCCGCGCCCTGAAAGAGACAGGGCTGAATCGCTTGGTTGTGGCCGGCGGTGTCAGTGCCAACCGCCATCTGCGCGCCCAGCTGGCCGACTTGATGGCGACTCTCAAGGGCGAGGTCTTCTACCCCCGCCCCGAATACTGCACCGATAATGGCGCCATGATTGCCTACGCGGGCATGCAGCGACTCAAAGCTGGCGTGTTTGAACCACTGGAGGTCAAGGCAGTGCCACGCTGGCCGCTGGATACGCTGCAGCCGGTTTGAATCACGCTGGCGATACATATAGAAGAAGGGGCCATTAGGCCCCTTCTTGCATCTGTTGCTTTGCGATCCCTCACCGGCACGCCGCTAATTGCTGCGGAACAGCGCCTCGATAGAGAGCCCCTGCCCCACCATGATCTCTCTCAGACGACGCAAGCCCTCGACCTGGATCTGACGAACCCGCTCCCGGGTCAGGCCAATCTCGGCCCCGACATCTTCCAGGGTGGCAGGCTCATAACCGAGCAAACCGAAACGGCGTGCCAGCACCTCGCGCTGCTTGGGATTCAGCTCCTCCAGCCAGTGGACTATGCTGCTGCGCATGTCATCTTCCTGGGACTCCAGCTCGGGACCCATGCCGCGCTCATCGGACAGCACATCGAGCAGCGCCTTGTCACGATCCCCACCTATCGGGGTATCGACCGAAGTGATCTTCTCGTTGAGCTTGAGCATACGATTGACGTCGGCGACCGAGCGATCCAGGGCAAAGGCGATATCTTCGGCCGTGGGTTCATGGTCGAGGCGGTGGGACAGTTCACGGGCGGTACGCAGGTAGACGTTGAGTTCCTTGACCACGTGAATGGGCAGGCGAATGGTACGGGTCTGATTCATGATGGCCCGTTCTATGGTCTGGCGGATCCACCAGGTGGCATAGGTCGAGAAGCGAAAACCCCGTTCTGGGTCAAACTTTTCCACGGCACGGATGAGGCCGAGGTTCCCCTCTTCAATCAAATCCAGCAGCACCAGGCCACGATTGTTGTAGCGTCTGGCAATTTTGACCACAAGGCGCAGATTGGATTCAATCATGCGTTTGCGAGCCGCCTTGTCGCCGCGCAGGGCACGACGGGCGTAATAGACCTCTTCTTCGGCGGTGAGCAGGGGAGAGAATCCTATCTCTCCCAGATAGAGCTGGGTGGCATCCATCACCTTGTGCAGATCCGGCGCCAACAACTCTTCGGAGATAGACTCCTCGGTGTCGGCTGTCGCCGTCTCTGTCACTTCAGCCTCTTCAACCTCCAGCTCCTCATCGAACTCTGCATCCTGCATAACCAGTTGTTCTTGGCTCATGGTGTGTCTCCCTGACCTGAACCAGAGTTAGCACTACGCTCTGGGGTTAACGCTTTGGCAAGTATCCCATTGGATTGATCGACTTGCCTCGGTACCGGATTTCAAAGTGCAAGCGCACATCCGGCGCATCCGTGCTTCCCATATCGGCAATAACAGCCCCACCCTTGACCACATCTCCTTCCCGGACTCGCAGCGCATCGTTGTGTGCATAGGCCGAGAGGTAGTCGTCGTCATGTTTCAGGATGACAAGCTTGCCATAACCTCTTAATGCGCTTCCGGCATAGACCACTTTACCGCCACTGGCGGCGTAGACGGGTTGCCCCTTCTGGCCAGCGATGTCTATGCCCTTGTTTCCCTGTTCAGCGACAGAGAAGCCTTCGACTATCCGACCCTGAGCGGGCCAGTGCCAAGCGAGGCGCGATGATGAGGCATTGTTATTGTTCTGTGTGACACTGTTGTTATTTTGTACTGAAGTGCCAGCGTATGCTTTTGGAGCAGGCTGGGCAACGCTTTTATTGGTCACAAATGCGCTGGTCGTACCTGTGCTGACCGGGGTGGTCGCAGTGCTGGTTGGGCGGCTGCTTGCCACCGCCATGGTGGTACCGGATGCGGCTGCCGAACCGCCCACATTGAGGGTCTGGCCGACGTTCAGATTGTAGGGCGCACTCAAGTTATTACGCTGTGCCAGGGTCTGATTGGCTACACCAAACTGGCGGCCTATGCTGCTCAGGGTGTCACCACGGCGCACCTGATAGGTACGCGCGGCGCTCCCGCTGCTGGTACTGCTGACCATCACCGGACTGCCTTCGGCGCCATCCAGCCGGATCACCTGGCCTGGATGTATGTTATAGGGCGCACCTATGCCATTCAGGTTGGCCAGGGAGGGCACGTCGCTACCCGCATTGAATGCGATGGAGTAGAGGGTGTCGCCACGCTTGACCGTGTAACTGCGCCCCGAAATCGTCGGTTTGCTTATGCTTCCCTGCCGGCTTGGCACCGCGCGCACCGAGCCCTCGCTTGACAACCCCTGTACCGGCGCTGGGGTTGTGCTGGAAGAACAGGCTGCCAACAAACCGGATAAGAGGGTAACGGCACACCCCCGCCATATATGCCCATTCATAAAAATATCCTTAACGACTAAACCAGAAATAGGCCGCGACAGCCAGGGCGATACAGATCCAGCCAAGCAGATCGACATAGTGCATCAGCTTTTGCTCCATCCGCTCACCACCCCAACGCATCAAACCCGCCACCAGGAAGAAACGCATGCTGCGCCCGATGAGAGAGGTGATGATGAAGGGAAGGAGTGCCATATGGAGCAACCCTGCCGTCACGGTAAATACCTTGTAGGGGATGGGGGTGAAGCTGGCAATGAAAATGACCCAGATCCCCCATTGTTCAAACCAGTGCTGGGCCAGGGCAATCTTGTCCTGATAACCGACGGAGACCACCAGAGGCTGCACCACGGGATCCCAGAGTGCATAACCCAGACCATAACCCACCACGGCCCCCAACACTGAGAAGAAGGTCGCCAGGGCCGCGTAGTGCCAGGCTTTGTGCGGCTTGGCCAGCGCCATGGGCGCCAGCATCACATCAACCGGAATGGGCCAGAAGATTGACTCGATGAAGGCGGTGATCGAGAGGTAATAGGGGGCATATTTATGGCGGGCCCACTGCATCACCAACACATACAGGCGAGAAAACAGCTTCACTCAACATCTCCGTCAATAAGGGGCACAAAACGCACCGGCTCCAGGACTCGACTGGTCAACTGGGAACCGTTGCGTTCGATAAGTTGCAGGGTCTGATGACTGTCCCCTACCGGTAAAATCATGCGGCCGCCATCGGCCAGTTGATCGGTGAGGGCAGTCGGCACTTCACTCGCCGCCGCGGTCACCAAAATGGCATCAAAGGGTCCCTTGCTCGGCCAACCGAGCCAGCCATTGCCATGTTTGGCCGAGACATTGTGCAGATCCAGCTGCCTGAGCCTGCGTCTCGCCTGGAACTGCAAGGACTTGATCCGCTCTACCGTATAGACCTGTTCAACCAGGTTGGCGAGCACCGCAGTTTGATAACCAGAGCCAGTGCCAATCTCCAGCACATGGGCCGGATCGTTTTGCATCAGCAACTCTGTCATCCGCGCCACCATGTAAGGCTGGGAAATAGTCTGCCCCTGGCCAATGGGCAGGGCGGTATTATCCCAGGCCTTATGGGCCATGGCCTCATCCACAAACAGCTGGCGTGGCACCTTGGCGAGCGCGGCGAGTACACGAAAGTCGCTGACGCCCTGGGCAATAAGCTGATTTAAAAGGCGCTGTACTATCACACCTTCATCCCTGTTGTTCCAACCATGCCCCCAACCCGGCCAGACTGCCGTGAGCAGTCATGTCGATGGTCAAGGGAGTAATAGAGACATAGCCCTGTTCGACAGCCGCAAAATCCGTGCCCTCGCCCGCATCTTGTTGCGAGCCGGGCGGGCCAATCCAGTAGATAGTCTGGCCGCGAGGATCCTGGGCGCGGATCACTGACTCGGCCCGGTGGCGATTACCGAGCCGGGTGATCTTGATGCCCTTGATCTCGGCGAGGGGCAGGTCGGGCACATTGACGTTGAGGATCTGATTGGCCGGCAGCGGAAACTGCATCAAGCCTTTGACCAGCTGGACGGCGTAGTGAGCGGCCGAGGCAAAATGCGTCCGGCCCACCAGGGAGATCGCCAGGGAGGGGTAACCCAAGTGGCGCCCCTCGGTCGCCGCAGCGACCGTGCCCGAATAGATGACATCGTCACCCAGGTTGGCACCGTGGTTGATCCCGGCCACCACCATGTCGGGTTCGGGGCGTACCAGTTCGTTGACCGCCAGGTGCACGCAGTCGGTCGGCGTGCCCTTGACCGCATGATAACCGGTTTGCGGGATACAACTGACCCGCAAAGGTGTCTCCAGCGTCAGGGAGTGACTCGCACCGCTGCGATTGCGATCCGGCGCGACCACTATCACCTCGCCGCAGCTGCGCAGCGCCTCGCTCAAGGCATGAATGCCCTCGGCATGAACACCGTCATCGTTACTCACCAGAATGCGCATCTGTGCTCTTCCTGAAACCATCAAACAAGGGAGGGCCGAGAGGCCACCGCTGCCACGTCGTTATTCCACAGAGGGCGCATCATTGCCATCTGCCTGATTCCTGACCCCATGATCGGCCTCTTCAGCCTGCATCAATTCGCGCACCACGCTGGTCGCAAAGGCACCGGCCGGCAGGAAGAACGAGAGGGTCAGGGCCTCGGCATCCAACGTCCAGCTCATGGCTTCCGGCTTGAGCAAGAGCGGACGTCTGTCCTGATCCAGCCCGGCCTTCTCCAGGCCATCACACCAGTCGTGATAAGGGGCCAACGCCGCCTGTTCAAATTCGGCGGCGGCGCCCTGGCTCGCCAGACGGCCACGCCCCCACTGAGGGGCGGTCAGCTGCACGTCGCCTGAGGCCAGACGCGCAGCCAGTTCAGGGGTCACGCTCTCTTCACTGAAGATGGAGTGGCTGCCCTTGAGCATCACGCAATCCCCGGCCAGCAACTCGCTAGCCAGTCCCTGCTCGACGCGGGCGCTGACGATAACATTGAACAGCATGCTGCGCGCAGCAGAAAGGTAAAGAGAACGCTTGTTGCGATCCTTGATCCGTTTGCCGGCAAACATCGCCTTGGCCGCGTCCAGATTGCTGCCACCCCGACCGAAGCGCTGCTCACCATAGTAGTTCGGCACCCCCTGCGCGGCGATGGCCTGCAGGCGAGACACCAGACTGTCAGCTTGCTCCAGAGCAGTCAGACGCAGACGAAAGTGGTTGCCCTTGAGGTAACCGACCCGCAGCTTGCGGTTGTGGCGCTTGGCCTGCAGGATCTGGATGCTGTCGCTCTCGATCACCGACAGGTCCGGCGCACCTTTGCCCGGCAGGTGAATACCGAACCACTGCTCGGTTACCGCATGGCGATCTTTGAGGCCAGCCCAGGTCACCGCATTGCGATTGACCCCGGCAGCATCGGCCAGCAGGCCTGCCACCCAGGCAGTGTTCTCGCCCGTCTTGCGCACTCGCACGAAGATATGTTCCCCCTCGCCGCAAGGCTCGAAGCCGAGATCCTCGACCACCACGAAATCACTGGCCTGGGCCTTGAGAATGCCACGGGCCTCTGGGGTACCGTGCAGATATGCGAGTTGTTGCGACATTATTGTTTCACCAGTAAGACGACGGCTTCGGTGGCTATGCCTTCCTTGCGCCCCGTAAAGCCCAGTTGTTCGGTAGTGGTCGCCTTGACGTTCACCCGGTTCAGTTCACATTGCAGATCGGCGGCCAGTACGGCGCACATGGCCTCGATATGAGGCGCCATCTTGGGGGCCTGAGCAATGATGGTCACGTCCAGATTGCCGATGACATAGCCCGCCTGCCGTACCCGCACAAAGACATCCCGCAGCAGGATACGGCTATCAATACCTTTGAATTGCGCCGCCGTATCGGGGAAGTGGCGGCCAATATCGCCGGCACCTATGGCACCGAGCAGGGCATCGCTCACCGCGTGCAATACCACGTCGCCATCCGAGTGAGCCAGCAACCCCTGTTCATAGGGCACGGCGACACCGCCCAGCATGCAGGGGCCAACCCCGCCAAACTTATGTACATCAAAACCGTGGCCGATGCGGATCATGCTTGACGCCCTCCTGACATGCAGGGACCTGCCCCATTAATCTTGTGTGTATAAACACCGTGGTCGATGCGGATCATCCTTGACGCCCTCCTGACATGCAGGGACCAGCCCC
Source organism: Aeromonas rivuli (assembly GCF_000820045.1). Classification (GTDB taxonomy): domain Bacteria; phylum Pseudomonadota; class Gammaproteobacteria; order Enterobacterales; family Aeromonadaceae; genus Aeromonas; species Aeromonas rivuli. The sequence continues at coordinate 28,585 of NZ_CDBJ01000065.1, read as the reverse complement.
ATCAATCTTGTGTATATCAACACCCTGGCCGATGCGGATCATGGCTGCTCCTTACTCCTAGTGGCCAGCTCGTCTTGCTGCTGGCGTAAAAACAGCCCGGCCAGGGCGAGATCCTCGGGCCGGGTCACCTTGATATTGTCGGCACGCCCTTCAACCATGCGTGGCACATGCCCGGCCCGCTCCATGGCGGACGCTTCGTCAGTGATGAGGGCGCCTAGCGCCAGCCCCTCCTCCAGCGCCCCTTTGAGGGCTCGGGTCGCAAACAGCTGGGGGGTGAGCGCATGCCAGAGAGCTTCCCGCGGCACGGTGGCGATGATGTTGTCCGCCTCGTCGCTGCGCTTCATGGTGTCGCGCACCCGGGAGCCAAGAATGGCACCGTCCGGGGTCAGACCAACCGCAAGCAGCGCATCAATATCCGCCGAAGTGAGACAGGGACGGGCAGCATCGTGGACCAGTACCCAGTCACTCTGCACCTGATGCAAGGCATTGAGTACCGAACGAGCACGATCACTGCCGCCGGATACCCGCAGGATACGGGGATCCCGAGCCAGCGCCAGGGTCTCGAACCAACGGTCATCGGGGGCCAGTGCCAGCACTATGTGGGTGATAGCCGAATGGGCCAGCAGCCGGAGCAGGGTATGTTCCAAAATGGTCTTGCCAGCCAGGGACAGGTACTGCTTGGGATACTCGGCCCCCATGCGGCTACCTATGCCGGCAGCAGGCACCACGGCCGTCAAGCCGAACGGCGCCGGGGGACAGTTATTCATCATCGTCGCCGCCAGCAGGCTCATCCTTCTTGTTTGGGATGATCCGGTAGAAGGTCTCTCCCTGCTTGATATAACCGAGATCGTTGCGCGCCAGCTCTTCGATGGCTTCAAGGCCCGAAGTCAGATCGTCAATCTCACGATAAATCAGACTATTACGATCTTTAAGCGCCAGATTGTCCTGCTCTTGCTGATCGATGGCATTGGACATTTCATGGTAATCGGACAGGCCGTTTTTCCCCAGCCAGAGGTGATATTGCAAGCCCCCCAACAGGAGGAACAGGATCAGGGTGAATAGCCGCATGCACTGGGTCTCCTTCCAAGCGGCCTAGTTTCCCATATTCGTGGGAAAGACAAAAGAAAGCAGATGCATCTTGGCCCGGCCGCTGATGAAAAGCGCCAGCTTGGCGTTAAAAATAAAAAAGCCCCGCCAGATGGCGGGGCTTTCAACAGCGTGACGCTGAAGTGCAGGCAGAAATTACTGACCTTTCACTTCTTTCAGACCGCGGAACGGAGCCTTGGCACCCAGGGCTTCTTCGATACGGATCAGCTGGTTGTACTTGGCAACACGGTCAGAACGGCTCATGGAACCGGTCTTGATCTGGCCAGCAGCAGTACCTACCGCCAGGTCGGCGATGGTCGCGTCTTCGGTCTCACCGGAACGGTGGGAGATGACGGCGGTGTAGCCAGCATCTTTGGCCATCTTGATGGCAGCCAGGGTTTCGGTCAGGGAACCGATCTGGTTGAACTTGATCAGGATGGAGTTGGCGATGCCGTTGTCGATGCCGCGCTTCAGGATCTTGGTGTTGGTTACGAACAGGTCGTCACCCACGATCTGGATCTTGCTACCCAGCTCTTTGGTCTGGTAGGCAAAACCGTCCCAGTCGGATTCGTCCAGGCCATCTTCGATGGAGACGATCGGGAACTTGGTGGTCAGGTCGGCCAGGTAGTCAGAGAACTCGTTGGAGGTGAAGATACGACCTTCTCCCTTCAGGTTGTACTCGTTCTTCTCGGCGTCGTAGAACTCGGAAGCGGCGCAGTCCATGGCCAGGGTGATGTCGCTACCCAGCTTGTAACCGGCAGCAGCAACGGCTTCGGCGATCACTTCCAGCGCTTCGGCGTTGGATTTCAGGTTAGGCGCGAAGCCACCTTCGTCACCAACAGCAGTCGCATAACCTTTGGACTTCAGTACTTTGGCCAAGTTGTGGAAGACCTCGGCACCCATGCGGATGGCTTCTTTCAGGGTCTTGGCGCCAACTGGCTGGATCATGAACTCCTGGATGTCGACGTTGTTGTCGGCGTGCTCACCACCGTTGATGATGTTCATCATGGGCAGCGGCATGGAGTAAACACCCGGGGTACCGTTCAGCTCGGCGATGTGGGCGTACAGCGGCAGGCCCTTGGCAGTGGCGGCGGCTTTGGCGTTGGCCAGGGAGACGGCCAGGATGGCGTTGGCGCCAAACTTGGATTTGTTCTCGGTACCGTCCAGATCGATCATGATCTGGTCAATAGCGGCCTGATCCTTGGCATCTTTACCCAGCAGCGCTTGGGCGATCGGGCCGTTGACGGCTTCGATGGCTTTCAGCACGCCTTTACCCAGGAAACGGCTCTTGTCGCCGTCACGCAGTTCCAGCGCTTCGCGGGAACCGGTGGAGGCGCCAGACGGAGCGGCTGCCATACCAACAAAACCACCTTCCAGATGAACTTCGGCCTCAACGGTCGGGTTACCACGGGAGTCGATGATTTCACGACCGATCACTTTAACGATCTTGGACATGTGTATTTCCTCAGGTTTCGTAAAAAAACAACAAAAGGCATTTCAAAAAAAGCGGTTGTGGCACATTGCCTCAACCGCGTTTGATTTTCAATTACTTCAAATTGCGCTTCTGATACTCACCAGCGGCCTTAACAAAGCCTGCAAACAAGGCGTGACCATCACGGGGAGTCGAGGTGAACTCCGGATGGAACTGCGCCGCCACGAACCAAGGGTGATCCGGGATCTCGATAATTTCCACCAATTTCTTGTCGGCGGAGAGACCGGTCACTTTCAAACCCGCCGCTTCAATCTGCGGCAACAGCTTGTTGTTCACCTCATAACGGTGGCGGTGACGCTCGTATATGGTCGGGCTGCCGTACATCTGACGCACCTTGGAATCTTCGACCAGGTGGCAGAGCTGGGAACCCAGACGCATGGTGCCACCCAGATCGGATTTCTCGGTACGAGTCTCGACATTGCCCTCTTCATCAACCCATTCGGTGATGAGGCCGACGACCGGATAAGCGCAATCTTTCTTGAATTCGGAGGAGTGAGCCCCTTCCAGGCCAGCGACGTTACGCGCAAACTCGATCAGCGCGACTTGCATGCCGAGGCAGATACCCAGATACGGGATCTTGTTCTCACGGGCATACTTGGCGGCCAGAATTTTACCTTCCACGCCGCGCTCGCCGAAGCCACCCGGGACCAGGATAGCGTCCAGGCCTTCCAGTTGCTCTGCACCGCGGGTCTCGATGTCTTGAGAGTCGATGTAACGAATATTGACCGACAGCCGGGTCTTGAGACCACCGTGCTTGAGTGCTTCGTTGACGGACTTGTAGGCATCGGGCAGGGAGACATACTTGCCCACCATGCCGATGGTCACTTCGGCAGTCGGGTTGGCTTCTTCATAGATAACCTGTTCCCACTCGCACAGATCCGCCTCTTTGCACACCAGACCGAAACGCTCGATGAAGTAGTTGTCGAGGTTCTGGGAGCGCAGCAGGGCCGGGATCTTGTAGATGGAGTCGACGTCCTTCATGGAGATGACGGCGCGCTCCGGCACGTTGCAGAACAGGGCTATCTTGGCACGCTCGTTGGCCGGAATGGCACGGTCGGAGCGGCAGATCAGCACATCCGGCTGGATACCGATGGAGAGCATCTCCTTGACGGAGTGCTGGGTCGGCTTGGTCTTGACTTCACCGGCAGCCGCCAGGTAAGGGACCAGGGTCAGGTGCATAAACATGGCGCTGTCGCGACCCACTTCTGCCGCCAGCTGACGCAGGGCCTCGAGGAACGGCAGGGATTCGATATCGCCCACTGTGCCGCCCACTTCGACGATGGCCACCTGATGGCCTTCGGCACCGGCAATTACCCGCTCTTTGATGGCATTGGTGATGTGCGGAATAACCTGGATGGTGGCACCCAGATAATCGCCACGGCGCTCTTTACGCAGCACGTCGGCGTAGATACGGCCTGTGGTGAAGTTGTTGCGACGGGTCATCTTGGTGCGGATGAAACGCTCGTAATGGCCCAGATCCAGATCGGTCTCGGCCCCGTCCTCGGTTACGAACACTTCACCGTGCTGGGTCGGGCTCATGGTGCCCGGATCCACGTTGATGTAGGGGTCCAGTTTCATGATGGTCACATCCAGACCACGGGCTTCCAGAATGGCTGCCAGAGAAGCTGCGGCAATGCCTTTGCCGAGGGATGAAACAACGCCACCAGTTACAAAAATATATTTTGTCGTCATGCTGAACCTGAAAGAAGTTTAGGGATTTTTAAGGGGTGCTTCGGGGATGAAGCAGGACGGGGAAACAGTATACCAAAACCCCCTCTCCCAAACAATGAACAAAAATCTATCAGGCCCGGGCACCGCACGCCTTGCGCCAAATCAACTTTGCTCGGTTTGCTTGGCTTTGTCCCAGGCGGCATCGAGTTTTTCCAGGGAACAATCGGTCATCTTGAGCCCTTCTGCGGCGATAAAGTGCTCAACTTGACGAAAGCGGCGCTCGAACTTGGCATTGGCGCCGCGCAGCACTTGTTCGGGATCCTTGCCCAAATGACGGACCAGATTGACGGTGGCAAACAGCAGATCGCCGAGCTCGTCGCTGACCCTCTCCTCGTCCACATCCGCCATCAACGCCTCTTCCATCACCTCGTCGATCTCCTCGTGGATCTTGTCCACCACGGGGCCGAGGGTCTTCCAGTCGAAACCGACGGTGGCGCAGCGCTTCTGGATCTTGGCGGCCCGGCTCAGGGCCGGCAGGGCGAGGGGGATATCATCGAGCACGCTCGACTTATCCAGCGCCGCACGCTCCTTGGCCTTCTCCGCCTCCCAGTTCAGCTTGACTGCCTGTTCGTCATTCAGGTCTGCATCGGCGAACACATGAGGATGACGGCGAATGAGTTTTTCGCTCACCGCCGCAACGATATCGGCGAAGTCAAACAAGCCCTGCTCCTTGCCAAGCTGGGCATAGAACACCACCTGGAACAGCAGATCCCCCAGCTCCCCTTTCAATCCTTCCCAATCCTGAGTCTCTATCGCATCGGCCACCTCATAGGCCTCCTCCAGGGTGTGGGGCACTATGGTCTGGAAGCTCTGCTTGAGATCCCAGGGACAACCGCCCTGCGGGGAGCGCAGTTGAGCCATTATTTCGAGCAGTCGGGGCAGGTCGTAGCCTTGGGTATTGGACATGGGGTCTTCGCTTTCGATTCGTCAAAAGAGTGACCGGCCACACGGGCCGGTCAGCGGAGTTTAGAGGCGCTTGGCGCTGATCACGTCGTTAAGCTGGCTGAGCTTGGCCAGGGCGCGGTTGAAGGCGTTGATGTTGTAGATCTCCAGCTCCATATCGATTTCGGCGGTCTGATCCTTGACGTTGGAGCGCGAACGCACCCCCATCACGTTGATCTTCTCGTTGGCGAGCACTGTGGTGATGTCGCGCAGCAGGCCGGATCTGTCGTTGGAGAGGATGCGGATGGTCAGGCCGTAGCCGCCGGAGTAGTTCTCACCCCAGACCGCATCGATAAGTCGCTCAGGATTGCGGCGAGACAACTCTTTGAGCTGCTCGCAGTCATCCCGGTGGATCGAGACGCCACGGCCCATGGTGATGAAGCCCTGGATGGCGTCTCCGGGGATCGGTTGGCAGCAGCGGGCGATGTGGGTCATCAGATTACCCACCCCTTCCACGACGATGTGATCCTTGGGCTTGGTGCGGAAGGGCGTATTGGCCTTCTGCTCCAGCTTCGCCAGCAGGCGGCGATCTTCCTCTTCCGCCGATGGCTTGTTGTAGCGGGTATCGAGGTAATTGAGCAGCTGGTTGATGCGGATATCACCGCTGCCAATGCCCGCCAGCAAATCGTCGAGCTCTTCGGCGTTGAAGCGCTCCAGCGCCTGCTTGTCCACCTTGGAGAGGGTCAGGTTATGCCTGTCCAGCTCTTTATCGAGCAGCTCCTTGCCGGCGGCGACATTCTTGTCCCTGTCCAGCTTGCGGAACCAGGTGGCGACCTTGGCGCGGGCCCGGCTCGAACGCAGGAAACCGGCATTGGGGTTCATCCAGTCCCGGCTCGGGTTCGGCTCCTTCTGGGTGATCACCTCGACCTGATCCCCGGTCTGCAAGGTGTAAGTAAAGGGCACTATCCGGCCATCTATCTTGGTACCTATGCAGCGGTGGCCGATCATGCTGTGCACGTGATAGGCAAAATCGAGGGGCGTGGCGCCCGCCGGCAAGTCGATGACATCCCCTTTCGGGGTGAACACATAGACCCTGTCCTCGAACACCTGACTGCGCAGATCTTCGAGCAGGGAGCCGCTCTCGGAGAGATCCTCCTGCCAGGCGAGCAGCTTGCGCAACCACTCGATCTTGTCTTCGAAAGTGGTGGTCTTGGCAACCTGGGCCCCTTCCTTGTAACGCCAGTGGGCCGCGACGCCGAGCTCGGCATCCTGGTGCATCTGGTCGGTACGGATCTGGATCTCCACCGCCTTGCCCTCGTTGCCCACGACCACCGTGTGGATGGACTGATAGCCGTTGGGCTTGGGGTTGGCGACATAGTCGTCAAATTCGCGGGGAATATGGTGGAAGTGAGTGTGTACTATGCCCAGCGCCGCATAGCAGTCCTGCAACCGCTTGGTGACGACCCGCACCGCGCGCACGTCAAACAGTTCGTTGAATTCGAGGTGCTTCTTCTGCATCTTGCGCCAGATGCTGTAGATGTGTTTCGGACGGCCATAGACCTCGGCCTCGACCCCGGCCTCTTGCAACGCATCGCGCAGGGATTGTACGAATTCGCGGATGTAGCGCTCGCGGTCCAGGCGCTTCTCGTCGAGCTGCTTGGCGATCTGCTTGTAGGTCTCCGGGTGCAGGTAGCGAAACGCGAGATCCTCAAGCTCCCACTTTAGCTGACCTATGCCGAGCCGATTGGCGAGCGGTGCATAGATGTTGGTGATCTCCTGGGCCATCAGCACCCGGGTCTCTTCATCCGCCAGCTTGGCTTCGCGCAGACAGGCTATCCGCTCCGCCAGCTTGATCACCACGGCGCGCACATCCTCGACCATGGCGAGCAGCATGCGCCGCACATTGTCGACCTGCTCCGGTGAGGTCTCGCTGCGATGCAGGGTCTGCAGGGAGCGGATGGCCTCCATCTCCAGCACCCCTTCCACCAACTTGGCGATCTTGGTGCCGAAATCCTCTTCCATCCGGGCCGCCGGGATAAGGCCGGTCTCGACGAAGGGGTAAAGGATGGCGGCCTTGAGGGTGGCGACGTCCATGTTGAGCATCATCAAGATGCCCACCATTTCCACGCCGCGCACCAACAGCCGGGAAGTGTGCTCCTCCTCGCCCTGACTGACGCAATACTGGTATACGGTTCGCAGCTGGTCTTTCTCAGCTTCACCGAGGGAGAGGGAACGTATCCACTCATCCAGGGTGAAGTTGTCTTTCAAATGAATATCGCGAACCGCAACCATGGTATCAATCCTTAATTATTGGGGCCCAGGCTGACGCCTGCCCCCGCACTTTGACGAGACTCGCCTCAAATGGGGATGCAACAACCGAATTTCAAGCCGGAGATACTGCCCAGCTGTGGTTGTCCTCCTTGGCGAGGTATCAGATTACTGCAATCACCCCAGCTCGAACAACGCCATGGATTCGAGATGGCCTGTGTGCGGGAACATATCCAGCATGCCGAGTTGACTCAGGCGATAGCCTCCTTCGATCAGCACCTTGCTGTCCCGAGCCAGGGTGACCGGATTGCAGGAGACATAGACCACCCGCTTGGGGGAAAGTTTCACTACATGCTCCATCACGGCCAAGGCGCCGGGGCGAGCGGGATCCAGCAGCACCAGATCGAAGCCTTCCCTCGCCCAGGACATGCCGGCGATATCGCCGCTCAAATCCGCCTTGTAGAAGCGGGCATTGCCAATACCGTTGCGCTCGGCGTTCTGAGTGGCGCGCGCCACCATGGCAAGATCCCCTTCCACCCCGACCACTTCCCGGGCCTTGCGAGCCAGCGGCAGGGTGAAGTTGCCTATGCCACAGAACAGATCCAGCACCTTGTCCCCGGCCCCCACCCCGAGCCAGTCGATGGCCTGGGCCACCATGGCCTGGTTGATGCCACCATTGATCTGGATAAAATCACCGGGAGCGAATGCAAGAGCCAGGCCATCTAGTTGATAAGAGGGGGCAAACCGCTGACTTAGCGCTTCTATCTGCTCATCTGCCGCCTGCAGATAGAGGTCGATGCCATGCTCCTCGGCAAATGCCAGCAACAGGGCGCGATCCATCTCGTTTGGCCGACCGGTGTGACGCAGCAACATGAGCACTCCCTGCTCGGCCTGGATCAGCTCTACGTGGCCCAGTTCGCGCTGACTCTTGAGCCCGTTCAGGCAAGCACGCAGCGGGGCAATCAACACCGAGAGGGGGTCGGCCAGCACGGGGCAGCTGCCTATCTCGACCAGGTCGTTGGACTGGCGACGGCGAAAGCCAAGCCGGGTGCAGCGGCCATTCTTGTCAAACTTGATGGCCAGGCGACAGACCCGGCGGTAGGCACGGGACTCCCCTGCCAGGGCGGGGGCCAGCTCAGGGGCCTGGATGTTGCTCAGGCGGGAAAAGAGGCTAACCAGCCCGGCCTGTTTGGCGGCGAGCTGATCGGCACCGCTCAGATGCTGGGCGTTGCAGCCACCACACTCGCGATAATGGCCACAGAAAGGCACGATACGGTTCTCGGCCGGGCTCACCACCTGCTGCAAGACCGCATGCGCGTACTGTTTCTTGTCCTCGGTGAGGCGTACCTTGACCCGTTCACCGGGCAGGGCCCCTTCCACGAAGACGGCTTTACCCTGATGACGGCCGATGCCGACGCAGTGGTGGTCCAGACTGTCTACCGTAATTTCAATACGTTGGAGCTGGGTGGATTTCTTTTGGGGCTTGAAAAACTGGGCCATAAAACTTGGTGCCTATAGGTGGCTATGTCATGATTGTGGAATCTGCAGCAGGCTATTGTCCCACAAGAATAATAGTATGACCAAATCCGGCCTGCGGGCCCGCGCACCGTCGCTCAGCCTCTTGCCTACCCGGCGCTTCGGGGGACTATTCCCATGACCACATCCGGCCTGCGCGCTCATGCCGTGTCATTGACAATCTTGCCCACCCTGCTCATCGGGGGACCATCCGCATGACCAAATACGGCCTTCGAGCCCGTGTACTGGCCTTTACCATATTGCCGACTCTGATCATTGGCGGCCTGATGGCGGGTTATTTCACCTTCCACCGCTATCAGCAGCTGGAAAACAACCTCATCGATCAGGGCATCAACATCATAGAGCCCCTGGCCATCGCCAGTGAATACGGCATGACTCAGCACAGTCGTGAGTCCCTCAAACGGCTGATTGGCCTGACTCACCGCAAGAACTCGCCGCTCATCAAGTCCATCGCCGTCTTCACCCAGGACAACCAGCTGTTCGTGACGTCCAACTATCACCGCGACTTCACCCGGCTGCGGCTGCCGGACGGCAGCACCATCCCCGAACTCACCAGCGTCACCCTCTATGGGGACGACATCATTCTACGCACCCCGATCCAGGCCGAAACCAGCCTGGATGGCTTCCCGCTGCCCAGCGACGTCGAGCCCCCCGTCATTGGCTATATCTCGATGCAGATGACCACCGACAGGGCCATGATCTTGCAATACCGCGATACCTTCTTCGCGGTGGTCATGGTGCTGATCGGCATCGCCGTCAGTACCTTGTTCGGTTTCCGACTGGTCAAGAGCGTGACTCAGCCCATCACGGACATGGTGAAGGCGGTGCACAAAATAAGGGAAGGGCGGCTCGATACCCGGGTCAGCGGCCAGCTCACCGGTGAGCTGGACATGCTGAAAAATGGCATCAACGCCATGGCCAAGGCGCTCTCCGAATACCACGAGGAGATGCAACAGAATATCGATCAGGCCACATCAGACCTGCGTGAGACCCTTGAACAAATAGAGATCCAGAACGTCGAGCTCGACATGGCCAAGAAGCGGGCTCAGGAAGCGGCCAGGGTCAAATCCGAGTTCCTCGCCAACATGTCTCACGAGCTGCGCACCCCGCTCAATGGGGTCATCGGCTTCACCCGCCAACTGCTCAAGACGGCGCTGACCCCGAGCCAGACCGACTACATGCAGACCATAGAGAAGTCGGCCCGCAACCTGCTCGGCATCATCAACGACATCCTCGACTTCTCCAAGCTGGAGGCGGGCAAACTGCAACTCGAGCATATCCCGTTCAGCCTGCGTGACACCCTCAACGAGACCATGCACCTGCTCGGCCCCAGCGCCCACGACAAACAGCTCGAGCTCTCACTTCGCGTCGATACCGAGGTGCCGGATCATCTCACCGGCGATCCCATGCGGCTGCAACAGGTGATCACCAACCTGGCAGGCAACGCCATCAAGTTCACCGAGCAGGGCAACGTGGATGTCCACATCAGCCAGAGCGGCCCCCTGCACCAAGGCACATTCCGCCTCAATGTGCAGATCCGCGACACCGGCATCGGCATCTCGCCGGATCAGCAGCGCCAACTGTTCCAGGCCTTCAACCAGGCCGACTCCTCCATCTCCCGACGTTATGGGGGCACGGGGCTGGGCCTGGTCATCACCCAGAAACTGGTGCAGCAGATGGGCGGTCTCATCCGCTTCGAATCCGAGCTCGGACAGGGCTCCGTATTCACCTTCAGCCTGGATCTGGAAGTCTCGCCCCTGCCCCAGGCCGATCAGCTGCCTCTGGACCGCATCCGTGGCAGGCGCGTCTGGTTGCTGGAGCCGGATCCCTTCGCTCAGGCCTCTCTGTGCGCCCTGCTGAAGGAGTGGCTGCTGGATGTCGTGCTGGTCGAGCCCAATGCCCCCTGGCCCACCATCACCGACCAGGACATAGTGGTGATCGGCAGCAGCCAGCGCCACAGCACAGAATCGGTCTTGGCCCGCCTTGACGATCTCAAGGGCCAGCAGAATCGTATCGTGCTGCTGAGCAGCCACGAGCCGGCGCTGTATGAGAAGATGCACCAGCATGGGGCCCAACATTGTCTCTCCAAGCCCATCAATCACCGCAAATTGCTCCATGCTCTGCTCTCCCCTGAGGCGGTCAGCAACGCGCCTTTGGCGCTGCTCCTGCTCCCGCTCCGCCAGATTGAGGACATCAGGGTGCTGGCGGTGGATGACAATGCCGCCAACCTCAAACTGATTGCCGCCATGCTCAAGGATATGGTCAGCCAGGTGGTGCTGTGCAAGAACGGCAAGGAGGCGGTCAAGCAGGCCCAGAGCCAGGGCTTTGACATCATCTTCATGGACATACAGATGCCGATCATGGATGGCATCAGTGCCACTCAGGTGATTCGCAGTCAGTCCCTCAATACCGAGACCCCCATAGTGGCGGTGACGGCCCACGCCATTCCGGGGGAGCGCGAGCGCCTGATCCGCCAGGGCATGGACGACTACCTCGCCAAGCCCATCGACGAAGGCATGCTGGCTCAGCTCATCAAAGACTTCGCCCACAGGCGTCACCAGAGCAGTACCATACAGCAGATAGACTGGACTCTGGCCGTGCGCCAGGCCGCCAACAAGCCTGAACTGGCCAAAGAGATGCTGACCATGCTGCTGATAAGCTTCGACGAGCTCGATCCCCTGCTGGATGCAGCCATCCGGGGTGAGGCCGAACAGCAACAGGTGCTGGATCAGATCCATCGGCTCAATGGCGGCTGTGCCTATTCCGGCGTGCCAGGCCTGCAGCGCCTGCTCTCCCAACTCGAGCAGCAGTTGCGTGATGGCGCCGCCCTGGCCGAACTGGAGCCCGAGCTGCTGGAGTTGCAAGACGCCATCGAGCAGGTGCGTGCCGAAGCGCCCCGCTACCTTTGAGGGAAGCCGGCGCAGTCCTGGCCGCTTTTTCTGACGCCACCTCCGGCAAGTGGTACAGTTGCCCGCTTTTTTACAGGAGTCATCATGACCAACAACGATATATTGCGCCGCCTGCGTTATGCCCTCAGCATCAGCAACGACCAGATGGTCGAGATGTTTGCCAAAGGCAACCTGCCCGTCGATCACGCCCTGCTGCACAGCTGGTTGCTCAAAGAAGCCGCCGAAGGGGAAGAGCAGGAAGCCGGTTTTGTCGCCTGCCCTGACGCCGCCCTCAGCCAGTTCCTCGACGGCATGATCGTCGTGCGCCGTGGTGTACGCGAAGACGCGCCGCCCCAGCAGATCCCCAACCGGATCAACAACAATCTTATCTTGCGGAAATTGCGCATCGCCTTGAACTTCAAGGAAGATGACATGTTGGCAACCCTCAAGGCGGCCGACTTCAAGCTCTCCAAGTCCGAGCTGAGCGCCCTGTTCCGTTCCAAGGATCACAAACACTACCAGGATTGCGGCGATCAGATACTGCGCAACTTCCTGCTTGGCCTGACTGCGCAGCTGCGCGGCTGAGTCATGGCTGCGCCGTCGCTCCCCCACCAGATCCGCTCCCTGGGGTGGAGCGCGGCGCCGCTCTCTCCCCTTGTACTCTGCTGTAGCCTCCTGCTGGTGCTCCTCGTCCTGCAAGGTTGCAAGCCCGCCCACTATCGGCTCGAACACCAATATCAGAGCGCCAGCCAGGATGGCCGCATCGCCTTCCTGATCCTGCACTACACGGATGAAGATGATGACCACTCCCTGCGCCTGCTCACCCAATCCCCCTACAAGGTCAGCGCCCACTATCTGGTGCCCCGCGCCCCGGATCGCAGCCCCCTGCCCATCTATCAGCTAGTACCGGACAGCCAGCGCGCCTGGCATGCGGGCCGCAGTCGCTGGCACAATCAGGCCGGGCTTAACGCCAGCTCGCTGGGTATAGAGATAGTGAACCTGGGCTACGACACCAAGGAGGCTCAACTGCCGATTGATGCCCGCCACTGGCAAGCCTTCACCGAGGCGCAAATCGCCGCCGTTGGTGCGCTCAGTCAAGATCTCGTTGAGCGCTATCACATCCCCCCGACCCATGTGCTGGCTCATAGCGACATAGCGCCGACCCGCAAGCTGGATCCCGGCCCTCGTTTCCCCTGGCGGCGCCTCTCTCTGGAGTACGGGGTGGGCGCCTGGCCCGATGAGGCGCGGGTGGCGGTATTGAACGCCGAGCTGGAACAGGCTCCCCAGGGGCGCTGGGATGCCGCACGCTGGCAGCAGGCGCTTGCTCGCTATGGCTATGACCTGCCCCAGAGCGGTGATTGGGATGCCCCAAGCCGGGATGCCCTGCGCGCCTTTCAGCTCCATTTTCGCGCGGCCAGAGTCGATAGCGAACCCGACAATGAGAGTCAGGCCATCCTGATGGCCCTGCTTGAGAAGTACCATCCAGTCCCCCCCTGAGTCGCGAGTCATGATGGCCCTGCTTGAGAAGTACCATCCAGCGCCCCCTGAGTCGCGAGTCAGGTCATCTCCCTAATGGCCCTGCTTGAGAAGTACCACCCAGCGCCCCCCTGAGTCGCGAGTCAGGTCATCTCCCTCATGACCCTGCTTGAGAAGTACCATCCAGCGCATCCCTGAGTCGCGAGTCAGGTCATCTCCCTGATGGCCCTGCTTGAGAAGTGCCATCCAGCGCCCCCTGAGTCGCGAGTCAGGTCATCTCCCTGATGGCCCTGCTTGAGAAGTACCATCCAGCGCATCCCTGATGCCGAGCGCCAGACTAGCTCCAGCCCTGCCCTCCCCCAAAAAAGAAACCGCCAGCGGGATAGCCCGCTGGCGGTTCATCGAGAGACATGTTGTGGCCGATTGAGGGTATCAGACGCTGGCGCGCGCCTCCTGCATCAGGACGCGCATGTCGGCGACCGCCTTGGCCAGACCATCGAAGGCGGCACGGCCTATGATGGCGTGACCAATGTTGAGCTCATAGATCTCGGGGATGGCGGCGATGGCCTGAACATTGTGGTAGTGCAGGCCGTGGCCAGCATTGACCTTGAGTCCTTTATCGGCGGCATAGGAAGCCCCGGCGGCGATGCGCTTGAACTCGGCGCAGCGCTCACTGTCGGTGGGAGCATCGGCATAGCGGCCGGTGTGGATTTCGATAAAGGGAGCACCACTCGCCACGGCCGCGTCTATCTGCTGATAATCCGCATCGATAAACAGCGATACCTTGGCACCCACCTCACTCAGCCGACGCACCGCATCGGTGATTTTATCGAGCTGACCCGCCACATCCAGACCACCTTCCGTGGTCACCTCGGTGCGCTTTTCCGGCACCAGGCAGACGAAATGCGGCTTGATACGGCAGGCGATCTCGATCATCTCCTCGGTCACCGCCATCTCCAGGTTCATTCTGGTCTGGATGGTCTGACGCAGGATCTCGACATCACGGTCGGTAATGTGGCGTCTGTCTTCGCGCAGGTGAACCGTTATGCCATCTGCCCCTGCCTGCTCGGCGACGAAGGCGGCCTGCACCGGATCCGGGTACTGGGTGCCCCGGGCGTTACGCAGGGTGGCAATGTGGTCTATGTTCACGCCCAGATAGATATCGCTCATTAACAACTCCTTGAAAGTCTGTATAAAAATCCACTACGGACCGGGTTGGTCGCCCTTGGGCCAACCCGCCTCTGAACAGAGTCCATGATCCCTCAGGCCGAGACGCTACTCTTTCGCTTGATAAACAGCTCCCGGCTCTTGAGTTGCCGCTTTCCCAGGTAGGGTTGCAGCGCCAGGCGGCTGAACCGTTTGGCCGCCTGCAACAGTGCCGGGCTATCGAAACGCCCCTCGGCGAAGGCCAGCAGGTGAGCGCCGAGGAACAGGGTACGGGGATCTGCCGTGCGCTCGCAAGCCACGAAACCGAGTTCGCGCTCGAAGCCATACAATAACTCGGGCCTTATGATGCTCTCATCGTCGGCGGCATATTCAAAATCCACCGCATAGCCGAGGGATTGCAGCAACAGAAACTCGAAACGACGCAGGGGCAACTCGGGGGTCTCGCCATCGGTGAGCGCCATCAACGCGCGGGCATAGCCATCGAACACCTCGGGAAAGGGGGTGTGGGCTTCGAGCAGGTAGTAGACCAGCTCGTTGAGATAGAGACCGTAGAACAGCAGGTCGCCGCTCAGACGCAGGGAGTAGTCCGGGCACTCGACTGCGGTCAGGTTTTTGAGATCCCCCTTGCCACGCCAGGCAATGGTGAGCAGGGAGAACGGCTGCAGCAGCCCTTTTAGAGGGGAACGCGGCCCGCGAGAACCGCGAGCCACCAGGGTAAATCGGCCACTATCCTGGGTAAATACCTCGACCAGCTGACTGGTCTCCCGATAGGGCCGACTGTGGATAACGAAGGCCGGTGTCAGCAATCGATCATCACCACTTAATCATCACCATAGCCAAGGCTGCGCAGGGCGCGCTCATCATCGGCCCAGCCCGACTTGACCTTGACCCAGAGCTCCAGGTGCACCTTGTTCTGGAACAGGCGTTCCATGTCGATGCGCGCTTCTGTGCCTATGGTCTTGATCCGCTCACCCTTGTTGCCGATGACCATCTTCTTCTGGCCATCGCGCTCCACCAGGATCACGCCATTGATGTAGTAGATACCGTTATCTTCGACCTTGAAGCGCTCTATCTCCACGGTCACCGAGTAGGGCAGCTCCTCGCCGGTGAAGCGCATCAGCTTCTCACGGATGATCTCGGAGGCCATGAAGCGGGACGAACGGTCTGTCACGTAATCTTCCGGGAAGAAGTGCACGTTTTCCGGCAGCAGATCCTTGGCCCACTCGCGGATCTTCTCCACATTGGTGCCCTTCTCGGCACTGATGGGCAGGATATGGGAGAACTTCATCTGCTGACCGAGCCACTCCAGGTGGGGCAGCAGGTCTTCCTTGTCCTTGACGTTGTCTATCTTGTTGACCGCCAGCACCACGGGACAGGGCAGATGGCGCAGCTTGCCAAGCACCATGTCGTCATCCTTGGTCCAGTGGGTGCCGTCGACCATGAACACCACCATGGCCACGTCCCCCAGAGAACTGGTGGCGGCACGGTTCATCAGCCGGTTGATGGCCCGCTTCTCTTCGATGTGCAGACCCGGGGTATCCACAAAGATGGTCTGATAGTTCTCCTCGGTGTCTATCCCCAAAATCCGGTGACGGGTGGTCTGGGGTTTCTTCGAGGTAATGCTCACCTTCTGGCCAAGCAGCTTGTTGAGCAGAGTGGACTTGCCCACGTTGGGGCGGCCCACGATGGCGACAAAGCCGCAGTAAGTGGTATCTGTATCCGTCATGACAGTTTTTCCAGTGCCTGTTGTGTTGAATGACCGCAGCCTCTTGCATCAATAGCAGTCATGACAGTCTTTCCAGTGCTTGCTGCGCCGCGGCCTGCTCGGCCTTGCGGCGGCTGGTGCCGACCCCAATAAGTGGCTCATCCAGGCCATCCACCTCACAGTGCACGGTGAACTCCTGATTGTGCGCCTCACCCTTGACCTTGGTCACAGTGTAGGTCGGCAAGGATTTGCGGCTTCCCTGCAGTATCTCTTGCAGGCGGGTCTTGGGATCCTTCTGCTCTATGCCCGGCTTTATCTCGTCCAGGCGGCTGGCATACCAGCTCAGCAACAAGGTCCGCACCGCCTCGAGATCGGTATCCAGATAGACGGCGCCTATCATCGCCTCGACCGTATCGGCCAAGATGGATTCACGACGATAACCGCCGCTCTTGAGCTCGCCCGGCCCCAGGATCAGGTGATCCCCAAGCTCGAACTCGCGGCCGAGTTCGGCCAGGGTCTTCTCGCGCACCAGGGTGGCACGCATCCGGCTGAGATCCCCTTCCGCCGCTTGCGGGAAGCGGTGGAAGAGCGCATCCGCAATCACCAGGCTGAGGATGGAGTCCCCGAGGAACTCCAGACGCTCGTTGTGGCGGGATCCTGCGCTTCTGTGGGTCAGGGCGCGGGTCAACATATCCTTGTCCGAAAAGACATGCCCGAGACGGGACTGCAGTCTGTTCATCTTGATATTCATCATTACTTTATTCCGCCGATGCGGTTGAAGCGCACGTCGGTCGGCACCCAGCTTGGCAGCCAGGAGCTCTCGTCGCGCTCAAATTCGAAACTGATCCAGATGGCAACCGCCTTGCCGACCAGATTCTGCTCGGGCACGAAGCCCCAGAAACGGCTGTCGGTACTGTTGTCACGGTTATCGCCCATCACGAAGTAGTGACCCTCTGGTACGACCCATTCATCCGGGTAGGTACCGGGCTGGCGATAGTAGCGATCCACCAGATCCGGCATCAGGGGGTTGCGCAGGGTATCGTGGCTCACACTACCCAACTGCTCGGTAAAGCGATCCAGGGGGATACCCATCTGGCTGAATTCCCCACGCTGGTCGAAGCTGACATCGAGCTTCTTGAAACCCGGGCACGTTTTCCCTGCCTGCTCCTCGCACTTGGGACGGATCATGATCTGCTTGTTGCGATAGATGACCCGATCGCCGGGCATGCCGACCACTCGCTTGATGTAGTCAATCCGGGTATCCAGCGGATACTTGAATACCACCACATCGCCGCGTTGTGGTTCACCGGTTTCGAGGAACTTGGTGTTGCTGACCGGATCCTTGAGGCCGTAGGCAAACTTCTCCACCAGGATGAAGTCGCCCACCAGCAGGGTCGGCATCATGGAGCCCGACGGGATCTGGAACGGCTCGAACAAGAAGGAGCGCAGTATCAGCACCAGGGTGATGACGGGGAAGATCCCCGCCGTCTGCTCTATCCATACCGGCACCGGCGCCACCTTGGCGAGGGTCTTCTCATCCAGTCCTGCACCGCCGTGGGCACGGGCCATGGCAATCTTGGCGGCCCTTTGCTTGGACCACACCAGCTTGTCGATACACCAGATAATGCCGGTCACCGCACAGACGATGACCAGGATCAGGGAAAACGTACTTGCCATCGATTAATCCTTTCCTACGTGGAGAATAGCGAGGAAGGCCTCTTGCGGCACGTCGACACGACCGATGGACTTCATCCGCTTCTTGCCTTCTTTCTGCTTGTTCAGCAGTTTCTTCTTCCGGCTCACATCGCCACCGTAGCACTTGGCAGTCACGTCTTTACGCAACGCCTTGACGGTGCTGCGGGCGATGATCTGGCTGCCAATAGAGGCCTGAATGGCAATATCGAACATCTGGCGCGGGATCAGCTCACGCATCTTCTCCACCACCTGGCGACCGCGATACTGGGCGTTCTCCTTGTGGGTGATGATGGCCAGGGCGTCGACGCGATCGCCGTTGATCATGATGTCGAGGCGCACCATGTCGGAGGTTTCGAAGCGCTTGAAGCCGTAATCCAGGGAGGCGTAGCCACGGCTGGTAGACTTGAGGCGGTCGAAGAAGTCGAGCACCACTTCCGCCATGGGGATGTCATAGGTCAGCGCCACCTGGTTGCCGTGGTAAACCATGTTGGTCTGCACGCCACGCTTCTCGATACAGAGGGTGATGACGTTGCCCATGTACGCCTGCGGCAGCAGTATGTTGCACTCGGCGATAGGTTCGCGCATCTCCTTGATGTTGTTCAAGGCAGGCATCGCAGCCGGGCTGTCGATGTGGATGGTCTCGCCGTTGTTCAGCTCTATCTCATAAACCACGGTCGGTGCCGTGGTGATCAGCTCCAGATCGTATTCCCGCTCCAGGCGCTCCTGGATGATCTCCATGTGCAGCATGCCAAGGAAGCCACAGCGGAAGCCAAAGCCCAGCGCGGTCGAGCTCTCTGGTTCGAAGAACAGGGAGGCGTCATTCAGGGAGAGTTTGTCGAGCGCATCACGGAATGACTCATAGTCATCGCTGGAGATGGGGAACAGACCGGCATAAACCTGCGGCTTGACCTTCTTGAAGCCTGCCAGCGCCTTGTCGGCACCATTCTTGGCCTGGGTCAGGGTATCGCCGACGGGGGCGCCGTGGATGTCCTTGATGCCGCACACCACCCAACCTACCTCGCCGCAACCCAGACCCTGGGTGTCGACTTGCTTGGGAGTGAAGATGCCGATGCGATCCACGCCCCACACCTGTCCAGTGCTCATCACCTTGATCTTGTCGTTCTTCTTGAGTGAGCCGTTTTTGACGCGCACCAGAGAAACCACGCCCAGGTAGGAGTCGAACCAGGAGTCGATGATCAGCGCTTGCAGCGGGGCATCGGGATCTCCTTCGGGAGGCGGGATACGGGCCACGATCTCTTCGAGCACCAGATCGACCCCGAGGCCGGTCTTGGCGGAGCAACGCACCGCTTCCATGGCGTCGATGCCGACGATATCTTCGATCTCTTCGGCGACCCGCTCGGGTTCGGCGGCAGGCAAGTCTATCTTGTTGAGCACTGGCACCACTTCCAGCGCCATTTCCATGGCGGTGTAGCAGTTGGCCAGAGTCTGTGCCTCAACCCCCTGACCGGCATCGACCACCAGCAGTGCACCTTCACAGGCAGCCAGCGAGCGGGATACCTCATAGGAGAAGTCCACGTGACCCGGGGTGTCGATAAAGTTCAGCTGGTAGGTGTTACCGTCTTGAGCCTGGTAGTTCAGGGTCACACTCTGCGCTTTGATGGTAATGCCGCGCTCGCGCTCCAGGTCCATGGAGTCAAGCACCTGAGCCTGCATCTCACGGTCGGACAGGCCGCCACAAGTCTGGATCAGACGGTCCGACAGGGTCGATTTACCGTGGTCTATGTGCGCAATAATCGAAAAGTTACGAATGTATTTCATCGAGCAGGGATCACTCAAATTAGGTTAGGGCCGGATATGGAGGCAGGATTTTACTGGATAACCCGCTAAACGGCCAATCTTTAGTCGGCGGGTAGGCCAGGTGCTGGCCAACATGGTTATGACAGGGTGCGAGTGGTGAGTACCGCGCCCAAAATGCGGGGACCGTAAGCCCCCTGGTCGAGACGGTTTGAATAGAAGCGAACCAGCAGGAATCCCAGGGCACCTCCCCCCAGGCAGCTGAGAATGGTGATGCCCTCGCCTCCCTCAAGCAGGGGGGCCAACCAAAGCTGGCCGAGCAAGGCTCCGACGAGCAGACAGAACAGGGGCAACACATACACCAGGGCGGCACCACGCAGCAGACTCTGCTGAGGGATGCCGAGCCGCACCTGCTGACCCACCGCCAGCGTCATGGTTCTCGGTACCCGGATCCGTTGCTGACGTAGGGGAAAGGCCTTGGCAACCGTCCCGGTACCGCAGTTGGACTGCTGCTGGCAGCCACTGCAGGCGGAACGCCGCTCGCACTCAACCCAGATGTGTTGTTCGTCAATGGCGACCACTGTCGCCACCTCTTCGCTCATCTCATCCAAGGTTAACGTCCTCTCTTCTCTGATCCCGCCCACCATACGTCATCAGCACGCCTACTGCACTGTCTCGTTGCGGGTCAGCGGGCGCACCGACTCGGCGATACGCTTGGCGGTATCGGCCGGAACCTCACCCACCACAGTGATCTCGACCCCGACATCGTTGACGAAACTCACCAGAGAGGTTGCCCCCTGGCGGATGAGTTGCTGACGCACCGCCTGCTTGGGATCGACCCGGACCACGTAAACGGAGAGATCGACCAGACCATCGGAGAGCATCATGTAATCGACCGGGGTACTGGTGGTCACCAACTGATGCTTGTCCTGAGAGAGTACCTTGAAGCCCTCTGGCAACCAGGTGATCTGCCAGTTCAGGGTCTGCTGGGGAGCCGGATAGGCATCCTCCAACGCCAACGCCTGAGGCAGCTGGCTGCTGGCCAGGGTCACCAACCAGGGGGATGGCGTCGTCATCAGATCGAGATCCACCCCCAGCACCTGCTCGACCAGGTTACCCTCCTTGTCGATCATGTCGGCACGCAGCAGCAAGTGGCTCTCTTCATCGAGCCAGAGCACGAAGCCGTACTTGTCCGCTTCCTTGGGCACCATGCGGATCACTTGGGAGACACGACCTGCCACCCGGCTGCGACCGGCGACCACCAGATCATAGCTACCCAGCACCCGTGCCAGCGGCATGCTGACCAGGGTGGACCAGATACCGGGGAAGCGACCGCCTTTGAGGGTATAGGGTTCGTGGGTGTTCTCGAAGAAGGTGAACTCATTTTGGCGCTGCAGGTACTCCACCGCCTTGCCATCCAGATAGCTCAGATGAGCCACCTCTTTGCCATCAATGATGGCGTGGCTGATCCGGAGCGGTTCGATCCGCCCCTGCCTCGCCTTGACCATGGAGAGTTCGAAATTCTGTTGGGTAGAGGCACTCTGCATCTGCTGCAACAAGGCCTCGGCCGACATTTCGTCGGCCGAGGCCTTGGCACAAATCAGCAGGACAGATGCCAGCAGGATACGGCTGGACTGGCGCACGTTAGCATTCCTGAGAGAAGAGGGTGATGGCGGATAGGCCCTTATTCCTGAACCTGCTTGTCTTGCAACAAGCGCTGCTGCAACTGGTGATCGCGCAGGAAGGCATTGATACGCGCCCGCTGCTCATTCATCTGCTGCTCGTTCAATGTTTGCTGACGACTTGCTCGGTCACCCTCCTGGGCGTAGTGAACGCTTACCGGTGCGGCACTGCCGCCGACGGGTATGGTGTTCAGCACAGGATTGGTCTGCATGGCAGGATCCTGACCCTGATACTGCTGCACCCCAAAGATGACGGCAGCGGCGACCGAGGCGGCAATGGCATACTGACCAAATTGCTGGCCCGCGCGGCGCAGGAAGGGGATGACGCGACCGGGTTGCCGCACCGGCTGAACAGGTGCCGCGATCGGAGCCAATACGGTAGGCTCCTCATCGAGTGCCAAGGCTATCTTGTCGCTGAGATCCAGCTGCAGATTGAGCGGCAGATCTCCCCGCATGGCATCACCGATCAGATGGTAACGGCTCCAGGTATCCCGCGACTCGGCATCCATCGCCAAGAAGTCGAGTTCCTGTACATCACTCAGGTCACCATCCATCAGGGCCGAGATTTGCTGTTTATTTGCCATAAGTTAACCTGTCTTCCCCAGTTTAATTCTCAGTCAGAGGTTTCAGCTTTTTATCGATTGCGTCCCTCGCCCTGAAGATGCGGGATCTCACCGTACCCACAGGACAATCCATGATTTCTGCAATCTCTTCATAGCTCAGCCCTTCCAATTCACGAAGGGTGATAGCTGTCCTCAAGTCCTCAGGCAGCGCCTCTATGGCGGCAAACACTGTCCGTTTTATCTCGTCGGTCAGTGCCAGATTCTCCGGGGTGGCGACCTCTTGCAGGGCTTCTCCACCAGCGTAGTATTCTGCCTCGTCAGCCTCCACGTCACTGCTGGGCGGCCTGCGCCCTTGGGAGGTGATGTAATTCTTGGCCGTATTGACGGCAATTCGGTACAACCAGGTGTAGAAGGCACTCTCGCCACGGAATGTCGGCAGCGCCCGATAGGCTTTGATAAACGCCTCTTGCGCTACATCCGGCACATCGCCCGGATTATTGACATACCTGGCTACCAGGTTGACCACCTTGTGTTGGTATTTCTTTACCAACAGGTTGAACGCGTTTTTATCGCCACGTTGGACTCGCTCAACCAGTTGTTCGTCCAGTAAATTCTGGTCGCTCATCAGGCCGTAAGACCCCCATTAAGGTTATCGTTTTTCTTTTCCGGCCCTTCCTAAGCGCACAAGTTCAGACAGGGAGAATCAGAGAAAGTTCGCTTTAGTTGAAAAAAAAGTGATGCGTGCTGCACCGTTACCCTTGCTTGGGCTACCATGGTGCCAGTTCTTTATCCAGGCCAATGATACTTATGAAAGCAAGTGTTGAATACCTTTGCGACGTTCTCATCATTGGCAGCGGTGCCGCCGGTTTGTCTCTCGCGCTGCGATTGGCCGATCAGGCAAGAGTCCTGGTTCTGAGCAAGGGGCCCATCAGTGAGGGGGCCACTCTCTATGCGCAAGGAGGCATCGCTGCCGTGTTTGACGAAACCGACAGCATCGAGTCCCACGTCAGTGACACCCTCAACGCAGGCGCAGGCCTGTGTGACCCCGGTGTCGTCGAGTTCACCGCCCGCCATGCCCGCGACTCCATCCAGTGGCTGATCCAGCAGGGCGTCCCCTTCGATCAGGAAGAAGATGACCACGGCGAGTCCCACTATCACCTGACCCGGGAAGGGGGCCATAGCCATCGCCGCATCTTCCACGCCGCCGATGCCACCGGCAAGGCGGTGCAGACCACACTAGTCGATCAGGTACGGGCTCATCCCAATATCCAGCTGATGGAGCGCTTCAATGCGGTCGATCTCATCACCACCCGCAAGCTGGGCCTGCCGGGCAACAAGGTGCTGGGTGCCTACGTCTGGAACCGCAACGCCGAACAGGTCGAGGTGATCCGCGCCCGCTTCGTGGCCCTGGCCACGGGGGGCGCCTCCAAGGTCTACCAATATACCTCCAACCCGGATGTGAGCTCGGGGGATGGCATCGCCATGGCCTGGCGCGCCGGCTGCCGGGTCGCGAATCTGGAGTTCAACCAGTTCCACCCCACCAGCCTATTCCATCCGGACGATCCGAACTTCCTGCTGACCGAAGCACTGCGTGGCGAAGGCGCCTATCTGCGCCGCCCGGACGGCAGCCGTTTCATGGAGGATTTCGACGAGCGGGCCGAATTGGCACCGCGGGACATCGTCGCCCGTGCCATCGACCATGAAATGAAACGCCTGGGCGCAGACTGCATGTATCTGGACATCAGCCACAAGCCGGCCGATTTCATCATCAAGCACTTCCCGACCATCTTTGATCGCTGCCTCGCGGTCGGCATCGACATCACCAAAGAGCCGATGCCCATCGTCCCTGCCGCCCACTACACCTGTGGTGGCGTCATGATAGACAACAATGGCCAGACCGACATTCCCGGTCTCTATGCCATCGGCGAAGTGACCTATACCGGGCTGCACGGTGCCAACCGCATGGCCTCCAACTCCCTGCTCGAATGCGTGGTCTATGCCCACCAGGCGGGCGCCGATATCCTGGCCAAACTGCCGATGAGCGTGGAGCCACCGAGCCTGCCTGCCTGGGATGAGAGCCTGGTGGACAATTCCGACGAGCAGGTGGTTATCCAGCACAACTGGCACGAGCTGCGGCTGATGATGTGGGACTATGTGGGCATAGTGCGCACCAACAAGCGGCTCGAGCGGGCCAAGCGCCGCATCGACATGCTCAAGCAGGAGGTACAGGAGTACTACGCCAACTTCCGGGTCTCCAACAACCTGCTGGAGCTGCGCAACCTGCTGCAAGTAGCCGAACTCATCGTCAACTGCGCCATGCAGCGCAAAGAGTCCCGCGGCCTGCACTACAACCTGGACTTCCCTGATTTGAAGCCCAACCCCAAGCCAACCGTGTTGACCCCGGACAGGGATTGACCCCGCCATCACAACAGACCCCGCCGCGTGCGGGGTCTGTTGTTATGGGAGAGCGGCCACCCTCTGTGCCTTGATAACCAGGCTGACAGCCCCTCCCCTCGCTACTGCCCCTTGCGCCCTGGATGGAAGTGCACGGCCCGGGCCAGGGCACGGTAGTGCTCGGGGGCCAGGGCATCGGCGAACAGCCAGAGGCGAGCCTGCCCACCCCGCTCTCCCAGTATCTGTAGCCAAAGGGCGCCGGGCAAGATGCAGCTGCGCGGCCCAATCCGGTAACGCTGCCCCTGCCAATGGAGCCACTCCCCCTCCCACCGCAAGGCTCCCTGGGTTTGGTGGGCCTGACGCTGTGCCAACCCCAACCCCAGCAGCCAGCACGGCAGAAACAGCCCCCATAATCCGCCCTGGATCAGCGACGAGACGGGCCAGAGCAGCAATAAAAACAGCGCCAGCAGACAGAGCTGCTGGCGCCGGGAGACGGTCACGGGGATCTGCACTCAGGCCTCAGCGCTGGGCGTCGTGACGGGCCTGATTGCGCCGGAGGATCAGCGGGATCATGGCGGCAAAGGCCGGATCATCCGGTGTCCCATGGCCCATGCACCACTTGAACAGATCAGGGTCATCGCTCTCCAGCAGGCGGATGAAGGTCAGCTGATCGGGCTCGCTCAGGCTGTCGAACTCGTGTTCAAAAAACGGCATAAAGATCACATCCAGCTCGAGCATGCCGCGACGGCAGGCCCACTTCAGGCGGGATTTCTCGATAGGGCTCAACATGGCACTCTCCTTACAAAGACCCGTGGATGGTAACAGCAGGATTTTCCGGCTGACAAACATTCCTTACGTCTTTACCATGCAGGTCACATACTTTTGTCTCAGGAATGCGATCGTGAGCCTGCAACCCCCTGTTTTCCCGGCCGAGCCAACCCAATTCTCCCTGACCGATTACGCTGTTGTCCGCCTTACGGGCGAGGACAGAGTCAAGTACCTGCAAGGTCAGGTCACCTGTGATGTCAGCGCCCTGGCGCCGGGGCAGAGTAGCCTGGGTGGCCATTGCGATGCCAAGGGCAAGCTGTGGGGGGATTTTCGCCTCTACTGCCTGACCGACAGCCTGCTGCTGCAAACCAAGCGATCTCTGCTGGCACGCCAGCTGCCGGAGCTGAAGAAATTTGCCGTGTTCGCCAAGGTCGATATCCAGCAGAGCGACTGGACAAGTCTGGCCATCGCAGGCACGGGCACAGATGGCTGGGTCGCCACCCAGTTCGGCCTCGGCGAGACCGGCCTCATCCCCCAGGGCATGGCGGTGCGGGTCGCCACCGATCGCTGGCTGCTGGTGTGCGAGCAGGATCCCGCCCTGACCTTGCCCAAGGGCGAACCCGCCCTCTGGTGGGCACTGGATATCCAGGCGGGTATTCCCCATCTGGAGGCGGTGCATCAGGGGGAGTACATTCCCCAGATGATCAACCTGCAGGCCCTGGGCGGCATCAGCTTCACCAAGGGTTGCTACATGGGTCAGGAGACGGTGGCCCGCGCCAAGTATCGCGGTGCCAGCAATCGCTCTCTGTTCGTGCTGGCCGGTGAGGCGACAGCCCCTGTGGCGAGCGGCGACACCCTGGAGCTGCAACTGGGCGAGAACTGGCGCCGTGGCGGCCTGGTGCTCAATGCCTGGCAGCAGGATGGCCGAGTCTGGCTCACCGCCGTGCTGCCCAAGGATACCGAGGCCGACGCCGTCTATCGCCTCAAGCAGGAAGAAGGCTCACGCCTGCACCTTCAGCCCCTGCCCTACTCGCTGGAAGATTAAGCGGCCCCCCTCTCGCTTGCCAAGGCCCCTCAGCGGGCCTTTTTACTGGCTGACCGCCTCCCTGCCCGCCCCGACCGATCCTTTGACGGACTCACCACCTGGCCCGCAAAGGACGCTCGCCCAGGGTGGCTCATAGACTGCCCCTAACACACACTCCCTCTGCACGCCTCGCCTGCCCGCCATGCCCTGCAACTCAGCGGCAATTAATTCTCGCCTGAACCATGTGACCCGGCCCGGACTCCAAACCATATCGAAACCCGCTTTCACACCTCCCTCTCTGCACAAGGTGACGACATGAACAAGACCTCTTCCTGGGCCACCAGCTGGCGCCTGCTCACCCCTTACTGGCGATCCGAACAACGCTGGCACGCCCTCGCCCAGCTAGGCGCCATCATAGGGCTCACCCTCGCCATGGTGTACCTCAACGTCAGGTTCAACAGCTGGAACAACCTCTTCTACAACGCCCTTGAGCGCCACGATTTCGCCACCTTCAAGACCCAGCTCTGGCACTTTGCCGCCCTGGCCATCGCCTTTATTCTGGTCGCCGTCTACAAGATCTATCTCACCCAGGGCCTGCAAATGCGCTGGCGCCTATGGATGACCAGCCACTATCTGGATCGCTGGCTGGCGCAGCGCAGCTACCTGCATCTGGAGCGCAGCGCCGAACTGGATAACCCGGATCAGCGTATCGCCGACGATCTGGGCTCTCTCACCGATGGCGCCCTCTCCCTGGGATTGGGACTGCTCTCCAGCCTGGTCACCCTCTTCTCTTTCGTGCATATCCTCTGGGGCATAGGGGGCAGCTTGACGTTTGCCTTCATGGGCCAGACCCTGAGCATCCCCGGCTACATGGTCTGGTTCGCGCTGGCCTATGCCCTCGTGGGCTCCTGGGTCATCTGGCGCTTCGGCCGCCCCCTGGTCGGGCTCAACGTTCAGCAACAACAGAGGGAGGCCAATTTTCGCTTCGGGCTCATCAGGGTGCGTCAGCACGCCGAGGCCATCGCCCTGCAACGGGGGGAGGGGTTCGAGAAGCAGCGGCTCAATGGGGAGTTTCATGCGGTGCGGGATAACTGGTTCTCCATCATGGGGCTCAGCAAGCGACTCAACATGGCCAGCACCTTCTACAGCCAGTTCGCCACCATATTCCCCATTCTGGTGGCCGCTCCCCACTATTTCGCCAAACAGATAAGTCTGGGGGGACTGATGCAGACCGCCTCCGCCTTTGCCCAGGTGCAGGGTGCCCTCTCCTGGTTTATCGGCGCCTTCGATCAGCTGGCGAGCTGGAAGGCCTGCCTCAACCGTCTCGGTCAGTTCGAGCAGGCCATCAGCCAGCCGACGCCCAGTCCCCTGCAGCTGACGCCGGATCGGGACTTCGAACGGCCATTACGGATCCAGGATCTCCTCCTCGAGACGCCGACCGGCATGCCGTTGCTGCATCTTGATAACCTGGTGCTGCAACGGGGTGAGCATCTGCTGCTGAGCGGCCCCTCGGGCTGCGGTAAATCGACTCTGCTGCGAGCTATCGCCGGACTCTGGCCCCATGCCAGAGGCGAGGTCTCCACCCTGAGTGCCCATGAGTGCTTCTTCCTGCCCCAGCGCCCCTATCTGCCGCAAGGCTCCCTGCGCGCGGCACTCTGCTATCCGGAGCCCGAGGGTGCCTATGGCGATGAGGAGATAGGCCAGGTGATGGAGCTTTGCCTGCTCGCCCCTCTGCTCCCCGAGCTCGACCAGGTGCAGGATTGGCAGCTACGCCTCTCGCCGGGGGAGCAGCAGAAGATCTCCCTGGGCCGCGCCCTGCTGCACAAACCACGCATGCTGTTCCTCGATGAGGCCAGCAGCGCCCTGGATGAGGCCGCCGAGAGCAGGCTCTATCGGCTGCTGCTGACCCGGCTGCCGGATACCACCCTCGTCAGTGTGGCGCACAGATCCAGCCTGCTGCCCCTGCATGGCCGTCATCTCGACTGCCGCCCTGACTCAGCGGGCGCTGTTAGCCTGGTGGCGGTGCCGCTACCCGCTTAGCCGCCCCGGGCTTGCCATACGGGGAAATATGACAGAGGCTGCCCCGATCCCTTGGAGCTGCCTCGCTGTCGGGCAACAGCAATCAAGGCCGAGGCTTTACGCCCCCTTCAGTCCCGGAACACCTGACGGGCGTGGCTCACCAGGGCATCCTTGAGCCAGCGGCCAGCGGGCCCCAGGGATCTATCCCGGCGCCACAGCAGCTCCAGCCCCAGGCTCTGCTGCGCGAGGAAGTCCACCGGCAAGAGCACCACCTCCCCCCGGGCCAGGGGCCCCTGCAACAGATATTGGGGCACGGATCCCCAGCCAAGGCCGCGCTTGGTGAGCTCGAGCAGGCCCCAATCCCCCTCCACCCACCAGACATTCGGCGAGAAGCGAAAGCGCTCCCGCTCCCCGCCCCCCCACTCACCCTCTGGCGACCTTGGCCAAGGTGGGG
>NZ_CDBJ01000064.1 GCF_000820045.1 Aeromonas rivuli | reverse complement strand
GAAACATGGCACGAATGACAGCAAAAAAAGGAGCGCTATGTCGCGCTTATCTACTCTCGTTTACACCCTTAAGTACCGCTTTAAGCGCTCAGATAAGGGTTCAACGACAGGCTTTTCCTGAAAATGAGCATCAGGCTTGCCGCTTGGCTGACGCGGTTTGTAGTACAGCCGATCATGCAAACCCAGCTCATCGCGCAAAAACGTAACCAAGCCAACAAAGCTGTCTTGACCCACGGTTTTGATGCTGCGGTAAACCCGGCCATCTTCATTCTCAATGACCGTGATAAGGGTCTTACCGCGGCTAGGAGGTTGCTTGGCAATGTAGTCACTGACCTGTTGGTCAAATTGGGCCGGAGCGACCCCTGAAAGGTACTTGCTCTTAAACATAAAACACTCCTAATCACGAAAGCACAAAGCCCCCCGCGTTCACAGTGTTGGCGCACCAGCGGTGGGGTTTGTTTACAACTTGCAGGACATTGAGATGCCAAATTTATCGGTCATTGACGCTATGCACAACAATCAACCGGATTTTTCGGCGCTGGAAACTGATCTGGTCGCCGAGCTTGCAGCCTGGCATGCGACGGCACAAATAGATCTGGCAGCATTGAAACAGTGCCGCAAGCAACTGAGGACCGCCCTCGCGGGTTTCCACCGCCGGAGCTACGCGTGCTGTTTGCTGGGTCAGAAATGCCGCATCTATCGGCACTTCTATAACGTCTCTACCTGGAACATACATCGTACCGAACACCAGCTCGCCAACCTGCGCTGTGACGAGCCCTTGCCGTTCTGATGCGGGACTACCACGCCGAGCTATTTGACGCCAAACCCATCGTCACCAGGCAGCCCTCTGCCTGGAAATTGGCGGCCTCCCTCAAAGCCATGGCGCGTCGCATCATGGCTTGTCGCCGTGTATCTCTCTATCCACTGGAGGCGTCTCGCTTGCCTGCCGCTCGGCGCAAGGCACTTGCCGTCCCCATCGACGAGGCCATCAAAACCTATTTCGTCGGCATCCCTGGCGCCTTGGCCCTGGACAGAGCACTTGACCTGCTCGAACGCCCGATTCCACGCGAAGGCGGTGGGCCAGGGGTATCACTGCCTGCTGACCTGATGGCTGAGCTGTTCGTGGGTTACTGCCTGCGCCGCGCCCCGGATGTGCTCAAGGGGGTGACTATCTGCTATGAAGCTAACCGCTGGCTTACGGGTCGCATCACCACCTTGCGCCAAGTGCAAAATGTTATCCCCGAGCCACTGGATGCCCTGCGCACCAAGGAAAGCCGCGAACGCTTGGCAGTGAACTACGTTGAGCGGGTCATGAGGCTGCTCAATGCCACCACTGATTTTGGCGATCAACAGGTGCTTGCCCTCCGGTTGTGGAAAGTATGCAGTCAACCCCTTGCCGCCTGGGGGCTATTGCCCCGCTTACCCAAGTTTAAGAGCGCCGAGACACGTGACAACTTTATCGCCGC
>NZ_CDBJ01000063.1 GCF_000820045.1 Aeromonas rivuli | reverse complement strand
GAGCTTTCAGGGGCTTTAAAACATCGATCCGGAGTAACCTCTATAGAGGTTATCATTCCTCAATTGGGAAAATAACGCCCAAGGAGTAGTTGTGTCAATAGAAACGTCGGAGAAATTGAAGCTCATACGAGAATCAGAGAGGATGAACAGAAGGCAGTTTGCAGAACTGACGGGCATACCTTACGGAACTCTTTCAGGTTATGAGGCCGACGGGAAAGAGCCGGGATTTAATGCAATCCAGAAAATATTCAGCCAACCACGGTTCAGGAAATATCGAGATTGGTTCATGTTTGATGAAGTTTCACCCGAATCCGGCCAGATTGCGCCGGTTCTCGCACACTTTGGGCAAGGCGACAACGGGTTACCGCCCTCAGACCAGAAAACTGGTTAGTCCTACATCAACGTTTTATTGCCTACATAGAGGCTCAAAGCCTGAGCCAGCGGGCAGTAATATCTAGTATCGGAGAGCTTCGCTATGTCGATTAAGAAGCTCGATGATGGTCAATATCAAGTGGACGTAAGACCGACGGGTCGCAATGGAAAGCGGATCCGGCGTAAGTTTGACAAGAAGCATGAGGCAACCGCTTTTGAACGGCATGTGTTGGCAACGCAGCATGACAAGCCCTGGCAGTGCAAACCAACCGATGCTCGCACACTGACAGAACTCATCGAGATCTGGTGGGCGCACAAAGGGCAGCACCAAAGATGGGGGATAAAGGCGTTGAACACCCTTCAGCGGGCTGATCGCTATCTAGGAGAGCCGCGGGTTCACCAGCTCGACAACCATAGCCTGACCTTGCTGCGATCGCGCATGTTGGCAGCCGGTATAACTCCTAATAGTGTCAACCGCTTGGTTGTGGAGTTAAGCGGTATGTTTTCCTTCCTCATAGAGGGTGGTTTCTATCACGGCAACAACCCGGTGCAGGTGCTGAAAAAGCTGAAAGTGGCCCCCCGAGCCATGAGCTATCTGTCCCCGCCTGATGTCGAGCAACTGCTGGCCCGGTTGGAAGGGGATGATCGCGGGGTGGCGATATTTTGCCTAAGCACTGGGGCTCGCTGGCGTGAAGTTGTCGAGCTGCGGGCCGAGCACATCGTGAATTGCCGGGTTACCTTCGTGGCCACCAAGAACGGTAAGAGTCGCACTGTACCGATCAGTACAGAGGTGGAAAAAGAGTGGGTCGTGAATAGGCGCGGGTTGTTGTTCCCGTCGGCAAGCTATCTACAGGTGCGAGATACGCTCAAGGCAGTGAAACCGGATATGCCCAAAGGGCAAGCGGTGCATGTACTACGGCACACGTTCGCGACTCACTTTATGGCAAATGGCGGCAACATCTTGGTACTTCAGCGGATTCTGGGGCACGCCACTATTCAGCAGACCATGACCTATGCCCACTTTGCCCCTGACTATCTACAGGATGCAGTTCGGTTTAATCCGTTGAAAGGGAGCGGAGGTTAACTGCGTGGGAGTGTCCACATCAATGACCACACCCAACCATGTGAGAGGATGAATGAGAGCTCGTGAGAGCTATCATCTCTGGATCAAGGATTGTTGTTGAAAGCCAGTCACAGCAAGGCTTTGCACGGCAATCCTTGATTCTTAAGGGGGTGAGGGGGTGGGGAACGAAAGATGCTGACATGTAAAAAACGCGCCTCGGGGCGCGTCTTAAGCAAACTGGGGTGGGTCTGATCGTCAGGGGGCCACTGGCCACTGGTAATCAAATACCCGGGCCCGCTCCCAGGGGGCTTCCGGCAGGCCGGAGGTGAGGCCGGTGTACTTGCCGATGTCGTCCACCACTATGGCAGAGAGCACCGGCAACTGATGCTCGGTGCAATACATGCGAATGCGCTGCAGCAAGGTGCGCAGTTCGTCCTGGCAGGTCTCCAGCCCGGCCATCTTGGCCAGTTTGGAGTAACGGATGGTTGAGCGTTCCTTTGCCGACTCGACGAGAATATCCCACAGCTTGTAGTCGCAGGTTGTCATGCTTGCGGTGGCCTGGTTTGTCATAGCTCTCTCCGGTGCGAAGTGGTCGCAGGGTGTCGATGCCGATAGTGGCAGCTTGAGCGCGCCGGATCTTGATCCAGCGCAAAAAGCGGGTTATTAGCCCCGCCTTGGCAGTTGGAGGCATTCTAAAGCTTTGCCTTTAGAATAAAAGACTGAATTTATCACTTGTTGTGGAGCTAATGATTGCATGGTGCCTCTGGTGTGCTGTTTTTTGATAGGGATCAATGGGCAGAGGCGAATGACCCTCTAGATTGCACAGTTCGAGAGACCCGTCGGCACTCTTGCCGTGACTCGCCAGGGCATCCAATGCTACTCGCTGATTGAGTCTCATATTGAACGGCGCTGCCGTTGACCCGAGTCTCAGCTCCGGGCGCGCTGCCCAGGAAATCCTGAATGAATGGGGCCTGACCCCGCGTAGGAGAAGCTAATGTCGTTCTCTCTGGATGAATATCTGGCCGAACTGGCCCCGCTCATCAATCTCGATTGTGGCACCCGCACCCCGGCCGGGGTGGCCAGGGTGGCCGAGCTCATGGCCGAGAAGTACCTCTCCCTTGGTTGGCAGGTGCAGCGTCATCAATTCGCCGCCGAGTGCGGCCCCTGTCTCGAGATCACCAATGCGCCAGGGGCCAGTCATTATGACGTGATGTTGGTGGGGCATATGGATACCGTCTTCCCCGAGGGCACCGCCGCCAGGCGGCCACTGCGCATCGAGGGGGAGCAGGGGTTTGGCCCCGGTGTGTCTGACATGAAGAGCGGCCTGCTATCGACCTTCCATGCCCTCAAGGGGTTAACCCCCGATCTGCTGGCCCGGCTCCGGATCCTGGTGTGCTGCAACAGCGACGAGGAGCTGGGCTCGCCCTGGTCGAAGGAGTGGCTGATTGACAAGGCTCGGCAATCGGGCTGCGTGCTGGTGGCCGAGGCCGCGCGCCCGGATGGCTCCCTCATCAGCGCCCGCAAGGGCAACGCCAAGTACCGGTTGCGCTTTCATGGCCGCGCCGCCCATGCAGGCTCGGCGCTGGCGCAAGGGGTGTCAGCCATCACCGAATTCGCCCGTTGGGCATTGGCCATCAACGAGCTGGTCAATTTCGAGACGGGCACGACCCTCAACGTCGGCACTGTGCAGGGCGGTACCGGGGTCAATGTGGTGCCGGACTTTGTCGAGGCCATGGTGGATCTGCGCTTCTGGAGCAACGAGGAGGCTGAGCTCATC
Organism: Aeromonas rivuli; assembly: GCF_000820045.1. Taxonomy (GTDB): domain Bacteria; phylum Pseudomonadota; class Gammaproteobacteria; order Enterobacterales; family Aeromonadaceae; genus Aeromonas; species Aeromonas rivuli. The sequence goes on along the minus strand of NZ_CDBJ01000063.1, from coordinate 19,565 downwards.
GATCATCGTTTCGCCTTTATGGCCAACAACCCCTTCCTGGCCGGGAGTCGAGTCGAGGTGGAGAGGCTTGGCTTCAAGCCAGCCATGGTGCCGAATGAGGATTCAAGGGCCTTGATGGCACTGGTGGAGCGGGCGGGGGTGGCCGAGGAGATCACATTCAACTGGCTGGCGGCGGGTGGCGGCTCCGATGCCAACTTCACCGCGGCGGCCGGTGTGCCTTCGCTGGATGGTTTTGGCCCCATGGGAGGCGGTTTTCACTCCGAGGATGAGTTTTTGCAACTGGACAGCATAGGCCCGCGCATTCGTCTGCTACGTCGGGTATTGAGGGAGCTGGCCGAGAGCCGGCCAGCATAGCCTGAGGGAAGGAGAGCGTGCGGGGTGCGACAACGGGAGGCCAAGGCCTCCCGTTGTCATGGTGCATCGGGCTTAGAGCAGTATGCTGGTCAGCACGTAGCCGAGGGAGCAGGAGGTTGCCACCCCGATCAGACCCGGAATGATGAAGCTGTGGTTGATGATGAATTTGCCGATGCGGGTGGTGCCGGAGCGGTCGAAACCGATACAGGCCAGATCGCTCGGGTAGGTTGGCAGCACGAAGTAGCCGTAGCTGGCGGGCAGGAAGGCGATCAGCAGCTTGGGTTCGACCCCCAGCGCCAACCCCATGGGGGCGATGGCGGTCAGCGCGGCGGCCTGGCTGTTGACCAGCTTGGAGATGAGGAACAGCACCAGGGCATAGGTCCAGGGCTGGGCCTGTACCACGTGGGCCAGGGTCTCTTTGAGCAGCGGCATGTGGGCCTGGAAGAAGGTCTCGCTCATCCAGGCGACCCCGAACACCGAGAAGATGGCGACCATGCCCGCCTTGAACACGGCGCCATTGGCAATGTCTCCGGGTTTGACCTTGCAGCGCATCAAGATGATGGCGCCGGCGATCAGCATCATCATCTGGATCACCAGGTTCATGGAGAGGGGGCCGGTCTTGTCCTTGATGGTAAAGACTGGGCGCAGCCCTTCGTTGGCACCGAGCAAGACCACGGCGGCGATGGCGGCGAAGAAGATCCAGGTCGACCAGTAGGCCTCTTTCGGGAACTTGGTGTTGAGCAGGGTTTCACCGCTGCCATAGATGAATTCGCGCTGCTGCGGATCCTGGATCCTGGCCTGGAACTCTTCGTCCTGGTCCAGATCCTTGCCACGGTGCAGGCTCCACAGGGCGGCCATCATCACCCCGCTCAATGAGGAGGGGATGGCGATCATCAGGATGTCGAGCAGGCCATAGGCCTGACCTATGCCATGACCGGCCGCCAGGATGGAGACCATGGAGACCACGGCCACCGAGACCGGGGAGGCGCAGATCGCCATCTGGGAGGCAACGGAGGCGACCGCCATCGGCCGCTCGGGACGAATGTTCTTCTGCAGCGCTATATCATTGATGATGGGAAACATGGTGTAGACCACATGGCCGGTGCCGCACAGGAAGGTGAGGGTCCAGGTGGTGAGCGGTGCCAGCAGGGTGATGTATTGGGGGTGACGGCGCAGCAGCCGTTCGGCAACCTGCATCATCAGATTGAGACCACCGGCGGTCTGCAGGGTGGCGGCGCAGCCTATCACCGCCAGTATGGTCAGCATCACCTGCACCGGCGGTTCGCCCGGCACCAGGCCAAACACGAAGGTCAGCAGGAACAGACCGATACCACTGATGAGACCCAGTCCCATGCCTCCGAAACGGGTACCCAGCAGCAAGCAAGCGAGTACCACCAAAAACTCCATCAAGATCATTCCATTACCTCGTGTGATTGAACCCATGTCCGCCCTGGATCAGGGCCCGGATCATCTGTGGTGATTAGCCACTAAATGGTTGGCAAGCACTCTATCACCCCTAAAGAGGTAGTAATTTGAGGCAGCGCAATAACCTGCCCATTTCCGATTCAAGTGCATAAAAACGATGGATATGCCCTGAACAGAGGCGATTGGGGAATGACAGGCGGGGGAAGCGGGGGGATCTCTGCGAGGAGCAGGATGAGAGGCGGGGGTCGCCCCTGTCAGGAGAGCAGGAATAAAAAAGCCGACCCTGGGGTCGGCTCTTGCACGGTGCGAGTCTGGCTCGGCGCGATTAGAACTCGGCGGTGCGAGGGGTACGCGGGAAGGGGATGACGTCGCGCACGTTGCCCATGCCGGTCACATAGACCACCAGACGCTCGAAGCCGAGGCCGAAACCGGAGTGCGGCACTGTGCCGTAGCGGCGCAGGTCACGATACCACCAGTAATCTTCCTTGTTCAGACCCATCTCGGCCAGGCGGGCATCCAGCACGTCCAGACGCTCTTCACGCTGGGCACCGCCGATGATCTCGCCGATCCCCGGGGCCAGCACGTCCATGGCGGCGACGGTCTTGCCGTCGTCGTTGAGGCGCATGTAGAAGGCCTTGATGTCTTTCGGGTAGTTCTTCACCACCACCGGCGACTTGAAGTGCTCCTCGGCCAGGTAGCGCTCGTGCTCGGAGGAGAGATCGATGCCCCAGGAGACAGGGAACTCGAACTTCTTGCCGCAGTTCTTCAGCACTTCGATGGCGTCGGTGTAGTCAATCTGGGCGAAGTCGGAGGAGACGAAGCGTTCCAGTCGGTCAATCGCATCCTTGTCGACGTGCTGGGCGAAGAACTCCAGATCGTCACGGCGCTCACTCAGCACGGCGTTGAAGACATACTTGAGCATGGCTTCGGCCAGGGCGGCGTTATCGTCCAGGTTGGCGAAGGCAATCTCCGGCTCCACCATCCAGAACTCGGCCAGATGGCGGCTGGTGTTGGAGTTTTCGGCGCGGAAGGTCGGGCCGAAGGTGTAGACCTTGGAGAGGGCGCAGGCATAGGTTTCGACGTTGAGCTGGCCGGAGACGGTCAGGAAGGTCTCCTTGCCGAAGAAGTCCTTGTCGTAATCGACCTTGCCTTCGGGCGTGCGCGGCAGGTTCTCCAGATCCAGGGTAGAGACCCGGAACATTTCGCCCGCGCCTTCGGTGTCGGAGGCGGTGATGAGCGGGGCGGCAATCCACAGATAGCCCTCTTCGTGGAAGAAGCGGTGAATGGCCTGGGCCAGGCAGTTGCGCACCCGGGTCACGGCGCCGACCACGTTGGTGCGCGGGCGCAGGTGAGCCTGCTCGCGCAGGTACTCGATGCTGTGGCGCTTGGCGGACATGGGGTAGGTGTCCGGATCTTCGACCCAACCCACCACTTTGACGTCGGTGGCTTGCAGTTCGAAGGCCTGGCCGCTGCCCTGAGAGGCGGCAACGATGCCGGTCACTTCCACTGAGCAGGCGGTGGTCAGACGCAGCACTTCATTCTCATAATTGGCCAGGGTATTGGGGACGACGGCCTGAACCGGGTGAAAACCGGAACCATCGGAAATGGCCAAAAATGAGATCCCCGCCTTGGAATCGCGGCGGGTCCGGATCCACCCTTTCACTGTCTGGGTGGTGCCAACCGCATATTTACCGGTCAGCACATCTACTACGGATGCGTGCGTCATCGAAATATTGTCTCCAGCTTGTTCTTGCAGCGCTATGGGTCCGCTCGGGCACTGCTTGGCCCATGGTGGCAGACTGAGCCGTCAATCTTACCCGCGCAGGTTTGATAAACAAGCAAAAATGTCGGACTCTGAAGGGATTGAGGGCCAATCGGGCATAAGGAGCAGAATGTGGCGGAACGACGGCGGGGGCAGGACAGGCTGATCGTGTTGCTGCACTGGCTGGCCATCGTCTGCTGGGCCTGTGTCATGGTGCTGCTTACCCTGTATCACTATGCCCGCCCCGAGATAGCCTATGGCTTCTTGCGCTATGGCGGCATTGCCGTCAGGGAACATTGGGATCCGGCCTTGACCCCCTGGCTGGAATACAGCCTCTGGGGCTGCGTTGCCTTCACCCTGCTGGTGCTGACGCTGCAATACCGGCGCAGCCGCCGGGAGCAAGATGGGTATCAGCTCTCCCTGAGGGTCCTGCTGCTCATCCTCATCATCAGCTTGCTGCTGTTCTACTTCGGCTGACTCGGGCCAGAATGCCTGGTTCCAGGCTCATTGCCATCGGCGTTACCCTTATTTCTGCTCGGGGGCAGGGGCTCATGAGTGCTGGTCTGGCTTGCTGCGCAGTGGCGCTTGCCAAGCTGGCGCTCGACTCCGTCCAGCATCTGGTTATAGGCCAGAATGACGCGGCCAATCTCGTCTCCCTCATCCCCATCCAGTCGATGACCGAAATCGTGGCGATCGGTCGCCTCCTCGATGGCGCGGGTGAGCTGGTTGAGCGGGCGTACTATCCAGGTGCGGATCACCCAGAGGGTCAGCAAGAGCCCCAGGCCGAAGATGAGGGTCAGGCTGAGGGCCGAGGTGAGAATGTTCTGCTCGACCCGGGTAAAGAGGGTGTCGAGGGAGTAGTCGAAGCGCACCGCGCCAAGCACGGTGTTTTCCGCCACCTGATGGCAGCTGGTGCAGTCGGTGCCACGAAAATCGCGCTGGGCGAGCAGGGGGCGGGTCACCACTAACCGGCTGTGCTGGCCATTGTGCACCACTTCCATGCTGCCCTTGCCCGCCAACGCCAGGGTATCGAACTCGTCTCTGGCGCCCTCGTTGTCGAGCCCTGCGCCAAATTGTTTGCTGACCGCGTCGCCGCGCAATATGCGGGCATCTTCGACGTGGGCGTGGTTCAGGAACTTGTGACGCAGGGTTTCCCGTGCCGCCATCTTGTTGGTCAACATCAGCATGTTGAGGCCGTCGAAGTAGGCCTCTATCTGTTCGCGGCTCTGCTCTTTGATCATGGTCAGGATAAGGTCGCGCTCGCGCACCGCCTGATAGGCCGCGGAGAAGACCAGCACCATGGAGAAGATAAACAGCAGGAAGAAATTGAATTTGGCGGCAATGGAGAGGCGCATGAGAGCAGTACATCTGTTGCTAAAACCCGCCGCGCAGTCTACTCGTCCAGGCCGTGCGGGTCTGATGGTTCGCTCACATTCTGGCGAAAAAGCCCCTGCATTGCCATGCGAGGGCTATTTGTCGAGACTCAGTATTCGCCGCAGGCGATGGCTTCATGGATGGCATGGGTCAGCACTCTCAGCTCCTCGGGGGTGATGACGAAGGGGGGCATCAGGTAGATGAGCTTGCCAAACGGGCGGATCCAGGCACCTAGCTCGACGAACTTGCGCTGGATGCGCGCCACATCCACCCGCTCCTTCATCTCCACTACCCCGATGGCGCCGAGTACCCGCACGTCCGCCACCGCCGGGTTGAGGGTAAGCTGCACCAGCTCGGTGCACAGCTGATTCTCGATGGCGGTTACCCGTTCCTGCCACGGCGAGGCCAGCAGCAGATCGATGGAGGCGTTGGCCACCGCGCAGGCGAGCGGATTGCCCATAAAGGTGGGCCCATGCATAAAGACCCCGGCCTTGCCGTCACAGATGGTGCGGGCGACCTGCTCGGTGGTGAGGGTGGCCGACAGCGTCAGGTAGCCGCCGGTGAGCGCCTTGCCCAGACACAGGATGTCGGGGCTGATCCCCGCCCAGTCGCAGGCAAACAGCTGGCCGGTACGGCCAAAGCCGGTGGCAATCTCGTCGGCGATGAGCAGTATGCCGAACTCGTCACACAGGGCGCGTACCCACTGCAGATAGCGAGGGTGGTAGAAGCGCATGCCGCCTGCTCCCTGCACGATGGGCTCGAGGATGATGGCGGCTATCTCCTCGTGGCGATCGGCGACCAGCTCCGCCAGCTCGACCACGCAGCTCTCATCCCACTGGGCGTGGAAACGGCAATCGGGGGCCGGGGCGAACAGCTGCTCGGGCAGGAAGCCTTGATAGAGCTCGTGCATGCCGCCATCGGGATCGCAGACGCTCATGGCGCCAAAGGTATCGCCGTGATAACCACCGCGCAGGGAGACGAACCGGGATCGCGGGCTGCCCTTGCTGTGCCAGTACTGCTGGGCCATCTTGAGCGCGACTTCCACCGCCACTGAGCCCGAGTCGGCCAGAAAGACCCTGTCCAGCCCTTTTGGTGTGATCTCCACCAGTTTGCGGCACAGATTGATGGCGGGCTCATGGGTGAGGCCACCGAACATGACATGGGACATCTTGCCGAGCTGGGCGCTGGCTGCGGCATCGAGCGCTGGCACCTGGTAGCCGTGAATGCTGGCCCACCAGGAGCTCATGCCATCGATTAGCGCGCGGCCATCGCCGAGGGTCAGGGTCACCCCTTTGGCACTGGCTACTTCATAGCAGGGCAGGGGCTGAGTGAGGGAGGTATAGGGGTGCCAGATATGGTGCAGGTCGAACTCTTGATTGGTCAATTTATATCCAGTTGTAATCTTGTTTGATCTGGTCGGTGTTGACAGTCTACGCGCGCTCTTTACACTAGCCAACAATTTCAGCCACTTGCCACGCAGGGTGCCAGTGCCGCGGGCGCTAGTCTGTCAGGCGGGCAGAGGCATATCTATAAAAAACGGAAGCCATCCATGAGCGCTCTTGTCGATTCCCCCTCTCTTCACGTCACCCAGGCCAACCCGGCTCGCCAGGGCGCCGTTCGCCATGACTGGGCCCTGACCGAGGTTGAGGCCCTGTTTGCCCTGCCGTTCAACGATCTCTTGTTCCAGGCCCAGACGGTGCACCGTGCCCATTTCGATCCCAACGAGGTGCAGGTCAGCACCCTGCTCTCCATCAAGACCGGCGCCTGCCCGGAGGATTGCAAATATTGCCCCCAGAGCGCTCGCTATCACACCGGGCTCGAGACCGAGCGGCTGATGGAGGTGGAAAAAGTGCTGGAGCGGGCCCGGGAAGCCAGGGCCAATGGCTCGTCGCGTTTCTGCATGGGGGCCGCCTGGCGCAATCCCAAGGAGCGGGATATGCCCTACGTCTTGCGCATGGTCAAAGAGGTGCGAGAGCTGGGCATGGAGACCTGCATGACCCTCGGCATGTTGACTGCCGATCAGGCCGCGCGCCTGGGGGCGGCCGGTCTTGACTACTACAACCACAACCTAGACACCTCCCCCGAGTTCTACGGCGACATCATCACCACCCGCACCTACCAGGACCGACTCGATACCCTGGCCAATGTCCGTGGCGCCGGTATGAAGGTGTGCTCCGGCGGCATCGTCGGCATGGGCGAGCAGGGCAAGGACAGGGCCGGCCTCTTGATGGCGCTCGCCAATCTGCCCCGCCACCCCGAGAGCGTGCCCATCAACATGCTGGTCAAGGTGAAGGGCACCCCCATGGAAAATCAGCAGGATCTGGACCCCTTCGAGTTTGTACGCACCATAGCGGTGGCCCGCATCATGATGCCCGCCTCCCATGTACGCCTCTCCGCCGGGCGGGAGAAGATGAACGAACAGATGCAGGCCATGTGCTTCATGGCTGGCGCGAACTCGATTTTTTATGGTTGCAAGCTGCTCACCACGCCGAATCCGGATGAAAACAGTGACATGCAGCTGTTCAAGCGGCTCGGCATACGCCCGGCCCAGCGAGCTCAGAAACCGGACGGGGTACAGGAAGAGGAGCTGTTGGCCCGGGTGGCCAGCCAGCCTGTGGGCGGCGATCTCTTCTATGACGCCAGTCATCCCAAGGGAAACCGTGCATGAGGGGCAACGCGCATGAGCTCGGCCGCAACCTTGTGGGCCGATCTGAGTCCGATTCAAAGAGGCCGGTTCCCCATGGCACTTGCGCGCCAACGCCAGCAAGGAGCGGACAATGAATTCCCCCTTCGCCCTGGGGGAAGCCCTGGCCGCACGGGCGGGAGAGGGCTTGCTGCGTACCCGCCAGAGCGGTAACGGTGGCGCCGGTACCCGGCTGCAGGTGGCGGGGCGCGACTATCTCAACTTCTCCTCCAACGACTATCTCGGGCTGGCCGGTCATCCGGCCGTGGCCCTCGCCTTCAAGGAGGGACTGGATCGCTATGGGGCAGGATCCGGGGCATCGCCGCTGGTGACCGGCTACAGCCACGCCCATCAGGCGCTGGAAGAGCAGCTTGCCGACTGGTTGGGGCTGGAGGCGGTGTTGCTGTTCAACTGCGGCTTTTCTGCCAATCAGGCGGTGCTCAAGGCGCTGCTTGGCAAGGAGCACTTGCTCTGGCAGGACAGGCTCAATCACGCCTCCTTGCAGGAGGCGGGCAGCCTGCTGCCCTGTACCATGAAGCGCTTTGGTCACAATGACATGACTCAGCTCGCCGCCCAGCTCGAGCCAGGTCGGGGCCTCATCGTCTCGGAAGGGGTATTCAGCATGGATGGGGATCAGGGCCCCTGGTCCGAGCTCGCCCGCCTGGCCGAACAGAGCCGCAACTGGCTGATGATAGATGATGCCCATGGCCTGGGGGTCTTGGGCGCCGAGGGACGCGGTACCCTCAACGAGCAGGGGGTCGCGGCCCGACGAGTGCAGATACAGATGGGCACCTTTGGCAAGGCCCTCGGGGTGGCTGGCGCCTTTGTCGGCGGCAGTCGCGAGCTGGTGGACTATCTGGTCAACTTCGCGCGCCCCTATGTCTACAGCACCCATATGCCGGCGGCCCAGGCCCATGCGGTGCTGCGCGCCGTCGAGCTGGTGCGTGCGGGCAGCGAATCGCGGGAGCGGCTGCGCCAACTCATCGGCCGTTTTCGCGAGAGGGGTCGCCAACTGGGCTGGACCCTTGGCATGAGTGCGACCCCGATCCAGCCGCTGCTGGTGGGCACGAGCGAGGCTGCGACCCGGCTCTCGGCCCGCTTGCGCGAAGGGGGGCTCTGGGTGAGTGCCATCCGCCCGCCCACTGTGCCCGTGGGCGCGGCGCGGCTGCGCATCACCCTCTGCGCCGCCCACAGCGAGCAGCAGATAGATCGGCTGCTCGATACCCTGGGGGAGGCCAAGGCCCATGTTTGAGACGCACCAGGGCAACCTGGACCAGGCGTGCGAACCCTTCCAGCGGGTCGACAAGGGGGCGCTGGCCCGGCGTTTTGGCGCCGCCGCCGCCTCTTACGATGCCCATGCGTGCTTCCAGCAGGAGGTGGGGCAGGCCCTGCTGGTCAGGTTGCCTGAGGGGCACTGGACAGCAGGGCTGGATCTGGGCTGTGGCACAGGTTTCTTCCTGCCTGCCTTGCAACAGCGTTGCAGCCAGCTGTGCGGTTTGGATCTCTCCCCCGGCATGCTGGCCCAGGCCAGGCTGCGGACCAGCGATGCCCGTCTGCTGTGCGGCGATGCCGAGGCGCTGCCTCTGGCCGATGCCAGCCTTGACCTCATTTTTTCCAGCCTGGCGCTGCAGTGGTGCGAGCGACCAGAGCAGGCATTCAGTGAACTGAAACGGGTGCTCAGGCCTGGTGGCCAGATCCTCTTCTCGACCTTGCTGAGCGGCTCGCTCTGGCAGCTGGCCCAGGCCTGGCAGACGGTGGATGACCGCTCCCACGTCAATCGCTTCCTCGGCGAAAACCAGCTCAGAGCCGCCCTTGAAAATGCGGGTTTTCAGTCCCCAGATATAGAGGTGAGCCCCTGGCATCTGGGTTACGGCCAGGTGCTGGCACTGCTGCGCGATCTCAAGGGCATAGGAGCGAGTCAGGTCAACGAGGGGAGCGAGGGCGGATTGGGTGGTCGTGCCCGGCTCGCCCGGCTCATCGAGGCCTATGAAGCTTTTCGCCGCCCCGACAAGTTGCTCGAGGCCAGCTACAGCGTGGCACTGGTGCGGCTCGGTTGACGGGACCTACCTTCCTATTTTCACCCCATGTCAGGAGTGGTGATGACGACCTTTTTTATCACGGGTACTGATACCGATGTGGGCAAGACCCTGGTCAGTCGAGCCTTGTTGCAAGCTGCCAGTGCTCAGGGCCGATCCTGTGTCGGCTACAAACCCATCTCGGCAGGTTGTGAACCGACGCCACAAGGGCTGCGCAACAGGGATGCCTTGCAGTTGCAGCAGGCCGCCAGCCTGAGCCTGCCCTATGAGTGGGTCAATCCCTTCGCCTATGCGCCCCCCATAGCCCCGCACATAGCGGCGGCTCAGGTGGGGCAACCCATAGTGGAAGCCGAGCTCACGGCCGGATTGCGCCGGCTCGAAAATAACGGTGCCGAGCTGGTACTGGTGGAGGGGGCGGGGGGTTGGCATCTGCCGTTGAATGCGCAGCGGCTGCTCTCTGACTGGGTGAGCGATCTGCGTCTGCCCGTGGTGCTGGTGGTGGGCGCCAAGCTGGGCTGCCTCAACCATGCCCTGCTGACCCTGGCCGCCATCGAACAGGCGGGTCTGCTTCTGGCTGGCTGGGTGATGAATCGGCTGCCCTGTGGCATGAGTTGCTACGAAGAAAATCTGGCGACCCTGCGCCAACGTTTACCCGCGCCTCTGCTTGGCGAAATTCCGATATTGAGCGAGCCAGATAGCGCTAACGTGCAGGAATATCTCGATATTTCCCTGTTGCGCTGAGGGCAGCATTCAGGGAGCATTCATAGAAAACCACTAATATGTGTGACAGGGAGCACAGTACGGTCTACCGCACTGTGCCCAACTCATTCTCACAAGGAGTCTATATGAAGCGAATTATGCTATTCCTGGTGACCAACCTGGCCGTCATGCTGGTGCTGGGGGTGGTACTCAATATCCTGTTCTCGGTGCTTGGCATCAGCAAATCCAGTATCTCTGGCTTGCTGATCTTCTGTGCCGTGTTCGGTTTTGGGGGTTCCTTTATCTCTTTGCTGATGTCCAAGTGGATGGCCAAGCGCAGCTATGGCGTCCAGGTCATCGAACAGCCCCGTAACGAGACAGAGCACTGGCTGGTCAGTACCGTGGCTCGCCAGGCCCGCGAGGCGGGGATCAAGATGCCGGAAGTGGGCATCTATGAGTCCGCCGACATGAACGCCTTCGCCACCGGTGCTCGCCGGGATGACTCGCTGGTAGCTGTTTCGTCCGGTCTGCTCTACAGCATGAGCCGCGACGAGGCGGAAGCCGTGCTGGCCCACGAGGTGAGCCACGTGGCCAACGGCGACATGGTGACCCTGACCCTGATCCAGGGGGTGGTGAACACCTTCGTGATGTTCTTTGCCCGCATCGTGGCCGGAGTCATCAGCAACTTCTTCAGCTCCAATAACAGCGAGGAGAGCAGCAGCTCCGGTGGCTTCGCCTACATGATCACCGTGTTCGTGCTGGAGATGATTTTCGGTGTGCTGGCCTCCATGATCGTCATGTGGTTCAGCCGTCAGCGTGAGTTCCGCGCCGATGCCGGTGCCGCCAAACTGGCGGGTCGTGACAAGATGATAGCGGCGCTGCAGCGCCTCTCCCGTGGCGCCGAGCCGCAGATGGAGGGCACCATGATGGCCTTTGGCATCAACGGCAAGCGCTCGGTGAGTGAGTTCTTCATGAGCCACCCGCCCATCGAACAGCGTATCGCCGCCCTGCGTCAGGGGTGATCCCATACCATGTGAAACGGCTGCCTCGGCAGCCGTTTTTTTATGGGTTTTTTAATTGGCTGACCGATCACCCCAGTCTGGCCCGTCCTGGATGGATGGCCAGACCGGGGCCCGCAATCAGGCAATCTCTATGTCGGTCAGGGGAATGGCGCAGCAGGTCAGGATCTTGCCCTCGGCACGTTCGGCCTCGGTGAGCGCGGGGGCACTCGCCTGCTCAACCTCGCCAGCCACCAGGGTCTGCTTGCAGCTGCCACAGATCCCGGCCCGGCAGCTCCAGGGCAGCTCCAGTCCCTGCTTGCTGGCCTGATCGAGTATGCTGCCCTGATTGTTGCCAGCAAAGGACTTGCCGGCTATCTGCAGGGTCAATCCCTGATGAGGGCGCGCGCTGATGAGGGGCGCTCCACCGAAACTCTCCTGACGAATGCGGCTCACCCCGGCCCCTTGCAGCAGGGTGATGGCGTGTGCCATGAACCCTTGCGGGCCACAGAGCAAGACTTCCCGCTGGTGCAGGTGTTGCACCCGCGCGAGGTGGTCGGCCTCGAGTCGGCCATGCAGCCCCTGCCAGTGGCTATCGGCCTGGCTCAAAATAAGAGTAAGCTGCATGCCTTGGCGGGTCAGGGCGTGCAGCTCCTCGGGGGCGGGAATGTCAGCCTCGCTGCGGCACTGATGCATGAAATGCACGTCGCCGAGTTCACCGCGCAGGGCCAGGGTGCGGGCGATGGCGAGCATGGGCGTGATGCCTGAGCCGGCAGAGAGCAGCAGCAACTTGCGCTCAACGGCAAGCTGGAAATCACCGTCAGGATCCTTGGCCAGTATGCGATCGCCGACCTTGAGGTGGCGGTGCAGCCACTGGGAGAGCCGCCCGTCGGCCTGACGTTTGACGGCAATGGCGTAGCGACCCGGCGCATCCGGTGTGGAGCAGAGGGTGTAGCGACGCTGCACCCGTTCCCCCTTGATATCGACAAAGATGGGCAGATGTTGACCGGCCTGGTAGTCGGCCAGGGGTTCGCCATCCTCGGCCTCGAACCAGAAGCTCTCCAGATCCCGGGCCAGTGACTCGCGTGCCACGCAGACTAACGCGCGTTTCCTGGGCGCGCCGTTGCCGTAGACCTGGGGCCGCACCCGCTCCAGGACCTCTATCTCGCTGCCAGCCTCTATCCATCCCTCATTGAGGGCGACCAGGTTCTGGCCGAAATAGACGTCGCTATCCTCGCCGCGGCGGTAGCGGCTGAGGGTCGCGAGCGGTTCTTTGAGCGCGTTGAAGCGGCTGGTTCCGGGCTCGACCGTGGTCATGATGCAGCGGCTGCATGGCTTGGCGACCAGAAATTCCACCTCGCCGATACGAATGCGGCGCCAGCCATCTTCCTCGAAGGGACGCAGACCACTGGCCACCAGATTGGTGCGAAACTGACTCATCTGATGCAGGGCATCGGATCTCAGGTTGAGATCCTCAAGGGAAGCCTGACCTATCAGCAGCAGGGGATAACCATCGGCGAAGCTGACCCGGGTGCCGGTTTTTTCACGAAAACGGGCAGACTGATCGCCTAGCCAGAGCAGGAATACCGACTCTCCCGCCACCCGGCTCAGCCAGTGATCCGCTCGCTCATGGGTACGTAGCGCGGTGAAGTTGTCGCCCCAGACCCCGGTGGATTGAGGGGTGAGCAGGAAATCCTGTTCCAGCAGCGTGAGCAGCTCCTGGCCCGGGTAGCGCAGTTGCAAGCCGCCCTCGACGGGGCTGGCGACCACTTGCTGCAACTGGGGGTGGGTGCGGGCCGTGATGAAGGTGCCGTCCGGCTTGACCACCATGTAACGCCGGTCGCCATCCAGTCCCTCCTCGCCAACTCGGGCCCGGCTCAGGGCCATGCCAGCGGTGGATTTGATGGGATAGAGATGAATACTGTCCAGACGGGGCATGGTGCTCTCCTTGAGCGTGGCAGGGCGAGGGCACAAGATAGCGGTTTGCCCCCTAAAGCTCAATCGAGGCACAGTCGGCGCCACGGGTCAGGCAGACGAAAAACCCGGCCTATGGGCCGGGTTGAGTGGATAAATTGCTTATCCGTGCTATCACGCGATCAATTTTCTAGGCATTCAATGAGACTGATGTTGTTTGAGGATGTCGTATATCTCCTCTTTGAGTTTAAGTTTCTGTTTTTTCAGATCTCTCAACTCAGGACTGAAGTCGCTGGCATGATGCTTTTCCAGTTTTCTGATGGTCCCGTCCAGCTCGTTGTGTAAGGCAAACTTCTCGTGGAAATGGTCATCACTGCTCTTCAGTTGCGAGATAAGGTCTCTGTACTCTGGGAACATGTAATGTCGCCTCCTTGTTGCGCTTGGGTGTGCCGACACCATTAAAACTACACCCCGGAGTGCGAGATAGATGTGATCGAGATCGCAGTTATGAGCTCTCTTTTTGCCCTTGTCATCACGACGTCACAAGGGACTGACGCAGGCTGGCGTCATCGCGCAGCACGGATGTGTTCGCCGAACACCCGGGAGCGCCACAGACAAGGCAGGGGAAGCGTGGCAATAAAGGGGGCAGGGGGAGGGGATGCTCATAGAAGAGGTGCACAAGGGGACGGAAGGCGTGAACAAAGGGGCCCATAGGCCCCTTTGTTCATATTGCGAATAGCCGTGCGGGGCTATTCCTTCTTCTTTTTGCTCTTCTCGGGCAGCGCCTTGCCATCCCGGGCGATGACCTTGCCCGCTTCAAAACCAATCTGGGCCGCCAGCTCCTCGAGATCTCCGGCCTTGGCTTCGCTGCCGATGGCATAGCGATAGTTGGCGATGGTGATCTTCTCGGCCACAGGGGTGCCCGGGACTATGGGTTCACGCCAGCCTTGTCCTATGTGCGCCACCAGGGTGCCATTCATGATGAGCTCGCCGACTATCTCCTGGCTGGGTTGACCCTTGCCGAAGGTCAGCCCCTGGGGATGCTTCTTGCCAACCAGAGGGGCGTCACTTGCCGGGAGCAGCTTGGTGCGGATCAACCACTTGGGATCCTGGGTCTTGCCGAGGGCCTTGCCGGTCTGATACTCGTTGATCTTGATGGTCTTTATCATCTGGGCGGTGAACGCTTTGGTCAGCGCCTTCTGAGCCTCGTTTGCTGCATCTATGACGATGGGCGCCACATACCAGGTTTGGGGCGCTGGTGCCTTGGGGGCCGTGGCGGCAGTTTGCGCCAGGGCCAGAGGGCTGAGCAGCAGAGTAGCCAACAAGAGTCCGATTTTCTTCATTCTGATCCCGCTTATGTTTCAACTAGGAGTTTGTTTTGCCAGCGACGACTGCGCCAGCGCCAGAACATGGCCAGTCCACGCACCCATTCATCACAGGCGAGTGCCAGCCAGATGCCGACCAGTCCATAGCCTTGCATGATACCAAGGTAATAGGAAAGGGGAACGGCGATGCCCCACATGGACAGCAGTGCCATGTAGAGCGGGAAACGGGCATCTCCGGTGGCGCGCAGGGCGTTGATCACCACCAGATTGAAGGTGCGGCCAGGTTCGAGGATGAGGCTGATTAAAAATAGCTGGGCCACCATGTCGATGATGTCGCCATCGGCCGTGAACAGGCTGATGATCTGCCGTCCGCTGATGGCCACGGCAATGGCGATCAGGGTGGTGACGATCAACCCCAGCTTGAGGCTGTGCAGCAGCTGGGCGTAAGCCTGCTCGAAGCGGCGTGCGCCGGCCAGGTGACCGATGATGATCTCGTTGCCAAGGCCGATGGAGAGGCCAAACAGCAGAATGAACAGGCAGATCTGGAAGAAGTAGGACTGGGTCGCCAGCGCCTTGTCACCGAGCAGGCCGACAAACGCCGTCACCACCATGAACTGCAGCATCCAGGAGAGGTTCTCCCCCGCCGCCGGCAGGCCGATATGCAGCACCTTGCGCAACATGGGGCGGCTGGGTTTGAGGATTTCGGGCAGCCGCAGCCGTATCCCCGTCTTGCGAGCCACCAGCCAGACCAGCACCACCACACCCACCAGGCGGCCCACGACGGTGCTGATGGCGACCCCGGCGACCCCGAGCTGAGGCAGACCAAACCAGCCATAGAGCAGCAGCAAGTTGCCGACGAAGGTGATGAGGTTGACTATCAGGGTCACATACATGGCCTGACGGGTATGGCCGTGGGCGCGCAGGGTCGATGCCAGACAGAGGGCCGCGGCCTCGGGCAGCAGGCACAGGCCGATGATCTGCAGGTAGAGCAGGGCATCCCCCATCAGGTGATCCGGCAGGTTCATCAAGGCCAGCATGGGCGCCGCCCCCAGCATGACCCCCACGGCGGCGACCAACCCGACCAACAAGTTGAAGCCGATGGCGGTGTGGATGACGATCCGTGCCTTCTCCCGGTCGCCGGCGCCCAGATACTGGGTGATCACCACGCTGGTGCCGATGCTGACGAAGCTGAACAGGGTGATGGCCAGATCGAATACCTGATTGCCGACCGCCAGCGCCGCCACGCCCTGGTAGGAGACGTGGCCCACCATGAAGGTGTTGAGGGCCCCGGTCAGGAAGTGCAGGGCGAGATCGATAAACAGCGGCCAGGTCAGCGCGAACAGCGTGCCCGGTCCGGCTTGGGATTGAGTGTGCATGGGGAGTCCAAATACTGGGGATGGCCCTCGTCAGTGCCATCTGGACGGGCATTTAACACCAAGAGTCAGCGGGGTGCAATCTTGCACTGAGCATGCGCGCCAGACCCTCCCTTCATCGGGAAGGCCTGGCGTCGGTTCAGGCTTGGGTGGTCGTCGCCTCTTGCTCGCAGGGGAGGGTGAGCCGCGCCGAGTCTGGCAGCGCATCATCTTTGGGCCACTGGGAGAGGATAGCGTCGGTGGTGCTCTCCACCACCTCGTCATCCTTGAACAGAGGCTCGCGGTAACAACGGGTCATGCGCAGCGCCTGATACATGTCGGGGCAGAGGATAATGCCTTCGTCGCCGACCCGGATCCCGGCCTGACGGAACCAGTGACTGAGCTGGCCGTGGCGGCCTGCCATCACCATATGGATACCACGGCGCTTCAACTCGCGGTGCAGCTCCCCCACCATGCTCATCACGCTGATGTCCTGATGGGTAAAGCAGGCAACGGCGTCCACCACCAGACACTGGGGACTATGGGGATCTTGCACCAGCAGCGCCAGCACCCGCCGTTTGAAGTAAGGGGCATTGAAGTAGGTGAGCGGCGAGTTGAAGCGGTAGACCAGTACCCCCGGGATCGCCTTGGCCTGCTCGTTGTCGCCCAGGGTGCGCACTACCCCCTCATCGTCCATGCCGAGCAGTTGATCCGTCGGACGCATCACGTTGCGCAGGAATTGGAACAACCCCAGCAGCACCGCCAGGGTGATGCCGGGGATGACCCCCATGGTGAGCACGCTGATGAAGGTGATCAGCGCCAGCCAGAAAGCGGCGCGGTCGGAATCTTTCAGCGCCCACAACCCCTTGAGATCGAGCAGGGAGAGTGATGCCATTACCAGCACCACCCCGAGGGCGGCGGTGGGGATGTATTGCAGCGGTGAGGTGAGGTAGAAGGCAATAAAGCCGATGATGATGGCGGCGATGATGGAGACCAGCTGGCTCTTGCCACCGTTGGCATCGTTGACCGCGGTGCGCGAGTCGGCGCCGCTGATGGCAAACCCCTGGGAGACGGCGGAGGCCAGATTGGCCATGCCCAGTGCCCTGAACTCCTTGTCCGCATCAATCTCATAGCCATTCTTGGCGGCAAAGCTGCGGGCGGTGAGCATCATGGAGACGAAGCTCACCATGGCAAGGTTCAACGCCGGCAATACCAGCTCACGGAGCAGTCCGGGGGGAAACTCCGGCATCTGGAAGGCGGGCAGGCCCGAGCCAATGGTACCGAGGGTATCAATCCCGAACTGCCCCAGATGACCGACCCACACCAGAGCGGCCGTGACCACCATGGCCACCATGGAGGAGGGCCATCCCGGTCGATAGCGTTTGCTGACCAGCAGTATGAGCAGGGTAAAGAGGCTCATGGCCAGGGTGGGCAGATGGGTTCGCGCCAGATAGTTGGTGCCGCTCATGATCCGCTCGATGAGGTAGCGCTCGTCGAAGGTGAAACCCAGGATCTTGGAGAGCTGGCCCACCATGATGGTGATGGCGACCCCGTTGAGCAGCCCCATCAAGATTGGCCGGGAGAGAAAATCGGCAAATACCCCCAGTTTGAAGCGGCTGGCGAGCAGGCACCAGAAGCCCGTCATGGCGGTCATCGTCATGACCAGCTGCCAATGACGGGTCGCATCGCCTGCGGCAAGGGGGGTGACCACGGCGGCGATGACGGCGCAGGTGGCGGCATCGGGACCGACAATGAGCTGGCGTGAGGTGCCAAACAGGGCATAAACCATCATTGGCAATATGCAGGAGTAGAGGCCGACGATGGCACCGACCCCGGTCAGCTCGGCATAGGCGATGGCCACAGGGAGGGCGACGGCGGCCACCGAGAAACCGGCCCGCATGTCGGGCAGCAACCAGGCCCGCTGGTATTGCAACAAGGCAACCAGTCCCGGCAGCCAGCGCTCGAGAGAGAAGAAATCGCGCATCATGAAACCCGTATTATAAAAGCCACTGTATATCAGTCACTTTAGTTAAGTTGTTGTGCCAAAGTGGCTTTTTTACTGAGTGTGGCCCCTTGCCCGCAGCCCGTCTCATCCTGATGCTACTGCGGTGCCGGGATCTGGAGCAGAGGCCAGAGTCGTTGCCACCCCTTGTTGGCGACCCGTTCATCAAACACAGACCGGGGTTGCCGACAACGGGGGTTGAGCAGGACCTCAAGGGACCAGCAGGATGCCAGGCCAAAGGGGGCCAGCCAGAGCAGCTGACCATCTGGCAGCAGACGAACCCCGACACAGGTGGGCAGCTCGACCCAGTGCCCCAGAGCCTGCTCGCTGCTGTCAAAGGGGGCCACATGCTGACGCTGGTGCATGCGGGCCTGATTGCGTACCTGCCAGCGACCGGCCAGACGGGCGCTCAGCCAGGCTTCGTGGGCCGACTCTCGCGTCCCCTCCATATCCTGTGGGTCCAGATAGACAAGATCCAGATCGTTGAGCGGGGTTGGTTCGGCCTTGTGGTGGAGATGATCCCAGATGAGGTTGCGTACGAAGCCGGCCCCCAGCGCCCAGTCGGGCAGGGCCAGATCCCGCGCGGCCATCAGGCAGGCCATGCGATAGGGGTCGGCGCGCAGCAGCGCCTCGGTTTGCAGCCGCAAGCCGGACTCGAAAGAGGGCTCTGCTTGAGCCGCAGGCTCAACCGCCATGGCGCCGCAACCAGGTCTCGATATAGCTGCAGCTTGGGACTATC
Organism: Aeromonas rivuli; assembly: GCF_000820045.1. Classification (GTDB taxonomy): domain Bacteria; phylum Pseudomonadota; class Gammaproteobacteria; order Enterobacterales; family Aeromonadaceae; genus Aeromonas; species Aeromonas rivuli. The sequence goes on along the minus strand of NZ_CDBJ01000063.1, from coordinate 902 downwards.
TCGAGACCTTGGGCCTGGCACCAGTCGAACAGGGCCCGCGCCAGCTTGTCTGCCAGCCCCTGGCCACGCAGCTCGCCGGGCACGAAGGTGCTGTAGGCATCGACCTGATGCTGGTCGAGCAACCGGTAGCGCAGGCGGGCCTCATGGCCGTCAACCACGCAGAGGAAGGCTTGCTGCTGTTGATCATGAATGATGTCTGTCATGGGGACTCCTGTTCTTGCTATGGCCAGCCTGGCCGCACGGCGCTTTGCCGGGGAGGCGAGCTCGCTTACACTGCTCCCCTCATGATGCCACGTTAGCCGCGCCAACTCATCCGCGCATTTGCACAGGAAGCCACCATGGCCTTTGCCACCCTAGACGATTTGATAGGCGACACCCCGCTGGTGCGTCTGCAGCGCATCAATCCCCACCAGGGCGTCACCATCTTGGTCAAACTGGAGGGCAACAACCCGGCCGGTTCGGTCAAGGACAGGCCTGCGCTGAGCCTCATCCGCGCCGCCGAAGCGAGCGGTCGCTTACGGCCCGGCGCCAGGCTGATCGAGGCCACCTCGGGCAATACCGGCATCGCCCTGGCCATGGTGGCGGCCACCAGGGGCTACCGGATGCGGCTCATCATGCCAAGCAACATGAGCCAGGAGCGTCGTGCCGCCATGCAGGCCTATGGCGCCGAGTTGGTGTTGGTCGACAACGGCATGGAGGGGGCGCGGGATCTGGCGTTGGCCATGGCGGCCAGGGGGGAGGGGGTGGTGCTGGATCAGTTCAACAATCCTGCCAACCCGCAGGCTCACTATCAGAGCACGGGCCCTGAAATCTGGCGTCAGAGTGGCGAAGCCATCACTCACTTCGTCTCTGCCATGGGCACTACCGGCACCATCATGGGGGTCTCCCGTTACCTCAAGGAG
>NZ_CDBJ01000062.1 GCF_000820045.1 Aeromonas rivuli | reverse complement strand
GATTCACTAGAGCCTATACAGCGGGGGGATCCCCTCTCTCTGGCCAATCGGGCCCTGCGAGATTTCCTGCTGTCACAGCCCATGACAGAAACGAAGGCTAATAACTAAAAGTTTGTTAGTATTAGTTGAAGTCGTCTTTAGAGCCTAACACCATGAAACTCCAACAGTTGCGCTATATCGTGGAAGTTGCCAACCACAGATTGAACGTGTCGGCGACGGCGGAGAGCCTGTATACCTCTCAACCGGGGATCAGCAAGCAGGTTCGCATGCTCGAAGATGAGCTGGGAATTCAGATATTTGAACGCAGCGGCAAGCATCTGACCCAGATCACGCCGGCCGGGCGGGACGTGATCAAGATTGCTAACGAGATCCTCGGCAAGGTGGAGGGCATCAAGTCGGTGGCGAGCCAGCATACCCACCCTGAGCAGGGGACCTTGCACATTGCCACCACTCACACCCAGGCCCGTTATGCCCTGCCTGATGTGATCAAGGGCTTTATCAAGCGTTTCCCCAAGGTCTCCTTGCACATGCATCAGGGCACCCCGACCCAGATCAGTGAGGCCGTGGTGAAAGGGTTGGCGGATTTTGCCATCGCCACCGAGGCGCTGCACCTCTATGAAGATCTCATCATGCTGCCCTGCTATCACTGGAACCGCAGCGTGATAGTGCCTCGTGGTCATCCGCTGACCCAGGTGAGCAAGATCTCCATCGCCGATATTGCCCACTACCCCTTGGTCACCTATGTGTTTGGTTTTACCGGCCGATCCGAGCTCGACACCGCCTTTAACCGCGCCGGTTTCGAGCCAAATATCGTCTTCACCGCCACGGATGCCGATGTGATCAAGACCTATGTTCGCCTCGGGGTTGGCATCGGCGTCATGGCCACCATGGCTCTGGACAAACAGACGGACACGGATCTGGTGGCGCTGGATGCCAGCCACCTCTTTGCTCACAGCACCACCAAGATTGGTTTTCGCAAGGGCTCCTTCCTGCGCACCTACATGTACGACTTCATGACCCGCTTCGCGCCGCATCTGACCAGAGATGTGGTCGAGAAGGCCATCGCCATGCGCTCCAGTGACGACGTGGATGCCATGTTTGCCAACATCGATCTGCCGGTTCGCTAACGGGGACTGGCACTTTAACGATGACCAAGTAAAAAGAGCTGTAACGGACTATCTCATGCGCAATAAAAACGCCTCCCATCGGAGGCGTTTTTATTGCGTGGTGCAAGAGCGGGGGGTTATTTCTTCAGCATGTGGTCGAGCTTGTTCGCCTTGGTGGCGAGATAAAACTCGTTGTGGGGATTGCGCCCCTCTTGCAGTGGCACCCGCTCGGTGACGGGGATGCCGAAACTCTCCATCGCCTTGACCTTGCGTGGATTATTGGTCATCAGACGCAGACTCTTGATCTCGAGTGCCTTGAGCATGTCGGCGCAGATAGTGTAATCGCGCATGTCCGCAGCAAAGCCCAGGGCCACATTGGCCTCGACCGTATCGGCGCCTTGATCCTGCAGATGATAGGCTCGGATCTTGTTGAGCAGGCCGATCCCCCGTCCTTCCTGGCGCACATAGAGGAGCACGCCCCGACCGGCTTCGGCAATATGCTGCAGCGCGGCCTGCAGCTGAAAACCACAGTCGCAGCGCAAGCTGAACAGGGCATCACCGGTGAGACACTCGGAATGAATGCGGCCGAGGACGGGTTCATCACCGCTGACATCGCCCATCATCAGGGCGGCATGATCTTTACCTGTGCCAACTTCCTGGAAGCCCACCAGGGTGAAGGTGCCCCAAGGGGTCGGCAATTTGGATTTGGCCACGAGAGTAATGCTACTCATGGGGTACTCCTTAACAACGAGGACGCGAAAAAAGGGGATCAGTTTAGCGCGCCTCGGGCTCCGCGACCATCAGAACCCGTCGGGAAGAGTCTGAATCCCCAGAAGAAACCTTGTACACAAAAACCTCAGTTACGACAGCTTTTACGCGGAACTGTGCGTTGGCGACTGCCAGCGACCTCACATTTGGGTATACTCTGCGCCCATTACCTCATCCCCGCCGGGATGATGCGCAACATCAAGTGCAGGAGATATGTTATGTCCCAAATGGCCCCCGTAATGACAGTCGATGGCCCGAGCGGTGCCGGTAAAGGCACCCTGTGCCAACTGCTGGCCGAACAGCTGGGCTGGCAGCTGCTGGATTCCGGTGCCATCTACCGGGTACTCGCCCTGGCGGCGCTGCATCATGATGTGGAGCTCGAGAGTGAAGCGGCGCTGGTCCCCCTGGCCGCCAATCTGGATGTGCAGTTTCCGGTCGAAAATGGCCACATGAAGGTGGTGCTGGAGGGCGAAGACGTCTCCCGCACCATACGCACCGAGACGGTGGGTAATGCGGCCAGCAAGGTTGCCGCTTTCCCGCGAGTGCGTGAAGCCCTGCTGCGCCGCCAGCGCGCATTTCGTCAGACCCCGGGCCTCATCGCCGATGGCCGCGACATGGGCACTGTGGTTTTCCCCGAAGCAGAGATCAAGATTTTCCTTGACGCAAGCGCCGAGGAGCGGGCCCAGCGCCGCTATAAGCAGTTGCAAGATAAGGGCTTTGATGTTAACTTTGAGCGTCTTTTAACCGAGATTCAGGAACGTGATGACCGCGACAGAAATCGCGCCGTAGCGCCACTGAAAGCGGCTGAAGATGCCCTGGTGGTGGATTCCACCGCGCTGACCATAGAGGAAGTACTGGCAACGGTATTATCCTATGCAAAGCAACAACTCAATGATGTCAGCTCACGCTGACATCAGTCGTCTGCGCCAAGGATGGAGCAGATTATTTCAAACAACCCCGCTGGTGCCGGATTGCTAGTGGATGTTTCATTTGTGACACAAACAATGATCGAATCTTTTGCTCAACTCTTTGAAGAGTCCCTGAATTCCGTTGAAACCCGTCAAGGTTCCATCGTTAAGGGTACCGTCGTTGGTATCAAGAACGGTTTCGTACTGGTTGATGCCGGTCTGAAATCCGAGTCTGCCATTCCTGCTGAAGAATTCAAGAACGCCCTGGGCGAGCTGGAAATCAACGTAGGTGACACTGTCGACGTAGCTCTGGACTCTATCGAAGATGGTTTCGGCGAAACCAAGCTGTCCCGCGAAAAAGCCAAGCGCCACGAAGCCTGGCTGCAGCTTGAGAAGGCTTACGAAGAGCAAGCTACCGTTATCGGTATCATCAACGGCAAGGTCAAGGGTGGTTTCACCGTTGAACTGAATGGCATCCGTGCCTTCCTGCCGGGTTCTCTGGTTGACGTGCGTCCGATCCGTGACACCGCTCACCTGGAAAACAAAGAACTCGAGTTCAAGGTCATCAAGCTGGACCAGAAGCGCAACAACGTTGTGGTTTCCCGTCGTGCCGTGATCGAAACCGAGAACACCTCCGAGCGCGAAAGCCTGCTGGCCAACCTGCAAGAAGGTCAAGAAGTTAAGGGTATCGTTAAGAACCTGACCGACTACGGTGCATTCGTAGATCTGGGCGGTGTTGACGGCCTGCTGCACATCACCGACATGGCGTGGAAGCGCGTTAAGCATCCTTCCGAAATCGTCAACGTTGGCGACGAGATCTCCGTCAAGGTACTGAAGTTTGACCGCGAGCGTACCCGTGTATCCCTGGGTCTGAAGCAGCTGGGCGAAGATCCCTGGGTTGCTATCGCCAAGCGTTACCCGGAGACCACCCGTCTGTCCGGCCGCGTGACCAACCTGACCGACTACGGCTGCTTCGTTGAAATCGAAGAAGGCGTTGAAGGCCTGGTACACGTTTCCGAGATGGATTGGACCAACAAAAACATCCACCCGTCCAAAGTTGTCAACGTTGGCGACCTGGTAGATGTCATGGTCTTGGATATCGACGAAGAACGTCGTCGTATCTCCCTGGGTCTGAAGCAGTGCAAATCCAACCCGTGGCAGCTGTTTGCCGAAACTCACGCCAAAGGCGACCGTGTTTCCGGCAAGATCAAGTCCATCACTGACTTCGGTATCTTCATCGGTCTGGATGGCGGCATCGACGGCCTGGTTCACCTGTCTGACATCTCCTGGAACAACCAGGGCGAAGAAGCCGTGCGTGAATTCAAGAAAGGCGACGAGATCGAAGCCGTTGTTCTGCAAGTGGATCCAGAGCGCGAGCGCATCTCCCTGGGCGTCAAGCAGATCGAAGAAGACCCGTTCAACAAGTACCTGGCTGACAACAAGAAAGGTGCTATTGTGATCGGTAAGGTTACCGAGGTTGATGCCAAAGGTGCCGTGATCGAACTGGCTGACGGCGTTGAAGGCTACCTGCGTGCCTCCGATGCAGCCCGTGACCGCGTAGAAGACGCGACGCTGGTTCTGTCTGTTGGTGACGAAGTTGAAGCCAAATTCATGGGTGTTGATCGTAAGAACCGCACCGTTAGCCTGTCCGTCCGTGCTAAGGACGAAGCTGACGAGCGCGTTGCTATCGATAGCCTGAACCAACAAGAAGAAGTTGTGTTCAGCAATGCTATGATGGAAGCGTTCAAAGCAGCCAAGGGTGAGTAATCCTTGATGCGAGAAAAGGGCGGCATCACGCCGCCCTTTTTTATTTTGACGTCATGAATATTGCATGTGATCGGGGAAGGAGATTTAACGTTATGACCAAATCAGATCTCATCGAACAACTGGCTGCGAGCCGCATGCATATGCCGGCTAAGGATGTTGAGGCCGCTATCAAGGAGATCCTTGAGCAGATGGCATCGACTTTACAAAACGGCGATCGGATTGAAATTCGCGGTTTTGGCAGCTTTTCTCTGCACTATCGTGCTCCGCGGGTCGGGCGAAATCCCAAGACTGGCGACAAGGTGGAATTGACGGGCAAATACGTCCCGCACTTCAAACCGGGTAAAGAGTTACGCGAACGCGTCAACCTCGTTGAATAATGCAGAAAACGGCATACCTGAGTATGCCTTTTTTGTTTTTGTCCCTTTAATTGTGCCAATTCACTTGTTTCTGAAAGTCTTTTCCCTTTCTCTCTAGAGTCTGCCGTGGATTTTAAGGATAATCATCAGGTCTTTTTCGATACTGACAGGAAGATCCTATGAAGCGTATCTTGGCCCTTATCCCGCTGGTGTTGGTCTTTATCTTCACCCTGGCCCTCGGCTCACAGAATGGTCAGTTGGTGCAATTCAACTATCTGATTGCCCAAGGCGAGTTTTCCCTTTCCCTCTTGCTTGGCCTCTTTTTTGGTACCGGCTTCCTGCTTGGCTGGCTGGTCTTTGGCCTCTTGTTCCTGCGCCTCAAGCTGCAGAATCGCACCTTGAATCGCACCGTGCGTCGGCAATCTCGCCAGTTAGAACTAGCCACTGCATCGGACAAGGGGTCCGGTAAGGAATAACGTTCCTCCATGCTTGAACTGCTTTTCCTGTTGTTACCCATCGCAGCCGGTTACGGCTGGTATATGGGGCGCAGGAGTGTTCGCCAGGACACCCAGAAACAGAGCAACCAGTTTTCCCGCCAGTATGTGGCGGGCCTTAACTATTTGCTCTCCGACGAGTCTGACAAGGCCGTCGATCTCTTCATTCAGTTGCTTGAAGTCGACAGCGACACCATCGAAACCCATCTCTCCCTCGGCAATCTGTTTCGCCAGCGTGGGGAGGTCGATCGCGCCATCAAGATCCACCAGAATTTGGTCAGTCGCGAGCTGACGCGCGAACAGCGCCAGCTTGCCCTGCAGGAGCTGGCGCGGGATTTTCTGGCTGCCGGTCTGCTCGACAGGGCTGAAGCCATCTGGGTTGAGCTGTGCGAGGATGGTGATTTCGAGGAGACGGCGCTCACCCAGTTGCTGATCATTCATCAACAGCTGCGGGATTGGCAGCAGGCTATTCTGGTTGCCCAGCGTCTGCAAAAATTCCCCGGCAAGAAGCTGGCCGAGCCCATCTCCCATTTCCATTGCGAACTGGCTGAGCAGGCACTGATGGATGGCGACCTGAGTGAGGGGCGTGCTCGTCTGAAGAAGGCATTGGGGGTCAATCCCCATTGCGCTCGAGCCAGCCTGCGTTTGGCCAAGCTGGACATGGAGGAGGGCGATTACCTGCAGGCGAGCCGCGAACTGCTGCGCGTCTTCGAGCAGGATATCGATTTTGCCTCCGAAGCCATGCCACTGCTGAGCGACTGTTATGAAAAGCTGGGCCGCAGTGCCGAGCTTATCCCGTTGCTTGAGAAAGCGGTGGAAGATCACGCAGGGGTGAGTGTCACCCTGGCGCTGGCCAAGCTGGTGGGAGAGCGTGATGGCCTGAACCAGGCTCGTGCCCTGGTATTGCGGCAATTGCGCCGCCACCCCTCCATGAAGGGGTTCTACCAGCTGGTAGGCTTCCAGCTTGCCAGTGCGGAGCCAGGCCCCGCCAAGGAGAGCCTGGAGCTGTTACAGCAGTTGGTCGGCGAACAGATCAAAACAAAATCAACCCACAAGTGCCGCCAGTGTGGCTTTGCCACCCACTCCTTGTTCTGGCAATGTCCCTCCTGCCGGCAGTGGGGCTCCATCAAGCCGATCCGTGGTCTGGACGGTGAATAACCTATAGGAAGAGAGATGCTAGATCCCAAAGTTCTGGTCGCGCTGGATTATCAGTGTGAAGCCGATGCCCTGGCCTTCGTTGAACGGGTCTCACCGACCCAGTGCCGCCTCAAGGTGGGCAAGGAGATGTTCACGCTGTTTGGCCCCCAGTTCGTGCGTCAGCTGGTTGCCAAGGGCTTCGACGTCTTCCTGGATCTGAAGTTTCACGACATCCCCAATACGGTTGCCAAGGCCGTTGCGGCCAGTGCCGAACTGGGTGTCTGGATGGTGAACGTGCATGCCAGCGGGGGAGAGCGCATGATGCGGGCCGCCAAAGCAGCCCTCGTGCCTTATGGCGATAAAGCGCCGTTGCTCATTGGCGTGACGGTACTGACCAGCATGGAACAAGAGGATTTGCAGGGCATTGGTCTGGATATCAGCCCGGCCGAACAGGTGCTGCGCCTGGCTCGCCTCGCCAGGGCATCCGGGCTCGATGGAGTGGTCTGTTCTGCCAATGAAGCGAGGGAGTTGAAGGCCGAGCTGGGGGATGATTTTACCTTGGTGACGCCAGGAATACGCCCTCTGGGCGCGGCACAGGGCGATCAGCGCCGGGTGATGACGCCCCGTGAGGCAGTGGCTGCGGGGGCGGACTATCTGGTGATTGGGCGTCCGATCACCCAATCGGCCGATCCGGCCCTGACCCTTGCAGAAATCAACGACGATCTCGCCAGCCGCTGAGCAAGAGCGTGAGCAGGCCAAGTACCAGGCCTGCTCCCGCACCGACCAGATGTGACCCTATGTGTACCTTGGCCCCGATCAGCATGGCGGCCGGACCATCCCCCCCGGAGTAGTGATCCAGTCCCAGTTTGATGGCAATCCCCAGCAGCATGAGCCAGCCCGAATGACGGCGGTGGCGAATGTCTTGAATGGCCCCCCAAACGAAGAGCCCATGCAGCATGCCGGACAGACCCATGTACCATTGGGTGTGCGGATAGCCATACCACAGGCCCAGGCCCACGGCGAGACTGAGCACTGCCAGCAGCCGCGGCAAGACCCAGCCCTGCAGGTAATCACAGAACAAGGCGTAGAGCACCAGCAGGCCGGCGAGGTTGAGCAGCAGGTGCCACAGATTGGTGTGAGCCAGATTGCCTGTTATGATGCGCCACCCTTCTCCCTGAGCTATCAGCGTCCGGTTGAAGGCGATGAGATCGTTTGGCACGGTAAAGAAGAGGATCAGGCAGGCGAGTGAAAGCGTGATGAGCCAGAATAGCCCGGATTTGACTGACAACATGAAAGGGCCCAACGAAGAAAACAGTCGCTACTGTACACGCTGCGTCCGCGCCCTCAAAGCCTGTCTATGCGAATATATTCATCCCGTGGTGAATCGGACCCCCTGGTCATTTTGCAACACCCGAGTGAGGTGGGGCATCCCAAGGGTACCGCGTCCCTGCTGGCCGCCAGCCTGACCGAGGCCCAGATCTGGGTCGGGGAGACGTTCAGCGAGCACCCGGCACTGATGCAGTTGCTGGCCACTCGTCCCTGCTATCTGCTCTGGCCCGATGAACAGGCCCGGCCTCTGGCCGAGTTGCGTGCCTTGCCCCCGACCTCAGCCCAGGGAGAGCCTTGCTTCCTGCTGCTCGATGGCACCTGGCGCAAGGCTTATAAAATGCTCTGTCTGAACCCGGCGCTGGCCGCCTTGCCGCGCATTGCCCTCGCCACCGCCCAAGGCCAGTACCTTATCCGCAAAAAGCCTTTTGCCACGGCCTTGTCGACCCTGGAGGCGGGCTATCATCTGTTATCGCAATGGGAGGGCGACCCGGCCAAATATGCCCCCTTGCCGAGCCTGTTCCATCGTCTCAACGAGCAGTGGCTCTCCTATTCGACGCGCAAGCCAGCGGCCCTGCGCCCTTAAGAGGATCTATCAAGTGAGAAAAGCAGTTGTGGTGTTCAGTGGCGGTCAGGACAGTACCACCTGTCTGGTACAGGCCAAGGCGCAATATGACGAGGTTCACGCCATTACCTTCGACTATGGCCAGCGCCATCTGGCGGAAATTGAGACGGCCCGCACCCTATCCAAGGTGCTGGGCGTGGCTGCCCACAAGGTGATGGATGTCACCTTGCTGGGGGAGTTGGCCATATCGGCCCTGACCCGGGACGATATTCCGGTCAGCGGCGAGTTGCAGGACAATGGCTTGCCCAACACCTTCGTGCCGGGCCGTAACATACTCTTCCTGACCCTGGCGGCCATCTATGCCTATCAAGTGGGCGCGGAGGCGGTGATCACTGGGGTCTGCGAGACGGATTTCTCCGGTTATCCCGATTGCCGCGATGAGTTCGTCAAGGCGCTTAACCATGCGGTGGCGCTGGGACTGGATCGTGGCTTGCGTTTCGAGACGCCCTTGATGTGGCTCGACAAGGCCGAGACCTGGGCGCTCGCCGATACGTTCGGCCAGCTGAACCTGGTGCGCGAACAAACATTGACGTGCTACAACGGCCTGATTGGCGATGGCTGTGGGACTTGTCCCGCCTGCATACTGCGCCGCCGTGGTCTGGATCAGTATCTGGCTGATCGGGCAGGCGTCAGCCTGCGTCTGCAACACAAACAGGGGCGCTAGCCTTATTCACCCCGCACGGGGTCACAGTGATTGGTAACCAGTAGTTTTATGATGCTCTACCCGATTAACGAAATTTTTCAGACCATACAGGGGGAGGGGGTGTTCACTGGCCTGCCCGCTATCTTCGTGCGCCTGCAGGGCTGTCCCGTCGGCTGCCCCTGGTGTGACACCCGTCATACCTGGGTGGTGGATCCGGCGCGCCAGGTGCCGGTCAGCCAGGTGCTGGATTGCTCTAACGAATCCGATGGTTGGAGCCCGATGAGCGGCGCCCAGATATTGGCCAGTTTTGCCGAGCTGGGTTATCGGGCCAAGCACGTGGTGATCACCGGAGGGGAACCCTGCCTCTATGATCTGAACGAGCTCAGCGAGACCCTGCACCAGGCCGGTTATCAGCTGCAGATAGAAACGAGCGGTACCAGCGAGGTGCTGACCCATCCGGCGACCTGGGTCACCGTATCCCCTAAAATAGGGATGGCTGGCGGCTTGACTGTGTTGCCCAACGCCTTGGCCAGGGCCAATGAAATCAAGCATCCTGTGGCCATGATGCGACATGTCGAGGAGCTGGATACCCTGCTCGCCGGCGCCCAGCTGCGCGAGGATGTGGTGATCGCGCTGCAACCCATCAGCCAGAAACCCAGGGCAACCCAGCTTGCCATGGCGGTCTGTATTGAACGTAATTGGCGCCTCTCTATCCAGACTCATAAATATCTGGAAATCGATTAAATGACCGGCTTGCCTGACGAACAGATATTGCTGACTCTGGCCACGCCAATGCCTTATGGCAAATATCGGGGGCGCAGGCTCATCGATTTGCCTGAACCTTATCTGGTGTGGATGGCGCGGAGTGGATTTCCGGCTGGCTCTCTGGGGCAATCACTGGCATTGGCGTATGAGATAAAATTAAATGGGCTCGAGTCCATGATACTACCCATCATCGATAGGATATCAGTATGAGAATATATACCCGGCAAGGCGACAAGGGGATGACCCGATTGGCAGATGGTAGCCGCATTGCCAAAAGTCATCAGAGAGTGGCCAGTTATGGCGACATAGATGAATTAAATTCTCATATAGGTCTTCTTGCTGCGAAAATAACCGATCAGCAACCTCAGGTATTAGCCGAGCTGACCCTCATTCAGCAGGAGTTGTTTGACCTAGGAGGTGAATTGGCATTTTCGAGTGAGGCGCAGTCGAGTGCTATTTGGCAGGTCAGGGAGGAGTGGACGACGCGACTGGAATCCCAGATCGATCATTACACTGAACAATTAGCGCCGCTGCGCCAGTTTATTCTACCCGGCGGATCTGAAGCGGCTGCCCTGGCCCATGTGGTACGGACACTGACGCGGCGCTGTGAGCGACAGCTGCTTGTCCTGGCTGAACAGGAGCAGATCAACCCTGCCGTCATCCCCTACGTCAACCGGCTCAGCGACTGGTTCTTTACCCTGGCTCGCTACCTGGTCTGCCAAGAGGGCAAGCCGGAAGTGCATTGGATTAAAGCGGCAGACAGGTAAATACCCAGATGGTTCTGACGACAGAGTGAGCAGCCTTGTCTGGAGCAAAAAAAAACCTCGCCATGCGAGGTTTTTTTTAGGGAATGCCTGGATAAATCAGATAGCGAAATCTGCCAGGGATTTACCTGCTTCAACGGCCTTGGCGATAGCGGAAGGCATACGACCCTGACCGGTCCAAGTTTTCTCGACACCGTTATCATCATAACGGTATTTCGGCGGACGCGGAGCGCGCTTGCTGCCTTTAGCCGGTTCGGCGGAAGGAGCCGTGCTAACCAATTCAGCCGGGTCAATCCCCGCGGCTTTCAGCATTTCGGTATATTCATTGATTTTACGCTGACGCTCTTCGCGAGCTTGACGATCGACGGCTTCATCTTGCTGACGTTCAGCAACGATGGCGGAGAATTTCTCCAGCCCTTCTTCCAGTTGTTCCAGAGTCAGCTCACGGCAAGCGGCACGCAGGCTACGGATATTCAGCAGTACTTTCAGAAATTCAGTCATAGTGGTTACCATGCGAGCAAGAAAGGGATAAATATTGGATAACTATTTTCTGGTAATTTATACGTCAGGACGACATTAAGTCAAGTCGAGAGAATTAATAAATAATTGCCTGAAATTAAGATCATTATTTTTTAATCCCTGTCGACGGGTTAATTAGGGTGAGAAACCTCATCAAGGTGGGTGTCAGGTTAAAATCTCGTCAGATCTTTCCTCCGTGATATCTCTCACTGCCATTGCGCGGAAAAATTTGATTCGAATGAGTATTAAATCAAAAAACTTGATATAAAATGTCAGCACGATAAAATGCCCGCCGAATACCTTTTAAGTAGAGGCGCGCTGCCTATAACTACTCATGCGGAGGGTGATGCCTGTGAAGCATGAGGAAAGGAGCCAGCGCCGAAGTGATCATGCCATCATGCAGGGTCGCTGGGACTGCATCGAACAGGTGCAGTACTGCCATAGTCAATCACTATGGAGCGCTACTGAAGGGGCTGAGGAGTAACCCTTCGCGGGCTCATTTTCTTCTTTATCCTCTCGGTAGATCTCCACCTTATGTTGTAGGTGTCAAGAGATCATGGACATTACCCATTACGCCGATTCGGCGTGGTCCCTCATTCCCCCTTTGGCGGCAGTCATACTGGCCGTCACGACCCGCAAGGTGCTGCTCTCCCTCGGCGTCGGCATCGTGCTGGGCTGCTTGCTGGTAAATCAGTTTGCCCCCCTGGCCAGTGCCGAGTATCTCGGCCAGGTGGCCAAGGGGATATTCTGGGCTGACGGCGCCTTGAATGGCTGGAACGTCAATATACTGATATTCCTGCTGCTACTGGGCGGCATCATCAGTCTGCTGACGGTGTCGGGCGCGACCCTGGCATTTGCAGAATGGGCGGCGCAGCGTATCCAGGACCGACGGGGGGCCAAGCTGCTGACCGGCCTGCTGGTGTTCCTGTTCTTCATCGATGACTATTTTCACAGTCTGTCGGTGGGCACCATCTGCCGTCCGCTGACCGATCGCTTCAATATCTCCCGGGCCAAGCTGGCCTATCTGCTTGATTCAACCGCCGCCCCTGTCTGTGTGTTGATGCCGATCTCCTCCTGGGGGGCTTATATCATCGCCCTCATCGGCGGCATCTTGACGGCCCATGGTATCCAGGATCAGAGTCCCATTTCTGCCTTCGTGCAGATGATCCCCATGAACTTCTATGCCCTGTTCACCCTGGCCATGGTATTGGTGGTGATAGTGTTCCAGCTCGACATCGGTCCCATGCGTGAGCATGAGCAGCGCGCCCTCAAAGGGCAGTTGTGGGATCCGGCCAAGGGTGTGCCCCCCGGCAGCAGCGGCGATCTGCCGGTCTCCAGTCGCGGCCGGGTCATCGATCTGGTGTTGCCTATCCTGACCCTGACCGCGTCCACCGTCTATTTCATGATGGCCACAGGGGCTGTAGCCCTGGCCGAGAAAGGACTGCCGTTCGGGGTGCTGGGCGCGTTCGAGAATACCGATGTGGGTGCCTCTCTGGTCAATGGCGGCCTGTGCGGGCTTGGGGTGGCCGTGGTGCTGACTCTGCGCATGGGACTGAGCCTGCGCACCTGGCTCGAGGTCATCAAGCACGGCGTCATGGCCATGCTGCCCGCCATCTATATTCTGGTGTTTGCCTGGGCCATCGGTGCTGTCATCCGCGATGTGGAGACCGGTAAATATCTGGCTTCCCTGGCCCAGAGCGGGCTCCCCATCGAGTTGCTGCCCGTGGTGATGTTCTGCCTCTCCGGCGCCATGGCGTTTGCCACCGGCACCAGCTGGGGTACCTTCGGTATCATGCTGCCTCTGGCCGGTGATATGGCTGCTGCCAGCGAGATAAGCATGATGTTGCCGATGCTTTCTGCGGTGCTGGCCGGGGCCGTATTTGGCGATCACTGTTCACCGATATCGGACACCACCATCCTCTCCTCCACGGGGGCCGGTTGCCATCATATCGACCACGTGATGACGCAGCTGCCCTATGCGCTGACCATCGCCATCGGCGCTGCCTTCGGCTACCTGGTGCTGGGGCTGACCCACTCGGTCGGCGCAGGTTTTGTCACCAGCGGCGTCTGGTTCCTTGGGGTGACACTCTTCTACCTGAGAGCCAATCAGAAGGCGGCAGCCACCGCCTGATGAATGATGAGGGGCCTGCGGGCCCCTTTGTTTTTGACGCCATGCTGCGTTAGCATGCGCGCCATAAATTGGTATCGGAGCAGGCATGGCCTCACTACATTACAAATTCGCCGCGATGAATTCGGGCAAATCCACCCAGTTGATCCAGGCACACTTCAACTATCTCGAGCGGGGCATGCACCCTCTGGCCATGACGCCAGCCATTGATGACAGATCCGGACTCGGGGTGATCAGCGCCAGGGTCGGGTTGACGTTAAAGGTGGAGGTGTTTAGCGACAGCTGCGATCTGTTCGAGATGGTCAAGGCTCGCCATGCGGAGCAGGCCATCGATGTGTTCATCGTCGATGAGGCGCAATTTCTCACCAAGGAGCAGGTCTATCAGCTGGCCCGGGTGGTGGATGAGGCGGGTATTCCCGTGATTGCCTATGGCCTCAAGATTGATTTTCGTGCCGAGCTGTTCCCGGGCTCCTACCATCTGCTCTGTCTGGCCGACAAGGTGGAAGAGCTCAAGAGCATCTGCTGGTGTGGCAACAAGGCGCACATGAATGCCAGGGTCAATGCCGATGGTCAGGTGGTGCGGGATGGCGCTCAGGTGGAGATAGGGGGCAATGCCCGTTATGTCTCCCTGTGCCGCAAGCACTATCTGGCTGGCCGGGCATTTCGTTAAGTTCAGCTAGTGCAGGCTTGAATTAGGATGAAAAGGGCCCGGTCGGGCCCTTTTCTGATGGTGGGTGCAGCCATGGGAAGTGGCTCAGGCAGGGGAGGCGGGGAGCTTAATCGAATTCGCTGTCGACCGGAGTAATGATGGGGTCGGCCACCGGCAGGCGATGAAACAGCTGACGAAAATGCTGCTGAACCCGGCCTATATCGACAAGGGACATGCCGGAGGCGAAACCGAACCAGACATAGAGACCGGTCAGGTCACGGAACATGGGGGGCAGGTACTTGGGGGCGGCGATCAACCCCTCCAGATAGTGCTGATAGAGCACAGGAATGTCATCCAGGGTCACCTTGCCCACAAACAGCATGGGCAATATTTCGGGTACGCCCTCCAACACGGCGCTGCGGATGAAGTTGACCGTCTCCACATAGCCCTTTACGTAGGAGAGATCCTTGGTAAAGCAGGCGCCCCCCTCTACCATGCCGCCCCGGAATACGCGTTGGGTGATCTTGTAGGCATCATGCTCGCTCGCGCCCTTGTCCAGAAAATGGCGATAGAGTTCGATGAAGTCCGCGCCATTCTCGGCCATGTCGATGGCCATCACCCTGTCCGAGATGCGTTTAGCCCGGTCCGGGAAAGAGCTGAAGGTCAGAGTCTCTATCAGCACAGCCAACCCCTCCTGGCAGGCGGTGATGCGTGGTGAGCCGGCACTGAGCCAGGTCGCATAAGGTTGCTGTCGGCCATTAAGGGTGGTGCCGACATGAACCCAGCCCTCATGGACTTCCAACACCTGCAGATCCAGCTCGGAGAAGCGGGCATGACTGCTAAGCTTGATATAGTCACCGCCGGCTGCGGCATCCGAGACGATGCCATCGCTCAGCTTTACCTGCACCTGACCGTCGCGAAAGTAACTGGATAGTTTGTCCTGCAGCCGGTCGACCGCTGCCTGCCCCTCAAACTCCTTGGGATAGGGGCGCACCAGATGGCGGGCGCCAGGCAGGGAGAAGATGTCGCACAACCGCTCTCCCAGCTCGCGCAGTGTCTTGCGATCGCCACGCAGATGATCCCGGGCCGAGCCATAGAGACGCTGGCTGTAACGCAGAAAGTCCGGCTGACCGCGTTGGCGCAGCATCTCGATCACCACCATATATTGGTCGACGTTGGCCTGCAGTATGCGGCCCAGATCGTCATGGGGGCCCAGTTTGCGGCGGATCCTGTCCCTGAGCTCCTTGAGCTCCAGGTACTTGTTGCGCGGATCGAAGCCCAGATCCAAGCCCTGATAGAAGTTGGCATCGATGGCGGGGAGTTCACGGCCCCCCTTTGCCAAGAAGTCATGGCGGATATGATGGGGCCATTTGATGGCATCCAGAATGCGGATCGGCTTTTGCAGCACCAGCAATTCATCGGAAAGGGACTTGAGGTGCAGGCGATATTTCTCTTGGATGGTCATCGATACTCGGCTGAGGGCTGCGCGCAGGTGGGCTGAGTATATGGACTGTCAGTGTCAAAAAGAAGCGCAAACAGAGGCGGGCAGGGGCCTCTGCTTTAGGTTGGCCACAAATTGGTTTAGACTGCGCCCCTCGCTTTCAAGAGTCCCATAACGTCATGATGAATACACCCAGCTCCGAAATGATAATGCGTTGGTTGCAACAGGCTCGTATCGAGCACTATGTCTGCGATCAGTGTCATGGCATCCATATCGTCTCCCTGCAATCGGTGGAAGGCATTCAGGAGAGCCGCGTCTTTGTCGAAGAGGAAGGACTGCTGTTCTCCTCCGAGCTGGAAATTCGCCCTGCGGCGCTGTTGCCCATGGTGGCCGAACTGGGCCGGCTTAACATGCAGTATCCCTCGCTCAAGGTGTTTCTCGACATCATTGATGACAATCTGCCACGGCTGGTGGTCGGTCATACGGTGTTTACCAAGGCGGGCCTCACGGTTGAGCAATTCATTCTGTTTGTGCAAAGCACCATAGCCGCGACCCATGACGTGGTTGCCGAGTGTGAGCGTCTGGGCTTCCTAAACCTGGTTGATGTGGTGGTTGAACCGGGATCTGTGCATTAATCCGGCAGTCGAACGCGGGAGGCAGAGAAAGCCGTTGACGGGCGAGCGGCTTTCCCCTAAATTACGCCCCGTTGTCGCGGCATTGGTCGCCAACATCTGTGGCACTCAAACACATTAAATGATGAGTAAAAATTTGGTGCGCTGTCCGAGTGGCTGCCCACCGACGAAGTCGGAAGTGAAGCACGCAACGCGTGCTCCGCAAGCCACTTAAAAGCAGTAAAAAATTTGGTGAGGTGTCCGAGTGGCTGAAGGAGCACGCCTGGAAAGTGTGTATACGGCAACGTATCGAGGGTTCGAATCCCTCCCTCACCGCCATATTGAAAAGCCCGACTCAGGTCGGGCTTTTTGCTGTCTGCTGTTTGCCAACATTCGTCACTCTGTCTCATGTTGAGGCTAGAAAGCAGCAGCGAATCTTCCCTCTATGACGCCTGGCTGAGTGTGAGGAGGGCGATTGTGGGCAGTGATAAATAAAAAATCCGGCCTAAATGAGGCCGGATTTTTTATTTATCCAACCTTGGCTCAGATGTTTTGTGCTTCATTCGGCACAATAACAGCGGCATGATTTCCCTTCGGACCCTGCTGCAATTCAAACTGAACGGCTTGACCCGCTTTCAGGGTTCTGTAACCTTCCATTTGAATGGTGGAGTAGTGGGCGAAGATATCGTCACCGCCCCCTTCCGGACAGATAAACCCAAATCCTTTTGCGTTGTTGAACCACTTGACTGTTCCGGTTGCCATACATCTACATCCTTTTATTGATTACCCTAAAGTCGTTGAGTAACCTGCGCCAGCCCATTATAACTAGTGATATCAACCTAATAATGGTAGGGCGCCGATTAGCAAGTAACCAATTTAGTCCAACTGATGGTCGAGTCAAGAAGTTGTTAACAAGTCATGTGATCCAGTTAACAAGTCTATTGACAGCCTGACGCCTGGCGGTAGTAATCTAGAGGTACCCAAGCACAATCATGAGTAAGCAAAAAGAACTCTTTGTTAATGAAGAGATTGCGCAGTCCGAGAAGACCAAGCTGCAGCCGCCATCCATGTACAAGGTGCTGCTCAATAATGACGACTACACCCCAATGGAGTTTGTGGTTGAAGTCTTGCAGCGGTTCTTCCGGATGGATCTGGATAAGGCTACCCAGATCATGCTGAGTGTGCATTATAGTGGTAAAGGAGTCTGCGGCACCTTCACCGCCGAGATAGCGGAGACCAAGGTGGTCCAGGTCAATACCTATTCACGTAATAACGAACATCCACTGCTATGTACGATGGAAAAGGCCTAAACGACATGACGTGATGACAGAATGACACCACATTGTTGCTGTACTTAGGGGAGGTGCCTATGTTGAACAAAGAGTTAGAAAAGACGCTGAACGAGGCTTTCAAGCTCGCTCGCGATGAGCGTCACGAATTCATGACCGTTGAGCACCTGTTGTTGGCCCTGCTGGATAACAGCTCAGCCCATGAGGCCTTGAGTTCATGTGGTGCGGATGTGGAGTTGATGCGCAAGGAGATTGCGGCCTTCATCAATCAGACCACGCCGTTGATTGCCGTCGATGACGAAGACAGAGAGACCCAGCCTACGCTAGGTTTCCAGCGTGTGCTGCAACGCGCAGTATTCCACGTGCAGTCCTCGGGCCATACCGAAGTCAGTGGCGCCAATGTGCTGGTGGCCATCTTCAGCGAGCAAGAGTCCCAAGCCGCTTATTTCCTGAAGAAATCCGATATCAGTCGACTGGATGTGGTCAACTTCCTCTCCCATGGTGTGCGCAAAGACAACAAGCCAGACACCCCGCAAAACAATACCGATGCTGACGATGATGTCTCAGCCGCCCAAATAGAGAGCTTTGCCACTAACCTGAATCAGCTGGTGCTTGAGGGCCGCATTGATCCCTTGATCGGTCGCGATCAGGAGCTGAGCCGCACCATACAGGTATTGTGCCGCCGCCGTAAAAACAACCCCTTGTTTGTTGGGGAAGCGGGAGTGGGCAAGACCGCGATCGCCGAAGGCTTGGCTTATCGCATCGTCAAGGGCGATGTGCCTGAGGTCATTGCCGGCAGTACCATCTACTCCCTGGACATGGGGTCATTACTGGCCGGTACCAAATATCGTGGTGATTTCGAAAAGCGTCTCAAGGTGCTGCTCAAACAGATCGAGCGCCAGGAAGGGGCCATTCTGTTTATCGATGAAATTCACACCATCATAGGTGCAGGGGCGGCGTCTGGTGGCCAGCTGGATGCGGCAAACCTTATCAAGCCTCTGCTCTCCAATGGCTTGCTGCGCTGCGTGGGTTCCACCACTTATCAGGAATATGCCCAGATCTTCGAGAAAGATCGTGCCTTGGCGCGCCGCTTCCAGAAGATCGATATCGTAGAACCGACCATAGATGATACGACTCGCATCCTGATGGGCCTCAAGAGCCGCTACGAGGCGCATCACAGTGTGCGCTACACCGCCAAGGCTATTCGGGCCGCGGCCGAGCTCTCAGCAAAGTACATCAATGATCGCCATCTGCCAGACAAGGCCATTGACGTGATCGATGAAGCCGGGGCAGGGCAGCGTATGTTGCCAGTGAGCAAGCGCAAGAAAGTGATCAATGTGGCCGAGATTGAGTCCATTGTGGCCAAGATAGCGCGTATTCCGGAAAAATCTGTCTCCTCCTCCGACAAGGAAGTGCTCAAGAATCTGGAACGTAACCTCAAGATGGTGGTGTTTGGCCAGGATAAGGCGATTTCGGTGCTGACCGATGCCATTCGTCTTTCTCGTTCAGGGTTGGGGAACGAGCGACGCCCGGTCGGTTGCTTCCTGTTTGCTGGCCCAACCGGGGTGGGCAAGACAGAAGTCACCCAGCAGCTCGGTAAGGCCCTTGGGGTCGAGATGCTGCGCTTTGACATGTCGGAATACATGGAGCGTCATACGGTCTCTCGACTGATTGGTGCCCCGCCCGGTTATGTTGGCTTTGAACAAGGTGGCCTGTTGACCGATGCGGTGATCAAGCACCCCCACGCCGTGTTGCTGCTCGATGAGATCGAGAAGGCACACCCGGATGTGTTCAACCTGCTGCTGCAGGTCATGGATAACGGGACGCTCACCGATAATAACGGTCGCAAGGCGGATTTTCGTAACATCATCTTGGTGATGACCACTAATGCGGGTGTACAGGAGACGCAGCGCAAGTCCATTGGCTTCCAGCAGCAAGATCTCAGCCACGATGCTATGGAAGTGATCAACAAGACGTTCAGCCCTGAGTTCCGTAACCGGCTCGATCACACCATCTGGTTTAATCACCTGGATATGGCGGTGATCTATCAAGTGGTCGACAAGTTCATCGTCGAACTGCAGGTACAGCTGGATGCCAAGGGAGTATCCCTCGAGATATCGGAAGATGCCCGTCACTGGTTGGCCAAGAAGGGCTATGACAGGGCTATGGGGGCTAGACCCATGGGACGGGTCATTCAGGAACACCTCAAGAAACCCCTGGCCAATGAGATCCTGTTTGGCTCACTGGTCGATGGGGGTATCGTCAAGGTTGAAGTAGTAAATGATAGCCTCAGCTTCGATTTTCAGGTCGATGTTGAAGCCGTGCCTCACTAACTAGAAACCACGAAACGACAAAAAACCCCAACCATCAGGTTGGGGTTTTTTGCTGAATTCCTGGCTTAGCGAGAGCGGAAAACAATACGACCCTTGGAGAGATCGTAGGGAGTCAGAGCGACTGTCACCTTGTCGCCAGTCAGGATACGAATGTAGTTTTTACGCATCTTGCCGGAAATGTGAGCGATAACCACGTGACCATTCTCCAGTTCCACACGGAACATGGTATTGGGCAGGGTTTCCAAGATAGTGCCCTGCATCTCAATACTGTCTTCTTTAGCCATTGAATCCTCTTGATAAGCCACAACAAAAATCCGCTGGATCATGCCGGATTTAAGCCAATGTGTAAAGTTTACTCGGGCTTGGTGACGATATTTTTCCATTCACCCTTAATAAGTCGCTCATGGGGCAGGAAGCGGCTCTTGTATTTCATCTTGCGACACTCCTCAACCTGATAGCCCAAATAGAGCCACTGACGACCAGTCCGCCGCCCCAGATCCAGCTGGCTCAAGATGGCAAAGGTCCCGATGGATCGATCGGCAAAGGCGGGATCGAAGAAGGTGTACATGGCGCTCAAGGCGTGAGGCAAGAGGTCCGTGACGGCCACACCGATCAGCCGGTTATTCTGATGGATCTCGAGATAGAGCGGCGGCATCCAGTCGCAGTGCAGAAAGCCCTTGTACTGGCTGCGGCTGGGAGGGTACATGCTGCCGTCCCGGTGTCGCTGGCGGATATAGCGCTCATAAAGCTGGTAATACTCGGGCTTGTCGTCATAGCTCAGCACCAGGGAGAGATCCTGGTTTTGTTGCTGGATGCGCTTCTGGCTGCGACTGGGCACAAATTGCTCGCTGTGGATACGCAGAGACTGACAGGCGCTGCAGCTCGGACAGTGGGGGCGATAGATGTCGTTGCCGCTGCGGCGAAAACCGGCAGTCAACAGGCGTTCGTAACCGTGAGCATTGAGCAGGTCGTTGTCCATCAGTACCAGCAGCTGCTCCTGTTGATGTTCCAGATAGCTGCAGGCATGTTTGGGGGTCAGGCCGACTTTGAGGATCACTTCTTCTGTCATAGGCTGATTGACCTCGTTTGCCAGCACCCCTCACGCAGTGGTTGCTGCCGCAGTGTCGCCAGCGCCGCTAAAAACTGGCTACGGGGCCACTCTTCGATACCCAGGGTCGCCAGGAAGCTGTTTTGCATCTGGCAGTCGATGAGGGCACCGTCGTGGCATTCGAAATGACGACAGAGGGCCCACATGGCCACTTTGGCGCCGTTATCGATACGGCTGAACATGGACTCGCCACAGAAGAGGCGACCGACGGCGATACCATAGAGCCCTGCCTGTAACTGCCCGTCTTGCCACACTTCGATGGAGTGAGCGTGACCCAGACGATGCAGTGCCTGATAGGCCGCTATCATCTCGTCGCTGATCCAGGTGCCACTGGCGGTGGGCCTGGGGGCGGCGCAGGCGGTGATAACCTGATTAAAGGCGCGATTGATGGAAATATCGAATGAATGACGGCGCAAAAACTTTTTCAGGCTGCGTCCCACATGCAGGCGGGAGGGGACTATTACCCCACGGGGATCCGGTGACCACCATAGCAGGGCCTGGTGGGGTTCATTCCATGGAAAGATCCCGTTGTGGTAAGCTGCGAGCAGACGAGGAGGCGAGAGATCGCCTCCAATCGCAAGCAGGCCATTGGGCTCATCCAGCGCGTGTTTGGGGTGGGGGAACCGGGTCGGCTCATCATCCAGTTGGGTCAGGTAGCAAGACATAGCATCGAGAGGTTTCATAGATGAAGGCCATTATCCTGATAGTATCCAGCCTGCTGTGCTTTGTCACGATGCAGGCCAGTGCCGAGGTCTATCAACGCAATACGGCGCGCCCGGTCAACCAGGTGGTGTTTGGTCAGGTCGAGACGATGCGCAACATTACCCAGCGTCAGGTGATTGAGTCGCAGCAATCTGGCTGGAAGACGTTGGGTGGCGCCCTTATCGGGGGGCTGATCGGCAACCAGTTTGGCGGCGGCCATGGCCGGGAGATAGCCACCGCAGTGGGGGCCTTGGCGGGCGCCGGTGCGGCGCAGTATTACCAGTCCGGCACTGAGGTGGTGGAGAACAAGTTGGTGGAGCTGCTCATTCGCAACGATCAGGACGCGCTGGTCAATGTGATCCAGGACTTCGATCCGGCCATGGTCTTCGCCCAGGGCGACAAGGTGCGGATCCTCTATTTTGATGATGGGGTGCGGGTCGACAAGACATATTGAGTCATGGCTAGCACAAGGTCTCACCCGTGTCGTCAGCCTCTGTCGCTGACCCGAGTGGCAGAGAAGAGGCGGTATTGGCCACAAATCGAGAACAGACCAAAGACGTGATGCGGGGTCTGGATACAATAAAGGCATACCGAGGCATGCCTTTGTCATTGACAGCATCTGGCCCTGCACAGGGCGAGAGGCGCTTATTGCGCGTCGAGGAAACGCTCGGCATCCAGGGCGGCCATGCAACCAGTACCGGCCGAGGTGATGGCCTGACGGTAGTTGTGGTCGGCCACGTCGCCGGCGGCGAACACGCCTTCAATGCTGGTCTGGGTGGCGAAGCCTTGCAGACCGCCGCGGACCAGCAGATAGCCATTCTCCATGGCCAGCTGGCCTTCGAAGATCTGGGTATTCGGCTGGTGACCGATGGCGATAAAGACCCCCATCAGCGGCAGCTCAGAGGTGCTGTCATCCTTGGTGCTGCGCAGGCGGATGCCGGTCACGCCCATTTCGTCGCCCAGCACCTCGTCCAGGGTCTGGTAGGTGTGCAGCACTATGTTGCCACTGGCGACCTTGTCGTGCAGGCGCTTGATCAGGATTTTTTCGGCCCTGAACTCGTCGCGACGATGAACCAGGTGCACCTTCTTGGCGATGTTCGCCAGGTAGAGTGCCTCTTCCACGGCGGTGTTGCCGCCGCCGACCACGGCCACTTCCTGGTTGCGATAGAAGAAGCCATCACAGGTGGCACAGGCGGAGACGCCGCGCCCCTTGAAGGCCTCTTCAGATGGCAGACCCAGATACTTGGCAGAGGCGCCGGTAGCGATGATCAGGGCATCACAGCTGTACTCACCGCTGTCACCCTTGAGGCGGAACGGACGCTGGTTCAGGGACACTTCGTTGATGTGATCGAACAGGATGCGGGTATCGAACTTCTCCGCATGTTCTTTCATTCGCTCCATCAGCGCCGGACCGGTCAGCCCTTCTGCATCACCGGGCCAGTTCTCCACTTCCGTGGTGGTGGTCAACTGGCCACCTTGCTGCATGCCGGTGACCAGCAGGGGATTGAGGTTGGCACGGGCGGCGTAGACGGCGGCCGTGTAGCCTGCCGGGCCTGAGCCCAGGATCAGCAGCTTGCTGTGAATGACTTCGCTCATGGTGTGATTTCCGAGACGTAATGAGTTTGCGCGATTGTAGGGAATTCGTGATCCGGGGTCAAAGGGCAGTGCGTCGATTGTGTTAATCGCCCGCCCTGAATATCAGCCATAAAAAACCGCCCATCGCGGGCGGATTTTCACTCATCTCGACTTGCTGGCAAGGGAGATCAGCTCAACAGGGTCAGGGGGTCGGTGAAGGCAAGGCCATGGGCCTCGGCGACCTCGGCGCAGGTCAATTTGCCCGCCATCACGTTGAGGCCGTTCAGCAGGTGCTTGTCGGCAAGCAGAGCGGCTTTGTAGCCTTGATCTGCCAGACGGATGATGAAGGGCAGGGTGGCATTGTTGAGGGCGAAGGTGGAGGTACGCGCCACGGCTCCGGGCATGTTGGCCACGCAGTAGTGCACCACCTCATCGACGATATAAGTGGGATCCTGGTGTGTGGTGGCATGAGATGTCTCGACGCAGCCACCCTGATCGATGGCGACATCGACAATGGCCGAACCTGGCTTCATGCGGGCAATATGGTCACGAGTGACAAGTTTCGGCGCAGCGGCGCCTGGGATCAGCACACCACCAATCACCAGATCGGCGCTTAACACGTGGCGCTCTATGGCTTCGCTGGTGGAGTAGATCACCTTGGCGGCGCCCTGAAACTCGCTGTCGAGGCGACGCAGGGCATCAACACTGCGATCCAGGATGGTGACATCGGCCCGCATGCCAACGGCCATGCGGGCCGCATTGGAACCGACCACTCCGCCACCCAGTATCACCACCTTGGCCGGCTCGACCCCGGGTACGCCGCCGAGCAACATACCGCTGCCGCCACGGGATTTCTCCAGCGCCTGGGCGCCGGCTTGAATAGACATGCGACCGGCAACTTCGGACATGGGGGCCAGCAGGGGCAAGCCGCCACGGTCATCGGTGACGGTTTCATAGGCGATGCAGATGGCGCCGCTGCTGATCAACTCTTGGGTCTGGGGCAGGTCTGGCGCCAGGTGCAGATAGGTAAACAACACCTGGTCGGGGCGCAGCATGGCGCGCTCGGCGGCCTGGGGTTCTTTGACCTTGACTATCATCTGTGACTTTGCAAAAACATCGGCAGCAGAGGTCAACATTTCGGCACCAGCAGCTTGATAATCTGCGTCGGTGAAGCCGATGCCAGTTCCCGCCCCGCTTTGGACGAAAACAGTATGGTTTCGTGCTGTCAGTTCACGTACACTGGCTGGAACCATGCCTACGCGATATTCATGGTTTTTTATTTCTTTAGGTACACCGATAATCATGCTATCCCTCGTCTATAGATTGGTGTTTTATGTTGCCATATTGTTAAGCAACATTTGCGCCTAGTATATTCAGGTATTGACAGGATTTGTGACCATAATTATAAAATGACTGGTGATTCTTACCAAAAAATAGCCAAAGGATGGAATAAAATGATGGAAGCTAAGAGTCGGCTAAAGGATTTGGACAGGATTGATCGCAACATTCTTAATGAACTGCAAAAGGATGGCAGGATTTCGAATGTTGAGTTGTCCAAACGAGTTGGCCTGAGTCCCACACCCTGTCTGGAACGGGTTCGTCGCCTGGAGCGACAAGGCTATATCGAAGGATATGCCGCTATTCTGAACCCTCATTATCTGGATGCTTCTCTGCTGGTGTTTGTGGAAATCACCCTGAACCGGGGCGCCCCGGACGTGTTTGAACAGTTCAACAAAGCCGTTCAAGTACTCGAAGAGATCCAGGAATGTCATCTGGTCTCCGGTGATTTCGATTACCTGCTCAAGACCCGCGTCAGCGACATGTCTGCCTACCGCCGCCTGCTTGGGGAAACCCTGTTGCGACTGCCCGGCGTCAACGACACGCGCACCTATGTGGTGATGGAAGAAGTAAAACAGAGTAGTCGACTGGTAATTAGTACTCGATAGAGTATTTTGTTCTGTGATGTGTCACGCAATTGATGCATCATAAAAATGAGAAACGAGCGGCCAGTCCGCTCGTTTCTGCTTGTCGAGTCTGTCGCGTCAATGGGCAGACAGGCTGACAAACGATAGGTTTTTCAGGGATACTGGGCCCCCTTGTCCCACGCGTTATTTTGTTTTCAGAAAGGAGCCGGAGTTTGGCCGAGAAAAAGCTGTTTACTCCTTTATCAGGCACCCAACGGATCTTCGAAGCCGTCTTGATCGCCATCACACTGTTGGCTGCCTACCTCTTGCTTGCCCTGCTCACATACCACCCCGCCGATCCCGGCTGGTCCCAGACATCCTGGGAAGGAGATGTGAAGAATCTGGCGGGGAGCGCCGGTGCCTGGATAGCCGATATCACCATGTTCACCTTCGGGGCCTTCTCCTACTTGGTGCCGCCCTTGTTGGTACTGCTGGGTTGGAGTCTGTTCTGGCGACCGAGCCGCTTGCTGGAAGTCGATTACCTGACCCTGTCGGTGCGCATCGTAGGCTTCATCCTAACGGTGCTTGGCATGTCGGCCATCGCCAGCATGAACTTCAACGACATGCAGAACTTCTCGGCCGGTGGTCTGGTCGGCGATGTGATTGCCTCGGCCGTGATCCCGCTGTTTGGTGGCGTCGGTGCCAACCTGATGCTGCTCTGTTTCGTGGCAACAGGCATCACGCTGTTCACCGGCTGGTCCTGGCTCACCATCGTCGAGCGGATCGGCAGCGCCTGCACGGGGTCGGTGTCTGCTATCTACCACCTGCCCACGACCCTGGGACACTGGCTCAGTGGCGGTTGGCGTCAACCCCGTTATGACGGGCCGGATCCGCTGCTGGAAGGCAGTGCCGGTACCCTGGCCCTGGATGATGAGGACGATGAGCCTCACAGTGGCTGGCTGCGCGGTGCCAAGGGGCCCCAAGGCGGCAAGGGGAAGAGGGCGGCCAAATCCGAGGAGTGGTTGCCTGAGCTGGACGAAGATACCTTCCAGTTCGATCCGGATTTCGATGATGAGGATGACGCGCCCGCTCCGGCCCCCGTCAAACGTGGCCAGCGTCCCCGTCAGCCGGTGGTAAAGGCCAGCGAAGAGGAGATGGACCTGCCTTGGGCTGACAATGGTGACGATGCACCAAGCCCTGCCGCGGCCCGCCATCCTGTCTCCAAACGCACCGCCATGGCCAACATGGCGCCGCTGCCGAGCCTGGACTTGCTCGACCGCCCCCCGGCCAAGACCCAGTCGATGAGCCCGGAGGAGCTGGAGCGCATGGCGCGTCTGGTGGAGGCCAAGCTTGCCGATTATAACGTGCAGGCCAAGGTGGTCGGCGTCTACCCGGGCCCTGTCATCACCCGCTTCGAGCTCGACCTTGCCCCAGGCATGAAGGCGAGCAAGATAACCAACCTGTCGCGGGATCTGGCACGCTCGCTCTCTGCCAGCAGCGTGCGGGTGGTGGAGGTGATCCCCGGCAAGACCTTCATCGGCATCGAACTGCCCAACCGGGTTCGCCAGACGGTCTACATGCGCGAAGTGGTGGATTGCGAAGATTTCCACAACAGCGAGAGCCCTCTGACCATGGTGCTCGGCCAGGATATCGCCGGTGAGCCCGTGGTGGTGAACCTCGCCAAGATGCCCCACCTGCTGGTGGCCGGTACCACCGGCTCGGGCAAGTCGGTCGGGGTGAACACCATGATCGTCTCCATGCTCTACAAGGCGAGCCCGGACGATCTGCGCTTCATCATGATCGATCCCAAGATGCTGGAACTCTCGGTCTACGAGGGGATACCGCATCTGCTTACCGAGGTGGTGACCGACATGAAGGACGCCGCCAATGCCCTGCGCTGGTGCGTGGGCGAGATGGAGCGTCGCTACAAGCTGATGTCGGCGGTCGGGGTGCGCAACCTCAAGGGCTATAACACCAAGGTGCAGATGGCATCTGATGCGGGCAACCCCATGCGCGATCCGCTGTGGCGCCCGGGGGACTCCATGGATCAGATGGCCCCCGAGCTCGAGAAGCTGCCGCACATCGTGGTGGTGGTTGACGAGTTTGCCGACATGATGATGATCGTCGGCAAGAAGGTGGAAGAGCTGATCGCCCGTATCGCCCAGAAGGCGCGGGCCGCCGGTATTCACCTGATCTTGGCGACCCAGCGTCCCTCGGTGGATGTGATAACGGGCCTCATCAAGGCCAACATCCCGACCCGGATCTCCTTCCAGGTGTCGAGCAAGATAGATTCCCGCACCATCCTGGATCAGGGCGGCGCCGAATCCCTGCTCGGCATGGGGGACATGCTCTACATGCCGGCCGGCACCTCCAACCCGACCCGGGTCCACGGCGCCTTCGTCGATGACCACGAGGTGCACAAGGTGGTGGCGGATTGGAAGCTGCGCGGTGAGCCCAACTACATCCAGGAGATCCTCTCCGGTGAGTCGGAGGAGGGCGGCAGCGGCGATTATGGCAGCAGTGGTGATGAAGAGCTGGACCCGCTGTTCGACGAGGCGGTGGCCTTCGTGGTGGAATCCCGTCGTGGTTCAACCTCCAGCGTGCAGCGCAAATTCAAGATTGGCTACAACAGAGCGGCCCGCCTCATCGAACAGATGGAGAACCAGGGCATCGTCAGCAGCCCCGGTGGCAACGGCCAACGGGATGTGCTGGCACCGCCTCCGGTACGTGATTGATAGCGTGTGTGTCCTGGCCATGCCCTTAGCGGGTGTGGCCTTTTAGCGAGAGACCTTATGAAAAAACAGTTATTGATGGGAACCGTGCTGCTCATCGCCAGCAGCCAGGTGTGGGCCGATGCGGCCAGTGATCTCAAGCAGAAGCTGGCAGCCGTCAACCTCTTCTCCGCCCAGTTCCAGCAGACCGTCTTTGACAGCAAGGGCAAAGAGCTGCAAAAAGCGAGCGGCGATCTGCTGGTGTCGCGCCCTAATCGCTTCAACTGGCACACCACCTCACCGGACGAGAGCCTGATCGTGGCCGATGGCAAGGATGTCTGGATCTACGATCCCTTCGTCGAACAGGTCACCGCCCTCAAGTTGCAAGATGCCGTGGTCAATACCCCTTTCATCCTGATCGCCAGCAGCGATGACAAGTACTGGAAAAACTACGACGTGACCGAGCAGGATGATGTGTTCACCGTCACCAGCCGCAATCAGGACGAACTGATCGCCTCCTTCAGAATTACCTTCGACCGGCAGGAGAACATCAGCCGCTTCGACGTGAAAGAGGCCCAGGGTCAGTGGAGCGAGTTCACCCTGAGCGGCTTCAATCGCAAGCCGGCGCTCAAGGGCAACGAGTTCGTGTTCAAGACGCCCAAGGGGGTCGCGCTGGACGACCAACGCTGATGAGCAATCTCTCTTTGGACTTCTCATCGGACTTTCGTCCACTGGCCGCACGGATGCGGCCGCAGACTCTTGACCAGTACATAGGCCAACAACATATCCTGGGACCGGACAAGCCCCTGCGCAAAGCCATCCTGGCAGGGCACTGCCACTCCATGATCCTGTGGGGCCCCCCCGGCACCGGCAAGACCACCCTCGCCGAACTCGTTGCCCACTACTGCCAGGCCGAGGTGGAGCGGCTCTCCGCGGTCACTTCCGGCATCAAGGAGATCCGCGCCGCCATCGACAAGGCCAAGGAGAACAGCTGGCGCGGAGTGCGTACCATACTGTTCGTGGATGAGGTGCACCGCTTCAACAAGAGTCAGCAGGATGTGTTCCTGCCCCACATCGAAGATGGCACCATCACCTTCATCGGCGCCACCACCGAAAACCCTTCGTTCGAACTCAACAACGCACTGCTCTCCCGGGCCCGGGTCTATCTGCTCAAACGGCTGGAAGAGCAAGATATCCTCGCCATGATCAGTCAGGCCCTGACCGACCCACGGGGCCTCAATGATCCGACCCTCACCTTCGCCCCCGGGGTGAAGGAGGCGCTGGCCAAGGCGGTGGATGGGGACGGGCGCAAGTCCCTCAACTATCTGGAGCTGCTGGGAGACATGGCCGAGGCGAACGGGGAGGGGGAGAGAGTGATCGACAGCGCCCTGCTCGCCGCCGTAGCGGGGGAGCACGTGGCGCGTTTCGACAAGGGGGGCGATCACTTCTATGACCTCATCTCGGCGGTGCACAAGTCCATTCGCGGCTCGGCCCCCGATGCGGCGCTCTACTGGTATGCCCGCATGGTGAGCGCGGGCTGCGATCCGCTCTATATCGCTCGCCGGCTGCTGGCCATCGCCTCGGAAGATGTCGGCAACGCCGATCCCCGTGCCATGCAGGTGGCGCTGTCGGCCTGGGATTGCTTCCACCGCATCGGCCCGGCAGAAGGGGAGCGGGCCATCGCCCAGGCCATCGTCTATCTCGCCTGCGCCCCCAAGAGCAATGCGGTCTACACCGCCTGGAAGGCGGCGCTGCGAGATGCCAAGGAGCAAGCGGATTTCGAGGTGCCACCGCACCTGCGCAACGCTCCGACCAAGCTGATGAGCGATCTGGGTTATGGCGCCGAATATCGCTATGCCCATGACGAACCCGGTGCCTATGCCGCCGGCGAGAGCTACTTCCCGCCTGAACTGGCCGGTACGCAATACTACCAGCCGACGGATCGCGGGCTTGAGAAACAGATAGCCCAGAAACTCGATTATCTGCGTGAGCTGGATGGGCAGAGTCCCCGCCGAAGAGAGAAGTAGGGGACCGGTCTGGAGATTGGCACGCCAATCGACAGGATCGGCGAATATTGGCCGCCTTGTGCCCTCAAACTTGGCAAAAACGACAGCAATAGTCCCTGTTCGGGCAGGGGGGCGGTCTGCTACACTGCCCCTCTGACCCCGTTTGTCTCGGCCTTGCGCCATCTTCTTGATGTCGAACGCCTGATTTTGCAGGCTCGACTCTGAAGACCCGGGGTGCGCCAACCGATGTTAACTTCCGGATCTGTTCTCTCGCCAGGTTTGATAACCCAGGCCCAGATCCCATCTGAAAAAGTAGGTAAACCATGCTGGATCCCAAATATCTGCGCAGCGATATCATCGATGCTGCCACGCGTCTGGCGACACGTGGCTACGTTCTGGACGTAGCGGCGGTCAATGCTCTGGAAGAGAAACGCAAGGATCTGCAGTCCCGCACCCAGGAGCTGCAGGCCGAGCGCAACGCCCGCTCCAAGTCCATCGGTGAGGCGGCTCGCCGTGGTGAAGATGTGGCGCCGCTCAAGGCCATCGTGACCCAGATCAACGACGAGCTGGAAACCAGCAAGGTCGAACTCGAGGCCCTGCTGCGCGATATCAAAGCCATCGCCGATGGCATGCCGAACCTGCCAAGCGACAGCACCCCGGTCGGTCGCGACGAGAATGACAACGTCGAAGTACGCCGTTGGGGTACCGTCCGTGCATTTGATTTCCAGCCGCGGGATCATGTGGAAGTGGGCGAGGGCCTCAAGGGGCTGGACTTCAAGAACGGCGTCAAGCTGTCGGGTTCGCGCTTCGTGGTGATGAAGGGGCAGATTGCCCGCCTGCACCGCGCCCTGGCGCAGTTCATGCTGGACTTGCATACCCAGCAGCATGGCTACACCGAGTGCTACGTGCCCTATCTGGTCAATCCGGACAGCCTCTATGGCACCACCCAGCTGCCGAAGTTTTCCGAAGATCTGTTCAACACCGGTATCGTCTCCGACGCCGAAGAGGGCAGCAAGGAGCGCAAGCTCTCCCTGATCCCGACCTCGGAGGTGCCGCTCACCAACATGGCCCGTGACGAGATCTTCGATGAGCAGGAGCTGCCCATCAAGATGACGGCGCACAGCCCCTGCTTCCGCTCCGAGGCCGGCTCCTACGGTCGCGATACCAAGGGCCTGATCCGCATGCACCAGTTCGACAAGGTCGAGATGGTCCAGCTGGTACACCCGGAGCAATCCTGGGATGCGCTGGAAGAGATGGTCGGTCATGCGGAGAAGGTGTTGCAACTGCTGGAGCTGCCGTATCGCGTGATGGCGTTGTGCACCGGTGATATGGGCTTCGCCGCCGCCAAGACCTACGATCTGGAAGTGTGGCTGCCAGCCCAGGACACCTACCGCGAGATCTCGTCCGTCTCCAACTGTGGCGATTTCCAGGCGCGCCGCATGCAGGCGCGGGTGCGCATCGATGGCAAGCCCCAGCTGATCCATACCCTCAACGGCTCCGGCCTGGCGGTGGGTCGTACCCTGGTGGCGGTGATCGAGAACTACCAGCAGGAAGATGGCCGTATCGCTATTCCGGCGGCCTTGCAGTCCTACATGGGCGGCCTGACCCACATCGGTTAACCAGCCCCATTTGAATGTCATAAGCCATGGATTTCCATGGCTTTTTTGTTTTTGAATCCCTTATTCATCTTCTATTCAGTGCACCGGGGGTAAAAGGCTCGCGGTCAATTCATCGCGGATTGATTCGGCTCGGTGATCAGGGTGCGCACTTCGTCCTTGCTCAGGTTCACTAGAAACGCAGGCGTATCGGCTGCACCGGCCGATTGCATGTTTCAAATGAATAAGGAGTAATTGATGACGTCGAGGACGACACCATTGGCGCCCGCGCGCCCCGGCCTGTTCAACCGCTTTTTGAACGGGGTCGAATGGCTTGGTAATCTGCTACCACATCCCATCACACTATTTGCCCTCTTCTCCCTCACTCTGATTGTGGCCTCCGGCATCGCCGCCTGGCTGGGCGTCAGCGTGGTGGATCCGCGCCCGGAAGGGGCGCCCGGCCGCAGCGTCGACGGCATGATCACCGTGGTCAGCCTGCTCAGTGCCGAAGGCTTGCAACGCATCGTCTCCAACCTGGTGACCAACTTCACCGGCTTCGCACCGCTGGGCACTGTGCTGGTGGCGCTGCTCGGGGTGGGCATTGCCGAACACTCCGGCCTGCTCAGCGCCGCCATGCGGGGCATGGTGATGAGCGCCTCCCGCCGCATGGTCACGCTGACCATCGTCTTTGCCGGGATCATGTCCAACACGGCGGCCGAGCTTGGCTACGTGGTGCTGATCCCCCTGGCGGCCATGATCTTCCACTCCCTGGGTCGCCATCCTCTGGCGGGTCTGGCGGCGGCCTTTGCCGGTGTCTCCGGTGGCTACTCTGCCAATCTGCTGCTTGGCACCGTGGATCCCCTGCTCGCAGGCATCACCCAGATAGCGGCCCGCATCATCGATCCCGGTTATGTGGTCGGCCCCGAGGTGAACTGGTACTTCATGTTCGTCAGTACCTTCCTCATCACCGGCCTGGGCGCCTGGGTGACCGAGAAGATAGTCGAACCCAAGCTCGGTAAATATGACCCGAGCGAGGCGAGTGTCTCTCTGGATCAACAGGCAGAGTCCCTGACTGCCCGGGAGAAGCGTGGCCTCTGGTCGGCCCTGGTGGCCGTGCTGGTGGTCAGCGGCCTGCTGGCGCTGACCGTGGTACCAGCGGATGGCATATTGCGCCATCCGGAGACGGGGGCCATTGCGGGCTCTCCCTTCCTGCACGGCATTGTCGCCTTCATCTTCGTCTTCTTCGCCGTACCAGGTTTTGTCTACGGCAAGGTCGTGGGCACCATGAAGAGCGACAAGGACGTGATCAAGGCGATGTCCACCAGCATGAGTACCATGGGCATGTACATCGTCCTGGTGTTCTTCGCGGCCCAGTTCGTTGCCTACTTCTCCTGGACCAACTTCGGGACAGTGTTTGCGGTCAAGGGGGCAGGGGCCCTGCAGGCTCTGGGCCTGACCGGTCCTGGTCTCTTCTTTGGTTTCATACTGATGTGCGCCGTCATCAACCTGATGATTGGTTCAGCATCGGCCCAGTGGGCGGTCACGGCGCCCATCTTCGTGCCCATGCTGATGCTGATTGGTTACTCCCCTGAGGTCATCCAGGCGGCATACCGGATCGGGGATTCAGTGACCAACATCATCACCCCCATGATGAGCTACTTCGGCTTGATCCTGGCGGTGGCGGTGCGTTACCAGAAATCCTTAGGGATAGGCACGCTCATTGCGACCATGCTGCCCTATACCCTGGTATTCCTGCTGGGCTGGAGCCTGCTGTTCTATGCCTGGGTGTTTGTGCTGGGGCTGCCGGTCGGCCCGGGCGCCGCCACTTTCTACCCGGCACAGGGCTAAGTCATCAGGGGCGCCAACTGGGCGCCCCTTCATTTTTGGCGGGGAAGGGAAGAAGTTTCCCAAGCAATCCGCAATCGTTTTTGTTAGAATTCGCCGCAATTTTGCAAGACACACGAACGACTCATGGTTTGGATTGATTACACAATTTTGGGCATCGTTGCCCTCTCAGCCCTGATAAGCCTGGTGCGTGGTTTCGTCAAGGAAGCCATGTCCCTCGTTACCTGGTTTGTCGCCTTCTTTATCGCCAGTAACTTCTACCCCGATCTCGCCGCCTTCTTCACCTCCATCACCGATCAGCTGCTGCGCAATGGCTTGGCCATCGCGGCCCTCTTCGTCGCAACCCTGATCCTTGGCGCCATCGTCAACTATGTGGTGGGGGAGCTGGTCAACAAGACGGGGCTATCGGGTACGGATCGGGTACTCGGCATCTGCTTCGGTGCCCTGCGTGGTGCGCTCATCGTCAGCGCCCTGCTGTTTTTTATGGATACCTTCACCAGCCTGCCTCAGGCGGATTGGTGGCAGGGATCCCGGTTGATCCCCGAATTCGGGCTGGTCATCCAGTGGTTCTTTGATTTCATGCAGAACTCATCGAGTTTTCTTAAACAGGTACAGTGACTTCGAGGTAGCAAGGACATGTGTGGTATTGTCGGTATAGTTGGCACCACCCCCGTCAATCAGGCCCTCTACGACGCCTTGACGGTGTTGCAGCACAGGGGCCAGGACGCCGCCGGGATCGTGACCATTGATAGTGGAAACTTCCGGCAACGCAAGGCCAACGGCCTGGTGAAGGACGTGTTTGAAGTGCGTCACATGCAGCGACTGAAAGGGCATATCGGCATTGGACATGTCCGATATCCCACCGCCGGCAGCTCCAGCGCCGCGGAAGCCCAGCCTTTTTACGTCAACTCCCCCTATGGCATGGTGCTGGCCCATAACGGCAACCTCACCAACGCCAAAGATCTGAAAGAGCAGCAGTTCAAGGTCGCTCGCCGCCACATCAACACCACCTCGGACTCCGAAGTGCTGCTGAACGTGCTGGCCCACGAGCTGGATCTGTGCGACAAGATGGCGCTGCGTCCGGAAGATATCTTCCAGGCCGTGCGCAAGACCCATCAGCAGATCCGTGGTGCTTACGCCGTGGTCTCCCTGGTGATAGGCCATGGCCTCATCGGCTTCCGTGATCCCAACGGCATACGCCCGCTGATCCTGGGTCGCCGTATCGATGAGCAGGGCCAGCTCGAATACATGCTCGCCTCCGAGAGCGTGGCACTCGATGCCATCGGGTTCGAGACGGTACGTGACGTCGCCCCGGGCGAGGCCATCTACATCACCGAGCAGGGCCAGCTCTTCTCCGAGCAGTGCAGCGATGCGCCGCAGATAAACCCCTGCATCTTCGAATATGTCTACTTCGCTCGCCCGGACTCGTGCATCGACAAGGTCTCCGTCTATGCCGCGCGTCTCAACATGGGTCGCAAGCTGGGCAAGAAGATCGCCCGTGACTGGGACGATCTGGACGTGGATGTGGTCATTCCCATCCCGGAAACCTCCTGTGATGTGGCGCTGGAAATCGCCCACACCCTGGGGCTGCCTTACCGCCAGGGCTTCGTGAAGAACCGCTACATAGGCCGGACCTTCATCATGCCGGGCCAGACCCAGCGCAAGAAATCGGTGCGCCGCAAGCTCAATGCCATCGGCTCCGAGTTCAAGGGCAAGAAGGTGTTGTTGGTGGATGACTCCATCGTCCGCGGCACCACCTCAGAGCAGATCATCCAGATGGCCCGGGAAGCTGGCGCCGCCAAGGTCTACTTCGCCTCGGCCGCCCCCGAGATCCGCTTCCCCAACGTCTATGGCATCGACATGCCAACCGCCAACGAGCTGATCGCCCATGGTCGTGAAGTGGAAGAGGTGTGTGCGCTTATCGGTGCCGACGGGCTGATATTCCAGGATCTGGAAGATCTGGAAGAGGCGGTGCGTGAGCTGAACCCGGAACTGCGTCACTTCGAGACCTCGGTGTTCAACGGTAACTACGTGACTGCGGATGTGGATCAGGCTTATCTGGATCACCTCAACTCCCTGCGCAACGACGACAACAAGGCGGTGCGTGAGTGGCAGGAAGAGACCAACAATCTGGAAATTTTTAACGAAGGCAGTTAAACGTTTTCCAGGTTGTGTGAGACAGCATGCAAGACAACGGAGGCCAATGGCCTCCGTTTTTCATGGGCATTAGCCGCATTCCGGCTAGCTGGTAAAGACGGGCCCCAGCCCCCAATCCCAGACGAGCACAGTCCCCGCCATCAGGCAGACCAGCAACACCAGGCCGCAGGTCACCATGGAGCTGGCATAGATGAAGCCTTGCTCCTCGGGGATATGCATCAAGATGGGGATGCCGGTGTAGAGCAGGTAGATGGACCAGGCCAGCCCCACCAAGCCCACCAGCATGATGAACCACATCACGGGATAGAGGGCGGCAAAGCCGGTCATGAACAGCGGGGTTGCCGTGTAGGCGGCCAGCTCCAGCGTCTGGGACATATTGGGGTTGGCGCCGAAGGTGCGGGCCATCCAGAGTGCCAGTACTGCCAACAGGACGACGGCGACCATGAGCGCCAGATACATGGCGCTCGCCATCCAGACGCCGCTACTCATGGTCAGCATGATGGGATCGCCGCGGCCCACTTGCCAGCCAATGTGCACGGCGGAGAAGTAACAGCAGACGGCGGGGATCAGCGCCATCAGCGCGACATGGGTGAGGCTGTGGCCGACGGTTTCCTGGTGGTCGTCTATGTCGTGCCACTCATCTTTCGGGTGGGCGTAAAGCCCCCATATATGGTTCAGGATCATGATATTACCCCTAAATATGGCGAACCGCGGCTGGTTTGCCCTGCCATTAGTTATTGTTAATGATCTCCTGGTCGTCAAGGCGGGGGCTGGACTCGAGTTCCCCGCCAAGATCCGGTAACATGGCGCCCCCATCCCGTATCGAGGTCATTCGATGGACGCCTTGCTCGCGCCAGTTCGCCAATTTCTGCACTGTGACACCCCGGATGAATGGATTGAGGTTGCGCGGGATCCTGCCAATCTGCCCACACTGCTCATCGACCATGCCAACTGCGAGAACAAGGCCGCGCTCACCGCTCACAGTCTGGTGCGTCGTTACTGTCTGCCCAAGGGCAAGCGCCACCTATTGCCCAAGCTCGATTTTTACCGGGAGCTGGATGCCTTGCCTGAGAAGGCGCAGATCCTGGGCAAACGCACCATGGGGGAGGAGGCCAGGACGGTCTTTGACGAGCTGGAGCGCAACGAACTGCTGGTAAAGATGGTGCGTCTCATCCAGGAGGAGTTGCACCATTTCGAACAGGTACTTGAACTGATGGCGGCGCGCGGCATTCATTACGGCGCCGTGAACGCTTCCCGCTACGCGCGCAGCCTGCTGCAACATGTGCGCACCTATGAGCCTGCCGCCGTCGTCGACAAGATGATCATCGGCGCTTATATCGAGGCGCGTTCCTGTGAGCGCTTCGCCAAGTTGGCACCGCATCTGGATGAGGAGCTGAGTCGTTTCTATACCTCTTTGCTGCGCTCTGAGGCCCGTCACTATCAGGATTATCTGGCGCTGGCCGAGCAGTATGCCGGTGAGGATATCAGCGAGCGTGTCGCCTTCTTCGGCGCCCTGGAGGCGAGTCTCATCCTCACGCCCGATGAACAGTTCCGCTTCCACAGCGGTCCCCCTGTCAGATCTGACAGTGGCTGCACCCAGTAGGGGCACCTATCCTTGCAAGGGTTCCTGAACACAAGCGACGCAAGTGTCATGTTTGAGCGCAATTCCCGGCCACAGTGCCGGGTTTTTTTATGGGGAAAACAAGGGGGAGGGAAGAGCGGCTATGCCGCCAGCCGAGACGGGCGGCGGCAAGCTTAGCGGCGATATTCGTTGTTGTAGTTCTGGATAAGTTTCTTGGTCACCCCATGCTGGGGATCGGCAAAGACCTTGAGGGTCTTGCCACGCTCGACCACCTGGCCATCATGCATCACCAGTACCTCGTCGCTGATGTGGCTCACCACCCCCAGATCGTTGGCCACCAGCACGTAGCTGAGCCCCATGGTCTCCTGCATCTCCAGCAGCAGGTTGATGATCTGGGAGCGTACCGAGATATCCAGGGTCGACAGGGCCTCGTCGGCGACCACTATCTTGGGATTGAGGATCAGTGCCCGGGCCAGGGCAACCCGCTGTTGCTGGCCCGCCGACAGCATCTGGGGGTAGAAGAAGGCGTGATCCGCGAGCATGCCCACCATGCGCAGAGTCTGCATCACCTTCTCCTCCCGCTCCTCTTCACTCAGCTCGGTATTGAGGCGCAGTGGCGTCTCCAGGATCTGGCCCACCCGGATCTTGCGATTGAGGGAGGAGTTGGGGTCCTGGAAGATCATTCGCAGCAGCTTGCAGCGGGCCTGATAATCCCCATGGCGCATCAACTGCCCCTCGATGTGGATCTCGCCGCTGGACGGTTCAATCATGCCCGCCAGGATCCGCGCGAGGGTGCTCTTGCCGGAACCCGCCTCGCCAACAATCGCCAGGGTCTGGCCCACCTCGAGATCGAAGGAGAGCGGCTTGACGGCCTGTACGGCGCGGGATCGAAACAGGCCGGTACGGTTCTGATAGGTCTTGCTGAGCGACCTGACCTGGAGCAGGGAGGGGGGAAACGTGGGTTCGTTCAACACAGGTATGACTCCGGGATCAGCGTAACGGCGGGAAGATCAACTCGCGCCCTGGGGTGAATGCGCTCAGGCATTGCGGTACGCAACGGGAGGCTGGCCATCATTTCTTGGGCTCCTCCATGTTCAGGGGGAAGTGACAGCTGAACTGGTGGCCCTTGATCTTGCTCATCAAGGGGGTCTGCACGCAGAGCTTCTGGGCGTGGGGGCAACGGGGCCCGAGTCGACAGCCGATCGGCAAGTGCTGCAGGGGGGGGATCACCCCGGGCAGGGTCTCGAGTCTGGACTTGTGACGCACCAGCTTGTCAAAATCCGGGATCGACTGGAGCAGGGCATGGGTATAGGGGTGATGGGGCGATCCCAGGATCTGCTCCCGCGTGCCCACTTCCACCATCTGGCCGCAGTACATGACATTGATGTTGTCGGTCAGGTTGGCGATGGCGGCGATGTCGTTGCTGATGATGAGGATGGTGGTGTTGCCCAGCTTGTTCATCTTGTCGAGCAGACGCAATATCTGGGATTGCGTGGTGGACTCCATGGCGCTGGTGGGCTCGTCCGCCACCAGCAATCGCGGCTGGTTGGCAATGGCCATGGCGATCATCACCTTCTGACACATGCCGTCCGACAGCTCATGGGGATAGGCCCGCATCACCTTGCGGTGATCTTTCACGCCGACTCTGTGCAGCAGGGCGATGGCCTGCTTCTTGCGCCATTGGAAACTCTGCCAGAGCTTGCCCTTGAAGGCGGTGGTGGGGATGGCTGCCTCCAACTGGGTGCCTATCACCTCCGAGGGATCCAGGCAGCTGGTGGGATCCTGGAAGATCATGGCTATCTCGCGACCCATGATGCGGCGTCGCTCCCTGGGCTCCATGGTGAGCAAGTCCATGTCATTGAAGCGCATCCGATCGGCCCGCACCGTCCAGTTATCCTTCTGGATACCGACAATCACCTTGGCCACCAGACTCTTGCCCGAGCCGGATTCCCCCACCAGACCGCGGATCTCGCCCTCGCTCAGGGTCAGGCTCACCTTGTCGACGGCCTTGACCTTGCCCTGGGGCGTGTCGATTTCGATGGTGAGGTTGCGTATATCAAGCAGCGGCATCAGGCGATCCTTCCTGTGAGAGGGGTGGAGATGCCCGGGCTGCGAATATCATGGTTCACCCGCATCAGTCATTTCCCTCTTTGAGTGCTTCTCTTATTCCTTCACCGACCAGGTTGGTGACCAGCACGCTAAACAGGATGGCCATCCCTGGCAGAGTGACTGTCCAGGGCGCCAGATAGATGAGGTCGCTCGAGTCGGCCAGCATGGTTCCCCACTCAGGTTGGGGAGACTGGGCACCGAGGCCGAGGAAGCCCACCGCCGATATATCCAGTATGGCAGCCGACAGGGTGCGGGTGGTCTGGGCCACCAGGGTCTCGACGATGTTGGGCAGCACGGCCAGCCGCATGATGCGCCAGGGGGGCGAACCGTCGAGGCGGCTGGCGATGATGTACTCCTTCTGCATCTCGGTATGGACGGCGTTATAGGTGGCGCGGATGAAGGGCGGGATCAGCGCGAGGGTGATGGCGATCAGGGTATTGCCAAGACCGGGGCCCAGGATGGCGACCATGATGATAACCATCAACAAGGACGGAATGGAGAGCAGGGTATCGAGCAGATGGTGCAGTACGCTCGATTTCAGCCCTCGGCTCATGCCGGCCAGCATGCCGATCAGGGTGCCGATCACCATGGCGATCGCCACCACCCCCAGGGCATAGCCGAAGGTGAGCCGGGCGCCGACCACCAGTCGCGACAGCATGTCGCGGCCCAGATCATCGGTGCCGAGGAAGTAGTCGATATTGCCGCTGTTGGCCCAGGAGGGAGCCAGCAGCAGATGCTCGCTGTGCTGCTCATCTATGCCATAAGGGACCAGCAACGGGCCAACTAGGGTCAGCAGCAGCAGGGCAACAAAGCACCAGAGCCCGGCCATGGCCAGTGGATTACGCCGATAGGCCGCCCAGGTCTGCTCCAGGGGGGAGAGGATCCGCAGCTCGGGGTAGAGATTATCCTTGTCTTGCATACAACTCCTTGCGCCGCGCCGGATAGATGAGCGTGGTCAGCAGGTCGGTACTGACACTGATGAAGATGACGAAACCGGCGACCACCAGGGTGGCGCCACGGATGGCGGCATAGTCCTGCAGGGCGATGCTGTTGATGAGCCAGCGTCCTATGCCATGCCACTCGAACACCACTTCGGTGATCATGGCGGAGGTGAGTACACTGCCGAGCTGCAGGCCGAGCAGGGGCAGCACCGGGGGCAGGGCATTCTTCAGGCCATGGCGCCAGACAATCTGGCGGCGGGAGAGGCCGCGACTGGCGGCAGCCTTGATGTAGTTCTGCTTCATCACGTCGATGAGGGAACTGCGCACATGGCGGATCACCTCTGTGGTGGGCACCACGGCCAGGACCAGAGAGGGCAGTATCATGTGGCGCAGGGCATCGTGCAGCGCGGCATCACGCCAGGGCTCCTCGCTCAGCAGCACATCGACCAGGGCGACCCCGGTGATCGATGGCACGTCATAGAGCAGACTGAGCTGGCCGGAGGCGGGCAGCCAGCCGAGATCCAGGGAGAAGAACATCACCACCAGCAGCGCCAGCCAGAACACGGGCACCGCGTAGCCGATGAGGCCGGCGGTCATGATGCCCATATCCAGGCCACGGCCCTGATAGAGGGCCGCCAGGGTGCCCAGCGGAATGCCGATACACAAGGAGATGGCAAAGGCGGCGACGCACAGGCTCAAGGTGGCCGGGAAGTAGTGGCGGATCTCATCGAGCACGGGGCGCCCCGAGACGCTGGAGACCCCCAGGTCTCCCTCGAAGATATGGCGCAGGAAATCGGGGTAGCCGCTCCAGAAGCTCGGTTGCTGGCCGAGCAGACGGTAATCGAGCAGATACGCGACCACCGTCAATGCCAGCAGGGTGATGAGCAGCAGATTGATACGACGCAATATGTAAAACAGCATGCTAGTGCCTCTGCGACGGGATGAAGAGGGCGTCCCCCTGGGGACGAATGAGCAGGCCAGCGCTGTCAGCAGGCTGGTCGGAGGCTAGCGATGGCAGGGATGATGTCCGGATTGGCATGCTCATTTGCGGTGGACCTGATTGAAGGAGGTGCCACCGAAGGGCATCAACTCCAACCCCAGCACGTCCTTGCGACTGGCCTGGATACGCAGGGCATGCGCCAGGGGGATCAGGGGCAGCTGCTCGTTGAGCATGCGCTGGGCATAATAGTAGTTGCGCAGCCGGAACGAGAGCTTGCCGCTGCCCACCGCATCGTCGAGCAACTGATCGAAGGCCGGGTTGCACCAGCGGCTGTCGTTGTTGCCCTGGGCTACGGCGTTGCAGCTCAGCAGCTGGCGGAAGAAGTTGTCCGGATCGGCGTTGTCGGCCATCCAGCCCGATAACAGGCTGTCGTAATTCCCCTTGCTCAGACGCTGCTCTATGACGGGAGCCTCCTGTTGCACGATGCGCAGCCGTATGCCCACCTCGGCGAGATCGTTGCGGATGAGCTGAGCCGTCTTCAAGGCGTCCGGGTTGTAGGGGTGCGAACCCGGCGGCACCAGCACCTGCATCTCGAAGCCCTGGGGCAGTCCCGCCTCCTTGAGCTGCGCCCGCGCCCGGTCGAGATCCTGCTTGCGACTCGGCGAGCTGGGATCATAACCCCAGGAGCGCGGCGGCAGCAGGCTGTTGGCACTCTGGCCAGTCCCGAAATAGACCGCTTGCAACAGATTGGGCACATTGATGGCACTGGCGATGGCCTGGCGTACCTGCACCTTGTTGAAGGGCGCCTTGCGGGTATTGAGGGCGAGGAAGGCCACGTTCATGCCGGGCTGCACCGCCAGGGTGAGATCATCATGCTGCTGGATCACCGACAGCTGACTGGCGGAGGGGTAGCTCATCACGTCACATTCACCGGTGAGCAGCTTGGCGAGCCGCTTGGAGGATTTGGGGGTGATGTCATAGACCAGCTGTTCGAGGGGGGCCGGGCCGCGCCAGTAACCGGGATGGCGCTCGAAGCGGATGAACTCGTTGTGGCGATACTCCTTGAAGCGAAAAGGGCCAGTCCCTATGGGGTGGCTGTCGAGCAGGGCGGGGGTACCGGCGGCCAGCATGGCCTGGCCATACTCGGCGGAGAGCACCACCGCATAGTCACTCGCCAGGGTGGCGAGGAAGGAGGCATCGGGGCGATTGAGCTCGAATACCACCTGATAGGGGCCCGTCTTGCGCACACTGTGCAGCAGATTATCCAGCCCCAGGCTGGTGAAATAGGGGTAGTGGCCGCCAGAAACATGGTGATAGGGGTTCGCGCTGTCGAGCAGCCGCTGCCAGGTGAACAGCACATCGTCGGCGTTGAGGGGGCGACTGGGGGAGAACCAGGCGGTGTGATGGAAC
Organism: Aeromonas rivuli; assembly: GCF_000820045.1. Lineage (GTDB taxonomy): Bacteria > Pseudomonadota > Gammaproteobacteria > Enterobacterales > Aeromonadaceae > Aeromonas > Aeromonas rivuli. Next base: position 78,546 of record NZ_CDBJ01000062.1, on the reverse strand, counting down.
AACACATCCTGACGCAGGTTCAGGGTGTAGATGAGCCCATCCTCGCTCACCTGCCAGTCGCGGGCCAGACTGCCGTGCAGCGCCAGGGTATAGGGATCCGATTCCAGCAGGCGATCGTAGAGGGGGCGGGCGCTGGCATCCAGGGTTGCCCCCGAATTGGCCAACTGGGGATTGAAGGTCTGGGGCGCCCCTTCGCTGCAGTAGATGAGCCCCGTTGTGGAGGCTTCCGTCTGTTTCTGACAGCCGCCAAGCAGTACGAGACTGGCGAGCAGCAGTGGTGTGAGCATTCTCATTATGAAACCATGTCGTTAGCAAGTTGGCGAAGCCGATGGCCCCCACGGTGGCGACCTGTCACAGGACGCTCCACCTTTCAGACGGGGTCATTGTCCCCGTCCAGCAGCTGATATTTGCGTAACATCCCGCGAAACTGGTGGTAACTCAGGGTCAGCAGTTGGGCGGCTTTGCGCTGATTATACTGGGATTGTCGCATCGCTTGCTTGAGTAAATCTATCTCGACGCTCGCCACCTGGGTTTTCAGATCGCAAGGCAGGGTCGGCAAAGAGATTGAAAAAGCCTCATTTGTATCAGCTGTATCCGCCTCTTGCCCCGTGGATCCTCGGACCGGCTCGATGCCGGTGGTGGACGCGGTGCGCCGCGCCCCGGGACGCCAGGGAGAGTCGAAGGGGTTTATCACCAGTTCGCCGAGGGCCAGCCTGGGATTGGCCTGACGATAGATGCTGCGTTCAATCACGTTCTTGAGTTCGCGCACATTACCGGGCCAGTCGTAGTCGTGCAACAGCGCCTTCGCCTCCCGGGAGAAACCGGCGAACAGATCGTAACCCAGCTCTCGGGTCATGCCGTGGGCAAAATGCTCCGCCAGCAACAGGATGTCGTCGCGCCGCTCACGCAGGGGGGGCAGGGTGATGACATCGAAGGCCAGCCTGTCGAGCAGGTCATGGCGAAAGCCGCCACGTTCGGCCAGGGCAGGCAAGTCTTCATTGGTGGCGCACACCAGCCGCACATCCACGCAGAGCGCCTTGGCACCGCCAACCCGTTCGAACTCGCCGTATTCGATGACCCGCAGCAGCTTCTCCTGAACCCGGGCGCTGGTGGTGGCCAGCTCGTCGAGGAAGAGGGTGCCCCCATCGGCGCGCTCGAAACGGCCCTGATGGCGCTTGGCGGCGCCGGTGAAGGATCCCGCCTCGTGGCCAAACAGCTCGGTTTCCAGCAGGCTCTCACTCAAGGTGGCGCAGTTGATGGTGACAAAGCTTTGATCCCAACGCGGCGAGAGATAATGTAGGCGATGGGCGATCAGCTCCTTGCCGGTGCCCCGCTCGCCGATGATGAGCACGGGTTTGCGCAGTGGCGCCAGTCGTGAGGTCTGTTCAACTATCTCGAGGAAGGCGTTCGACACGCCAAGCAGGCTTTCCGTGGCCATGATGTTCCCTGTGGTTGGTAAAAGCTGGTCAATATTACCAAGAGTTGGTTATTTTTATCACCCCACTATTCTTCATTCGAGTCATGTGGCATGGTGTTCCTAGATAAATCATTGGGTTAGCGATATTTAAATATTTGGCATGGTGGTTGCAATACTCGAATGGTAAATCACTCATGCAATCAAAGGAGTCTCATCATGAGCATTTTTTCCCGGTTAGCCGACATCATCAACTCCAACCTGACGGCGCTGCTGGACAAGGCGGAAGATCCGCAAAAAATGGTGCGCCTGATCATTCAGGAGATGGAAGATGAGTTGGTCAAGGAGCGCTCCAACCTGGCTCGCTTCCTGGCCGATCAGAAAGAGATTGGTCGCCAGGTCGCCCGCCATCAGGAGCGGGTCGACGAGTGGCAGAGCAAGGCCGAGCTGGCCCTCTCCAAGGGGCGTGAAGATTTGGCGCGCGCCGCCCTCATCGAGAAGAAGAAGCAGGCTGAGCTTGGCGATAACCTGGCGCGTGAGCGCCAGGCCGTGGACGCAGGCATCGACAAGCTGGGTGACGAGATCCGCCAGCTCGAAGCCAAGCTCGAAGATGCTCGCGCCCGTCAGAAGGCCATGGTCATCCGCACCGAGGCGGCCAGCAGCCGCTTGAATGTGCAGAGCCAGGTCGCCCGTGGCGGCAGCCAAGGGGTGGTCGACAAGTTTGAACGCATGGAGCGCCGTATTGACGAGATGGAGGCCCGCGCCGATCTGGGGCAGTCCGACAAGACCCTGGCGAGCCAGTTTGCCGAGCTGGAAGTCGACGATCAGATCAGCCGCGAGCTGGATGCCCTGCGCCAGAAGATGGGTCAGGCCAGCGACGGCAAACAGGGAGAGTAATGCATGGAAGACATTCTTGGCATATTCGTGGCACCCATCATGGTCTTCATGGTGGTGGTCGCCCCCATCTGGTTGGTGCTGCACTACAGGGCCAAGGGGCGGATCGGGGTCGGTCTGGCCGATAACGAACGGGATCAGTTGCAGGGCCTCTTGCAAAAAGCCGACAAGATGCAGGAGCGGGTCGGGGCCCTCGAGTCCATTCTGGACGCCGAGGTACCTGGCTGGAGGAACAAGGTATGAGCCTCTCTATCCTGAATGATGAGCCCCGTATGGGTATGTTCGGAGTCTCGGTATCCAGGCAGGACGCCGAGGTACCTGGCTGGAGGAACAAGGTATGAGCCTCTCTATCCTGAACGATGAATCCTGGATGGGTATGTCCGGGGCCTCGGCATCCAGGCAGAACGCCGTGGTACCTGGCTGGAGGAACAAGGCATGAGTGAATCCTTTGGACAAGAGAGCCGCCGCAATCTCTACCGCGATCCCCAGAAGGGGCGTATCGCCGGTATCTGTGCCGGTCTCGCCGAGTACTTTGGGGTCGAGACCTGGATAGTGCGATTGCTGGCCATCAGTGGCCTCATCTTCGCCGGTTTCATCACCTTCACCGCCTATATCGCGGCCTGGTTCCTGCTCGACAAGAAGCCGGTGTTGCTGACGCCCGACTCGCCGACTCCTGCGGAGAGCCGGATGAAGGCCCATAGCTGGCAGGCGGGCATGACGCCGTTGCAGGCCCTGGACAAGGTGAGCCGCGAGCTGGCCGCCCTGGAGCCCAGGGTGCAGCGGATCGAGAAACTGGTGACCTCCAAGGAGTTCACCCTGCAGCGAGAATTCAACAAACTTTGATACGCACTCTGGAGAGAAAGCTCTCGGCCTTGCAGCACAAGGCCGAGGACGCGGTGAATCGGGTGCGTGACAGGCACCTGCGTCTGGCGGTGACCGGCTTGTCGCGCAGCGGCAAGACCGCCTTCATCACCGCCCTGGTCCATCAGCTCGAGCATGCCGCCATCGATGGCCGCCTGCCCCTCTGGGATGCCGCCCGTCAGGGGCGTCTGCTGGGCGCGCGCCGCGTGCCTCAGCAGAATCTGCACATTCCCACCTTTCCCTATGAACGGGGGCTGGGCAGCCTCTTCGCCGATCCCCCCGCCTGGCCCGAGGCGACCCGTGGCGTGGCCGAGGTTCGCCTCGAGCTGCGTTATCGCACCCGCCACCCTCTGCGTCGCCACTTGGGGGAGGTATCGACCCTCTATCTGGACTTGGTGGATTACCCGGGGGAGTGGTTGCTGGATCTGCCGCTGCTTGAACTGAGCTACGAGCAGTGGAGCGAGCAGGTGCGCGAGCAGCTCAAACGCCCCGCCTTGCAAGCCCTGGCCGCGTCCTGGCAGCTGACCGAGCAGGGTCAGCCTTGGCGAGCGGAACAAGCATTTGATGAGGGGGAGGTGGCGCGTCTCGCCGAGCGTTACACCGACTATCTGCATGCCTGCAAGCGCGAGCTGGGGCTGCACCTCATTCAACCCGGTCGTTTCGTGCTGCCGGGGGAATATCAGGGGGCCCCCATGTTGCAGTTCGTGCCCTGGGTCTGGGAGAGCCCCGCGGGAACCCTGGGGGAAGAGAGCCTGTATCTCACCCTCAAGCGGCGCTTCGAGCAGTACAAGCAGCATCTGGTGCAAGGCTTCTACGAGCAACATTTCGCCGGTTTCGATCGCCAGATAGTGCTGGTGGACTGTCTGCAACCCCTCAACGCCGGGGCCGAGAGCTTCGGCGACATGCAGCAATCCATCGCCCGCATCATGGAGAGCTTTGCCTATGGCAAGAGCAGCTGGTGGCGCCGCTTGTTTGCGCCGCGCATCGACAAGCTGCTGTTTGTGGCGAGCAAGGCCGATCACGTCACTCCGGATCAACATGCTCCCCTGGTCTCCTTGCTGCAGCATCTGGTGCAGAGCGGACGGGGTCAGGCGCGCTTCGAAGGCATCGCGACCGAGTGTCTGGCGCTGGCCTCCATCAAGGCGACCGACGCGGGCAAGGGCATGGCGGGCGGGCGCGAGTTTCCGGCCATCAAGGGCACCAGTCTCGCCGGTGAGCCACTGCTGATATTCCCGGGGGAAGTGCCGGCCCAGATCCCGTCTGCCGCCTGGTGGCAGGGTCAGCAATTCGACTTCCAGGCCTTCCGTCCTCTGCCCATGAGCCCCCATCAGGCGATGCCCCATATTCGCCTCGATGCCGCCCTGGAGTTCTTGCTGGGCGACAAGCTGGAATAGCGGCCATTGGGGTCCATCAGGGCAGAACGCCATGGCCTTGCATGATATGTCTCTATGCTCCCCGGCATGTCTGCTGGGGAGCGGTTGGAATAAATTGGCCCGGCTCGGGACACACAGTGTTGTGATCCCGGGTCTAGGGATCCATTGAATAACTCCCAGCTCAGAGGTTGGGAGAGAGGAGAGCGGCATGAATGAGCTAAAACAGGAGCCCAGGTTGCAGGGCAGAGTCGTGCTGGAAGAGCCGCTCACTCCCCCGGAGCCCGCCCCCCTTGCCAAGGCTCAGGTGCTGGAGGATGAGAGCTTCGAGCGGCTGGAAGCCCTGGATGAACTGACCGAGGTTGAACCCGCCTTGACGGTGCGCCCCCGACGCCGGCACCGATTGCTGGCCTGGGGCCTGGGGGCGGTCGGTCTGCTCTCCCTGGGGCAGTTTGTCGGCTTTCTCTATGAGAGCTTCCTCGCCTCGCCATTCTGGGGTGGAGCCTGGCTTGTCGCCTCCGGCCTGGTGCTGGTCGGCACCGCGACCGTGGTCGGGCGTGAGTGGCTGCGGCTGCGCAAACTCAAGCGGCGCCAGGATGTACGCTCCAAGGCCGAGGATCTGCTGGCCCATCAGGGGGTGGGGCAGGGGCAAGCCTTTTGCGAAGGGCTGGCGGTAAAAAGTGGCGACAAGGGGCGGGAGGGCTATCAGCACTGGCTCGCCCAGCTCGACGAGAGCCACAGCGATCGCGAGGTGCTGACCCTCTACAGCCAGCTGGTGCTGACCGAGCGCGACAAGCTAGCCCAGGCCCGGGTGGCCAAGTGGTCGGGGGAGGCGGCGGTGCTGGTGGCACTGAGCCCCCTCGCCGCCGTCGACATGATGCTGATGCTGTGGCGCAACCTGCGCATGATTGAAGATATCGCCGATGTCTATGCCATCGAGCTCGGCTACTGGAGCCGCATTCACCTGATCCGTCAGGTATTTCGCAACATGCTCTATGCCGGCGCGACCGAGCTGGTGACCGAGGTGGGCATGGATCTGCTGGGGGCGGAATTGACCGCCAAGCTCTCGGCCCGGGCGGCGCAAGGGGTGGGGGCCGGTCTGCTCACTGCCCGGCTTGGCCTGCGCACCATAGAGGCGTGCCGCCCGCTGCCCTGGTGCGCGGACGAGAAGCCCAGACTCTCCGAGATGCGCAAGGGGCTGGTGCGCAAGATAGCGGGCTACCTGAGCAAGGGGTAGTCGGGGATGAGCCCGCCTGTCACATTTTCTTTACATTCATCAATGCGCAGCCGACCCTGGGTCGGCTGCTTTTTTAGGGGAGAAATCGTTACAGTGATCCCATCAGGCCCTGCTGTCAGTGGTTGGGCAAGATAACCTCTTCTGAGCCAATGGGAGTGGCTCACGGACATGGCGACCGACTCGCTATCGCCACCGATGTCGCAGGATGCCAGCATGGGAAATCACTACAGTGCCCGCCAAGCGGATAGCCAGGGATTCATCGACTACAGCGACGATGAACATGCTACCTGGCAGATATTGATCGAGCGTCAGTTGCCTTGTCTGGCCGGGCGGGCCTGCGCCGAGTATCAGGCCGGGCTGGACCTGCTCGAGCTGCCCCGGGATCGCATTCCTCAGCTGGGGGAGATCAATGCCGTGCTCGCGCCCTGCACCGGCTGGTCGGTGGTGGCGGTGCCGGCGCTCATATCCTTCGACCGTTTCTTCGAATTGCTCGCCCATCGCCAGTTCCCGGTGGCCACCTTCATCCGCCGCCGTGATGAGCTCGATTATCTGCAAGAGCCGGACATCTTCCACGAGATCTTCGGCCACTGCGCCATGTTGACCAATCCGGCCTTCGCCGATTTCACCCACACCTATGGCCAGCTGGGACTCAGTGCCAACAAGGAGGAGAGGGTCTTCCTGGCCCGGCTCTACTGGTTCACCGTGGAGTTTGGTTTGCTGCAAACCGAGCAGGGGTTGCGCATCTATGGCGGCGGCATCCTCTCCTCCATCGGCGAGACCGCCTATGCCCTGTCCGACACGCCGCGCCGCGCCCCTTTCGCGCTGCAAGATGTGCTGCGCACCCCCTATCGCATCGACATCATGCAGCCCCTCTATTATGTGCTGCCGAGCCTGGACAGCCTCTATACCCTGACCCGGGAGGAGATACTGGCGCAATTGACCAGGGCCAGGGAATTGGGTCTGTTCGAGCCCCTCTATCCCCCCAGGCAGATCCAGGCCGCAAGTTGAACCCGATCATCCAGGCCTGGTGCCTGACATCCCGCTTTCGTTAGAGAAGGAGAAAAACATGTCTGAACTGGCAACCCAGCGTTGTGAGGCCTGCCGGGCCGATGCCCCCAGGGTGAGCGAGCATGAATTGGCCGAGCTGATGCGCGCCCTTCCCGACTGGCAGCCGGTGAGTGAACAGGGCGCACTGCAACTGCGCCGTGAATTCACCTTTCGCAACTTCAAGGAGGCGCTCGCCTTCACCAACCGGCTCGGCGAACTGGCCGAGGCGGAGTTTCATCACCCGGGGATCCTGACCGAGTGGGGCAAGGTGACGGTGACCTGGTGGACCCACAAGATCCACGGCCTGCACCGCAATGACTTCATCATGGCGGCGCGCACCGACAGCTTGTTCAAATAGTGCACGCCAGCCCTCTCTAGGGGGACGGTAGTGACGGCGTCGTGGGCCTGCCCGGTGCAAACCGGGGCGGGCCCTCATTTTTACCGGGCAAGTCTCGCACTGGCGGGGGGGAGACGTTATTATCACGCCCATCATGAAGTTAGCCAGGAAGCCTGCCTCGAATGCGTCTTGAAGTCAGCTGTGAAGACCGCCTGGGTCTGACCCGGGAATTGCTCGATCGTCTGGTGGAGCACAATATCGATCTGCGCGGCATCGAAATCGATACCACAGGCATCATCTACCTCAATTTCCCCGAGCTGGAGTTTCGCGACTTCCAGCACCTGATGCCCGAGATCCGCCGCATCCCCGGGGTACATGACGTCAAGACCATCCCCTACCTGCCCTCCGAGCGGGAGCATCACGAGATCCGCGCCCTGCTCAAGGCGCTGCCGGATCTGGTGTTCTCCCTCGACAGTCGCGGTCGCATCACCCAGGTCAACCAGTCGGCCCTGACCACCCTCAACCTGCCACAGGAGGAGGTCAAGGGGGTAGCCCTCGGCTCCCTGATCAAGGGCTTCGCCTTCACCCGTTGGCTCGAGTCGAGCGACATCAAGCCGCAGACCTGCAAGCTGAGCCTGGGCGGTGAGGAGTACCTGGCGGATCTGATGCCGCTGTTCGTGGCCGAAGAGAAGGGCAAGCAAGCTCTGGCGGGCGCCGTGGTGGTGCTCAAGTCTGCCCGCCGGGTCGGTCTGCATTTCAGCGCCCTGCATGCCATCGAGGTGGGCGGTTTCGAGCATCTGCAGGCAGAGAGCCCCAAGATGAGACAGGTTCTGACTGAGGCCAGCAAGTTGGCGATGCAGGATGCTCCCTTGCTCATCGTCGGCGAAACCGGCACCGGCAAGGAGCTGCTGGCCCGCGCCTGTCATGGGGCCAGCCTGCGCTCCAGCCACCCCTTTATGGCCCTCAACTGTGCCGCCATGCCCGACAACGTGGCCGAGAGCGAGCTGTTTGGCTATGCCCCCGGCGCCTTTGGCAATAACACCGAGGGCAAGCGCGGTGTACTCGAGCTCGCCAGCGGTGGCACCCTGATGCTCGATGAGATAGGGGACATGTCCGCGCACCTGCAGACCAAGTTCCTGCGCGTGCTGCAAGACGGGGTGTTTCGCCGGGTCGGCGACGAGCAGGAGGTGAAGGTCAATGTGCGCTTCATCTGCACCACCCAGAAGCAGTTGCTGGATCTGGTGGCCGAGGGCAAGTTTCGCGAAGATCTCTACTACCGTCTCAACGTGCTGAGTCTGGCGCTGCCCCCCCTGCGCGAGCGCAAGGCGGATATCATGGCCCTGGCCCAGCAGTTCGTCGCCCGTTTCGCCAGCGAGTTGCAGCGCCCGCGCCCACGCTTCACCCGTAACATGGCCGAATACCTGACCGCCTACCGCTGGCCGGGCAACGTGCGTCAGCTGCGCAACTGCCTCTACCGCGCCATGACGCTGCTGGAAGGGGACGAGATTGGCCCCGAACAGATAGACCTGCCGGTCGCCCCCGATGCCATGCCGCTCATCGACGAGTGGTTCGAAGGGGCACTGGACGAGGCGGTCAAGCGCTTCGAGAGCCGCTTGCTGGCGCGTCTCTACCCGGCCTTCCCCTCGACCCGCCAGCTTGCCAAGCGCCTCGGGGTCTCCCACACCGCCATCGCCAACAAGCTGCGGGAATATGGCATCGGCAAGAAGTAACAGACCCGCTCTTCAGCCGATGCAAAGGGGCCGTTTGGCCTCTTTTTCTATGGAAAAAGGCCAGAACCTGTTTTGATCTATCATGGCCTTGGAGGCCAGCGCTGTGGATAACGGCGTTATGCTGGCGCTGGCGGTTGACAGGAAGCGCCGTGGCACGGCACTGTCGGGCTAACCCTGTGGTTCAGGGACATGTTAGGATCTGTTCGGCTATCTCTATGATCAAACCTATGCACTTATCGTATCTGCTTCATCTGTTTGCTGGTTTCTTCCTGCTGGCAAGCTCCCTGGCTCTGGCCGATATCCAGACCCCTGGCCGTTCTGGCACCCAGGCCGAGTTGCGCGTGGAACACGTGCGCCAGACGGTGCTCGATATCCTCAGCTATACCCGCTGGCCTGTGGAACCCCCTGTATTGCGACTCTGTGTGCTGGGGCCGACCGAGTATGCCGATAGCCTCTTTCATCTTCGCCAGCAAGCCAATGGCCGCCGGGTCACGGTCAGCCGCTACAGTGTTGGCGATCCCCTGATCCCGGGGCATTGCGATGTGATCTATCTGGGGGATGTCACCGAGGCCGAACGGCTGGCGCTGTTTGCCCATTTGCAAGGCCATGCCGTACTCAGCATCAGTGAGAAGGATGGCCCTTGCAGCACCAGCAGTGTCTTCTGCCTGCAGGTGGGGGATGAGCGAGTGCGCTTCAACGTCAATCTCGATGCCCTGGCCCTGAGCGGGGTCAAGGTGCATCCCGCCGTGCTCAAGCTGGGCCGGGCTGACGAGGCGCGACCATGATCTCCTTCATCCGCCTTGGCAAAAAACGGCTGACCCTGCGGCAGAGCCTGGATCGCACCCACCTGATGGTCTCCCTGACGGCGGTCTGCCTGGTGGGGGGCTTGCTCACCGCCATGGCCATGCTCTCGCTGCGTTTTTACACGGATCACAATCTTGACCTGGTGGCGCGCGCCATCGGCTATACCACGGAAGCCGCGGTGGTGTTTCAGGATGGGGAGGCGGCCCGGGAGGCGCTGCAAAATATTGCCTCCCATGAGGATGTGGCCGAGGTGAGCATAGTGCTCGCCTCGGGGAAGTTGCTGGCCTATTGGTCCAGACCCGCCTCCTTGCCCTGGTTCGCCCTGGAGCGGCAGTTGGCCGAATTGGTGCTGCCCGGGCCCATCGAACTGCCCATGATCCACAATGGCCACGAGGTTGCCCGCATCAAGCTGGTTGGTCATGGCCAGTATCTGCTCAGCTTCCTGGTACAGGTGCTGGCGGCCATGCTGGTCTGCATGCTGCTCAGTACCCTGGGGGCGCTCTATATTGCCCGCCTGATGCAACGATCCATCACCACACCGCTGAGATCCCTGGCACAGGTGGCCCATGGGGTCAGCCGCGAGCGTTCCCTGAAACTGCGGGTGCCCGAAGCGAGCATCACCGAACTCAATACCCTGGGCCAGGATTTCAATTCGCTGCTCGATGAACTCGAGGCCTGGCAGGCTCATCAAGAGCGCGAAAATGCCAGCCTGCTGCACCTGGCCACCCACGACAACCTCACCGAATTGCCCAATCGGGCGCTGTTTGAGGCTCGATTGCAACAGGCGATGAACAATGGCCGGGCCCGCGCCGAGCGCTTCTCCCTGCTCTACCTCGATTGTGACAACTTCAAGCAGATCAACGACAACCTGGGCCATGGCACCGGGGATGAGGTGCTGGTGGCCATCGCTCGGCGTGTCCAGCATCAGCTCAGGCCACAAGACTTGGTGGCGCGCCTGGGGGGCGATGAGTTCGTGGTACTGCTCAGCCCCATCTCGGCCGATCGGGATGTGGTCGATATCATCAATCGCATCGGCAAGGCCATGGCCGAATCCATTGCCCTGGCCGATGGCAGTCGGCTCGATTGCACCCTCAGCATAGGGGCGGCCCATTTCCCCACCGATGGCGACAGCGCCGAGGCCCTGTTGCAGCACGCCGATCACGCCATGTATCTTGCCAAGCGGCAAGACAAGGCGCAGCGGGCCAGGGAGTCAGAGGTTCACACACCCAAAGAGGAAAGTAGGTAATGAAGATGGTTATTCGTGTCGCCCTGACCGGGCTGCTGCTGACGCTGCTTGGTGGCTGCGCCACCCAGACGGGCCTGAGCGCCGAACAGCTCGCCATGCTCAAGGAGCAGGGATTCCGATTGACCGAAGAGGGCTGGACCCTGGATCTCTCCAATCGGGTATTGTTTGCCAACGATGTGGGCCGACTCAGCGAGCAGACTCAAGGGGCTGTGCGTACATTGGCCGACAATTTGCAACTGGTCGGTTTGAACCGGGTGCGGATCGAAGGTCATACCGACACCAACGGCCCGGCCGATTATAACCAGCGGCTCTCTCTGACCCGTGCCCAGTCGGTGGCCGATGTCATGGTCCTGGCCGGCATGGTTCCGGCCAACCTGATCATTCAGGGGCGAGGCGAGGTTGAACCCATCGCCGACAACAAGACCCGTGAAGGCAGGGCCCAGAATCGTCGGGTCTCCATCGTGATCCCCAACCAGTAAGCCGGTGACGGTGAGCGCATGATGCGCGGGAGTGTGATGCAAGAGAAGGGCGCCTGTGGCGCCCTTCTTGTCATCGGGAACCAGCCGCTGGCCTATCTGGGGGCCGTAATGTGAGATCCTGGATGGATAACCGGCCATGATGCAGCCTCTGCCCCTTGTCCCTCGGCGGGCGGCGGTTAGAATAGCGGCCAATAGCGAAGGCATGCAGGGAGGAGAGCGATGTTTCGGCTAGGACTTATCATCAATCCGGTCGCCGGCATAGGCGGCCAGGTCGCCCTCAAGGGCAGTGACGGCATGCTGGACGAGGCACTGGCCCGGGGCGCCGTGCCCAGGGCCAATGAGCGTACCCGCCAGGCGCTGCAACCGTTGATTGGGTTGGCTCACTCTTTTGAGATAGTGACGGTGGCCGGTGAGATGGGAGGGCGCCTGGCGGATGAGCTTGGCCTGCCCCATAGGGTGATCTATGACCCCGTTTCGCTCCAGACGACACCGGAAGACACCAGGGCCGCGGCACGTTTGATGATGCACGCTGGCGTCGATCTGCTGCTGTTTGCCGGCGGTGATGGCACGGCCCGGGATATCTGCGCCGAGGTGGGAGAGCAGCTGCACGTGCTCGGTATCCCGGCTGGCTGCAAAATTCACTCTGGGGTCTATGGCGTGACCCCTCAGGCGAGCGGCCGGGTTGTGGCCCGGATGATCGCAGGTGAGCTGCTCAGCCTGATGGAGGGGGAGGTGATGGACATCGACGAGGTCGCCTTTCGCGAGGGGCGGGTGCGAGCCCGCCATTATGGTCAGCTCAAGGTTCCGAACGATCTGCGCTACGTGCAGTCGGTCAAGCAGGGGGGCCGGGAGAGTGAAGAGCTGGTGCTCGACGAGATAGCGGCCGAAGTGATGGAGCAGATGGAGCCCGATACCCTCTACCTGATGGGATCGGGGGGGACCGTTGCGGCCTGCATGGACCGGCTGGGTCTGGAAAATAGTCTGCTCGGTGTGGATCTGGTGGAAAATGGTCAGCTGATCGGGCAGGATCTGGGCGCTCACGAGATCCTGACCCGGACTCGTGGCCGCCACTGCCGACTGATCATTACCCTGATAGGCGGACAGGGGCACCTGTTTGGTCGCGGCAACCAGCAGCTCAGCCCGGAGGTGATCCGGGCGGTCGGTCTGGACAACATCCTGGTGGTGGCGAGCAAGCGCAAACTGGCGGCGTTGGAAGGGCGCCCTCTGCTGGTGGATACCGGTGACGAGGCGCTGGATCGCGCGCTGTGCGGTTATCAAAGGATCACGACAGGATATAGGGATCAGGTCATCTATCCGGTGGCCAACCCACAATAGCACTGCAAGGATGCGGCATGCCCTGTGGAGCCCGATCAACCGGATCAGGGTTCCAACCCCAAGTTATCTTGCCGGCAATCCCGGCGAATGAGGCTGCGTTAAATGACGATTCATGAATTTGAACACAAATTGTTGGCACTGATAGACAGCATGGTGACCACGGCGACCGAAGATGAGCTGTTTGCCGGGGGTTATCTGCGGGGCCATATCTCCCTGGCGGTGGCCAGGGCCGAGCTGGAGGGCAAGACGCTGATCCGGGATGTGAAGAGCTACGTGCTGCGCAGCCTCAACGACGCCATCTTGCAGGGGGAGTTGTCGGAGCAGGATGAGACCCTGGTACAGGCCATGTGGAAGCGACTGCAACTGCAGGCAGAAGCTTGATCCCAGACACATTTCAAACACAAGTTTAAGGTTGTGCTTTCCCGAAGGTTAACAAAAGGTTAATAATAAACTACCTCATTTGTTTCAGGGAAAGCACCATGACCAGCGCCTCTACCATAGCCCAACGGCTGCCGCTCGAGATGCTCTATCAGTGGGAACAACAGTGCCCGGATCGAGTCTATCTTCGTCAGACCATCAATCGTCAGTATCAAGATTTCAGCTGGGCCAGGGTCGCCGACGAGGCGCGCCGTCTGGTGACAGCCCTGCGCGCCCTGGGGTTTGAGCCCGGGGACAAGATAGCCCTGCTCTCCAAGAACTGCGCCCAGTGGTTCATCGCCGATCTGGCGCTGCAGATGGGGCAATATGTGAGCGTCCCCATCTATCCCACCGCCAACATAGACACCATTGAGTATGTGCTGCGCCACAGCGAGGCCAAGGCGGTATTCGTCGGCAAACTCGATGACTGGCATAGCCAGGAAGCGGGTCTGCCCGCGGAGCTGCCCCGCATCGCCATGCCCTATGACACCATGCCGGCCCAGCACCAGTGGGATGCCCTGCTGGCCAGCCACGAACCGGCCCGGGATCTGGCCCCGCAACGGGGCGAGGATCTGCTCAGCCTGGTCTACACCTCCGGCAGCACCGGCAAGCCGAAGGGAGCCATGCTCAGCGTCGAGCGTTACGCCTGGTCTTGCGAGAAGCTGGTCGAGGCCGTGGGGCTGCGGGAGGCCGATCGCGGCTTCTCCTACCTGCCGCTCGCCCACATCACCGAGCGGGTCTACATCTATGGTGGCAGCCTGTTTAGCGGCGCCGAGATAAGCTTCCCCGAATCCCTGGATACCTTTATCGAGGACGTCAAACGCTGCCGTCCTACCGTATTTATCTCTGTGCCCCGGCTCTGGGCCATGTTCCGCATCAAGATCCACGAAAAACTGCCCCAGAAGAAGCTGGCCCTGCTGCTCAAGATCCCCTTTGTCAGCACGCTTATCAAACGCAAGCTGCAACAGGGTCTGGGGCTGGATCAGGCACGGGTGCTGGGCTGCGGCTCAGCCCCGGTGGCTCCGGCGCTGCTCGCCTGGTATCACAGCATCGGCCTCAATATCACCGAGGCCTGGGGCATGACGGAGAACCATGCTTACGCCACCCTCAACTACCCCTTCCGGGCCGACAAGATAGGCACGGTCGGCAAGGCGGGGCCCGGGGTGCGCATCCAGATCTCGCCGGAGGGGGAGATCCTCTGCCGCTGCGAGGGCATGATGCTGGGCTACTACAAGGATCCGGAACACAGCAGCGAAGCCATCGATACCGAAGGCTGGCTGCGCACCGGAGACATGGGCAAGCTCGACAGCGAAGGCTATCTCACCATCACGGGGCGGATGAAGGATGTGTTCAAGACCGCCAAGGGCAAGTATGTGGCCCCTGTGCCCATCGAGGGGCTGCTCGGTCAGGAGTCCATCATCGAGCAGCTGTGCGTGATCGGTTATGGCATGCCGCAGCCCATCGCCCTGGTGCAGCTCTCGGAGCAGGCCATGAAGGGGAACAGTGCCCAGATAGATGCCGAGCTGGAGGCCGCCCGTCAGCGGGTCAACGACAAGCTCGAATCCCATGCCAGGCTGCGGGGCATCTTGGTGGTCAAGGCCCCCTGGAATATCGAGAACGGCGTGCTGACCCCGACCATGAAGATCCGTCGTCATCTGCTCGAGCAAAAATATGCCGAGCTCGGGGATCAATGGCCCAAGGATCGCAACATAGTGCGCGAGAGTTGAGGCCAGTGGGTGATTGGCCGTTCACATCATGAAGAGAACAAGGGGGAGCTGAGGCTCCCCCTTGTGGTGATGGCTGTCCCGGCGTCAGAGTGTCGGCTTGCGATGGCTGAGCTTGAACACCAGCAAGAAGAACAGTGGAATGAAGAAGATCGCCAGCAGGGTGGCGCTGAGCATGCCGCCCAGCACCGAGGTGCCGATGGCGTGACGGGCATTGGCCCCGGCGCCACTGCTGAGCACCAGGGGCAAGACCCCGAGCATGAAGGCGAGGGAGGTCATGATGATGGGCCTGAGCCGCTGGCGGCAGGCGGTCATGGTCGCCTCGAGCAAGTCCATGCCTCGTTCGTGCAGCTCCTTGGCGAACTCGACGATGAGGATGGCATTCTTGGCGGTGAGCCCCATGGTGGTGAGCAGGCCCACCTGGAAGTAGACGTCGTTCTCCAGGCCCCGCAGACTGGTGGCCAGCACGGCGCCCAGCACCCCGAGCGGCACGGCCAGGATCACCGAGAGCGGCACGCTCCAGCTCTCATAGAGCGCCGCCAGGCAGAGGAAGACGATCAGGATGGAGATGCCATAGAGCATGGGCGCCTGGTTGCCAGCCTGGCGCTCCTGGTAGGACATGCCGGTCCAGCTGATGCTGACCCCGTGGGGCAGGGTGCTGGCCATCCGCTCGATGGCGGCCATGGCTTCCCCCGTGCTGTGCCCCGGGGCCGCCTCACCGACTATCTCAACGGCAGGGTTGCCGTTATAGCGCGCCAGCTGCGGCGCCCCATAACCCCAATGGGTGCTGCTGAAGGCGTTGAAAGGCACCATGTCCCCCTTGGTGTTGCGCACGAACCACTTGTCGAGATCCTGGGCTGACATCCGATCGGGGGCATCCGCCTGCAGATAGACCTTCTTGGTGCGACCATGGTCGACGAACTGGTTGACGTAGGAGGAGCCCCAGGCGATGGAGAGGGTGCGGTTGATCTCATCGACGTTCAGCCCCAGGGCCATCGCTTTCTCGTAGTCGATGTCGATGAAGAACTGGGCGTTGTCATTGAGGCCGCTGGGTCGCACCTTCTGCAGAGCAGGATCCTGACTCGCGGCCTTGAGCAGCTGGTTGCGGGCGGCGATCAGCCGCTCATGCCCCAGACCGCCATTGTCTTCGAGATAGAAATCAAAGCCGGTGGCGTGGCCCAGTTCACGGATGGAGGGCGGGTTGACGGCGAACACCATGGCATCGTCAATCTTGCTGAAGGTCTTCATGGCGCGGCCTATGATGGCGTTGACATCCTGCCCCGGTTGTTGGCGTTGATCCCAGGGTTTGAGAGAGACAAAAGCCATGCCCGCATTCTGGGCGTTGCCCGAATAGCTAAAGCCGGTGATGCCGAGCACCGTTTGCACCGTCGCTTGCTCATGGGTGGCGAAATAGTGCTGCACCTTGGCCACCGTCGCCTCGGTACGCTGCTGACTGGCGCCGGCGGGGAGCTGCACCATCACCATGAAGTTGCCCTGATCCTCTTCCGGCAGGAAGGAGGAGGGGAGCAGATGGAACATCCAGCCCAGGGTGATCAGCAGTGCCACATAGAGGATCAGGCTGCGGCCCGAGCGCTGCAATATCCGGCTGACGCCCCCTTCATAGCGATGGGCGAGCCACTCGAAGCGGCGGTTGAACCAGGCGAAGAAGCCGTGCTGGTGAGGCTGGTGATCCCCCTTGAGCAGGGTGGCGCACAGGGCCGGGGTCAGAATCATCGCGGTCAGCACAGAGAGCGCCATGGCCGAGACGATGGTCAGGGAGAACTGGCGATAAATGGCGCCGGTTGACCCTTGCATGAAGGCCATGGGCACGAACACCGCCGAGAGCACCAGGGCGACGCCAATCAGGGCGCCGCTGATCTGGGTCATGGACTTGCGCGTCGCCTCCAGGGGGCTCAGCCCCTCCTCTTGCATGATGCGCTCGACGTTCTCCACCACCACGATGGCGTCATCGACCAGCAGACCGATGGCGAGCACCAGGCCGAACATGGTCAGGGTATTGATGGTGAACCCCAGGGCCGACATGATGCCGAAGGTACCCAGCAGTACCACGGGCACGGCGATGGTGGGGATCAGGGTCGCCCGCAGGTTCTGCAAGAAGAGGTACATCACCAGGAAGACCAGCACTATGGCCTCGAGCAGGGTCTTGATCACCTCCTCGATGGAGATCTTGATGAAAGGCACCGTCTCCATCGCCTTCACCATCTTGAGGCCAGGCGGGAAGCTTTGCGAGAGCGTGGCCAGCTTGGCATCGACCGCCTTCTGGGTATCCAGGGCATTGGCGCCGGTGGCCAGCTTGATGCCCATGGCCGAGGCGTTGTCCCCATCGAGACGGGCGATCTTGTCATAGCTTTCGCCGCCAAGTTCGAGGCGCGCCACATCGCTCAAGCGAACCTGGGATCCATCCTGGTTGACCTTGAGCAAGATGTTGCGAAACTGCGCCAGGCTTTCGAGGCGGTTGCGGGCGGTGATGGTGGCATTGATCATCTGGCCCTGGATGGCCGGGGTGCCGCCAATCTGCCCCACGGTCACTTCGCTGTTCTGGGCCTTGATGGCGTTGGAGATGTCCAGGGGGGTGAGCTGGTAGCTGGTCAGCTTGCTGGGATCGAGCCAGACGCGCATGGCGTATTGGGTACCGAACTGGGTGACGTCACCGACCCCTTCCAGGCGGCTGATGGGATCGAGCAGGTGGGAGCCGACATAGTCGGCGATGTCCTGGGAGTTCATGCTGCCATCGTCGGACTTGAAGGCGATGAGGCTCATAAAGCTCGAGGAGCTCTTGCGCACGCTGATCCCTTGCTGCTGCACCTCGGCGGGCAACTGGCTATTGGCCTGCTGCAAGCGGTTTTGCACCTGGACCTGGGCGATATCCGGATCCGTACCCGCCTGGAAGGTGAGGGTGACGGAGACGTTGCCGGCAGAGTCGCTGGTGGCGGACATATAGAGCAGGTGGTCGAGCCCTTTCATGTTCTGTTCGAGGATCTGGGTCACGCTGTTTTCCACGGTCGAGGCCGAGGCCCCGGGGTAGACGGCGTTCACCTGGATGGCGGGGGGGGCTATGGTCGGATATTGGGCGATGGGCAGGCCCATGATGGCAAGTACCCCGCCCAACATGACGAGGATGGCGAGCACCCAGGCGAAGACGGGTCTATCGATGAAGAAACGTGACATGACTTACCCCGCCGCCTGAGTGGAAACTGGCATGGCGGCCGTGGCCCTGACCGCCATGCCCGGACGCAGTTTGACCTGGCCGGAGACGATGACCCTCTCCCCCGCCTTGAGGCCACCTGCAATCACCCACTGATCCCCCCGACTCGCGCCCAGACTGACCTGACGCGGCTCTACCTGGTTGTTGGCATTGACCAGCAGCACTGCGCCCTTGCCACCAGGCAGCTGGGTCACGCTGGTCTGGGGTAGTAGCAGTCCGGTGCCGGGCTTGTCATCGGCAATGGTGGCACGCAGGAACATGCCCGGCAGCAGGCTCTGCTGGGGATTGGGGATGATGGCGCGTAGGGTCAGGCTGCCGGTGGACTCATTGACGCTCACATCGGCAAACGCGAGGCTGCCGCTCTGGGGATAGGATTTCCCGGTCTGGGTCTGCAGGCTGACTTTTTTCGGCGCCGCCCCCGGGCGCAAGCTATCGCTCACGTCTCCCAGGGTGTTCACCGCCTGGGTCATGTCCAGATAGATGGGATCCAGCTGCTGTATGGTGGCCAGGCTGTTGGTCTGATTGGTGGTGACCAGCGCCCCCTCGGTGACTTGAGAGATGCCGATCCGCCCCGAGATGGGGGCTCGTACCTGGGTATAGCCGAGTTGGATCTTCGCCTGTTCCAGGCTGGCCTGGTCGATACCTGTCTGCGCCTTGGCCTGCTGCCAGGTCGCTTCGGCCTGATCGAACTGTTCACGGCTGATGAGGCCGCGCTTGACGAGCGCCTGGTAGCGAACATAGGTCTTGTAGCCCACCTCGGCATCGGCCTTGCTCTTGGCCAGCTGGGCACTGGCACTGTTGAAGGCGGCTTGATAGCTGGCGGGGTCTATCTGGTAGAGGGGATCCCCCGCCTTGACGTTGGCCCCCTCTTCAAACAGACGGTGGAGGATGATGCCGGACACCTGGGGGCGGACCTCGGCGATCCGGGAGGCCGAGGTGCGTCCCGGCAGGCTGATATCCTGACTCAGGGGCTGGGGAGTCAGGGTAAGGGTCTGCACTGATATGGGGGAGGCGATGGTCTTGGCGTCGGACCCCGCTTGGCCACAGCCGCCGAGCAGGATACCGAGGGTCAGGGCGATCGCGAGACGAGAATAGGAGTGAGGGAGCATGGTGGCCTCCGGCTGAGAAAAAGAAAAAGAGAATGAGAATTGCGTCACATTAAAGCGCGGGCCAGCTTTGTGGAGATGGGAATGACTGTCAATGGCAGTTGCCGGGATCAGACAGCCTGGGTTCAGCTACGAGGGAAATATCCCGAAAAGAGCGCCGAGGGGCCGGACAGAGGGGCGGGGAGAAGAGCGCAAGAAAGGCAAGTCAGAAAGTGGGGGCAGAGGCTGCACCCTGGCCGAGGGGATTGAACAGGGGGCAGATGATGCCCCCTGTTCAAACGCGGCTTAGAACCAGAAGCCGATGATAAAGGATCCGGCCAGGGTGAGCATGACGTTGGCCACCGCGTAGGTGCCCGCATAGCCGAGCGCCGGGATCGAGCTGTTGGCCGCCTCGTTGACCACGTCCATGGCGGGGGCGCAGGTCCGGGCCCCGGTGATGGCGCCGAGCAGCAGGGCCGGGTTCATCTTGAGCACCCAGACCCCGAACAGGTAGCCCACCAGCACCGGCAAGGTGGTGACCAGCATGCCGGAGAAGAGCACCACCACCCCCACCTCGCTGAGATGATCCAGAATGCCGCCACCGGCCTTGAGGCCTGTGCTCACCATGAAGACGGCCAGGCCCAGATCCTTGGCCAGACGCAGGGCACCCGGCGGCACATAGCCGACCGTCGGGTGGTTGGCGCGCAGGTAACCCATCAGGATCCCCGCCAGCAGCAGACCGACGGCGTTGCCAAGGCCAAATTCGAGCTGACCGAATACCAGGGAGACGGAGCCTATCAGCAAGCCGAGCACGAAGAAGGTGGTGAAGGCCACCAGATCCGTGGTCTGACTGTGAATGCTGATGAAGCCAATCTTGTTGGCAAGATGCTTGACCCTGATCTTCTCGCCGCTGATCTGCAGCACATCACCCTTTTGCAGCATGATGTTGCGATCGAACGGCATCTCTATCTGGGAGCGCACCACCCGGTTCAAGAAGCAGCCTTTTTCGGTGAGATTGAGCTCCACCAGATGGCGGCCCACCACGGAATCATTCTTGACCACTATCTCTTCGGTGACGATCTGCAGATCAAGCAGGTTTCTGTCGAACACCTCCTTGCCGTTGCGATAGTTGACATCCAGCTTCTCGTGGCTCTCGGGATACCCGACCAGGGCGATCTCGTCCCCTTCCTGAATGACGGCGTCACCATCGGGGCTTGCCAGTATGCCGTTGCGGCGGATCCGCTCCACATAGCAGCCGGTGTGGGGATAGATGCCGGTCTCACGCAGGGTGCGGCCCCCTATCCAGGCGGCCAGCTCCGGGCCGACCCGGTAGGCGCGGATGATGGGCAGATAGGTCTTGCGGTTCTCATTGTCAGACAGGCCCCGTTCGCGGGCTATCTTCTGGGCCTCTGTGCTGAGATCGAGGCGGGCCAGGGCGGGCAGATAGCGCACCACCAGCATCAAGCCGACCAGCCCCACCAGATAGGTGAGCGCATAGCCGATGCCCATGTTGTCGAGCACGGGCTGCATGTCGGTGCCATGGGGCAGGTTGAGCAGGCCGCTGCGCAGGGCATCCTGGGCACCTACCAGGGCCGGGGTCGAGGTGAGCGAGCCTGCCAGTATGCCCGCCGCCATGCCGGGCCCCAGGTTGAAGAACTTGGCTAGGCCCACCGTCAACAGCAGCGCCGTGAGCAATATCACCAGGGTGAGGGTGATGTAGTGGATGCCATCGCGCAGGAAGACGCTGAAAAAATGCGGTCCCGCCTCTATGCCGACACAGAAGATGAACAGCATGAAGCCGACGTTTTCCGTGGTGGCGGAGAATTGAAACCCCATCTGACCGAACAGCAGGGCGGTGAACAGCACGCCGATGGTGTTGCCAATCTGGAAGTTGCCGACCCGCACCTTGCCAAGTAGCAGGCCGAAGGCCAGTACCACGAACAGCAGCAGGGAGTCGCTTTGGTGTAGCAGTGTCACGAAATCTATGGTCATGCCCGGACAAACCGAGAAAAAAGTGGGGCCGATATTGTGCCGCATCCCCCGCCAATAAAGAAGCGCCGGTTGGGACAAAGCTGCATATTGGGCGGCAATGCCCAGGCGACCCATCGCGCTGGGGGGAAAGGATGGGTTTTTCTGTCTGCGTGAACCGCTGTCAATTAGTGATTCATGCTGTCTGTCCCAGCAGACAACCGGATGCCCCTCGGCATTTATAGAATCCTGTGCCCCGTAAAAAATGGGGGTGATTACAGAGCAAGCTGCTGCCGGTTTGGCACGGCGCTTCCCAACATCAGGATCCTGGACTGGTGTCAAATGCACCGCTGACCCACTGCATCTGGGGTGGGGAATCCTGTATTAAAAAAGATCCTTCAGACGCCAAAAAAATCCGGTTCAAGGAGACGTGGCAAAACAGCATAAAATCGGGTTTGCCCTGGGGGGCCAAGATAAATGGGGGCTGAATGAGCCAAACCCAGGCTGGGTCTGGGCTGGCGCGACTTACCCACAGATTCTGTGGATAACCCTGTGTGTGAAAATTGAAAACAGGCCGCCAGGCCTTGCCAATACTGGGTTGCAAGGCCTGTTCAAAAAATACCGGCAAATAATTGTTTGCATAAAAATCAAATGGTTAGCAGCAACAGCACAAAGTGCTGAAGGGGGAGTGAGGGCGAATAAAGGGGAGTGCTGTCAAGCCGTGGCAGCTTGTGCATTAAATTTGGTAGCGAGGGGCACTAAAGTGGATAACTTGCACCGAGATGGTGAGGAATTGGCTCCCTCGACTGGACTTGAACCAGTGACATACGGATTAACAGTCCGCCGTTCTACCGACTGAACTACGAGGGAACATCAGGCAAGGAGGAGCACTATACAGAGGTCGCCGGACGGGGTCAACCGCCGACTGGGGGAGGAGAGCGATACCCGGTGTGGTGCAAGTCGAGGTACGACATGATGGGGGAGGAGGGTGATCCTCCCAGTGGTATGGGTCGGGGTACATGGGGGGAGGCGATACCCGGTGTGGTACAAGTCGAGGTACGACATGATGGGGGAGGAGGGTGATCCCCTCAGTGGTATGGGTCGGGGTACATGGGGGGAGGTTATACCCCCAGTGGTACAAGTCGAGGTACTACATGATGGGGAGGAGGGTGATACCCCAGCGGTATGGGTCGGGGTACATGGGGGGAGGCTATACCCGCAGTGGTACAAGTCGAGGTACACTTGCCCTTTGCCGTTTCTTGTCCGGAGTCTTCATGAGCAAGTCGTTTCAACTCGTCAGCCAGTTCTCCCCTGCGGGGGATCAGCCGGCCGCCATCAGCCAACTGCTTGAGGGGATAGAATCCGGACTCGCCCACCAGACCCTGCTTGGGGTGACCGGCTCGGGCAAGACCTTCACCATGGCGAACGTGATAGCGACCCTGAACAGACCCACCATGATACTGGCGCCCAACAAGACCCTGGCCGCCCAGCTCTATGGGGAGATGAAGGAGTTCTTCCCCGAGAACTCGGTGGAGTACTTCGTCTCCTACTACGATTACTACCAGCCGGAAGCCTATGTGCCGACCACGGACACCTTCATCGAGAAGGATGCCTCCATCAACGATCACATCGAGCAGATGAGGCTGTCGGCCACCAAGGCACTGCTGGAGCGGCGGGACGTGATCATTGTCGCCTCGGTGTCAGCCATCTATGGCCTGGGGGACCCCCAGGCCTACCTGAGCATGATGCTGCACCTCAAACTCGGCGACATCATCAACCAGCGAGACATACTGCGTCGCCTCGCCGAGCTGCAATACAGCCGCAACGACCTGGCCTTCCAGCGCGGCACCTTCCGGGTGCGGGGGGAGGTGATCGACATCTATCCGGCGGAATCGGACAAGCTGGCGCTGCGGGTCGAGCTGTTTGACGAAGAGATAGAGCGACTCTCCCTGTTTGACCCCCTGACCGGCGCCATCGAGCAGACGGTGGTGCGTCATACCATCTATCCCAAGACCCACTACGCCACCCCCCGCGAAACCATCCTCGGTGCCATCGATCACATCAAGGAGGAGCTCAAGGGGCGGCGCGAACAGCTGATCTCCCTCAACAAACTGGTGGAGGAGCAGCGCATCAGCCAGCGCACCCAGTTCGACATCGAGATGATGCAGGAGCTGGGCTACTGCTCGGGCATCGAGAACTACAGCCGCTACCTGTCGGGGCGCGCGCCGGGGGAGCCGCCGCCCACCCTGTTCGACTACCTGCCGGGGGATGGTCTGCTCATCATCGATGAGTCCCATGTGACCGTGCCGCAGATAGGCGCCATGTTCAAGGGGGACAGATCCCGCAAGGAGACCCTGGTGGAGTACGGCTTCCGCTTACCCTCTGCCCTGGACAACAGGCCGCTCAAGTTCGACGAATTTGAGGCCCTGATGCCACAGACGGTGTTTGTCTCGGCCACCCCCAGCCCCTATGAGCTGGAAAAATCCGGTGGTGATGTGGTGCAACAGGTGGTGCGCCCCACCGGCCTGCTCGATCCCGTGATTGAAGTGCGTCCGGTCGGCACCCAGGTGGACGACCTGCTCTCCGAGATCCGGCTGCGGGTGGCGGTGGACGAACGAGTGCTGGTCACCACCCTGACCAAGCGGATGGCGGAGGATCTCACCGAATACCTGGCGGATCACGACGTGCGGGTGCGCTATTTGCATTCGGACATCGAGACGGTCGAGCGGGTCGAGATCATCCGCGATCTGCGGCTCGGCAAGTTCGATGTGCTGGTGGGCATCAACTTGCTGCGCGAAGGGCTCGACATGCCGGAGGTCTCCCTGGTGGCCATACTGGATGCCGATAAAGAGGGCTTCCTGCGCTCCACCCGTTCACTGATCCAGACCATTGGCCGGGCCGCTCGCAACCTCAACGGCAGGGTCATCCTCTATGGGGATCGCATCACCAACTCCATGAAAGTAGCCATCGAGGAGACGGAGCGGCGCCGCGCCCTGCAGCATGCCCATAACCTCGAGCACGGCATCACCCCCAAGGGCCTCAACAAGGCGGTGGGGGACATGATGGACATGGGGGGCAGCCGCATCTCGGGCAAGGCTGGCAAAGGGAGTCGCAAGGCCGCCGAGCCGCAAGGGGAGTACCATGCCCGCACCACCAGCGAGATCACCAAGGAGATCAAACGCATGGAAGAGCAGATGTTCCAGCATGCCCGGGATCTGGAGTTCGAGCAGGCCGCCGCCCTGCGCGACAGCATCCAGCGACTGCGCCACGAGTTGATTGAAAGTTGAGGCCGCTGCGCGCCCTGCTCGGGATTGGGCCCAAGTTACGTCGCCTCTATCTGGGCTTTCGCCACCCGGCCACCCCGCTCTGGGCCAAGGGGTTGGCACTGCTGGTGTTCGTCTATGGCCTCAGCCCTCTCGATCTGGTGCCGGATGTCATTCCCGTGCTCGGTTGGGTGGATGATCTCACGCTCTTCATCTGGCTGATCTGGGGCTGGGAGTCCTGCTTGCCCGCCGAGGTGCGTCAGGCCATTGCCGAAAAAGCGGGGGAGAAAAAGGGGAAACAGGAGGGGGATGAGTAGCCAGGCGCCAGCCTGCGCTGCCCCAGATGTTGGCCATGGTTTGCGGCGAAATTGTGGTAAGGGAGGGGAAGGGGTAGACTCGGCCCCTCTGCCATCATCCATCCCTTAATACCGAGCCCGATCCATGGATCTTATCTTGTTCCTCGTCGACTTCATCTTGCACATAGACACCCACCTCAAGGCACTGTTTGCCGATTACGGCGTCTGGATCTATGCCATTTTGTTTCTCATCATCTTCTGCGAGACGGGGCTGGTGGTGATGCCCTTCCTGCCCGGTGACTCCCTGCTGTTCGCCGCAGGCGCCCTCACGGTAGACAGTGCTCTGGATGTGCATCTGCTCAGTGCCCTGCTGGTGCTGGCCGCCATACTCGGCGATCTCACCAACTACACCCTGGGTCGGCTGTTTGGGGAGCGGCTGTTCAGCCGCCCCGACTCACGACTGTTCCGTCAGGATTATTTGCACCAGACCCACGCCTTCTTCGACCGCCATGGTGGCAAGGCCATCATCATCGCCCGCTTTGCCCCCATAGTGCGTACCTTCGCCCCCTTCGTGGCAGGCATGGGCAAGATGAGTTATCCACGTTTCATGGCCTTTAACGCCGTGGGTGGCCTGTGCTGGGTGCTCTCTTTCGTCTATGTGGGCCACTTCTTCGGCAACCTGCCCCTGGTCAAGGAGAACTTCACCCTGCTCATCTTCGTCATCATTGGCATCTCCCTGCTGCCCATGGTGATCGCCGCCCTGCGCGCCAGGCTGGGCAAGGGGTGAGCGGTGCAGTCAGCAAGGGGTGAGGATAGGGCCGCTGCGGCCTGGGTGACTTGACCCTTCATGACATAAAAAAACCGGGCCACGTGGGCCCGGTTTTTGATGACTGCGGCGCAGCACTCACTGCCAGTTGGCGTTGCGCTTGGCTTTTTGCAGCTTCTCATAGGCTGCCAGCAGTTTCTGGTGCAGCGGGAACTGGCTGAGGGACTCATCGGCTGGCTCCAACCCGTGGAAGCGAGCCTCGCCGCTGGCATGGGCCCACGCCTGTGCCAATGCCTGTTCGCCATACATGCGGGTGAACACGGCTCTGTACTGCTCGGGCTCGCGTTCCTGGTCCAGGAACAGCTCGACGCAGCTCTTGAGGGCGCGGTAGTAGTTGGCACGTTCAGGGCTGAACACCGACTGGTTGTACTCCATGGTCCAGTTGATGAGATCCAGCGCCGTCTCCAATTCGCCTGCGGCCAGGGCCAGCATGGCCTTGAGTTCACCGATGCGCAGGGTGTGCAGGGCGGTGCCCTTGGCGGCAGCGATGCCAAGCAGCTCGCGCACCCGGGTACGCTCGTCGTGACCTTCCTCTTCCAGCTGATCGTAGAAAGCCATGTACTGCTCGGCGTCCCACGTCAGGGACGGCAGGGCCAGGATCACTTCCCGCAGGTTGGCGCCCATGTTGTTGTTGGCCAGCAGCAAGTCTTCGGCCGGGTAGATGTCGGACATGCCGGGTACCAGGATGCGGCAGGCGTAGACGTCCAGGTGCTCGTAGTCGGCGATGTAGACCGGCTGCTCCAGCTCGTGGAAGATGCCGATCAGGTGATCGAACTCCTGCTGGGAGGTGCCCCGGAAATCCCAGTCGGCGAACTCGAAGTCTGACTCCTCTTTGAACAGATCCCAGTTGATGAGACCGGAAGAGTCGATGAAGTGGGTCTCCAGATTGTGGTGATCCGCCACCTGCTCGTTATCAAAGGAGGGAGCGACGAAGACATCCAGATCCTTCAGGCCACGGCCTTGCAGCAGCTCGGTGACGGTACGCTCGAACGCGACTTCGAAGCGCGGGTGGGCACCGAAGGAGGCGAAGCTGGTGCCGTTACGCGGGTTGAGCAGCACCACGCAGATGACCGGATAGCGACCGCCCAGGGAGGCATCGAAGCTGTAGATGGGGTAGCCTTCGGCCTCAAGGGCGGCGATGGAGGCCGCAATGCCGGGGTAACGGGCGATCACCTCCGCCGGGATCTCCGGCAGACTGATGGCCTCGGCGATAATTTTGTTTTTCACGTGACGCTCGAACACCTCGGACAGCCCCTGGGTGCGGGCCTCGGTCTTGGTGTTGCCGGCGCTCATGCCGTTGGAGACATAGAGGTTGCCGATGATGTTCATCGGAATATAAACGGTCTGATGATCGGACTGGCGCTCGAACGGCAGGGCGACGATGCCGCGCTCCTCGTTGTTGGATTGCAGGTCCACCAGCATGTCGGCGGTCACTTCCCCTTCCGGGTTGTAGAAGTGACGGGTGAAGTCGTCGAGCAGACCCGCCGGGAAGTGATCGCCCTCGATGGGGAACCACTTCTCGTTGGGGTAGTGCACGAAGTCGCCATCGGCGATTTGCTGGCCCAGATAGAAGTCGGCGAAGAAGTAGTTGGTGGAGAGACGCTCGAAGTACTCGCCAAGCGCCGAGGCCAGGGCCGCCTTCTTGCTGGCCCCTTTACCGTTGGTAAAGCAAAGAGCGCACTCCTTGTCCCGGATGTGCACGGACCAGACATTGGGCACGGGGTTGAGCCAGGAGGCCTCTTCAATATCAAACCCCAGGGCCTGCAATTTGGTCTGGAAGCGCTCGATGGAGTCTTCCAGCGCCGCGTCCTTGCCGGGAATAAAAGTGTGGTCTGTCATCACGATATCCTGATTTTTATTGGCTCATGTTTGGTCGCAGATAATAGCATGAGTCGCAAGAGATGCGGCCTAGACAATGGCGCTGTCCGCGCTCTTTTCAGTGCCTGAAAGGGGAGTGGACAAGGGTGTTGCGCCTGTTGTGGCGAGCGACAAGTGCGAGCCTGCCTGACCATCATTAGAAATTCTTAATGATATTAAGAAAAAGTAGATTTCATTATGTCTGGCCGTTGCGCATCATGCTGCCACGTTTTGCCGGGTGAACAGGGCGTGATAGCGCCCATTGCTGCTGCGACAAGTTGTTCGCCTTCACTATTCCTCTATCGGCTCGGCCGTTGATCACGAATTGGGAGTCCCTATGCCATCCATGACACCGCGAGTGGGGTCTGACATCACCACGCTGGCGCCCGGCTTCAGAGCCCTCAGCATCCAGGTCGATGCGGCCGCCATCACCGATATGAGCGTGGGTGCCCAGGCATTAAAGCGGGCCTGCCAGTCCGTCGCGGCGGGAGGTGCGCCCTGGGCGCACGCTCATCTGTCGGCGTGGGCCGAGGTGTTCAGGCGGTTCGGTGCCAAACCACAACGCACCCCTTGCTCGGCAGAAGCCCTGCGAAAGAGAGTGCTGCGGGAGGGGACACTGCCTAGCATCGATCCTATCGTCGATCTCTACAACGCCATTAGCATCGAGTATGCCATTCCGGTCGGAGGGGAAAATCTGGTGGCCTATGAGGGGGTGCCCCGTCTGGTGATTGCCGATGGCAGCGAACGGTTTGACACCATGAAAGGGGGGTTGCCTGCGCAGGAAACACCCGAGCCGGGGGAGGTCGTCTGGCGGGACGACAAGGGGGTGACCTGTCGCCGCTGGAATTGGCGGCAGGGTGTCAGAACCCGACTCAGTGTGGAGTCTGAGCAGATGTGGTTCATTCTGGAGAGTCTGCCGGAGATGCCGCTGGCTGCCTTGCAGGAGGCCGGCGATCGGCTGATCGCCGGCTTGCTGGAGATGATGCCAGGGGCCCGGATAGAGAAAGCGCTGATTGGCTGCCAATCCGGGACCCAGAGGAGGGCCAGTTAGCCGATGGCCTTGAGACCCAGTATGCCGCCGATGATGAGCGCCAGGCAGAACAGTCGCGCCGCCGTGGCGGGCTCGCCAAACAGCCAGATCCCCATCAGCACTGTGCCGACTGCGCCTATGCCGGTCCAGACGGCGTAGGCGGTGCCAAGGGGCAGGTGCCTGACCGCCAGGGCCAGCAACAAGACGCTCACCCCCATGGCGGCGAGGGTCAGCAAGGTAGGAAGGGGGCGGCTGAAGCCGTCGGTGTATTTGAGGCCAATGGCCCAGGCGACCTCGAACAGACCGGCGATGAGCAGCAATATCCAGGGCATAAAAGGGGTATCCATCAGGGGGCAGGGTCGTCCCTGCCAGCGGTCAGGCAGCGGGGTCGTCCCCGCCGGGCGCGATGGCCGTTGGGACTCATATTGCCAGAGCCGGATCGCGCTTGCCAAGGAGAGGCGCCTCCCCGGGCCTCATCGCTTGATATTGCAGCAAACGGCAGGGAATATTGCGCAAATCGACTTGCGTCCCTCGCCACAATCCGTAATGTGGATAGACACATTTTTCGCAGCAGAATTTTATCTGTTCAGGATCTATATGGCGCCACCGTGGCGTCAGGAGGCGAACGCCTCCCGGGTCGGAACGATAGAGGCTCCGCACTATCAAGTCGTTATCCAGGGTAGGACATTATGAAAAAAGTAGGTTTGGTCGGTTGGCGTGGCATGGTGGGCTCTGTCCTGATGAGTCGAATGCAGGAAGAGCAGGATTTTGCGCACATTCAACCCACCTTCTTCACCACCTCCCAGGCCGGTGAGGCCGCCCCCAACTTCGGCGTCGATGCCGGTCTGCTCCAGGATGCCTTCAACATAGCGGCGCTGGCCGAGCAGGAGATCATCATCACGGCCCAGGGCGGCGACTACACCAAGGATGTCTATCCGCGCCTGAAAGCCGCCGGTTGGCAGGGGTACTGGATTGATGCCGCCTCCTCCCTGCGCATGGAAGAAGAGGCCGTCATCATCCTGGATCCGGTCAATGGCGATGTGATAGCCCAGGCGCTGGAGGCCGGCACCAAGACCTTCGTCGGCGGCAACTGCACCGTCAGCCTGATGTTGCTGGCCCTGGGCGGTCTGTTCAAGGCCGATCTGGTGGAGTGGGTGAGCGTGGCGACCTACCAGGCAGCCTCGGGTGGCGGTGCCCGTCACATGCGCGAGCTGATCACCCAGATGGGGATGTTGCGTGATGAAGTGGCGGTCGAGCTGGCGGATCCCGCTTCCGCCATTCTGGATATCGAGCGCAAGGTCACCGAGAAGACCCGCTCCGGCGACTTGCCGGTGGACAACTTCGGTGTGCCCCTGGCTGGCAGCCTGATCCCCTGGATAGACACCAGACTCGACAACGGCCAGAGCCGGGAAGAGTGGAAGGGTCAGGCCGAGACCAACAAGATCCTCGGCATCGAGGCGGCCCCGGTGCCCGTCGACGGTCTGTGCGTGCGCATTGGCGCCCTGCGCTGCCACAGCCAGGCCTTCACCATCAAGCTCAAGAAAGATGTGCCGCTGGCCGAGATTGAAGCCCTGTTGGCCAGCCACAATGACTGGGTCAAGGTGATCCCCAACGAGCGCGACATCAGCGCCCGCGAGCTGACCCCGGCCGCGGTGACCGGCACCCTCAACATACCGGTTGGCCGCCTGCGCAAGCTCAACATGGGCCCGGAATACCTGGCCGCCTTCACGGTCGGTGATCAGCTGCTGTGGGGCGCCGCCGAGCCGCTGCGCCGCATGCTACGCATCCTGCTGGCCCGTGGCTAAGGGATGGCAGCCACCGGCTCTCTGGATGAAACGCGAGAGCCGTTGAGCTAGCGTGCTCGAAACAAGAAGGGAAGGCAGCTGCCTTCCCTTCTGCTATCTGTGGCTGGCCATCATGACGCCAAGTTCAAGTTCAAGTTCACGTGTGGGCCAGGGCCGCGGCCAGGTCGGCAATCAAGTCATCGGCATCCTCGACCCCTATGCTCAGCCGGATCAGGTCATCGTTGACCCCGGCGGCCACTCGGCTGGTCTCATCCATGGCGGCATGAGTCGTGCTGGCCGGGTGACAGGCCAGGCTCTCCAGATCCCCCAGACTCACCGCCTGCACGAAGAGCTGCAACTGATCGAGCAGGCGGGCACAGCGGGGGAAGCCCCCCTCCAGCTCTATGCTGATCATGGCGCCGTAACCTGTGGCGATCTCTCCCAGCACCCCATGGCCGGGATGATCGGCGAGGCCCGGATAGATCACCTTCTTGACGCCAGGGTGCGCGGCCAGGAACTGGGCCACCCGCTGGGCGTTGTGCAGGTGCGCATCCAGGCGCAGGGGCAGGGTCTTGACCCCCCGTTGCAGCAAGTAAGCCTCCTGGGGGCCGATGGGGGAGCCCAGGTGCTTGAGTGCCACGGTGCGGATGCGTGCCATCAGTTCGTGGCGGGCGGCCACCACCCCGGCGATGATGTCGCCGTGGCCGCCGAGATACTTGGTGCCGCTGTGCATGACGATGTCGATACCCAGTTCAAGGGGGCGCAGCAGATAGGGGGTGAGGAAGGTGTTGTCGCAGACGGTGAGGGCACCGACCCTGCGCGCGGCGTCGACCACAATGCGGGGATCCACCAGCTTGAGGGTGGGATTGGTCAGGGTTTCGAACAGTACCAACTTGGTGCCCGGGTGGATATTGGCCAGCAGATCCCGGTCGCTGTCATAGCCGGTGATGCGGATACCCGCGCGGCTGAAGGTCTGCTTGAGGAAGGCCTCGGTGCCACCATAGAGGGGACCGACATAGGCCACCTCGTCCCCGCTGTCGGCCAGGGCATAGAGAATGGCGCTCACCGCCGCCATGCCGCTCGCGACCACCAATGCCTCGTCAGCACCCTCAAGGGCGGCGAGTTTCACCTCCAGCTCGGCGGTGGTGGGGTTGGCGAAGCGGCTGTAGATGTAGCCTGGCGCTTGCCCGGCGAACCGCTCCTTGCCAGCCTGGGCCGTGAAATAGCTGAAGGTGCTGCTCTGATAGAGCGGGGTCGTCAGGGCGCCGGTCTGGGGATCGAGCCGTTGGCCGCTGTGTACGCTCATGGTCTTGAATTTCATCATCTCTCCGTCATGGCCAGTGGGCTGGCCTCTTATAGCCCTGGGCGCGGCTGCGCAGGGTGAATGGGGTGTCCTTGTGGCGACCGATCGCCATAAGGGGATAAGGGGGCCGGTTATGCGGGCGTTCGCCGCTGGGGCTCCCGGGCCGGTGGGGTGGCATAGTGGCGGGCCGCCACATCCGGGTGGGAGCGCAGTCGTCCCTTGAGCACGTTCTCCCCCACCTGATAAAAGAGCGGGTTGTCCGGATCGCTCTGGAGCCCTGTCGCCTCGGCCGCGAGGGAGGGGGCAGCGTCAGCAAGGGCACAGCGGCATCGAGCCGGGCCGCCATGAAGAAGGCACAGGAGAGGCGCGACACCCCCGGGGGCGGGCTGACCACCCGATGCAGGGTGGCCTTAAGGTAACCGTTCGAGGCGAGTTCCAGCAGTTCACCGATATTGACCAGCAAGGCTCCCGCTCGGGGGGGCGCCGGTGTCCACCCCTGTTCGGTCAGGACCTCGAGTCCGCCGTGACTATCTTGCAGCAGGAGCGTGAGGTAGCCGGGATCCTTGTGGGCACCCACCCCCTGACCGTCATCCTCGTCCCGTCCCGGGTAGTGGATGAGCTTGGTATGGCGATAGGGGAGCGGGCTCAAGCTCTCATCGAAGGCATCGGCCGGTTGCGCCAGGGCTTCTGCGAAGGCGCGGATCAGGGTCAATCCAATCAGGGTCAACTGCGCCTGCCAGCCCAGCAGGGCCCCCCTGAGTTCGGGCAGAGCGGAGGGCCACAGGTTGGGGCCCTGTAATCCTTGCCAGGGGTGGTGCAACAGGGCATCGGGCAGGCAGGGCTCTTCGGCCATGATGTCGAACTGCTCACGCCAGTCCGGGCGGGCCCGGGTCAGCTCGACCCCCACCCGGTTGTAGCCGCGAAAGTGGGGGGAGTGCACCATCTGCACCTCTTGCTTCTGGGCATCGCTCAGGGCAAAGAGCCGGGCTGCCAGGGCCAGTAGCTCGGTCTGCTGGCCCAGATCCAGCCCGGTGTTCTCCAGATAGAAGAAGCCGGGGTCGCGCGCCGCCCGGCGCAGCGCCATGAGGGCCTGGTCCCGGTGCGGGGATCCCGGCAACAACTGGCCGTAATCCAGGGTGGGCAGACTGCTGGTTGGCGCAATGGGCGCGGATGAGTCATTGACTGGCCGGGGCGCAGGGGAGAGCACTGCGTTGGAAGCATGACGTGAGTCACACAGGGGGGAAAGCAATACCATGAGCACCTCCAACTGGGATCCTGGGATGACAGCGTCGCAGAGCGCGGCGCCATTTGGGTTGGAAGGATGCTATCCCTTCGGATTTAGATGGCAAAACAACAAATAATTCTTAGTTATAGACAAAAATCGAAATAGAGTTCGGTTTTGCGGTATTAATACTGTTCTATTGCAACACCAAACCACTCTTGGCTTGGCGTCGGGCGCTCACTCCCTTAGTATCGAGGCTCATTTGCCACGCAGGGAGATCCTCTTGTCTATTGATCCCGGGCCGGCCAGCCCCTCACTCCAGACTGGATCACGTCTAGGCCGCGAGTTTGCTGCCCTGATGTGCCTGCTGCTGATCAGTGCCCTGCTCACCTGGATCGGGGTGGCCGCGCGCGGTGGCAGCAGCTTCTCCCTGCTCTGGCCCGCCAATGCCGCCCTGGTTGGCATCTTGCTGCGTTACTATCCCAGGGCTGGGCTGGTGCATCTGCTGGTGGCGCTGCTTGGCTTCCTGCTGGTCGATGCCTGTTATGGCACCCCCTGGCGCAAGAGTCTGCTGCTCAACGGCGCCAATATTCTCACCGTCGCCATCGCCTGGCTCAGCCTGCGTCGTCAGGGGTGGGGTCCCGAAGGCCTGATCAGCGCCACGGCGATCCCCAGACTGATGCTCCATTGCCAACCCGCCATCCTGGCCGGGGCTCTGTGTGGCGGCGCCGCCGTGGTCTGGCTGGGCAGTTCGACCGGCTGGAAGAGCACCATCATGTGGTATTTGGCCGAGCTGATTAACTTCTCGGTGTTATTACCCAGCCTGTTGACGTTGCCAGGCTCCTGGCGGCAATGTCGCCAGGAGATGTGGCGCGACCGCCGCTATCTTGTTCCGGCATTGCTCTTCTTGCTGTTGATCCTGCTGCTCGACAAGCATCTGGGGGGCCCCGGTCTGCTGGTGTTGCCGGTGCCCGCCCTCATCTGGCTGGCCCTCTCTGGCAACCGCTTCTTTACCTGTCTGGCCACCTGCGCCGCCTCCCTCTATATGTTCACCGTGCTCGATGACCAGCTGCTGCATCAGTGGAGCAAGGACGCGGCCACCGTTTACTCCTTTCGTACCGGTATCTCCATACTGGCCCTGAGTGCCATCACCACGGCCTGCGCCGTGGCCGAGCGGGATCAGCTGTTCGCCCGCCTGCAGCAAGTGGCGAGTCATGATCATCTGACCGGGGTGCTCAATCGCGGCGCCTTCAGCGAGGCGACCGAGCAACGTCTGGAGCGTGAAGGTGGAGCCCTGTTGCTGCTCGATGTTGATTTCTTCAAGAAGATCAATGATGAACACGGTCATCCCACGGGGGATACCGTGTTGGTGCAGCTTTGCCAACGACTCGAGGGATTACTGCCACCCCGGGCCCTGCTCGGGCGCATGGGCGGCGAGGAGTTTGCCGTCTTGCTCCCGCCGGGAGGGGAGAGCGAGCTGGCGGAGCAGGCCGATCGCCTGATCCAGGGGGTCGCAGATCGTCCCCTGGTGCAGGCAATGCGGGTCACCATCAGCGGCGGCTTGCGGCAGGCCTCTCCAGGGGAGAGCCTGAGTGAGCTGCTGGCCGACGCCGATCTGGCGCTCTATCGGGCCAAACAGACGGGACGCAACCGCTGGTGTCGGGCGACATGAGCCAGCTTGTCTGATGGAAAAAGAGTAGGGAGGCCATGGCCTCCCTACTCTTTTATTGAGCGCATATCGCGCTCCATGGGCGGGTTCAGTAGCCCAGGGTGAAGCGCTGGCGCAGGTGGACTGGGTGCTCGGCCTCATTGAGGATGGCATCGGCCAGATCGCCGACAGAGATCTCGGCCGGTTTATCCTCCAGGAACAACACCTGATCGCTCCCCAACCGATATTGACCAGTGCGCTCCCCCGGCACCAGCATGACGGCCGGGGAGACGAAGCGCCAGTCGAGCTCAGACTCGCTGCGCAGTGCGACGAGCCCATCGCGAGCCGCCAGGGCCCCCTGGCGCCATTCGGCCGGAAACTCGGGGGTATCGACCAGCGGTACCCCGGGGGCCACTTCCAGACTGCCGGCACCGCCGACCACCAGCAGCCAGCCTGTTACCGCCTTGGTCGCCTGCACGATGGCGGCGGCCCCTGTGAGGTATTGTTCATAGATGTCCGGGGTGGCCCAGCCCGGGTTATAGGCGCTGATCACCCGATCGTGGCCTGCGATCGCCAACGCCAATGCCTGGGGATCCTGCGCATCCACCCCCATCACCTGGATCTGCGGATGGGGAGCAATCTTGCTGGTGTCACGGACGATGGCTGTGACGCTGTGACCACGGGCAATGGCTTGCTCGAGGATGGCACGGCCGACAAAACCAGTGGCGCCTATCAGGGCAATCTTCATGGGAAACTCTCCTGCGCTATTAAGATAGGGCTAGCCTACGCCTCCCGGTGTGATTTAATAATCTGGTAAAATATTCACTCACTCATAAGCAGGGCTTAACAATGGAGCAGCTTAAACGCTATGCCATCTTCGCCGCCGTGGTGGAGGCGGGGACCATGACGGAGGCAGCCAAGGCCCTGGGCATGACGCCCTCGGCGGTCAGCCAGCATATCAGCCAGCTCGAGACCCTGCTTGGCCTCACCCTGTTGCACAGATCCACGCGCCGTCTCGATCTGACCGAGGCGGGAGAGGTGGTGTGGCAGGGTTGTCAGTCCCTGCGCCAGACCCTGGCTCAGACCGAACTGCGGCTTGGGGAGGTGCGCGACAGCCTGATGGGGGAGGTGAGGATAACGGCCCCCGTGGGCATGGCGGGTCTGCCCCTGGCCCAGGCGCTCTCCCCCCTGTTGCAGGCGCATCCCGGTTTGCGCCTCATCATCATCGCCGATGACGAGAAGCGTGATCTGCTCAAAGAGCGCATCGATGTGGCACTGCGAGTCGGTACCCTGGCCGATTCGAGTCTGGTGGCCCGTCGCCTCGGCGAGACGCGCATGCTGCTGTGTGCATCACCGGCCTACCTGGCCCGGCGTGGGGTGCCGACTCGCCTCGCGGAGTTGACGAGTCATGACTGGCTATTGACCGATCTGCCCGGGGCTGGTTTGACCCTGCCGGATGAACAGGGGGTGCCGCAGCCGCTGCGGTTCGCTCCCAGGGTGCAGTGCAACAACGTGCTGCCCCTGCGCCAGTTCGCCCTGGCGGGGCAGGGCATTGCCCTGTTGCCCGAGACCGAGGTGGTTGACGATCTGGCGCAAGGACGCCTGCAGGAGGTGCTTCCCGATCACCGGATGGCGACCATGGCGTTGCATGCCATCACGCCTGAACGAGAGGTGTCTCACAAGGTGCGGCGGGTGCTGGCGGCGTTACAGGATCATTTCGGACGCAGCGCCGAGGTGCATCGAAGAAAGTGACGCAGTGAGGCTGAGCGGTTGGCGGGCGAGGGATGTGCAAGATGTGCAAAGAGAGAAGGCAGGCCTGGGCCTGCCTTCTGTTATTCAGAGCCTGGGTGCTTAGCTGTGGTAGTCACGGCAGGCTATCAGGGTGTTCTCCATCAGACTGGCCACCGTCATGGGACCGACGCCGCCCGGAACCGGGGTGATAAAGGCGGCATGGCTGCGGGCGGTGGCGAACTCGACGTCACCCACCAGGCTGCCGTCGGCGAGGCGATTGATGCCCACATCGATCACCAGGGCGCCAGGCTTCACCCACTCGCCCGGGATGAAGTTCGGTTTGCCGACGGCGACGACCAGCAGATCGGCGCGGCGAACCTGGGTCTCAAGATCCTGGGTGAAACGGTGGCAGGTCGTGGTGGTGCAACCGGCCAGCAGCAGCTCGAGGGTCATGGGGCGACCGACGATATTGGATGCCCCCACCACCACGGCGTGCAGACCATGGGTCTTGACGCCGGTGGCTTCGATCAGCGTCATGATGCCCTTGGGTGTGCAGGGGCGCAGGGCGGGAATGCGCTGTGCCAGTCGGCCGACGTTATAGGGGTGGAAACCATCGACGTCTTTGTCGGGACGGATCCGCTCCAGCACCTGGGTGGTGTCGAAGTGGGCGGGCAGCGGCAGCTGTACCAGGATGCCATCGACCTCGGGGTCCTGGTTCAACTGGTCAATCAGGGTTAGCAGCTCGTCCTGACTCGCCTCGGCACTGAGATCGTAGGAGCGGGAAATGAATCCTACTTCCTCACAGGCGCGGCGCTTGCTGCCGACATAGACCTGGGAGGCGGGATCGGCCCCTATCAGTATCACAGCGAGCCCGGGGGCACGCTGTCCGGCGGCGAGCCGCTGCTGGACTTCGGTTGCTACCTGATTGCGAATCGTTTGCGCAACCTGTTTTCCGTCAATGATTTTGGCAGACATCGTTCTTCACTCACCATGGGTTCAACTGTGCGCATTGTCGCATTTTTTTATCCGGGATGTTAGCGGCGCGATGCGGGCGGGCAAGAAGTAGACACTTGAATTTATTGATGGAAAAATTCGTTGACGCTGGCTCGAGCGCTTGGGTATGATGCCCGCCCGTTGCCCATCAGCCTTATCGCAGATAAGCTGTTGGCTGCAAGTTAAGTGAAGTATCTCGGTGATTAGCGCAGCCCGGTAGCGCATCTGGTTTGGGACCAGAGGGTCAAAGGTTCGAATCCTTTATCACCGACCATTTTTATCGACAATGCTTTATGTATGCCCAATCCATGGTGCTGACACATAGAGGGTAGTTGAGCAAAATGCGCCCTTAGCTCAGTCGGATAGAGCAACGGCCTTCTAAGCCGTGGGTCGCAGGTTCGAATCCTGCAGGGCGCACCATCTTGCTGCGGCAAGCATGGTCAGATGTTTTCAGTGGTGGCTGTAGCTCAGTTGGTAGAGTCCCGGATTGTGATTCCGGTTGTCGTGGGTTCGAGCCCCATCAGCCACCCCATTATTGTTGTCTGTTGGTATCTTCCGCGTTTAGCAGGGTGCGAGCAGTACAAAGTCAGCTTTGCGGAAGTGGCGAAATTGGTAGACGCACCAGATTTAGGTTCTGGCGCCCTAGGCGTGAGAGTTCGAGTCTCTCCTTCCGCACCATCATTGATCGAAGAATCGATTGGGTCAGGGCTTTCGTTTCCCTGTCCAAGACAAAAAGGCCCGTCACTGACGGGCCTTTTTGCATTCGGCTGCCAGCGCGTGGCCAGCTGATAGGCGAGGATGGCAGTGTCGGCTCCAGACCGACTCGCCATCGCTCCCGTTGTCATCACGGGAATCTATCCCTTCATCCTCTTCGCTGCGGTTTGCCAGTTCTCGTGGCCGATGGGCATGCTGCGTTCGTTATTCTTTTCTCTTTTCTCTTTTCTCTTTTCTCTTTTCTCTTTTCTCTTTTCTCTTTTCTCTTTTCTGGATTCTGCATGATCTGTCGAAATAGCTCGGGGCGGTCCGGCTTGACGGCTCCCCGATGGTTTGCTGGTGCAAAATGCTTGATGGCTATTGATAACTGTTCTTGATTGGGGTAGTTTATGTTTCGTTATAACATAACAGTTGAGGCGATTATGAAACCCAATATGCATCCCGAGTACCGCAAGGTGCTATTTCACGACGTGACGGCCAACACCTATTTCCTGGTGGGCTCCACCCTGAAGACGGATCGCACCCAGGTCTGGGAGCAGGATGGTCAGGCGTACCCTTATCTGACGCTGGATGTGTCCAGCGCGTCCCATCCGTTCTACACCGGCAAGCAGAAGCAGGTGGGCACCGAGGGGCAAGTTGCTCGCTTCGGTCAGCGTTTTGGTGCTTTCCTCGGCAAGCAGGGGGCGGCATGAAGGTTCTCGCATCCCTCAAATCGGCCAAGACGCGTCACCCGGACTGTCAGGTTGTGCGCCGCCGTGGCAAGTTGTTCGTGCTCTGCAAGAGCAATCCGCGCTTCAAGGCGCGGCAGGGATGAAGGGAGGCCGCTGGCCTGCCTTCAATCTGAAGGGCGACCCAGGGTCGCCCTTTTTATCTCTTCGTGGGCAGCCGCAGTCTGCCATCAGAGCAGATTTTCGAGCTGATACTTCTGGAGCAGCTTGTCGAAGGTGCCATCGGCCTTGACGCTATCGATGGCGGCATCAAATTCCCCCTTGAGCTTGTCGTTGTTTTTGCGCAGCGCCACCGCCACCCCTTCACCCAGGATCTTGTCCTGAGTGCCATTGAACTGGGGACCCACGAATTCAAACTGCTTGCCCATCTCCTTGTCGAGGAAGCCGACCTTGAGTTGCACCATGTTGCCGAAGGTGTAGTCGGCGCGGCCAGATTGCAGATCCAGCATGGGAGACTGGGCATTGACGTAGCGTTTGATGCTGGCCACGTCGCCGTAGCGGGCGGTGATGAAGTTATCCTGCGGGGTGCCTTCCTGTACGGCGATCACCTTGCCCTTGAAGTGGGCCGGATCCTCGCTGAAGTCGGCAGCTTTGTCGCTGCGCCCCACGAAGCGGTTTTGCATCATGTAGTAGACCTTGCTGAAGTCGACCTTCTGACGGCGCTCATCGGTGATGTTCATGGAGGACATGATGGCGTCGTATTTACGTACCTGCAGGCCCGGCAGCAGGGCATCCCAGGGTTGGTTAATCACCTCGCACTCGGCCTTCATGGCCGCGCACAGGGCGTGGGCCAATTCGACTTCGAAGCCGCCAACCTTGCCGCTGCTGTCGACCATTTCGAAAGGGGGATAGGTGGCATCGGTGGCGATCACCAGGGGTTTGGCGGCGGCCTGGCCTGTGGCGGCCAGCGCGATCAGCATCATTATTGCGTTGAGTTTCATGGTCAATCCCTTGAGTGTGGCGTCATGCGCATAGTCGTGAGTAGTGAACAGGGGTCGGCTTCTATGGGCCGACGCTTATCTTGCGATGATGGAGGGCCGGTAACTGGCGACGCAGTGTGCGCTGGGCGGCCAGATCCAGGGTGGCGATGGCCATGCCCTGACCCTCTTCGATCCGGGCCAGGATCCGGCCCCAGGGATCGATGATCATGCTGTGGCCGAAGGTGCGGCGTCCGCCCGGGTGATCTCCACCCTGAGCCGATGCCAGCACGAAGGCCAGGTTTTCCACCGCCCGAGCCCGCAGCAACAGCTCCCAGTGCGCCTGTCCCGTGGTGTGGGTGAAGGCGGCGGGCAGGGCGATGAAATCGGGCGCAGGCCCGAGCCGGAATAGCTCGGGGAAGCGCAAATCGTAACAGATCCCAAGGCGAAGCTGACCCCAAGGCAGCGCGTGGCTCACCACCGTCTGGCCCGGGCTCATGGTCGTGGCTTCGTCATAGTGTTCCTGCTCGGTGGAAAACCCAAACAGGTGCAGCTTGTCATAGCGAGTGGCGAGCGCCCCTTGCGGGTCGATGAGCAGGCTGCTGTTGTGCATCTTGCCAGGTTCCTGGCTTGCCAGCGGCAGGGTGCCTGCCAGGATCCAGATGTGAAGTTCCCGGGCCAGATCTTTCACCCAGGCCAGCAGAGGGTGGCGCTCCTCGGGGGCGGCAAGGGCAACCCTGGCCTGCTCATCGCCGGGCATCAGATAGAAATATTCCGGCAACTGGGCAAACTCGGCCCCCTCGGCCGCAGCCTGGCGCAACAGGGCCTCTGCCTGGGTCAGGTTGGTGGCGAGGCAATCCCCGGACACCATTTGCAACACGGCGACGCGCACTGAATCCATGGTGCCTCCTAGACGCCGCACAGGCGCTCGGCGCCCGCCAGCAGGGTGTCGTCATCCTTGGAGAAGGAGAGGCGAATGACCCGCTGATCCGTGCCGTCGTGATAGAAGGCCGAGACCGGAATGGTGGCGACCCCGTGATCGCGGATCAGCCGCTGTACGAACAGGCTGTCTGCTTCGTCGCTTATCCGCTCGTAGCTGGCCAGCATGAAGAAGCTGCCCGCCGAGGGCAAGAGGGTAAAGCGTGACTCGGCCAGGGCCGAGACCAGCAGATCCCGTTTTTGCTGGTAGAAGGCCGCCAGCCCTTGATAGTGAGCCGGTTGCTGCAACAGATGGGCGAAGCCGTACTGCATGGGGGTGTCTGCTGCGAACATGGCAAACTGGTGCACCTTGCGGATCTCCTCCATCAGCGGACGGGGCGCCACGCAGTAACCCACTCGCCAGCCGGTGACATGGAAGGTCTTGCCAAAGGAGAAGACGGCGACGGAGCGCTCAATCAGCTCGGGGTAACGGATCACGCTCTGGTGCAGGGCGCCATCGAATACCACATGCTCATAGACCTCGTCGGAGAGAATGATGATGTCGGTGCCGCGCACCAGGCGGGCGAGCCGCTCTTGATCCGCCGCCTGCCAGATGGTGCCGGTCGGGTTATGGGGGGTGTTGAGCACTATCATGCGGGTGCGGGGGCTGATGCGGGCCGCCACCTCATCCCAGGGAATAGTGAAGTCCGGTGCCTTGAGGGCGATGACCACGGGGGTGGCGCCCTGCAACTGGATCATGGGGCGATAGCTGTCAAACGCCGGCTCGAACATGATCACTTCATCACCGGGGTGGACCAGGGCCGTGATGGCGCAGAACAGGGCCTCGCTGGCGCTGGCGGTGATGGTGATCTCCTCGCCGACATCATAGGTGTGGCCATAGCTGGTCGCTATCTTGGCCGCCAGTTGTTCGCGCAACTCGGGCAGTCCCGTCATGGGCGCATATTGGTTTTCACCGGCCAGCATCGCCTCGTGGGTGACCCGGATCAAGTCGGGGTCACAGGGGAAGCTCGGCGCCCCCTGAGAGAGATTGATGCTGGGATGGCGGGCGGCCAGATCCCCAATCACGCTGAAGATGGTGGTACCCACCTGGGGCAATTTGCTGATGATGCGGGGAGAAGACATGGTGCCGTCACCTGAATGTGTGAAAGATGTCTCTCTTTTAGCCCTCTGGGCCCTTGTCCGGCAAAGGATTATTCGGCATGGTACGCATGAGTTTTTCTCAAGCATGGAGGCTTGTATGTTAACGACTCTGCCCCGTAGTCAGTTGCCCCTGTATGGTTTGCAAGTATTCGAGTGCGCAGCCCGTCACCTGAGTTTCACCCTGGCGGCCGATGAGCTGTGCGTGAGTCAAGGTGCCGTGAGCAAGCAGATAGCCCAGCTGGAGGCGCGCCTTGGTCATCTCCTCTTCCTGCGTGGTACCCGCTGCCTGAGTCTCACGCCGGCCGCCGAACGGCTGCTGCCCTTCGTCAGCGAGGGGCTGGCCCGCATGGGGGAGGGGCTGGGCGCTCTGCAAACCTTGCCACGGCAACAGGCGATCAGTATCAAGGTGCCCTCCTGTGCCAGCCGCTGGTTGCTGCGCCGCTTGCAAGATTTCGAGGGGGAGGCGGTCGAGGTACGCGGCAGCCACAGTCACGGCATCGACTTTGCCCGCGAGCCGTTCGATCTCGCCATCGTCTATCAACCCACTCAGGCCCGGCTGCTTCACAGCCAGCCGCTGTTTCGAGAGCGGTTGACCCCTATCTGTGCCCCTGCCTTTGCGGCCAAATACCGGCTGTTTGAACGCCCCATCACCGATCTGCTTGCCCTGCCGTTACTGCATGCCAGTGCGGACAGACGGGATTGGCGGAACTGGTTCGCCGCCTTTGTCGACACGCCCTGGTTGCCTCAGGGAGGGCAGCTGTTTGATACCCTGGATCTGGCGATGAACGCTGCACTGCAGGGCTTTGGTCTCTCTCTTGGGGATCCCACCATAGTGGCAGAGGAGTTGGAGACAGGGGCGCTGGTGGCCCCCTTTGCCCCCATACTCAGCACGGATCATGAATATGCCTTGCTGGCTCGCCCCGACAGCCAGCGGCCCGGGGTGCGCGAGGTCTATGGGTGGCTGCAGGGCCGTCATCCTCATCCCTGACATTTTTCGTCGAGTGCGCTTTACAGACACCAAAAACACTGTATAAAATTACAGTATCAACATGAGAGGTGCTTATGCGTCTGGAAATCATCATCGACAGGAAAAAACAGGTCTCCCCCGATACCATGGCCGCCCTGGAGCAAGAGTTGCTCAAACAGCTGGGCCGCCGCTTCCCCGATATCCAGGTGCGGGTGGCGGGGGGCAGCAACATGGCGCTCAACATCACCCGGGCCAGCAAGGAAGATAAAGAGCTGGTGGAGGAGTTGGTGCAGGAAGTGTGGGAAAACGCCGAGAGCTGGTTGCCGGAGTCGAGCGCTGCCTGATACGCCTCAGATGACAGCATGAGGATGCCTGGACGCTGTGTCCCCGGATCTGGTCGATGGGGGCGTTGGGGGAGGGAGAGCCTAGAGCCCGGCCCACCGCTTGAGGCTCTGCTCCTGTACCCGGCGGTTCGCCTGCTGTATGTCCCCTTGGGTTTTGAGGCTCTTGAGCACGGCAGGCAGAGCGGCATCTACCTCGGCTTGAGTCATGCCGGGGCTCAAGGCCGGGTGGTAGGCCATCTTGAGCAGGAGATAGTCGAGCCCGGTCAGGAAGCTGTCGGTGCTGCGGTCATTGAACACGGAGGGGAAGACGGCGTCCGAGTCATTGGGCAGTCCCATGACCTGGGTGAGCTCTTCCACCACGCAATCGAGAAAGCGTCCCTTGTCGCGACTGGCATCGACCGGGATGATGATACTGGCCCGGCTGATGGCGCCTTCCCGGTCGGTGGCATAGTTGGCGAGGCACAGGCCATCGGCGAGGGCAGCCTGGACCGCAGGGTTTTGGCCCATCAACTGCCTGGCCCAGCGGGTCACTTGCGAGCGACGGGTCATCACCAGGGTGAGATTGGCCTTGGCCGGATCCTGCACCAGCGCCACGCTGTGACCCGTGATATGGCTCAGGTGCGCCGCCTGGATGTTCACCACCTCGGCTTGCAGCGGTTTGTCGCCAACTTCATTGACAAGCCGGATCCGCACCGGCTCGTGCCAGCGGTTGAAGTGATCCTGCCCCCTGTCCTGATACTCCCGCTTGAGTGCCACCTGATGAAAGCTCGCCACCAGATAGGCATCCTGTTGCCAGCGCTCCAGGGCCTGGGCGCTGTGCAGCGCAAGCAATAGCAGCAGGCCACCCAGATATTTCACTGGGCGCCCTTCTCCAGGTCTCGCCAGGTGAGCCAGAGCCGCAGATCGAATTCCAGCTGGTGATAGTCGGGCTCCATGTGCTGGCAGAGCTGGTAGAAGGCCTTGTTGTGATCCTTCTCCTTAATGTGTGCCAGCTCATGCACCACGATCATCTTGAGAAAGGCAGGGGGGGCGGCCTTGAACAGGGCGGCGATGCGGATTTCGTTCTTGGCCTTGAGCTTGTTGCCCTGCACCCGGCTGACATAGGTGTGCAGACCCAGGGCATCCTTGATCACGTTGATCTTGCCATCGAAGATCACCTTGGCCAGGGGCGCCGAACTTCTGAGATAGCGGTGCTTGAGATCCATGGTATAGGCGAGCAGGGCCTTGTCATTCTGGATGCTGTGGCTGTCCGGGTAGCGCTTGGCGAGAAATGCGCCGAGCTTGCCGCCCTCGATCAACTGCAACACCTGAGCCTTGAGGGGCTCTGGATAACCGCCGAGATAGGTCAGTGCCGTCATGAAACTCCTGTCGGGTGAATGAGACAGATAAAAAGGACGCTCATTGTAGCCAATGAGCGTCCTTTTTTATATCCGGGCCTGGGCCAATCTCAACCGGCGCCGCAACCCGGAGTACCTTGACCAGCCCCTTGCGGCTCTCCTCACCGGGGGATGGCGGGCCTTGTCATCGGCTCAGTGGCGGCGATAGAGGCCGGGATCCACCTCGCTGTAGTTGTCTTGCAGATAGCGATAGAAGGCCTGGGTGGAGGGAGGGGACGCAGGCTTGAGCCCCTCGGCCAGCTTTTCCGGCTTGGCAATGATGAACTTGGGTTGCTGGCGCTGCAGATCCTGGAGCACACGCTCACGCACATCATAGGGCGGGTTGACGTTGCTGAAGAAGAGATAGGCGGAGGCGGGCTGGCGATCCGTCCAGAGGTAATACTGGGGCTGAATGGCATCGACCCAGATCTTGTCCCGTGGGGTGGTCTCGGCCAGGATGCGATCGACACGCACTTGCGCGGCGACATTGAAGGGGCGTCCCTTCTGGCTGCCC
This sequence comes from Aeromonas rivuli, assembly GCF_000820045.1. Taxonomy (GTDB): domain Bacteria; phylum Pseudomonadota; class Gammaproteobacteria; order Enterobacterales; family Aeromonadaceae; genus Aeromonas; species Aeromonas rivuli. Next base: position 33,780 of record NZ_CDBJ01000062.1, on the reverse strand, counting down.
TCCCAGGCGTTGTTGATCATCAGGGCCAGCATGGCCAGGCTGGCGAGCCAGGGAGTGGCGGATCGCACATCCCAGGCCCGCCACAGGGGGAGCAGGATCAACACAGGCAGGGCCCACAGCAGGCTGGTGCCGAGCACTTCGCTGACCCTGTCCAGGCTCCACTCCTTGTTGCTCCAGCCAAACACCAGTTGCTGGGCCAGCAGCCAGCTGGCGGTGAGCACCACCAGCGAGATGCAGAACAGACCCATCAGATCGCTCTGTCGCTCACTGCGGTCGAGCAGGCAGGCCAGTGGCAGCAGTCCCAGCTGCAGGTAGAGCACATCATAGTGATCAAACACATGGCCGGAGACGGAGTTGGCTATCAGGGTGAACAGCACGCCAAACAGGGTGGCGAACAGGGCGGGCAGATGCCACTCCTGACGTCGGCTCAGCATCAGCAGCACGAAGGCGGGCAGCAGCATGATGAGGCCGGTACGCAGCAGACCGACCGCCCCCACATAGACGGAGAAGCCGTTGCCATAGCTTCCCTCGAAGAAGATATCGAAGGCGTAGTATCTGAATTCGGCCAGCAGTTGATGGTGCTGGAAGTAGCCATAGAGGGGCCCTCCTACCAGCGCCAGTCCAAACAGGCTGGAGATCAGCAACAGCAGGGCATCACGCCACTGCTCACGCAGGCACCAGCAGAGGAACAGGGTCAGATACCAGGCTCCCCAGAGGGCGCCGTTGTTGGCGCGCATCCAGGCGACGATGGCGAAGGTGAGCCCGGCCACCAGGGCTGGCCACCAGCGAAACTCCTTGTCCAGCAGCAGGGTGAGGAAGGCCCACTGGGCGATCAGCGCCAGGTGGAATGTCCAGTCCTCGGTCATGTTGCCGTAGTAATAACGGGTGCCATAAAGTGCCAACACCGCCAGCATGGCGCCGAGCCTGGCCTGAAATGACAGTCCAAGCTGATTGAAGGCTTGCCAGCTTGCCAGCAGGCCGAGCCAGCACAGGGCCAGCTCCAGCAACCAGATGCCGCGAAAGCCATCCAGTCGGTAACCCAGGGCATCCAGGGCAAAGATCATGGGGCCCTTGATGTCGATCATGTCGCGATAGAGCACCCCGCCTTCGCTCCACATCTTGCCCATGACGGCAAAGAGCGAGGCATCAAACCCCGGGGCCATGTCATAGAAGAGGGGATTGCGCAGGCAAAACAGACAGGCGATGAGCCCGGTCAGCAAGACGGCAAGGGGCCGCAGCGGCGGATTATTACGAGAAGAAGAGAAACGAATGGTGTGGTTCATGAAGCCTTGATCCTTTGCCTGAGCATGCGAAAGCGGGCCTATCTTGCCGAGCCCGGGCCCCCGATGCAATGGGGGCGCGGGTCGGGGAGAAAATAATCCCGCTTGCCGAGCGACTCTTGGGGATTCTCGAACTAAAAACAGCCACTTATCACAGGTTAGTGTGCGTTTGGCTCTGCGCCAATCATCCGTTTCTCTGGGCTAGGAGCGAGTGGGTCAGCTTAATCTGGCCCAGCGCCAGCCCGGTAGTGGATCAGCGGCGCCGGGGCGGGCAGCTCGGGGTGCTGGCGTGCCCAGCGAATAAACGCATCGGCCAGGGTGATGCCCAGCTCCTGGTTGTGCTGGGTCAGGGTGCGGGCGAGCGCCGTATAGCCCTCCTTGCCGGACGCCGTGTAGGCGCTTGAAACGCCACGATAGACATGGTTGGCCTCCACCGGTTGCCAGTGGCCGGGTGCGGCCTCCCACTCCAGCTGGCGGATACGCTCGCCCTTGGGCAGGGCAGCCAGATAGTGGAAGCGGATCCCGGCGGTGTAGGGGAAGCTGCCGCTGCCATTGCCGACCACGCCATTATCGGTGGCATTGTCGATGGCGCCCTCCAGCGCTTCTGCCAATTCATGACCATGCACCCGATAGAGGGTGAGCGGGATGGCGAAGGGTAACAGTTGACCGGCGATGTCGGCCTCGGTGAGCGGGCCCTGCTCGAGGGAGCAGCGCACGCCGCCCCCGTTGTGGAGCGCAAAATCGACCTGACCCACCTGCTCGCGCGCCCCGGCCAGCATGGCGGCGGCAACCAGCGGTGCGACCTGGCTGCCATGGGGCAGTCTGGCATCGGGGATCCGTTGATGGAGCAGCGGCTGGCTGAGCTGGGTCACCACCTTGGCCGCCATCTCTTCGAGGGCGGGGCGGTAGCGGCGCACCATGTGATCCTCGATGAGGGCGTCTGGCGCGCAGAAGCGCAGATTGGCAGGCACCGGGCTGCTATAAGGCCAGGGTTGCCAGGGCAGCCACTCTATCTGCCCCTTGCTGGCGATGACCCGGCCCTGGCCGTCGAAGCTGAGTTCACAGACTCCCAGGCTCTGGGCACTGTGACCTGCGTGGAGCAGGGCCACGCCATTGACCATCAGCGGATAATCCCCCTCGCTCGGCAGTCCCAGCGCCGCGAGATCCCCAAGCAAGCTGTGGGTGTGACCGCCAATGATGAGGCTTATCTCGGGGAAGCGTGCCGCCAGCAGCTTGTCCTGCTCCAGACCCAGGTGACTGAGCAAGATGATGTGGCGTATGCCCTGACCACGGATCGCGCCAAGGTGCCGGGTCAAGGTCTCAGTCACCCCATGAAAGCGGGTATGTTCGTCCGGGTTGGCGATGGCCGCCATCTGGGGAAGCGTGATGCCGAGCAGGGCGAAGGGGACGCCGGCCAGCTCGCGTACCAGCCAGGGCTGGCTGGCATCATGGAGATGCGGCAGGCCCCGCAGCGGGAGCGGGCAGTCGGCAGGCTCCTGACTGCTATCGAGGTTGGCGGCGAGCACGGGGAAATCAAGCTGACGGAGAAACTCCACCAGAGGGCCGTTGCCGAGATCGAACTCATGATTGCCAAGCACCATGGCATCGGGGGCGAGCAGGCTCAGCAAGTCAGCATTGGCGCGACCCTTGAAGCGGTTGAAATAGAGTGAGCCCTGGAAGGTATCACCGCCATGGAGCAACAGACAGGGAGTGCCTGCGGCTGCCGCCTCGCGGCGCAGCTGGTTGACTCGGGTCAGCAAACGGGCATAGCCGCCGCTCTGGCATAGCCACTGGGCCTGCCCCGGTGGGCTGAAACGTACTTGGGCACCATCGAAGTGGGAGTGACAGTCACTGAAATGGGCAAGTTGAACCGTCGTACTCATATCGGTCCTCCTTTGGGGAAAAAGAAGGGGGAGAGTCTACCTTAGGTGCGGGAGGGGATGCCAGCCCGGCCCTCGAATGGGCCGGGCGGAAAGCTTAGGCGGGTACCATGATCTGAGTGGCAATCAGCACCACGGCCAGGCCGACGGCGACCGGCACCGAGGTGCGCTTGACCACCTCGAATGGCGAGAGATTGCCCATGCCCGCACAGGCAACCACTACCCCCGACACCGGGGATATGGTGCGACCCAGGTTGGAGGCTTGCAGCATGGGGATGACCAGATAGGCGGGGTTGATGCCAAGACTGGTGGCCAGATTGGGGATCAGCTCCACGAAGGCGTAGAAGGGGGCGTTGCCCGAGCCTGTGGTGAAGGCCGCCAGGGTGGTGATCACCACCAGGGAGAGCATCATGACAGTGCCGCCGGTGCCGAGATCCTGGGCATGAGCCAGCAGAGTATCGATGAAGCCGATGGTCATCAGCCCCTGGGCAAAGACCCCGGCGCCGACCAGCAGCATGACCACGCCGGCAAAGGCATCGGCCATGTGGCGCCAGCAGATCTGCAGGCCATCGAGCAGCCCCTTGCCATCCCGATGGCGAGCCAACTCCAGCAGCGCGGCCAGGGTCAGGCACATGACGATGATGGTGACGATGTCGAGTTGAGGGCCCAGCTTACCATCGAAGATCAGCACCCCTATGATGGGGGCAAACGGCAGTATGGCGTAGAAGGCGGGGGCGTCGGTGATGAGATCGCTGGCCGCCACTTTCTCGTTCACCTCACCGGATCGCTTATCCAGGTAACGCTGCCAGAAGAAGTGGGCGACCGCCATGCAGGCGATGGCGATCAGCGAAATGGGCAGGGTCAGCTTGAAGGCAAAGTCGAGCAGCTCCATGTTGGCGGCCTGGGCGGCGATCACTACATCTCCCGAGGTGGGGGAGAGAATGATGGCGGCGGGGGAGGCGCACACGGCGGCGGCAGCGCCCCGGGAGATGCCCATGTTGACCATGAGCGGGAACAGGGTCGCCATCAGCAATACGCCGAGGCCCGTGGCCGAACTCACCGCCAGGGACATGGCGCAGGCGACCAGATAAGCCGCGACCAGCAGCACATAAGGGGATTTGATGACCCCCAGAGGTCTGCTCGCGATCTTGACCAGCATGGTGTTGGCACCTATGTGGCTCATGTAACCGGCGAAGCCGCACAGCACCATGATCAGCATGCCCAGACCACCGCCCCGGCTATTGAGCAGGAAACGGACATATTCGAAGATGTCGGTGATCACGTTGCCTGTGCTGGGCACGCTGGCAGGCAGCACAGGTTTGCCGAGCAGGGCCGTGATGGCCAGCAGCAGCAAGCCGCCACTGAGCAGTATGCCGGTGGCCGAGTAGCCCTTGAAGATGCAGCGACCCACGAGGAGGGTCACCAGGGTGCCAATAATAAGTTCAACCATATCCAGGTTCCTGTTGGTCAATGGAGGCTAAGTGCGGCCCTGAACGCCTGCGGCACGGCACTGTGGTGGGGATTCGTTCGGTGGAGGCTAATGTAACCAGCAAACTTGTCTGTGATGTTGATTAAGGTCAGCAAATCATGGTGCTAGACCGGCTCTTTACCCGTGACATGATGAAAGCGGGTCATGCCGCACATATTTTTTATGATGCAATGTGGAGATCGAGAGGGCGGCAAGTTGCGAAGATGAACGACAGCTATCATGATGAGACTTGCGCAGGGCGCCAGTTAATTAATATATTGATTATTCATCATATTCATACACCAGATGGCAACGATGAGGCGGCGTAGATCACCATGGGCAAGTTGTGCAACCTGGTTTGGGGACTGAGTCTGCTGTGGAGCGCCGCGGTGGGGGCCACCCAGGCCCATTATACCGGGGTCAAGATAGAGCCGGACATCCGGGTCGACTTCCAGTTTTACAAGGTCAAGGGCGCCACCATGCAGGCTGCCCTGGCGCAGGCGTCCAGCATCGGCCCCAAGGGTAGCGTGGGCCAGCAAGGGCTCGGCATGGCCAGCTATCAGCTCGACTGGTCCATGCTGGCCTATCCCCTGGCCGGGCGCTGCAACCTCAACGGCGTCACGGTGAGGACGCGCATCAAGGTGATGGTGCCCGAGTGGGTCAACAAGTCCCGGGCCAGTGTGCGCGAGCAGCAAAACTGGAACATCATGGTCGGCGCCATGCTCGACTACGAGAGTCGTCACAAGGACATAGTGCAAGAAACCGCCAGTGCCATCGGTTTCAAATTGTCGCAGTTGCCGCGCAGCAACGATTGCGCAGCCTTGCGCCATCAGGGGGATCTGCAGGGGCAGGCGCTGCTGGCCGAGGCCAAGTCCCGCTTCGCCCGGCTCGCCGAGCAGACCGATCATGGTCGCAAACTGGGGCTGAGCTGGCCCTTCAATCCCTGAGCGCGTGACGATAGCCCCGCTTCCTCATGAGAGGATGACCAGGCCAGATAGCAGACGCCGCCAGTGGAGTGATCCCCTGGCGGCGTCTTGCTTTATCTCTCTTTTAGCCTGTGACCGGGCTTAGCGCACGGGCTTGCCCTTGAGCCATTTGCGCACCCAGTAGCGTGCGGGATGCAGGGCGGCCAGCAGATCCGTGGCCAAGGGCAGGGGATCGCCGCAGATCTCGCTGGCGAGCAGTTCACCGCACAGCGGCGCCGAACAGAGCCCGCGCGACCCCAGCGCCCCCAGCACAAACAGGCCCGGGTAGGTCGGTAGCGGGTGTTCGGGGCGCGCCTTGAGCGCCAGCGACTCCAGCTCGCTCAGGGCCTGGACCCGGGCAACGGCGCCCACCACCGGCAAGTGATCCCGGCTGGCGCTGCGCACCCCGACCCGGGCCTCATTGCCGCTGACATCCACCTCGTCTGGCCACTGCTGACTCGGCAGGCAGGCGTGCAGCCGGGCCTTGTTGTGAACCTGCTCGGCGGCGCTGAAGGCCAGGCCGCTCTGGTTACGGCCATAGCTGGCACCGATGCAGTGATAACCAGCATGGCCAGGGGTGAGATAGCCGTCATAGCAGAGTACCGTCTTGAGCTGCTGCAACACCGGGTTGGTCGGCACATGGCTCACCTGACCGCGCACCGGGTAGAGGGGAAGTTCCGCAAAGGGGAGCAGGGCGGGCAGTTGATGACCGGCTGCCACCACCAGATTGGGGGCCTGCCACTGGCGGCCATCGGCCGCGGTCACGTGCCAGCCATCGCTGTGCTCGTCGACAGTGGTGATGGGGGTGCCATATGCCAGCTGGAGCAGGCCGCTGGCCTGCGCCTCATCGAGGGCGGCACGGGTCAAATCAGCCGGACAGAGCCAGCCCCCCAACGGATAGCTGACGCCACCAAGGCCCATGGGCAGGCCGCAGGCTTGCGCCACCTCGGCGTCGGTCAAGGGGCGCATCAGCTCGGTGGGGAAGGGACCTTGCGCCATCTTGTCCAGTTTTTGCGCCGACTTCTCATCAAAGCCCAGCTGCACCACGCCGCACAGCTCGAAGGCGATGGGGTGCCGTTTGGCCAGCTGCAACAGTCGCTGGCGGGCAAAGCCGAAGGCGAGGGCATAGAAGCGTGACAGGGCATCGTGTTCGCCGCCCAGCAGCGGATACAGGGCCCCCTGCCGGTTGCCGGAGGCGCCGGTCGCAGGCTTGTCATCTTCACACAACAAGGTGACGCGTCGGCCCCGCTCCACGAGCGACAGTGCCGTCATGGCCGAGGCGATGCCCCCTCCGATGATGAGCACCTCGCCGGGGCGCCCCGCGGGACGGGCGTAGCACGGGGCCAGGCTCGGGGCATCTTGTTTGTCCTGGCGATAACCGGCCAGCATGGTGCGCTTGTTGCCATGGCCCCTGACCTTGTTGATGTGAAAACCGGCGTCAATCAGACCGCGGCGCACGAAGCCGGCGCAGGTAAAGGTGGCGACGCTGGCACTGGGTCGGGCGAGGCGGGCCAGATCGTCAAACAGCGCCTGGGTCCACATCTCGGGATTCTTGGCCGGCGAGAAGCCATCCAGATACCAGGCATCGATGAGGCCATCGGCGGGGCAGGGCCACTGGGGCAGGGCGTCTTTGATGTCGCCGAGCCAGAGATCGAGGCGCACCCGTCCCCCTGCAAACAGCAGGCGATGGCACCCCTCGACCGCCAGCGGCCACTGGGCGACCAAGTCGGCGCTGAAGGTGGCCAGCTCGGGCCAGACGGCGAGGGCCTGGGCCAGATCGTCCCTGGTCAAAGGGAATTTTTCGACGCTGATAAAGTGCAGACGCGAGCCGTTGCCGGCTTGGGGGCCATGTTCCAGAAAGGCGGCCATTGTGGCGAGGAAGTTAAGGCCGGTGCCAAAACCTGTTTCACCCACCACAAAACTGTCACTGTCGTGATGGCAGAATCGTGCCGGCAGGCCATTTTGCAGTAAAAAGACGTAGCGGCTTTCACTTAGACCGTTATCATTGGAAAAGTAGACATCGCCGAAGTCACTGGAAATCGGAGTTCCCGCTTCATTCCAGTCTAATTGGGCATGATGTAAGGATGTTTGACTCACGTTTTCCTCTGCTCGCGTCACTTGATCGCGGGCATTCTACGTGAAAGCAGACCAGTTTGGCAGCCGAAAGCGGGTAGACTTGGCGCCAGTTTTTCCAGACGAGATGAATTAATGAGAAGAGCAGTGATCACCGGTATCGGCGTCATCTCCAGTATCGGCAACAACAAGGAAGAAGTGCTGGCCTCCCTGAAAGCAGGTAAATCTGGCATCACCTATTCCGAGCAGTTTGAACAATACAACCTGCGCAGCCGTGTCTGGGGTAACATCAAACTCGATCCCTCTGAGCTGATCGACCGCAAGGTCATGCGCTTCATGGGTGACGCCGCAGCCTATGCTTATCTCTCCATGCAGCAGGCCATCGCGGATGCCGGTCTGCCGGACGATCAGGTCTCCAACGAGCGTACCGGTATCGTGGTCGGCTCCGGCGGCGCCTCCGGCAAGAACACCTCCGAGTCTGCTGACATTGCCCGGGAGAAAGGGGTCAAGCGCGTGGGTCCCTACATGGTGCCGCGCACCATGTCCTCCACCACCTCTGCCTGCCTGGCGACCCCCTTCAAGATCAAGGGTGTCAACTACACCATCAGCTCCGCCTGTGCCACCTCTGCTCACTGCATCGGCCACGCGCTGGAACTGATCCAGCTTGGCAAGCAGGACATCATCTTCGCCGGCGGCGGCGAGGAGCTGGACTGGTCCTCCACCATCCAGTTTGATGCCATGGGCGCCCTCTCCACCAAGTACAATGACAACCCGGAAAAGGCATCCCGTACCTATGATGCGGACCGCGATGGTTTCGTCATCTCCGGTGGTGGCGGCATCCTGGTGGTCGAGGAGCTGGAACACGCTCTGGCCCGTGGTGCCCACATCTACGCCGAGATCACCGGTTACGGCGCCACCTCCGACGGCTACGACATGGTCGCCCCGAGCGGTGAAGGCGCGGTGCGTTGCATGAAGATGGCGATGCAGGAGGTCGGCACCGTGGACTACATCAACACCCACGGTACTTCCACCCCGGTCGGTGATACCAAGGAGCTGGAAGCCATCCAGACCCTGTTTGGCAGCACAGCGCCCAAGCTCTCCGCCACCAAGGCCATGACGGGCCATGCCCTGGGCGCCGCCGGTGTGCACGAGGCCGTCTACTCCCTGTTGATGATGCAGCATGGCTTCATCGCCCCCAGCATCAACATCGAGACCCTGGACGAGAAGGCCGTGGGCCTGCCCATAGTGCGTGAGTACGAAACGGCGGATCTCAATACCGTCATGTCCAACAGCTTCGGCTTTGGCGGTACCAACGCTTCCCTGGTATTCAGCAAGTTCAAGGGCTGAATCCCGTCGGGATAAATAACAGAAGGGCGCCTCAGGGCGCCCTTCTTGTTTTTGCTTATCCGGCTTTATGGTCGCATCAGGCCAGGGTGGGTTGGCAGGCCTGGTCCAGCAGCCGCTCCATATAGAGAGCACCATCACCGTATTCAGCCAGGGACTTGCGAGACTGAGCCGGGGCAAAGCCCTGGCGCAGCCAGAAAGCGGGGGCATCCTGCACCGCCACCAGTCCGAGCCTGGCGTAACCCGAGTGGCTGGCATGGTGCAACGCCTGATCCAGCAAGGCCTGGCCCAGCCCCAGACCGCGCGCTCTGGTTGAGACGGCGAGATCGTGCAGGTAGAACTCTTCATCGCCAGTCAGTGCCGCCATGGGGACCGAGAGAGGGGGCGGCTGATGTGCGTGCCAGGGGTGGCAGAGCAGATAGCCGAGCACGGCCCCCTTTATTTCGCCAACCCAGCAACATTGGGGGGCGAGTTCGGCCTTGTTGCGCATGACGCTAAGAGGCTCCGGAGCCAGTTGGCGGTAACACTCGGCCTGGATGGCCATGATCTGGGGCCAATCTTCGGGTGTGATGGGGCGGATCTGGATGCTCATGACGGTCGATTGAATCCTGATAACGGCCTCACAGCTTAACCAAGGGAGGGGACAAAGAGAAGGGCCCCTCTGGCTGCGATGTCGTCATGAAAAAAGGGGCCTCAGCCCCTTAATCTTCAATATATTGATTTAACTTAAAAATTCACACAGATAAGCGCTCGGTGTGCTCACCTTGAGGGAGAAGGAGGAGTGGCCTGGTACCTCGAAAGCTTCCCCCTGGCCATAGGTCTGCCAGTCGCTGGCACCGGCCAACTGTATGGTCAGACTCCCCTTGATCACCGTCATGCGCTCGGGGGCGGCGGTATTGAACAGGTAATCGCCGGCTGCCATGACACCAACTGTGGATTGCTCACCGTTTTGCTCGAAGCCGATGGATTTTACATTTCCGTCAAAATACTCGTTTACTTTCAGCATCTTTCTATCCCTGTATATGCGGTTACCGAGTCAAGCTAGCACAGATAATAGTCTGTGGGCATAGTAAAATCGTGATTTTTTAACTTGTTCCTTTTGAATCTTAACTTTGTTGCAAACTTATCAATAAATCTTCGTCATAAATTAGCGATTTAAAACAGCAGATAAATATGAGATAAAACCGCCCGGCAGGGGAATGAGCAGCAGTTCATTCCCCTGTTTGGTGAATTGCACTAGGAAAGTGTGACATTTATTCGTTTAAGGAACATTTTGTGTTAACTAAAGGACTCATTAAGAACATTGGCTTCCAGGTTGTGGTTGCCATGCTGCTGGGCACGCTGGTCGGATTGCTCATGGGCGAGCAAGCCTCCGTCTTTGCCCCCCTTGGCAGCCTCTTTATCCAGCTCATCAAGATGCTGGTGATCCCTCTGGTGGCCGTGGCCATCATCTCGGGGGCCGCCAATCTGGGCGCCAGCCCGGCGGCGGGCAAGATCGGGGGCACGACCCTGGTATTCTTCCTCGGTACCTCTGCCCTGGCCGTTTTCCTGGCGCTGATGATGGGACAAGTGTTCCAACCGGGGACCGGGGTCGATCTCAGCTCGATGAAATCACTCTTCTCCGGCGACTATGCCGACAAGGGTGAGCTGCCGGATGCGGTTGCCACCTTGCTTGGCATGATACCGACCAACGTCTTCCAGTCCCTCAACGAGGCGAACATTCTGCAGATCCTGGTATTCTGCATGTTCCTCGGCATTGCGCTGGCCAAGCAGCCGCAGGCGCGGGTCAAGCCGCTGATCGATGGCCTCAATACCCTGGTCGATGCCTTCGTATGGATGATCAACAAGGTGATGCTGATAGCACCACTGGGGGTATTCGGTCTGATGGCCGATGCCATCGGCACCTATGGCTTTGACGTCCTCTCACTGGTATTCAACCTGTTTGTGGTGTACGTGGCCGCCATCCTGGTGTTCGGTTTCATCATCTACCCGCTGCTGATCGCCGTCTTCTCCAACACCCCTGTGCTCAAGTACCTGTCGGCCATGAAGAAGGCCCAGGTGGTTGCCTTCTCTACCGCATCCTCCATGGCGACGCTGCCAGTCACCATGGAAGTGTGCGAGAAAGAGCTCAAGGTGAGCAACAGCACGGCCGCCTTCGTGCTGCCCCTGGGCGCGACCATCAACATGAGCGGCAACGCCATCTATTACGGTCTGGTCGCCATCTTCTTCGCTCAGGTGTTCAACATCGATCTCTCTCTGGGAGCCTGGGTTGCCATCATACTGACCTCCACCCTGGGGGCCATCGGTCAGGCAGGGGTGCCGGGTCCGAGCTTCCTGGTGGTGGCCGTGCTGCTTGCCGCGGGCATCCCCATCGAGGGTCTGCCGCTGTTGTTTGCGCTGGATCGTCTGTTTGACATGATCCGTACCGCCCTCAACATCACCGGCGATGCGGCTTGCGCCATCATAGTGGACAGATTCAGTCCGGATTATGATGCTGCCCGCTGGCAGAAATAGGATCAGGGCGATTGACCTGACGGATCCCCTGTTTGGGAGCCATTGACAGCAAGAGGGGCCATTGTGGCCCCTCTTTTTTATCTCTGCTGTCCTGAGGCTGGCGATACCGTCCGAGCCAATGGCGCGCGGGGTGGTGCCAGCTGTGACGCGCCCTGAGCCACGACTCTTTGCCTTCTTATCCGTTGGCCCCTTCACGCTCTTCGCAGCCAAGCTGCTGCAAGGCGTGCTGGCAGCGTTGCTTGGCGGCGTCCAGTTCCAGCAGCACCATCTTGATGTCCTCCAGCTGCTGGCCCAGGGTCTGGCGCTTCTCCTCGATCAGGGAGAGCATGCTGCGCAGCTGGGTGCGGCTGCTCTTGTCGGCGTCATAGAGATCGAACAGCTCGCGAATGTCGGCCAGGCTGAAACCCAGGCGTTTGCCACGCAGGGTCAGCTTGAGGCGCACCTTGTCCTGACGGCTGTAAATGCGGGTCTGACCCTGACGGGTCGGAGTCAACAGGCCCTGATCCTCATAAAAGCGGATGCTGCGGGTGGTGACATCAAACTCTTTGGCCAGCTCGCTGATGCTGTAGCTGCGGGCCTCATCCTTGGGGGGCATCCTGGTATCGTCCTGGCTGTCAATCTTGGTTGGCACCTTACCCAAAGCGCTGCTTGCTCGCAAGTGCTTGTCCTCCAAGGGACATCCCCTTATGTTACCGATATGTAATGAGCAGAGTCAGCGAGATGGAGTGTGTGTCTTTCAAGGGGCCGCGCTTCAACATCAAGTTGGTGAAATGTCATCGGGAGAGTCATCGAGATGGAGTGTGTGTCTTGCAAGGGGCCGCGCTTCACGTTGGTGAAAAAGTCATCGGGAGAGTCATTGAGATGGATATCGTCATAGTTGCCGCCAAACGCACCCCCATGGGGGCCTTCCAGGGAGCCCTTTCCACCTTGAGTGCCGCCGAGCTCGGTGCCTGCGCCCTGGCGGCCACCCTGAAGGCGGCGGGTGTCAACGCAAGTAGGATAGACGAGGTGTTGATGGGCAATGTGCTGGCGGCGGGCATGGGGCAGGCTCCGGCACGTCAGGCAGCCCTTGGTGCGGGTCTGCCGGTGAGTGTGCCTTGCACCACGGTCAACAAGGTGTGTGGCTCGGGCATGAAGGCGGTGATGCTGGCTGCCGACAGCCTGCGCCTGGGGCAGGGGGAGATGATATTGGCGGGGGGGATGGAGAGCATGAGCCGTGCCCCTTACCTGCTCGACAAGGCGCGCAGCGGTTTTCGAATGGGCCATCAACAAGTGCAGGACAGCCTCTTCCTCGACGGTTTGCAGGATGCCTATGACGGCCAGTTGATGGGGGTCCATGCCCAGGCGAGTGCAGATCGGGCCGCCATGAGCCGCGCCGATATGGATGCCTTTGCCATGGGCTCCCTGGAACGGGCCTTGCGCGCCCAGCGGGAGGGAGATTTTGCCGCCGAGCTGGCCGAGGTCTATCAGGCAGGCAAACTGCTGCTGGCCGAGGATGAGCAACCCGGCAAGGCGCGTCCGGACAAGATCCCCAGCCTTAGGCCTGCGTTCAAGCCAGATGGCACCATCACGGCGGCCAACAGCAGCTCCATCTCGGATGGGGCCGCGGCGCTGCTGCTGATGCGTGAAGAGACGGCACTGGCCCAAGGCTTGGTGCCGCTGGCCCGGATCCGGGGTTATTTGAGTCATGCGGGTCTACCTGCCGAGTTCGTTTCGGCGCCGGTGAGCGCCATCAATCGTCTGCTGGCTCAGCTTGGCTGGCGCAGTGATGAGGTGGATCTCTATGAGGTGAACGAGGCCTTTGCCATGGTGAGCATGCTGGCGATGCAAGGATGCGGCATCGGGGCCGAGCGACTCAACGTCAATGGCGGCGCCTGCGCCCTGGGTCACCCCCTGGGGGCGAGTGGCGCCCGGGTGCTGGTGACCCTGCTCCATGCCTTGCGAGCACGGGGACTGAAGCGGGGCATGGCATCCCTGTGCATTGGCGGCGGCGAAGCCACTGCCCTGGCACTGGAGCTTGTCTAGTCCTTGTTCATGGCGCTCAGCTGTTCGTTTACCCAGGCAGTGGCGCTCAGATAGAGCTGGCTGACCTTCTCTTCATTGAGGCCCAGGCGTGCGGTGCGCATCTGCACCCTGGGCCAGTTTGCATTCTCATAATCTTCACAAAACGCCAGATAGAAGCCGAGCTGGCCCTCGCGGGCCAGCAGGGCCTGGCGGATCTCGTCGGTGATGGGCACGCTGCCGAGCAGGGTCCCCATGGATTGCTCCATCAACACATCCAGCAAGGAGAATAGCCCCGCCATAAAGGCTTGCTGACTCTGGGTGGCCGGGGCATGGGCCAGGGCCAGCAGCTCGCAGAAGCGGGCCCGGATGAGCGACATCTGATAGAGCTCGGCACTCTTGCCCTGACCGGCACTGCTGGCCGCTATCAGGGTCACGAAGCGCTTGAGCTGGGCATGACCCAGATAGATGGCTGCCTGGCGGAAGGAGGCGATGGGCTTGCTGCGCCCCTTGAGGTTGTTGACGTAACGCAGCAGCTTGAGGGAGAGGGAGACATCCTGGCCAAGCAGTTGCTCTATCTTGTCGAGATTGGGCTCGGGTTGATTGACCTCGTTGAGCAGCTGGATCACCACCATCTGGGTCGGCTGCATGGTGGCGCGCTTGACCATTTCGGGGCGACTGAAGAAGAAACCCTGAAACAGACTGATGCCCAGCGCCTGGGTCTGTTCGAACTCCTGCTTGCTCTCTACCTTCTCGGCCAGGTAGGTGAGGGCCAGGTGCTGATGGCGGCGGATAAAGTCGTCTATCTGGGACAGGCTGCTCAGACGCAGGTCAAACTTGATGATCTGGATCCAGGGCAGGAAACGCTCCCAATCCGAGGACATGCTGAAATCGTCAAGGGCCAGCCGGTAGCCGAGCTGGTTGAGCTGTTTGACCTTGGCCAGCAGGGCATCATCGGGCATCGCATCTTCGAGGATCTCGATCACCACCTGTTCGGGGGGCAGACACTCCGCCAATCCGTCCAGCAGGGAGTCGTGGGAGAAATTGATAAAACAGGGCCGCCCGCCGAGCAGCTGGTCAATGTTCTGCTGCAAAAATTGCTCGACCACCAGGCGCGAGGTGGCTTGCTGGGAGGAGATGAGCGGGAAGACGTTGTCCAGGCTATCGCGAAACAGCAGCTCATAGGCATGGGTCCGCAGTTTGCTGTCGAGGATCGGCTGCCTGGCCACGTAGGAATACATGGAACTCTCCGTGATGAATGTTGGCTTGATAGTATGGCGAAGCGGCGGACTATGCCAGCTTGCCGGGGACAAGCAAGGGTAATAACGCCTGGGGCTCGCGGCGACAGGTCAGTATCTGGCGATTGCCCGGCAAGGGCGTGCTCGGCTCGATCTCTTGAGGGGGGAGGGGGCGGCGTAAATCCTGCGTGGCTGCGTCACGTCTCTCCTGTCGCCCAAGGAGAAAGAGGCTCCCTTCCGGGAGCCATGAGTCATGATCATTCACTCGTCGGCCGTGGCGATCAGAACAGATAGTTGAGCTGCAGGCCGGCCAGCCAGGCGTCCCCTTCGGAGCTGCCCTCGAAGGTGGAGGTGGTGGCGGCTATGCCCGGTTTGAGCTCCATGGACTCACTGACTGCCGCCTGCTTGCCATCGATAAAGGTCAGTCCCAGATCCAGGCTCAGCGCCGGGCTGAAGCGATAGCCTGTGCCCAGGCTATACCAGACACGATCCGAGTCCGGGATTGAGATGGTGCGACGTTCGGCGGGCACCGGGCTCTTGTCATAGGCGAGACCGGATCTCAGCTGCCAGTCCGGGGTCAGCTGATAGGTCAGGCCCAGGGCATAGCGCCAGCTATCCTGCCACTGCTCATCCTTGATGTGCATGGTGCCGTGATGATCCAGCTCGGCCTCGAGCTGGGTAAAGCGGCTCCAGTTGGTCCAGTTGATGCTTGAATGGACGGCCAGCGCCGGGGTGAGCTGATGGAACAGCGCCAGCTCGGCACTGGCTGGCAAGGCGAGATCCAGCTTGCCCTTGTCCTCGAAGGGCCGCCCCTGTTCATCGATGCCCATGGCATCGCCCTCGAGGGTGAGGGTCACATCATGGCGATAGGAGAGGCCGACCCGGGTCTGTGGCGAATACTCATAGAGTGCGCCCAGGTTCCAGCCCAGGGCCCAACCATCCCCCTTGAGGTGCTTGGCGATCATCTCATTGGCGGGGAAGGTGCCCCCCACTTCGCCTTCGCCCTGAATGGCATTGAGGCCAGCACCAAGGGACCAATGCTGATTGAGGCGATAAGCCAGGGCCAACCCCAGATCCACAGTGCGAATGTCGGAGACATTGCCGAAGTGTCCGGCGTTGTAGGGTGTGGGCATCTCGACCCCCAAGCCGAAGTAGGCGTTGGCAGACAGACCCAGCCGCCACTCTTCATTGAGGGGAATGATGAGCGACAGATTGGGCACCCAGGCGGCATCGGCGATGTCATGGGCGCTGGCATCCAGGGTGACCGGGCCGTGGGCGGTCGGTACCCGGGTCTCTCCTTCTATGTTCACATCGGGACGGACATAGACGACGCCGCCCGAGAAGGCCATCTGCTCGAAGCGGGTCATGGCCGCGGCATTGCGCGACAGCACGCTGGCATTGTCTGCAATGGCGGCCTCACCGGCGAAGGCGCGCCCCATGCCGGTGGCAGATTGCTCGGCGAGCTGGAAACCGGCGGCTTGCACCAGGGTGGGGCAAAGCAGCAGGGCGAGCAGACTGGGAGTGGACGGACGAACTACAGTGCTTCTTACGCTCATATCAGCATTTTTTATTGTATATAAAATGGAGACGGGATTTTATATGGTACGACCACCATTGCAATCCGGCGTATGGTGCCGCGCTAAAAAGAGGAGGAAATCCTGAGAACGAACGGATAACAGGCTGATAAAAAAGGAAAAGCGTACAGCTGTTTGCTACAGATGTACGCCGAACTGGCAGAGTGGCAAAAAAAAGAGCGCCCCAGGGCGCTCTTTTCGATGCTCGGTTATCAGAACATCATGTTGAACTGGGCAGAGGCCAGGAAGGCGTTGCCGTGGGAGGTGCCCTGCCAGCGCAGGGGGCTGTCATGGCCGGTCAGACCTTCGTTGACATCGACGGACTTGCCATCGATATAGGCCATGCCGAAGTCGATGCTCATGTCAGTATCGATGTGGTAAGTAGCGCCAGCGCTGTACCAGATACGATCCGAGTCAGGAATACTCAGGCTGCGGTATTCGGCCTCGATGGGGGTGTTGTCGTAGGCGAAACCGATGCGCGCTTCCCAAGCCGGGTTGACATACCAGGTGCCGCCGAGTGCATAACGTACCGAGTCCTTGAACTTCTCTGGCTTGTAGAGGCAGACCCCGGCACCGTCGGTGCTGACACAGCTGTCGCTGGTGGCGTTCAGCTCTTCGAAGGAGCTCCAGTCGGTCCAGTTGACCGAGTAGTGCACGGCAAATTGCTGGTTCAGACGGTGGTAACCGGCAAATTCTGCCTGCGCAGGCATGTCCAGCCCCAGTTTTCCATCAACGGTCTGGAAACCGGAGGAGGTGCCTTCGTAATCACCTTCGAAGGTGATGTCGACCTGGGAGCGGTAGGTCAGAGCGAAGCGGTTGTTCTCGTTGTACTCATACATGGTGCCGACGTTCCAGCCCCAACCCCAGTCATCACCCTTCATGTGGGCGAGTTTGGTACTGGGACTGACAGGAGCGCCGCCGAGCTGTTGACTGACGACGGGGGCCAGGGCACCGGCACGGCGGTTCAATTCAGCTTCGGCATAGACCAGATTCAAACCGGCACCAACGCTCCAGTTGGAGTCGATGCGGTAGGCGATGTTGGGGTTGATGTTGATGGTCATCAACTCGGTGTTACCCGCCACTGCGCCACCGGAGAAGTCATCCGAGTACTCGGTAGAGAGGCCGTAGTTGGAGAACATCGCCAGACCCCAGGCCCACTGTTCATTGATGGGCTGGATGAAATAGGCGGCCGGCACGAACGCATCCGGGGCGATATTGCTCTCGCTGGAGTTGGATCCCTTTACTGGACCGACATAGATATTGCCGTCGACATCCACATCCGGGTGGATATAGGTGCCAGCGACAGAGACCGCCATCTTGTCAAAGCGGGTCATCGCAGCCGGGTTGCGGGCCAGTACGGCGGCGTTGTCGGCAATGGCGGCTTCACCGGCAAAAGCACGACCCAGGCCGGAGGCTGAGTGTTCATTGAGCTGGAAGGCAGCTGCAAAGGTTTGGGTGCTGGCCAGTGTGAGGGCGGCGGCAATCAGGCTTTTCTTGAAAAAGGCAGTAGTCATGGAGTTCTCTCTATTTTTTGGCAGATTTTTTGCCATGCAATCCCGGCGCAATCGCCGCAAAAGCTGACAAGATCTGTTGTTATGTTCGCATCTTCCCAATAGTTGCTGGTGTGATTCTATGGATCTGGTAGGAGGTAAGAAATCAGACCAGTGAGAGCAGAATACATAAAAGTATCTATTGTGTTAACGATTTGTTTGTTGTTGGCGCCAAAATGAGCAAATAAAGGCCTTATTGTTGTTTTAAACGGCGATTAAGCTTGGGGGTGCCAGATAAATATTTTGGCATCTTGGTGGTCAATGGTGCCGAACAGGGGAGGAACAAGGGGGGAAAATGGAAAAAAACACGCAGAGTACATCGTACTCTGCGTGTGTTAATGGTGGTAACCCAGCCTCTAAATGGACCAGTGCAGGCGGGACTCAATCTGCTGGGATATGGGTTCCAGCGACTCGCCCATCTCGCCAATCAATACCAGGTTGGCGCCCTTGAGTTTGATGATTTCGCCCTTGAGCTGGCCATCATCGAAGTTGTGCTCGAGCTGCAGTGGCACATGCTTGGGCACCAGGAAGAGGGTGACAGGTCCCATCTTGCCTTGTAGCACCATGTGCAGGGCAGGGCCCTGATAGAAGGCGCAGTGGTTGACATAGGTGATCCTTGCCATGCCCTGCATGTTCATCAGGGTCGCCCCATACTTCTCCATCTTGGCGTTGATGGTTTGCAGCGACACCTGTTCATCGACCCCCTGGATAAAGGGTTCCTCACCATAAACGTGGGCCAGGGCCACCTGGGCCAGGGATGCCTCGCTCGTCTGAGTGAGGGGCCAAGGCAACCAGCGGGTACTGACCCCGACCAGGAAGGCAACGGAGGCGGCGATGGCCAGCGGTTTCCAGCCCGACGTCTTGCGCCGTGGCAGTGTCACAACGGGCGCGTCGGGGATGGGGTCGGCCAGCATGGCTTGCCTGAGCAGCAGGCGTTCTGCCAAACCGGCGGGGACCTCCACCTCCATCGCCTTGCCGAGTTGACGGTCGAACTGCTTCATCTCCTCGAGCCATTTGCGATTGGCGGGAGAAGCATTGGCCATGTCGGCAAACTCTTCCCGGGTGTCGTGAGGATCGACGACAGCCTGACGACGAAACTCAAGCTCATCCATTGCTGTGCCCTCTTGATTGTGCGGATGACTCCATGGCCTCTCGGATCTGATTGCGTGCTCGAAACAGTCGGGTCATGACGGTGTTCTTGTTCAGGCCCAGCTGTTGGGCAATCTCTTCGCCGCTAAAACCGCCTACCACTTGCAGCAACAAGGGCTCCTGATACTCCTCAGGCAAGCGGGCAATGTGGCGGTGGAGCCATTCGTGCTCCATTTCCTGTTCGCTGTGCAGTGCCCCATTATCGCTTTGGGGGAACTCATCCAGATCGATGAGATCGAACTGTTTGCGCTCAAAGCGGCGTGCATTCTCCCGCCTCAAGATGGTGATGAGCCACGCCTTGGCGGCCTTGTCATCGACCAGGCTGTCGATTGCCCGCCAGGCGCGCAGATAGGTCTCCTGCACCAGATCTTCCGCGACATGAGGGTCCCGACACAGCCAATAGGCATAGCGGTAGATATCCCCATGCAGGGCATTGACCAGGGCTTCGTATTTTGTCTGTTTATCCGCCATACCCTCATTGACCGGGGATGGCGTCGGTTCCTTTCCCACTTTCTTGCGAAATAGCGATATCGCCATCAGTGCGCCTCCTTGTGGTGATGTGTGTCGTTCAGCCAAGCGACTCGCCTGAGTAAAGTGGCGACCCCTGGCGTCTCATAGGCACAAAGGCCAAGGGCGAGCGCTGCGCCATCAAAGTGAGTGAGTGTACCAAAACAGGCAGCCTCCAGGGTATAGAGCCGTGCTGCCAGCGCAGGATCCAGCGGAATATCCCGTAACCAGGTGATAGCAGGGTGCCTGGGAAGGGGCCAGCGCAGTCTCGCCCAATGCAACAGAGCATGGCGACTCGCGTCAGGGTCTGCTTGGCAAAAGGCGATCTGCAGGGCATAAAACGCGCGCCATCGAGTCTGACGGCGCAGACTGCCAGTCAGCAGCAAGGCGAGCAGCGTCCAGCCGAGCAGAGAGAAGGGGCCAAGGCGGGTGGGCCTGGGTGGCAGAGTATCCGGCTGGTCGGCAGGGGATGGCGTAAAACTCAAGGGGGTGGCCGCCAACGTCAGCCGCTCCTCCCGCCCGGTCTGGGTGTTGAACCAGGGCAGCTGGATCTCGGGCAGCAGGTAGACGCCGGGCGTCTGGGCGCGCAGCGCCTGGCGCCACTCCTGCTCAAAGAGCAAGCGACCGTTGGCAAGAAAGCGTTCATGGCGATCTCCCCCATCCCCCAGTACCTTGAGCCCCGCCACCTGCGGTGCGGGGATCGCCACGCGGTTGCCATCTCCATCTTCGAGGCGCAAACGCAGGGTACGGATGATGGGCTCGCCGAGGGCGACGCTCTGCGCCGGTGTAAATTGCTGGCTGAGGGTGAGGCGCCTGGCCACCAGCGGCAGGGGGGCCTTGTCTACTTGTATGATGGCGGGGGCAGCGCGACCGGAGACGGGCTCTGCATGGTCATCAAGCTGGTAACTCGCCTGAAGCCTGGGCGCCATCAGGGTGAACTGGCCCGGGCTCCTGGCCTGCAATAGCCAGCGGCGGGTCAGCACGCCGCTCTCGCCGGGCCGGGCAGAGGGGTGCCACTCATCATCCCCCAGACGTCGAATGGTGAGATCCGGGTGCTCGGGTTCGTTGAGGCTGGGATCCACTATCTGATCCGGCAACCAGAGTCTGAGCTCATAGATGAAGGGCTGCCCCGGGTAGAGGGGACCCTGATGATCAATGTTGGCACGCAGTACCACCCTGGGCTCAGGGTCAGCCGCACTGGTCTGGTTGAGGGACTTGCCCGGAAAGGCAAGGGGGGCAATGTGCCAGGGGCCCAGCTTGAGGGCGGGCAGGCTATCGGCGCGCCCGTGCAAGGGGATCTGCCAGCGGGTCTGCGGCCCGGACTCGCTCATGCTCTCTTGCCGGGAGATCCGGCCCACGGCGAGCTGGCGCAGCAAGGGCTGGATGTTCAGGGCATCGAGGGGCCAGTGCCCAGGCGCATCTATCAGCAACAACCAATCCTCGGCGCCCTCCTGAGGCAGCAGTTCGACTCTGGGCGCGGCAGAGGGGCCGAGCTTGTCTCCCTGTGTGTCTGGCACAGTCGATGAGGCCGCGGGCGGCGCCGACTGCACGTCCGCCTCGGTTGTCCCTTGCACCGGTGCCAGAACGAAGGGAAGAGAGAGCAGGGCACGACAGAGCCTGCTCTTGGACGCAATTAGCCTGCGCAACGGGTTCACCACTGTGACACCGGCAACGTCTGCAGGCCTCGGCGCAGGGCCTCTTTGCGCAGTCGCTCCTTGAGCAGGATCACGGGGGGGGCCGGTTCGGCGGGGGCGTCCGGCTGGCTCTTTGACTCGTCAGGGGCCCTGTTCGGACTGGCTTGGGGCGGTGGGACACTGCGCTCGAGCAGCGCCAGGTTGTAGCGGGCATCGTGATGGCCCGAGTCGAGGGAGAGGCAGGCCTGGTAGGCGAGTTTGGCCTCTTCCAAGCGACCCAGTTGCACCAGGGCATTGCCGCGATTGTAGTGGGCGGTCGGGCTCTGTTGTGTGCCATAGGCCGCCAGGGCCTGCTCGAAATCACCAAGGCGATACCAGGCATTGCCACGCCAGATGGGGTCGCGCAGCGCCATGGCAGCTGTGCGGTAATCCCCCGCCTGATATGCGGCCTGTGCCTCGGCCTGATCAGGTTGAGGGTCGGCCGCCTGCACGGGTGGCTGGAGCGGCAAACAGAGCAGCAGCGCCAGCCAGAGGGCGCCGCGTCTGGCCAGCAGCGCGAGCAGCAACAGGGGCAACAGCAGCCAGGGCCCCAGATCCTGCCGATGTGCGGGATCTGGGGCCAGGCTGGTGGGCAGGGGAGCGAACTGAGGCGGGCGACTGCCCAGGGGGTACAGCTGACCGCCGAGGCGACTGGCTAGATCAGCCATCAGTGTGCTGTCAGGGGCGGGCAGGCTGCCCTTGCCCAATGCTTGAGCCAGCTCGGGGGAGAGTGTGACGGGCTGCGCCGTCGCCGCGAGCAGTATGTCGAGCCGGGGGGCGCCCGCCTGACGCAGGCACTGCCAGCGACTCTGGCAGGGCCAGTGGTCGGCAATCCGCCGGGCCTGGGCCTGGGTCAGGGCATCGGTTACCAGCAGCAGGCGGGCGCTCTGACCAGGGGGGATCTGCGCCAACCCCAGGGCCAGGGCTCGCTCTGGATTGGCCCCTTGCAGCGGCATGATACTGGGGCGCAAGTCCGGCAACAGGCGAGCGATGGCCTCGTGATCCCGGGTGGCCGGCATGGCGAGATAGGCATCGGCGGCAAACAGGATCAGGGCGATACGCTGCCCCTGGCGCTGGGCCAGCATATCTTGCAGCAGCAGGCGCACCCGAGTGGCGCGATCCGGTGCCAGATCCTGGGCCTCCATGGAGCGCGACAGGCTCAGCAGCCAGATGTCCAGAGGGGGGGCGGCCTGGGCGGCCCGGCCCCGCTCCAGCGCCGGGCCGCTCAGGGCCAGGATGGCGGGCAGCATCGCCCACCAGCGCCAGGGCACGGCAGGTTTGGAGTCTGGCAACAGATAGCGCCGCATCAGGGGGCTGAGCTGCGGAGAGTGACGGCGCAGGCGCCAGCCAAGCCAGAGCCAGGGTATCAAGGCCAGCAACCACCAAGGGCGCAGCAGGACTAGTTCCATGGATGAGGGCCCCCACTCGGAGGGGCTGATCTGCGGAGCACCGTCTTGTCCTTCATCTTGACCTCCCCTGCACGCCTGACCACAACATCGGCAGCAGAAGCAGCAGCGTGAACAGGGCCAGTGGCCATGGATAGAGCTCGGTCAGCGGGCGATAGCTGTGACTTGCCCTGGCAGCGGGTTCCAGCTGTTCGAGGCTCAGATCCATGGCGATGAGATCGTCCTGGGTGCGCGCGCGGAAGTAGCGACCCTGCCCCAGGGTGGCCAACTCGGTGAGCAGGGGCTCGTCAAGCTCTGTACTGGGATCGGGCTGAGCCGGGGCCAGCGCCTGACTGTCGGGATCCGCCCCCACCCCCAGCGTATAGATCTTGAGTCCGGCAGCGACGGCCTGGCGCGCCTGGGCCAGGGGATCGGCACTGCCCGCGGTGTTGCGGCCATCGGTGATCAACAACAGCGTCGCATCGCGATCAGGCTCCTTGTGCGCGTTGGCGAGGGCGATGGCCTCGCCGAGCGCCGTGGTGCGTCCGACCAGATCAAAATCCAGCTCATTGGCCAGAGTCAGCAGCGCTTGGGTCTCCTCTGTCAGGGGGCTGAGCAGGTAGGCGTGGTCGGCAAAGACGATGAGGGCGATCCTGTCACCCTGCCTGGTCAGGATCAGCTGCCTTATCAGCTTGCGCACCGCGCTCAGCCTGTCTTGCTGCTGACTGCCATCAAACATGTCCGGGGTGCGCATGCTGTCGGAGAGATCCACCGCCAGCAGCAGATCCCGACTGCCCTGATACTGGACGATGGGCTCCCCCATCAGCTGAGGTCGGCACAGGGCCAATACCAGCGCCCCCCACAGCAGGGCGCCATACCAGCGTGGCAAGCCGCCCTGGGGCCCTTGCAGCGCAAAGCCGTCATGGTGCAACCGGGATCGATGCAAGGGGGGCAGGGAGCGAACCAGCAGGGGCAGCGCCAGGGCGAGGGCAAACCAGGGCCAGGCTAGGATCATGGGGTCCCCCTCGGGTGCACGAGTCGGCCGAGCAGCAGCTGGCGACCCAGACGCAGATAGTCGGCATGGAGCGCCTGACACTGGGCGTGACTCGGCTGGCGGTGGCCATAGAGCCACTCATCCCAATGGTGCTGCCAGCGTTGAAAATCGGTCGATCCCTGGCTGTCGAGCCAGGCGAGCCACTCTGCCCCTTGCAAGCTGCGACTTGCTGGCCAGCGGCGCAGCCCCTCCTGGCGCAACCTGTCGTGCAACTGGCCGAGCCAGAGACGCCGATCGCTGGCTGGCGGCGCTGCGAGGGCCTGGCGCCAGTCCCAGTACCGCCAGAGCCTGCGTCCAAGCCAGGCGAGGGCGGCGATCAGCAACAGGGTCAGGGTCAGCAGGAGCAGAGCGCCGAG
Source organism: Aeromonas rivuli (assembly GCF_000820045.1). Taxonomy (GTDB): domain Bacteria; phylum Pseudomonadota; class Gammaproteobacteria; order Enterobacterales; family Aeromonadaceae; genus Aeromonas; species Aeromonas rivuli. The sequence continues at coordinate 9,769 of NZ_CDBJ01000062.1, read as the reverse complement.
GCGCGGGTCCAGCCAGCCTGCCTCCAGGGGAGGGCCTGGATGAATGTCCCTGATCTGCTGGGCTATCTGTTGCGTGATCGATGCTGTGAAGGGGGGCGCGGCATCCATGGTCATAGGGATGGCCACTGGGCTTGCAGGCTCAGGCCGCTGTCGAGCAGGGTCAGCCGCTGTACCAGGGGCAGCAGCCGGGCCTGACTCAGGGCCAGCTGTTGCTGCGCCTGGTGCCGATAGCGGCGCACGAACTGAGGATTGCTGCCATCGAGCCAGCCTGGGCCGAGGGGGCTCATCACCGGCAGTCGTTCAGTGCCACCCAGCTCGGCTTCCAGAGGATCGCGGATCTGCCAGTAATGGATATCGTGGCGCCGGGCGATGAGTCGGAGTTGCAGTTCTTGCCCAGGGGGCGGGGGAAGGTGGTCGCTGATGATGGTCAGACGCGCCCCATGGGGCAGACGGGGGCGTAGCCGCTCCAGCGCCTGCGCCAGGGTGGTTGGCAAGGGGCGGCGCCCAAGCCCTGCCTGATAGTGCAGGCAGATGGCTGGCAACAGCGGCAGAGGGGAGCCCTTGCAGGCGAGGGTCTGGGGAGTTGCGCCGTGGATATGCAATGTCTGGGGATGAGGTTCCCCTCGCCAGAGTAGAGCTGCAGCAAGCTCGCAGGCCAGCTGGGCCTTGAGCCGCTCTCTCGAACCGAAATAGAGGGCAGGGGAGAGGTTGAGCAACAACCAATGGTGTTGTTCCTGCTCCTCTTCATAGAGGCGGGTGACGGGGCGACCTAGCCTGGCGGTGACCCGCCAGTCGATGTGGCGCACCTCATCCCCGGCCTGGTAGGGACGCAGCTCACGAAAGTTCAGGCCGGGTTGACGACGCTGGGCGCCGCGTTGGGCAGGGCCCTTTCGCCTCATTGGCTGCGGTGTCTGGGCCAGCAACCGGGTGGCGAGCAGGCTTGCGAGGGGCAGTTGCAACTCGGGCGGCCAGCTGCCGAGGGGCGGATCTGCCAGGGGGGAGGCGCCGTGGCTCAGGGACATGGCACCCAATCCAGCAGGCGGCGGACTATCTCTTCGGCATCGATTCCTTCGGCCTGAGCCTGGTAGCTTGGCAACAGGCGATGGCGCAGCACCGCCGGGGCCAACTGCTGGATATCTTCTGGCACCACATAGTCCCGCCCGGCCAGCCAGGCGCGGGCGCGGGCGGCGCGGGCCAGGCCCAGGCTGGCTCTGGGGCTGGCGCCAAAATCAATCAGATTGCTCAGCTCGGGGGCTATGCCACTGCCGGGGCGGGTCGCGCACACCAGCTGCACCAGGTAGTTGGCGAGCCTGGGCTGCATCATGACATCCAGCACGGCATCGCGCGCACGTTGCAAGGTATCGGGGCCGATGAGGCAGGGGGAGGGGGGCAAGGTCTCGCCCCGCTCATTGAGCTGCAGTATGGCGAGCTCCAGCGCCGGGCTGGGGTAATCGACATTGAGCTTGAGCAAGAAGCGATCGAGCTGGGCCTCGGGCAGGGGGTAGGTCCCCTCCTGCTCGATGGGGTTCTGGGTCGCCGCCACCATGAACAGGCCAGGCAGGCGCCAGCTCTTCTTGCCGACGGTGATCTGGTGCTCGGCCATGGCTTCGAGCAGGGCGGATTGCACCTTGGCCGGCGCCCGGTTGATCTCGTCCGCCAACACCAGATGATTGAACAGGGGGCCGGGTTGGAACTGGAAACTGGCATCCTGAGGGTGAAACACCTCGCTGCCGGTGAGATCGGCTGGCAGCAGATCCGGGGTGAACTGAATGCGGGCGAAACGTCCCTCGATGGCGGTCGCCAATACCTTGACCGCCCGGGTCTTGGCCAGACCCGGCGCCCCCTCTATCAACACATGGCCTTCACATAACAGGGCGATGAGCAGGCCGTCGATGAGTTCGCCCTGCCCCAGGATCTGGCTGGCAATATGGTCGCGTACTTGTCGAAATTCGGCCAGAGCCATGAGATAAACCTATTGTTTTAATAGAAGTTGATCTTTTTATACTCCAGATACCCTCAGGGTGCGAGAACCGAGTCCCTCCCGGTGCAGATTTAGTTTCAATCAGCCGTATGAAACTTGTGAGCGGATTGTTAAGATGTGGCGCAATGAGGTCTGACCTCTACCTGATTAACCCAAGGAGCCAGGATGAAACAGCCTTTACAACTGACCACTCGCCAGGGCGAACGGATTGCCGTCGTGGCGGGTCTGCGTACTCCCTTCGCCAAGCAGGCCACCGCCTTTCATGGGGTGCCGGCGGTGGATCTGGGCAAACTGGTGGTGAGCGAGCTGCTCGCCCGCACCAATCTAGACCCCGCCCTCATCGATCAACTGGTGTTCGGCCAGGTGGTACAGATGCCCGAAGCGCCCAACATAGCCCGCGAGATAGTGCTGGGCACCGGCATGAGCGTCAGCACTGACGCCTATAGCGTGTCGCGCGCCTGCGCCACCAGCTTCCAGGCGGTGGCCAATGTCACCGAATCCATCATGGCCGGCACGGTCGACATCGCCATCGCCGGCGGCGCCGACTCCTCTTCTGTGTTGCCCATCGGGGTCAGCAAGCGGCTGGCTCGCGCCCTGGTCGATCTCAACAAGGCGCGCACCTTCGCGCAAAAATTTGCCATCCTGCGCCGACTCGGGCCGAAAGACTTGCTGCCGGTGCCCCCGGCGGTGGCCGAATACTCGACCGGCCTCTCCATGGGCCAGACCGCCGAGCAGATGGCCAAGAGTCATGGCATCAGCCGTGAGGCGCAAGACGCCCTGGCGCACCGCTCCCACAGCCTGGCCGCCCAGGCCTGGGCCGAGGGCAAGCTGGCCCAGGAGGTGTTTGCCGCCCATGTGGCGCCTTACAAGGCGGCCCTCGAGCGCGACAACAACATTCGCGAAAGCTCTGACCTGGCAAGCTACGCCAAGCTCAAGCCGGTGTTTGACCGGGTGCATGGCTCCGTCACCGCCGCCAATGCCACCCCGCTCACCGATGGCGCCGCCGCCGTGCTGCTGATGCGTGAAGGACGTGCCAAGGAGCTTGGCCTGGAACCCCTTGGCTTTATTCGCAGCTTCGCCTTCTCCGCCATCGATGTCTGGCAGGACATGTTGATGGGGCCCTCCTACGCGACCCCCATCGCCCTGGACAGGGCGGGCATCACCCTCAGCGATCTCACTCTGATCGACATGCACGAGGCATTTGCCGCCCAGACCCTGGCCAACGTCAAGATGTTTGCCAGCCGTGATTTTGCCCGGGACAAGCTGGGCCGTGACAGCGCCATTGGCGAGATCGACATGGACAAGTTCAACGTGCTGGGGGGCTCATTGGCCTATGGCCATCCCTTCGCCGCGACCGGCGCACGCATGATCACCCAGACGCTCCATGAGCTGCGCCGCCGCGGCGGTGGATTGGGACTCAACACCGCCTGCGCGGCGGGTGGACTGGGTGTGGCCATGGTGTTGGAGGTGGAATGATGAGCGAGCAAACTTTTTCCCTGAATATTCGTAAAGACGGCATCGGCATCCTCACCATGGACGTGCCGGGGGAGAGCATGAACACCCTCAAGGCCGCCTTCGTCGAGGAGATCCGCGCCGTGCTGGAGGGGGTGCGAGCCAACAAGGATCTGATCGGTCTGGTGATCGCCTCCGGCAAGAAGGACTCCTTCATCGCCGGGGCCGACATCAGCATGCTGGATGCCTGTACCAGCGCCGCAGATGCCCAGACCCTGTCCCGAGAAGGGCAGATCATCTTCGCGGAGATCGAGAATCTCGACATCCCGGTGATCGCCGCCATCCATGGCCCCTGCCTGGGAGGCGGGCTGGAGCTGGCACTGGCCTGTCACGGCCGGGTCGCGAGCGACCATGGCAAGACGGTGCTCGGGGTGCCCGAGGTGCAACTCGGCCTGCTGCCGGGATCCGGCGGTACCCAGCGTCTGCCTCGCCTCATCGGCGTGGCCAAGGCCCTCGACCTGATGCTGACTGGCAAGCAGGTGCGTGCCAAGCAGGCGGGCAAGATGGGGCTGGTGGATGAGGTGGTATCGCTCTCCATATTGATGGAGGCGGCCATTGCCTTGGCGCGCAAGGGCAAGCCGCGCCATGTGTTGCAGCGAGACGTGCAAGGCAAACTGCTCGAGACCAACAAGCTGGGCCGCAATGTGCTGTTCAGCCAGGCTCACAAAGGGATCAGGGCCAAGACCCGTGGCAACTACCCGGCCCCGGAACGCATCCTGGAAGTGGTGCGCATCGGCATGGAGGAGGGGATCCAGGCTGGCCTGGCTGCCGAGTCGCGCTGCTTCGGTGAACTGGTGATGACCCCGGAATCCGCCGCCCTGCGCTCGCTCTTCTTCGCCACGACCCAGATGAAGAAGGAGGTGAACTATCAGGGAGCCGCGCCACGCAAGATAGGCCATGCCGCCGTGCTGGGCGGTGGGCTGATGGGGGGCGGCATTGCCTACGTCACCGCCACCAAGGCCGGGGTGCCGGTGCGGATCAAGGATGTGGCGCAGGCGGGGATCAGCAACGCCATGCGCTACAGCTATGACCTGCTTAACAAGAAGCTCAAGCGCCGCCATATATTGCGCAGCGAACTGGAGAAGCAGATGAGCCTGCTGTCCGGCTCCCTGGATTTCTCCGGCTTCTCGCGGGTCGACATGGTGGTGGAGGCCGTGTTCGAGGACTTGGCCCTCAAACACCAGATGGTGCAGGAGGTGGAACGCGAATGCGGCGAGCAGACCATCTTCGCCTCCAACACCTCCTCCCTGCCCATCCACCAGATTGCCGAAGGGGCTGCGCGGCCGGGCCAGATAGTGGGCCTGCACTACTTCAGCCCGGTCGACAAGATGCCGCTCGCCGAGATCATCCCCCATGCAGGCACCAGCGCCGAGACGGTGGCCACCACCATCGCCTTTGCCCGGGCCCAGGGCAAGACTCCCATCGTGGTCAAGGATGAGGCCGGTTTTTATGTGAACCGGATCCTGGCCCCCTACATGAACGAGGCGGCGCGCCTGGTACTGGAAGGGGAACCGGTCGAGGTGCTCGATGGCGCCCTGCTCGACTTCGGTTTCCCGGTCGGCCCCATCAATCTGCTCGACGAGGTGGGCATCGATGTGGGGGCCAAGATCTCCCCCATCCTCGAACGGGAACTGGGGGGCGAGCGCTTCCAGGCGCCAGCGGCCTTTGACAAGCTGCTCAAGGATGACCGCAAGGGTCGCAAGAATGGCAAGGGTTTCTACCGCTATGGCAAACCGGACTTGCTGAGTCGACTCACGGGCAAAGGGAGCAAGAAGCAGGTCGATGAGAGCGTCTACGAGCTGCTCGGGGTCAAACCTCAGGCCAAGCTTGCCAAGACAGAACTGGTGGAGCGCTGCGTGCTGCTGATGCTCAACGAGGCGGCCATGGCCCTGGATAGCGGCGTGATAGCCTCGGCGCGGGATGGTGACATTGGCGCCATCTTTGGCATCGGCTTCCCTCCCTTCCTCGGTGGCCCTTTCCGCTACATGGATAGCCTGGGGATTGCCGAGCTGGTCGCTCGCCTCGAACACTACCAACAGCGCCATGGGGAGCGTTTCGCACCCTGCAGCCGACTCAAGGCGATGGCGGCCGAGGGGCAGCGTTTCTATTGAGGAACCCCAGATCAACGGGAGCTATCCACCGGCTCAGGGGTCAGTGACCCCATGATGAACAAAGAGGCGACCCTGGGTCGCCTCTTTTTATGGGCGTGTTGACTAGGCGTTGCCGGTTTGATGCCGTTCCGGAGGGGAGCAAGGGGAGGGGAGTCGATCACCTGGCCGCTGATCCGGGGGTGGAGCGGCAGATCCCTGCACTTTTTGCCCCCAAAGATTGATCTAGCGCAATCTTACCCCCTATATATTCCTTTGGTGGCATAGGCGAGGGCGGCGTATTAGGCTCAAATAGGAACGAAAGTAGTCAGAGTGCGGCCAGCGCCGCCATGGACATTCGCGCCAGAGATGGGCGTCACAGGACAAAGGACACATCATGAGCTTTCTTGAACAAACCATCTGGACAATATTGGGCTATGGCGTCATGCCCTTCATCTTCCTGAGTGGCTTCGTGGCGGTGGCTGTGACCTGTTGCGTGCTGCTCAACGCATTCGGGGTGCAGTCCGCCGAGAAGTGAAGCGCATGGCTACCATGCCTCCCCACGCCATAGCGCGTTAACAATGCCAGTCTTCTGACTGGCATTGTTGTCTCTGGGGCCGGATGCAGGGCTCGAGATGCGCGCTGGAGGCTGGGGCGATGAGCATGGAGGTCGAACCCGGGAGAAAATTTGATTACACTGGCGGCCAGTGTAATAGCGTCTCGTATTTTGCATCCCATAAGGTCCCTCATGGCTCTCAAGGCAACCGTATTCAAGGCCCAGCTCTCCCTCTCTGACATGGACAGGGGGCTCTATCAGGATTTCTCCCTCACCCTGGCTCGTCACCCTTCCGAAACCGACGAGCGCATGATGATCCGTCTCGCGGCCTTTGCCTGGCATGCGGCCGAGCGGCTCGAATTCACCAAGGGGCTGTCGGCGGACGATGAGCCCGAACTGTGGCGCAAGAGTTACTCCGATGAGATTGAACTCTGGATTGAGCTTGGCCAGCCCGATGAGCGCCGTCTCAAGAAGGCCTGTAACCGCTCGCGCCAAGTGGTGCTCTATCTCTACGGCGGCCGGGGTACCAGCGTCTGGTGGAAGCAGAATCAGGGCAAACTCAGTCAGCATGACAACCTCAGCATCATAGAGCTCAGCGACAGTCAGACCCTGCCCCTTGCGGCCATGATAGAGCGCACCATGCAGCTCACCTGCACCATCTCAGATGGTCAGCTGTGGGTGAGCAATGGCAAGGCGGAGGTGACGCTGGATCCTCTGATGCTGCAGGGCAAGCAGGCACACGAGCTGGTCTGAGCCCCCTGCGTGTGCAGGACACTCCTCAGGGGTTCGCCGAGCGGCAAAGGGTGATTAAGCGATAAAAAAGAACCGGATCCTGGGTCGGGATCCGGTCTCATTGAGGGAAGGGGTCACGCATAGGGCGCCTGGCTTATCCCTTCTTGTCATCGGCGAAGGTGATATTGAGCTCGAGTACCGACAGCTCATCACTCTTCTTATCCAGCTGTACCGTGATCTTCTCAGGATCTATCTGCACGTACTTGCGGATCACGTCGAGGATATCTTGCTTGAGCTGGGGCAGGTAATCCGGCCCCCCTCTGGAAGAGCGCTCGTGGGCAACGATGATCTGCAGGCGCTCCTTGGCCGTCTGGGCCGTCGCCTGCTTCTTGGTAGAACGAAAATAATCAAAAATAGACATGCTTAACTCCCGAACAGACGGCTAAAGAAGCCCTTCTTTTCTTCTTGCAGGAAACGGAATTCGGTGGCGTCTCCCATCAGACGGGAAACGGCATCTTCATAGGCCTTGCCCGCATCGGACTCTTTGTCCAGGATGACGGGTTCTCCCGAGTTGGAGGCGCGCAGCACCGCCTGGGATTCCGGGATGACCCCGAGCAGCGGGATGGCAAGGATCTCCTGCACATCTTGCACACTCAGCATGTCACCACGGCTGACCCGGGTCGGGCAGTAGCGGGTGAGCAGCAGATGCTCCTTGATGGGATCTTCACCGCGCTCGGCCCGGCGAGACTTGGAGGCCAGGATCCCGAGGATCCGGTCCGAGTCGCGTACCGAGGAGACTTCCGGGTTGGTGGTGACGATGGCTTCATCGGCAAAATAGAGTGCCATCAGAGCACCTGACTCTATCCCGGCGGGGGAGTCGCAGACGATGTACTCAAAACCCATCTCGCCCAGCTGATCCAGTATCTTCTCCACGCCTTCCTTGGTGAGGGCATCTTTGTCTCTGGTCTGGGAGGCGGGCAGGATAAAGAGATTCTCGCTGCGCTTGTCTTTGATCAGGGCCTGATTGAGGTTCGCCTCGCCATTGATGACGTTGACGAAGTCATAGACCACACGGCGCTCACAACCCATGATGAGGTCGAGATTACGCAGGCCGATATCGAAATCGATGACCACCGTTTTGTGGCCACGCTGGGCCAGCCCTGTACTCAATGCCGCGCTGGTGGTGGTCTTGCCAACGCCACCCTTGCCGGACGTAACGACTATGATTCGCGCCATTCTCGCTTCCTTGTAACTCTATTTGATTCGGTCTATTCGGAGTTGTTCTTGATCCAGCCGGATATGCACCGGCTGCTCAGTCTGGCCTGCTGGCAACGCATCGCTGAGCTGGAAGGTGCCCGCGATGGAGATGAGCTCGGCCTGTAATTGTTGGCAATAGATACGGGCATCGGTATTACCGCGCGCCCCGGCTATTGCCCGGCCCCGCAGGGCCCCGTAGATATGAATGCTGTCATCGGCCAGGACTTCGGCGCCTGGACTCACTGAACCGAGCACCACCAGCGAGGTTCCCGCCGCATAGATCTGCTGGCCGGACCGAACCGGGCCCACATGAACCTTGCTGGCAAGCAGGGGGGCGGGCACAGTGCTGGGCAGTGGCAGATCGACGACGGGCAGGTCGTTGGCGGTGGGCTTGGTCACAGCCTCAGGCAGGGGATCCCCCTTGCGGCTGCGGCCCGAGGCCATGACGGCCAGGCCTGCGGCCTTGGCGGCTATCTTCATGGCCTCGCTCTTGGCCCCTGTAATGCCAACCAGTACAAAGTCTTCCGACTCGACCAGCGCCTTGAGTTCGTCAAAATCCGGTTGTTGCTCGAGTTTTTCCACATTGAGCACCAGGGGGGCGCAATTGAAAAACTGGGGCGCCAATGCCACCTTGGTGGCCAATAACTGGCGTATCTTGTCCGGCGCGGCATCGTTGATATGCAACACAGAAATAGTGAAGGTAGTCCCTTTCAATTCGTTATCGCGCTCAACCATGACTTTCCCCGAGACAGAGACGGTAATCCGTTATTGTTATTGATGGCCTGATGTTATAGTTTGCCCACTTCCGAGGCAATAAACTCAATGGATTATATCAATTTCCATGTTGTGTGCAGTCTATAAAAGTCGCAAAAAAGCAGACACCTATCTCTTTGTTGAAAAAAGGGATGATTTTTCCCGGGTTCCGGCCCCCCTGATGCAGACCTTCGGCACGCCGCAACTGGTGCTGATGACCAAGCTCGCCCCAGGCAAGCCCCTTGGCATGGCCAGCGTGAGCCGGGTGATGGAGGCGCTGACGCTGCAAGGCTTCTACCTGCAGGTCCCCCCGCCGGTGGAGAATTTGCTCGAGCAGCACAAGCTGGCGCAAACGCCCCCACAGACCTCCTGATATTGCCGGACGCAACCTGTCGTTTGGCACTGTTGCGTCCTTGAGCGGGATGTTTTAATCCCGCATATCACCATTCGCCTTGTTTATTAGGCTCAGATCCACCCTGGCATTATTGCTGGCGGCCCCTGAGGGCGGCCGATAATGTCTGCGCGAGTGGAGGATGATAAAGTCTTTCGCCTTCGAATGAGCCTTGAAAATAATATTTTCAAACAGCGACCAACTTGTATAAATATACAGTTGTTTTCCCCCGCCATTATTTTCATCGTCCCCCTTCTTCGTCTGAGTGTTCTCCTTTGACTCATTTGTGGGCAACGCCACCTCTTTTGGGGCAGGCTTGCCGTGAGCCGGAGGCCAGGCGAGTGGCCAAGATCTGAGGGGAGGGGCGGCAGCGAGGACCGATCAATGCCAGTGGGGGGATGGCGGCAAGGGGACTGGGGATCCCGCGGTGAGGCGGTGATGGGGGCCGCCTGCCTCTTGGCGTGGCACATGACAGGCAACAAAAAGGCGGGATATATCCC
>NZ_CDBJ01000061.1 GCF_000820045.1 Aeromonas rivuli | reverse complement strand
GTCTATTGGGATGAGCTGCGTGCCACCTTCGCCGTGCTGACCGACTTTGAGCTATTGGGTGCCTTCTTTGGCGGCATGGCTGACACCTTTGGCCCGCTTGCCTCTCAAGCGCTGGCCCCCCTGGCGGACTTGTTCACCCTGATTGTGGGCTTGCTTGGCCAGGGAATCGCCTGGCTTGGCACCTTCTTTGAGCAAACTGACCAGGCTGGGGTCGGGATCGACAGTGTGACCGACGCGGGCCGCCGCATGGGAGATGTACTCGGCAGTGTGTTTGATACCTTGCTCACCCCTTGGCGGGCGCTGATCAAACTCATCAAAATCGCGCTCGACGCATCCAATCAGTTTTTGGGGACACAGTTTGACACCAGCACATTGGCCGTTGATGTGCTGCCCAAATGGGCACAACCCCTCCCGGACACAGCATCATCAACCACCGTGGCCAACGCCCCGCTGGCCCATTATCGCCAGTCAGATCAAAGCCGGATCCCCGCAGGCGGACTTGGCCAACAACTGATCCAAGCCAACGCGGCGGCGACCACCGCCAACCAGAAACCCACCAAATCCATGCACATCGGCGAGGTACATATCACTAGCCCCAATCTACCGACGCCAGAAGAGTTGGAGAAAAGCGCCTGGGTCGAGCAGCGCGGATGATAGGAGCACAACAGCCATGAGCGATCCCAAATACATCGATATCCTGGTCAACGATGGCGCCTGGCTGCTCGATGCCGGTGGCCAGCCCCGTTACACCCAGGACAGGCACAGCATCGGCCAGGACATCAAGCACCGCATCATGGAATCGGGGCTGGCCCGCAAGCTCATCGGCGAGCGCAGCCCGACTCTGCGCGCCGATGTGCTGACCGAGATTGAGCTGCTGGTTGAACGTGACGAGCGGCTGGTGCCCGGCACCATCTTCATCAATGAAGAGGCCGCCGACCGGGTGCTGGTCACCGCCACCACTTACGAATTTGGCCCCCTGGAGGTAACCCTGTGAACCTGCGCCCGACCGTGGACTTTATGGCCCTGCTGAGCGAAACCGGTGTGCCGACCACCGCAGAGGCGATGGAGGCTGAGCTCAAAAAGGAGGTGGAGGCCGCCGGTTCCCTCATCACCAACGACTCGGACGTGAGCCCGTTCTGGCGGCTGGTGCGCGGCGTGGTCATCACCCCGGCGCTCTGGCTTATCCGCGAACTGCTGGCCAGTCATGTGCTGCCCAATACGTTCGCGGCCACCGCCACCGATACCTATCTCGACCTCAAAGCCTGGGATGTGGACTTGACCCGCAAGGCAGCCCAAAAGACCCGGGGCCTGGTCAACTTCGTCAAGGCCAGCCCCCAGGATGCCGTCACTATCCCGGCCGATATCTGGATAAGCACCGAGCGCATCAACGGCACCATATACCGCCTAAAGCCTCTGCAAACCGTGGTCAGCCCCGCCGGTGAGGCGGTGGCCAAGGTGGTGTGCGAAGCCGAGCAGGCAGGCGCGGCCTGGAATCTGGCCCCCGGCTATTACAACCTGCTCAGCGAGGCGGTGACCGGCATTTTGTCAGCGCGCAACGACGACAAGGA
>NZ_CDBJ01000060.1 GCF_000820045.1 Aeromonas rivuli | reverse complement strand
TCATGGGGCAGGTAGTGGCGACGCAGTGCCAGCACCTGCTCTAGCTGGTTGTGCTCGATGGCCTCGGCGCGCGCGGTTAGTTTTTTACTTCGATATCCAGTTCCGGGACGTACTGCTCATTGACCTTGGCGGCGACTTGCAAGGCTGCGCCCGGGCGGGCCAGCAGGGTATCGAGTGATTGCTTGCAGTCAGTAGAGACGATGCGCTTGAGGTATTGATGGGTGGGGGCCACTTTGTCGGTCATCGACAATCCGTTGATGTAACTGTTGTAGGCCACCAGAGTGGGCTCAAAGCTGATGTCAGACCCATTGATGGTCAGGGTGATGGTTTGCTTGTTCATGGTTGGTTTTCCTCTTGAGTAATCCAGTGATTCAGGGTGGTTATCTGTTGTTGGCAGCGGCGCAGCGCGCCCTGCAGAGTGGGGATGAAGGCCACGGCCTCGCCCCAGGTTGTGCCATTAAATTCAGGCTCCGGGCAGCGGGGCACCAGCCCCGGTGGCGGCAGCAGCCTGACCAGCTCGGTTTTCACCAGGGGCGGCTGGCTTGAGCAGGCGCAGAGCGCCAGCAGGCAGAGGCTCACGGCTGCAGTCCGGACGACCAACTGGCGGCGTGGCCAGGACGTGTTGCAGTTCATCGGCAATGCTCCTTCGTTGCTGGTCGAGCTTGGCCAGCGCGTCGTTTTGCTGGTCAAGCAGTTGGCGCAGCCCCTTCTCGCGCAGCGGGATAGCCGCCAATGCCTTGGCTTGCTTTTCGCTGATGGCTTGCAGGGCGTTGATGGTGTTGTTGGCGGTGGCCAGCTCTTGAGTCCGGGTGCTGAGTCGCTGGCCCTGGACAAACAGGGTGGTGCCAATCATGAGCCCGAGGAGGGTCGGCAGCAGCCGGAGGACGGTGCTCATGCCAACACCCCGCCAAACTCGGTGAACTTGGCCAGCAGGGTTTCCAGCGAGTGCTCCGGCTGGCCGTAGCCTGCCCCGGGCAGGCTGGCCCAGATGTTGTTGCACTTACGCATGGCCTCATCGATGCGGCCCGCCTCTATGTCGGCCAAGGCCCGGCGCTCGCGGATAAGCTGGATGGCCCACTTGTCCTGGGAGATTGGGCCAAAGTCCGGCAGGCCAAGCGCCGCCTGGTAGTGGCGCCAGTGACGGGACAGGAACTGATAGCGCCCGGCGGCGGTGCTTCTGAGGCTCGGATTGACCTGCACCAGTACGTCGGGGTGCTCTCGATAGTCACCGAAGAAACCCGCCGGATTGACCAGCTTGTTATAGCCATCGTCGCCCCGCCCCTTGGTGCCCTCAGAGAAGGCCAGCAGGTCGAGAAAGGCCGCCAGATTGCGGCTGCACTCAATGCGCGGCATCGTCGCCTCCTTTGCCAAACAGGCGCTCGGCTTTGCCTCGGATGATGTCCATGCCAAGCAGGCCGACCATGCCGCCCAGGAACGGGGTGGCTTCGGCGGGAATACCAAGCAGTTGGGTGCCGGTAGCGGCGGCCAGGGTGATAAATCCGCACAAGCTGGATTCAATCAGGCGGCGTCGACCACTGCCCCCGGCGTAGGTGATGCGCAAGAAGGCGATGATGAGCGCAAGCAAGGCCCCATAGACAGAGGGCCAGTTGTCCATCAGCCAGGCCAGCAGGGCGGCCCAGAGAGTAGGATCTTTGGTTGGCATAGAGTTCATATCCATCAGGCTCTGGTTAGCGGCTCAAGCGTTCGAGCCGGGTTTTGCAGGGGACGCACAGGCGCACCCCCGGTACGGTTTGGCGGCGCGCGGCGGGGATAGGGTCGTCGCACTCCTCGCACTCAAACAGGCTCGGGCCCAGGGCGCGGCTTTTGCCCACCTGGTTGGCCAGTTGAATGGCCAGCATGCGCGCGGCGTGGCGGGTGGCGCGGTCGATATCGTCCATGACTCCCCCTAATCCATCAGGTGGCGGGTGTCGTCCTTGGAGAGGTACGGCACGCCATCGATGTGAATGAAATCAGGGGAGGTAACGAAGCCTTTGATCTTGTGCACGCTTTTACTGCCCCCTTTGGGGTCGATGTCGAGCAGGTCGGCCGCATTGAGCTTGACGCCGAAGGCTTCTACCTTGATTTCATCGCCGCCGGTGTTGGCGTAGAACAGCACATCGTCCGGCTCCATCCCGCGCCAACTGCCTGCTCGTTTGGCAGCCCCGATCAGCAGTTTGAA
>NZ_CDBJ01000059.1 GCF_000820045.1 Aeromonas rivuli | reverse complement strand
GTCTATTGGGATGAGCTGCGCGCCACCTTCGCCGTGCTGACCGACTTTGAGCTATTGGGTGCCTTCTTTGGCGGCATGGCTGACACCTTTGGCCCGCTTGCCTCTCAAGCGCTGGCCCCCCTGGCGGACTTGTTCACCCTGATTGTGGGCTTGCTTGGCCAGGGGATCGCCTGGCTTGGCACCTTCTTTGAGCAAACTGACCAGGCTGGGGTCGGGATCGACAGTGTGACCGACGCGGGCCGCCGCATGGGGGACGTACTCGGCAGTGTGTTTGATACCTTGCTCACCCCCTGGCGGGCGCTGATCAAACTCATCAAAATCGCGCTCGACGCATCCAACCAGTTTTTGGGGACGCAGTTTGACACCAGCACATTGGCCGTTGATGTGCTGCCAAAATGGGCACAATCCCTCCCGGACACGGCATCATCAACCACCGTGACCAACGCCCCGCTGGCCCGTTATCGCCAGTCAGATCAAAGCAGGATCCCCGCAGGAGGACTTGGCCAACAACTGATCCAAGCCAACGCGGCGGCGACCACCGCCAACCAGAAACCCACCAAATCCATGCACATCGGCGAGGTACATATCACTAGCCCCAATCTACCGACGCCAGAAGAGTTGGAGAAAAGCGCCTGGGTCGAGCAGCGCGGATGATAGGAGCACAACAGCCATGAGCGATCCCAAATACATCGACATCCTGGTCAACGATGGCGCCTGGCTGCTCGATGCCGGTAGCCAGCCCCGTTACACCCAGGACAGGCACAGCATCGGCCAGGACATCAAGCACCGCATCATGGAGTCGGGGCTGGCCCGCAAGCTCATCGGCGAGCGCAGCCCGACCCTGCGCGCCGATGTGCTGACCGAGATTGAGCTGCTGGTTGAACGTGACGAGCGGCTGGTGCCCGGCACCATCTTCATCAATGAAGAGGCCGCCGACCGGGTGCTGGTCACCGCCACCACTTACGAATTTGGCCCCCTGGAGGTAACCCTGTGAACCTGCGCCCGACCGTTGATTTTATGGCCCTGCTGAGCGAAACCGGTGTGCCGACCACCGCCGAGGCGATGGAGGCTGAGCTCAAAAAGGAGGTGGAGGCCGCCGGTTCCCTCATCACCAACGACTCGGACGTGAGCCCGTTCTGGCGGCTGGTGCGCGGTGTGGTCATTACCCCGGCGCTCTGGCTTATCCGCGAACTGCTGGCCGGTCATGTGCTGCCCAATACGTTCGCGGCCACCGCCACCGATACCTATCTCGACCTCAAAGCCTGGGATGTGGACTTGACCCGCAAGGCAGCCCAAAAGACCCGGGGCCTGGTCAACTTCGTCAAGGCCAGCCCCCAGGATGCCGTCACCATCCCGGCCGATATCTGGATAAGCACCGAGCGCATCAACGGCACCATATACAGCCTAAAGCCTCTGCAAACCGTGGTCAGCCCCGCCGGTGAAGCGGTGGCCAAGGTGGTGTGCGAAGCCGAGCAGGCAGGCGCGGCCTGGAATTTGGCCCCCGGCTATTACAACCTGCTCAGCGAGGCGGTGACCGGCATTTTGTCGGCGCGCAACGACGACAAGGA
>NZ_CDBJ01000058.1 GCF_000820045.1 Aeromonas rivuli | reverse complement strand
GTCCTGTGCTGTCTGCCATGACGGTGAGCCTCTGGGGTCAAATTCCCGGGGTGAGCCGGGAAGGGGTAAGAGATGCGCCATCGGTGCCAGGTTTTCGGCGCCATGGCTACCGCACGCTTGTGACAGCGTGCGGCAGGGGGCAATGGTTATCTTTCTGTTGCTCGCTCTCGGGGCGAACGGGCAGAAGAAAGAGGCCAGTTGTTAAGCGAAAAGGGCCGGAGAGCCGGCCCTGGTATCAGGCAAGGTTGGTCTGGATGTAGCTGGCTATCTGTCGACTGCGGGCATCGCCGCGGGTTTCCAGCTCTGCGATCACTTCCCGGACAACGCCTCGGTAGACCAGGGAGCCATTGACCAGGGTTCTGTGGTTATGGCCGACATCGGTGAAGGTGGCGCCACCTCTGTGGAGATGGATGTGGGGTTCACCGACATCCGGGTAGAAAGATTCTCTTGGCATCATGCATCCTCGCTAAAGGGAGATAAGAGGGAGCCTATTCAGGCTCCCAAGTAGAGAGTTAGGCTTCGATCGGTGCGCGCCAGTCGTCAGCACCCGAGGTGCCAGCGACGGTGTGCTCCCAGTCGATCTTGCGGTAGGCCAGAGAGACCTGGATCAGCTGGGTGAAGTCGGAGTTGGCCGGGTCCTGGCAATGGGGCATCTGGCAGTCGATGTCGACGATGGTGGCGTCGGTCAGCACGGTAGAGAAGAAGTGCTCCTGCTTGCCTTCCACTGAGGTGCGATACCACTTCAGAGTCACGGTCGGCAGCATCTCGCCGGAGGCCAGGGAGTTGTACATCAGCGGCACGGCTTTGTTCAGGGCCACGGTGAACTTGAACGGCTTGTGGACACGCTGGCCAGCAGGCTGACCGGATTGCGGGTCGGTCGGTACGGTGACGACGTGCTGGAACTCTTGCACCAGCATCTCGTCTTCGTGACCTTGTACGAAGATGTTGCCGACGGAATCTGAGGTGAAGGCACCGGCAGTGATGTTGCCCTGGGTTTTACCTTCGATGCTGATATAACACGGAGTTGGCATGGTAATGCTCCTGGTTGATTGGATGGTGGCGGCGCCTGATGCGCAACCTGCCAAGCACTAAACCAAGAAGCGTGCCAATGGTTATTTTTAGATTAAATTGATGATTAACAATCAGTTATATAAGAATGGTAATGCGGTGCTGTGCAGGGTGCGCAACTTGTTGCGCATTGTAGTGATAATAACTGGCATAACTTGCAGAATGGTTATTCATGCTTGTTTTTGCGCAACTCATTGCGCTGAAAAGTTGATTTCTCTGCATGGGCGCCCATTCAAAGAGAGATTTCGCCATTGTGAGCGGACAACCTCGCGTGAGATAGCTCTCGGTGAGCGGGACGGGATCTGGGGGCCATGCAAGCGCTAGTGCTGTGGATACGAAAACCCCCTCATCATGAGGGGGTTGGGGCATACAGATAGAAAATGGTACTCACTCGATGTTCTGGATCTGCTCGTTGAGTGTATCGCTTGATGCTGCGTAACTGCTGGGTTGCTGGTGGTGGGTATTTTCTTTGGGTACACCCTTGGGTACACGATAAAAGAAAGTGCCCTGTTTTTGTGGGCTCAATTGGGTTGTTTTTGGCTGGTGGCGTCAATCGCCGTAATCTAACTCATCCGCCGACCAAGGAGGGGAGTTTGCGTCACATATCGGGCCGTGTGAGCCGTCAGGTTTAACGTCGATAAATACGCCATCATTTGCCGCGTCATTCTCACACCAATATGCCCTAGGGAAGAAGATGCGCAGCTTTTTCGATTTCTCAAGGTATCTGGCCGCAACAATCTCCTCCTCATCAATGGGCTTGTATTCGATATATGGCACATCCCACGACTGATCCCACCAACTCGCCTCTGGCCTGTTGCCGTCAATTGGGGTTACGCGGCTTTCCCTGTAGAACGTGGCCGCATACTTGCCTTCCCAAAAGCCGGGCGGTGGAGTCTCTTTCAGATAATGGCGCACCAGCGCAATCAAAGCCTTCTGGTCATCTGGCGGGTTGCTGATAACAAATTGATATGACTCGCCCGTTGATGACATTGCATCCCACTTGTGGATTGCCGTCGGTTCTTCGCGGCTTCCGACTAGCACCAAGGTCAATACCAGCACCGATAAAAGCGCCCACCGTTTCATTGCCATTCCCCCTTGATGGGATAGTTCATCTCAATCACAGTCAAAAACGGCTTGTACCCGAACTTGTCGAGGTGCTGCAAGATGAACCATGACCGGAACCCCACAAGGCCGCCGTACTCTTTAATCCGCCCGGTGTCCGGGTCTGGCCCAACATCTGGCAAATCCAGCCCGAAATGGTCGTAAAGCGTCACCTTCACGTTGCCGCGATAAAAGTTGCCTGCGCGTTCAAACTGGGTGATTTCTGCCTTACCCGCCCAGACGGCATTGATTGCCATCGTGAGCCCGCCATTCAGCCAGCCAAGATACCGATCCCTTGCTGTGTTAAAGGCTGGCAAGACGGGTTTTTTCTTGTAGCCACTCATCCACTCTTGTAGTGACAAGGGGTTAATTTCGCCCTTGCTCTCCTGAATGTGCTGGTTCACCACCTCAAGCAGATTCTTGGTAAATGCTTGGGTGTTTTGGTGTGCCCTGACAGCGCTGGTCAATACTGGGTGCCGGAACTCCCCGCCCTTGTTGGCCTGCACCTGCCCAATCATGGCGAGTAGCACCATGTCCAGCTCACCGCCCCCAAAGAGAGACGTTGCCATGTTTCGCCATGCGGCAAAGTGCGGGTGTGGGTCGCCGCCGTTCAGGTCGTCCAGCTCGAACAAGTGGGAGCCCTTCACCGTGGCGATATTGCGGATTTCCTCGGCGCTCCACTCCCCATATTTCATATCTTCGGCGGTGGTGCCGTTGGCATTCTTGCCCGGCTTGTGGGATGACTCATAGACCAATATGGGAAGGCGGACGGCGGTGGCGCTGGTGGTGTCTGTCTTGGGCATCATGGTAAGCAAGGGGGGCGGTTCTGGTGGGGACATTATTGATGACCGGGGCGCAAACCCACTGCCGGGAATAACTGTGCTGTTGAGTTTGGCAGTGTCGTAGGCTTTCTTGATGGCTTGGCTAAAGTCGCGGTCTCCCTTCACATCCAAATCACCGAATGACAGGGAACAGCACGAATCATGCGGATTATCAGCAAGGGCGACCGTTCGCCCCTTGGGGTCGCTTCCCTTGTCTGGTGGCAGGATAAGTAAAAACTCATCCTTGGTCAGTTCATCAAGGCGCTTGGTCTGGCTCATGGCGCGTTCTCATTTGGACAAAACGCCATTGTGCCACAGGTCAAACCTTCACCATGTAAACAGGCTGTCAAAGTGTGACGCAGCCAATCCAAGGGGGCAGGGCTGGCCCGGCTGGTATCCCTTGGGCTGGCGGTCACAACCCGGTTTCAAAATGGCTTTAAAGGGCCATTAAACGGTCATTTTTAGTCATTTTACGGTCATTTTTGACCGAAATTTATTCATTATTTCGCAGAAAATCGCATTTTCAGGGGCGGCTAAAATGGCCGAAATCCCGCGCCGTTATTGGCCTGCAAAGGGAGAACCTCGCGCCGAAAATGACCACTACCCCACCCCTAGGCCGAAAACCGTCAGCAAACAGCGCCCCGGCCATCGGGCGGAATGCCGCGCCCCCTAACCGTCTATAACAGCCAATAATCGGATATAACCTAGGTTTTTGCGTAACGGGGGCTGATTTCATGCCCTCGTTTAACGTCGGTTGTCTTGATTGGGCTCGGCACCGTCCCGGCAAATCCCGAATAGTCTCGATTAGTCCCGTTATTTTTGTGCAATCGGCGCTTTACCTGCCCGGCCAGTGCTCGCCAAAACACGCAAACGAAATCGACAGCGCCGGGTTAGCCCGGTTAAACCCTGTTAAACCCACCCGCATTGATGGCTCTTACCCGGCATCGGGAGGGCTCTTTG
Organism: Aeromonas rivuli; assembly: GCF_000820045.1. GTDB lineage: Bacteria > Pseudomonadota > Gammaproteobacteria > Enterobacterales > Aeromonadaceae > Aeromonas > Aeromonas rivuli. Next base: position 55,321 of record NZ_CDBJ01000058.1, on the reverse strand, counting down.
ATTCGCCATGATTCGGTTGGTTTGCCGCAATCGGTGGCGTTTGGTGGGCGCTGGTGGCCGTGTGCTGCACACCAGCTCCCGCAATGAGGCCAGCCAGCAGGGCGGGCACCTTGGCCCGCTGGCAGCCCCTGACGGGCTCTGACTGCCGTTGACCTAGGGGAGGGTATTTATTGTCGCGGAGTGACGAAAAATCGGAGGTATCCCGGCATCCCCGGCCATCGTCCCACATCTGCCGACTTCCAGCTTTATCCGGGGTCTTCCAGCTTGAAAGCCGGACACGTCCCCTTGTTGCCGCCCCCTGTGCTTTGCCCTGTCACCTGATGGCGGTTTATCCGGTAGCCACCACAAACGGCCAGCCAAGAAGAAGCGCCACAGAGTCGGGCTATCCGGTTGTGCTGGTGCAATGTGACGCAAGTCACAAAGATGGGCGTTTTGTGACGCGAGTCACGTTAATGGGCGAAAATGTGATCTCCGTCGTCCGTTCGTCTCTATATATCAAAAAAAGTGTGGGAACAGTGGGAACATGGGAACATTGCCCGCCAAGCCTTGCCACTACTGGGTTTTGTTGTTCCCACTGGGGCGTGGATGCGTGGGAACAAAGGGAACAGGTACTGGGAACATCCAAGACGTGTTCCCATTGTTCCCAATCTGTTCCCACGAAATTAAGTGGGTGTGGGAACATTGGTATCACTGATGTGGCTTGGCTCTCATGAGTGTTTATATCCCTTGTTCCCATTGTTCCCACCTTTTTTATCTCGTTACGTGTGCGTGTATGAAGCAGGCATAGAAAAGGGCCGCACATGGCGACCCTTTTTCTGCTGGTTGGCGTCATTCGTCCTCTGGGCCGTCGGCTTCATCTGCCAGCACGCTTTCAGTCAATAGGTAAATCCAGACCGTCGCCCCGTTATCTCGCAGGCGGATCTTGCGCTGAGTGCGCTTGCCGTCATTGCTCGGTGTCAGGTAGCCCGCCTCCATGCAGAGTTGAGCCGCCCGCTTGGGGTCGCGCCCCTTGGTGATTTCGACCCAGCCCGTTGGCAGTACGTAGAAGCTCACGCCGTCCGCATCAACGCGACGGAATCCCACGATATTGGCCGGGCGGTGATTGTGGTCGAACCAATCAGCAAAACGGCTGAACTGGTGCGCAGCCACAAAGGCCCGCACCTGCCCAAGGGTGGCGGCGTCTTCTTGGTTGCCCACGTGCCCCCGCCCGTCCAGCCACGCCAAAAGGCAGACTCTGACAGCGCGGGTGGCCTCCCCAGCGGGCCAGCCTGTTACCCCAAGCTGGCTCGCCAGCTCCCCGGCAGCGGCCACCAGTGCAAACCGATTGATGGCCCGGCCTACTTGGTTGCCTGCCCCCTCGGGGGTCAGGTCATCGGCCAGCCGCTTGATCTCGGCCCTCAGGCGCTCGCTGTGCCCGCTCAGGTCATCCGCCAAGGCATGGGCATAGGCACGAAAGGCGGTGCCGTGGTGTTGCTCTGTGTTGGCCTTGAGGGTGTCGGCAAAGGTGCGGCCATCGGCCATGCCGTGCAGTTGCTCGAATGCGCCATAGTGGCCCGTGTGGCTCGGGATTTGGATAGTGCGCACCTCCATCCCGGCTTGGGTGCGCTGGCCCGCGCTGGCGGCATGGTCTTCTAGCGACAGCTCCCCGTTGCTCAGGAACAACAAGCGCCACGTCTTGCGCTCGCGCAGCTCGCCGTCCTGCTTGCTCCGGCCCTTGCCCTGCCCGTTCGCCAGCATGTAGGCCACCTGTCCCGCCTCGCGCCCGTCCACCTCGCCGATTTCATCCAGACACAGCAGGGCGTCATTGCGGCGGCTGGCTATCCCCTCGATAGCGTTCCCGGTGGCTCGCCATGTGTGACCAAAATCCGCAGCCCCGTAAACGCTGGCGGCTGCTTTCGTGATGGTGCTCTTGCCGTCGGTAGAATCCCCCTTGAGGTGAAAGCCGCCGCCCTCCATGCCGACCAGTGACAGCAGCGGGGCCGCGAATGCCAACGACAGCGCAAAGCACAGCCGGGAGTTGCCCACGGCCAGTGCACTGATTTCCCGCTGCCAGTCGGCCAGCGTCCCGCGCTCAGAGAAATCATTGGCCGCATACCCGGCAGATTGCAGGATTACCCCGTCGGCATCCGGGCCGATAGCCTCGCCGGGCAGCACGTACACCCCGCCATACCAGCCAGTGCGCCCGACGCAAGCCACCTGCCGCCCCGGCTCGCACCCCATCAGGTAGTCAATAAACTTGCGCTTGTTGCCAAAGTCGATGAACGGCAGGCCGCCACTTAGTAGCGCCCTGATAACATCCTCGCCACCACGGGCGGCAAGGGCCTCCATCGGCATTGCCCATTGGCAGACGCGCCCCTTGCGGTCGCACCATTCCAGCAGGCGGCCCCACTCCCGCCCCTGCTCGTTGGAAGTGTCAGCCAGCACCCGGACAGGGCTTGATATGGGCTGCCACTCTTGGCGGATATTGTCGCCACGTCCCACCATCATCAGGGCAAGCAGGCGGTCGCCTGTCAGCTCGAACCCGTCGGGGATACCGTGGCATGGGTCATCGTCGCCGGATGCAATGGCGGGGGCGCTTGGGGCTTCCCCGCCAGCCTGCCAAGGGCTACCGCCTTCGGCGTTCGGCTCTCGCTCCGCTCGGCTTTTTTCAGCCGTCCAAGGCCCTCCTTCTTGGTTGGCGGTTTTGGGGTTGTCTTTGGGGCTGTCAGTGGGCAGGGCGGTACGGGCTGCCATGATGGCGTCACGGGTAGCAATGGGGCCGTGGGCTTGGTGGTAGTCGTTCCAGTCGCCAGCCTCGGGCGGCAGGGCTAGCAGTGCCCCCACGGAAGCCGCAGCTTGCTCGGCTTTGGCCTTGCCGGGGTTGCCGTCGGTGGTGGCGTCATTGTCACCACACAGCAGCATGTCGGCCTTTGGGTGATGGCGTCGAGCAATGGCCGCGACGGCGGGCAGGTTGCCGCAGTCCATGGCGCAATAGACGGTCGCCCCGGCTGCCAGATGGACAGATAGCCCGGTGGCGTACCCTTCCACCACGGCGACCAGCGGCCCACCATAGATGCGGTGATAGGCGTCGGCCTTCTGGCCCCCGGTCAGGTAGCGTTTCGCGCCGTCGTTTCCGATTAGCTGGACGTTGACCAGCTCGCCCGCTTCATTGGTCAACGGCACAGGCAGGGAACCAGCCGGGAAGTTTTCCCCGGCCTCATAGAGAGGCGCTTGCAGCACGTCGCACAGATGGCCGCCTAAGCCCTTGCGCTCAAGATAGGCGCTTACCCCTTGTCGGGTGTCGGCCATGACGGCAGCGGCGCGGCTGGTGGCCTCCTTGCGCTGTTGTTCGGTATGTTTGCGCTGAGCCTCGGCGCGGGCCTGTTGCTGTTGGTGTATCCGCGCTCGCTCGGCAGGGTCTAACCCTTCGGCAGTCACGCCCACCAAGGGAGCGACCAGCAGGGCGGCAGCCTTGACCTCACACCCCATCACCCGGCACACCAAATCAAGGCCATCGCCTGACGGCTTGTCACACTGGCTACAAATCCACGTCCCTCGGCCTGCTTTGTCATCAAGCCGGAAACGGTCATTACCGCCGCAGACAGGGCAAGGGCCATGCTTGCGACCGGGCGGCACCTCAATGCCCAAGGATTGCAGCACGTCCGGCCAGTGGCCGCAGGCGGCGGCCACCACATCAGATACAAATCGGTTTGACTGGCTCATACATGCCTCCATTGACGGGCAATCACCGGATTTTGGGCAAGCCGGGGGCCTCCGCAACGCGGATAGGGTTTGTTTTTCATGGGGAAAGCTCCGGTTACTGGGGCGTGGGGAGGGGGTTAGGCATGGTGCACCCCCTGAACGGGTTCACGGTGGGCCGACAGGTCGCCAGCGGTAGCGGCATCTAACCGTTGTTCAAGCGCGGATAGGCTTCTTTCCACCCTCTCCACTTCATCCGATTGCTGGCTGACGCTGGTGGCCGCCATATCGAGCAACGAGGCTATGCCTATCGCCAGATGCGCCGGGGGCGTGTAGCCGTCGCCGCTGGCGCCGTGGTCGCCGTAGCACTCAAGCAGGGCGGACAGTGTGCGCAATCCTTCCACGCTCTTTGCTAGGTCGGCGTATGCGCTGAATGCTTGTTCTGACAAGGGGCGGTTGATAGTGGAATGGTTCATGCTGCCACCTTCGCAGCCGGGCAACGGCTGATGAACACCAACGGCAGGCCGCCCAAGAGGGAACGGGCCTCGGCTTCGGTATGGGCGACAGTGGAAACGGTGCGAACACGGCGCAACGCTGCCAGACGGCAGGGGCGCAGGGCGATCAGGAACGTGAAGAATTTGGGTACAACGGGGGTAGGGGTAGCAACCATAGCGGCGGCCTCTTTGTCAGGTTCATTGAACCTCACCAGACCGCTGCAAAACGGGGTGGTAAGGCGTAGCAGGGTTTGCAGACTGGCGACAAAGAAACCAGCAGGCGCAAGCGCCTCCCTGCCACGCCTCACCATAATTTGGGCGTAACTCGGCTTTTTACGGACACAAAAAGACCGCATATCGGAATAGGTGCGGCTGTCCGCTTTGTCATTCAGGCTGCAAAACCCGGCTGCCCATTTTGGAGCAGCAAGGGCAAGCCTAACGGCAAACGACAGCACACGCAAGCCCCAAGGGGTCGCCAATGGCTGGTGGATGTGTCCGGGGGTCATTGCTGGGCCTCCCGCTTAACCTTGGTCGCCAGCATTTCTAGCAGCCGCTCCTTGCGCTCATTGAACGGCATCCCGGCATCTAGCAGGGTTGCGTTACTGCGCTCAAGGTAGGCGACCAGCGAAAGCTGGTAAGCGTTCATGTGTTGGCGGATAGGGACGCTGACCCCGTGAGCCTTCGCCCATTTGGCCGCATCCATCCCAAGCACCAGACGATTGATCAGATTCGCCTCGTTGCTGTAGTGGTGCCCTAGGGTCGCCTTGCCAAGGCGCAAACGGTGGCCCTCTAGGGAGTCATTCATCAACTTGCAGTAGTCCTTGCTCGCCTCCCTCTCACCGTGCCAGCGCTCGACAGCCACCTGATTAAGCTCTGGGGCTACCGCTATCAGCAGGTTTTCGCAGTCGATGAAATAGCGCCGGGCTCGGCGTCCCTCGTCGGTGCGCTCGACCATCGCCAGTTCTTTAGCCATGTCGAGGCTAAGGGCGTATTCCTTGCTTCGACGGTCGCCGCCTCGCCCTTGTTTGGTTCCCCGGATTTGGGGAATCAATACGTAATCCGCGCCCTCATGAAATCCGTACTCGGTGATCCGTTCCTTCATCCATGTGGAGAAGTCGCGGCCCACGGTCAGGAATGCGTGAAGCTCTCGTGCGTTGACGGTGTTTACCGGTCGACCCTCTATGGCCTGCTGGGTCAGCGGCAGCCACTTAGCAAGGGATGGCTGGGCCTGCTGGTTGAGGGCGGGCAAGGTTTGGGTGGTTTGTTGATGACCGTTCATCACTTGTTGCCCTCCTTGCGCTTCGCCAGCCAAGCGCGAAGCTCTGCCACATCAAAGCGCGACGCGCCACCGGATAGCTTGACGGGTTTGGGGAGCTTCCCTTTCTTCACCCAGTTCCACAGAGTGGACGAGCAGATTTGGAAGTGGGCCATAACTTGCGCTGGGCGCATGTAACCGGATTTCGGTAGGGTGTCCATCTTTGCAGCCTCATGGATCGGGGTGGATTGATTTGGAGGCTATACGAAAGATGCAAGAAAAAATAGGAAACTATGTTTAGTTTCCTATTTTTGGGTTTGGGATCATTTTTTGAACATGCGGCCATCTGCTGTTAAGTGGGCGTTAGAGTTTCCTAACATCGTCAAACGCCTCATTTTTTCTTATTGGCATTTCCCCCTAAAATTTTCCATTCCTCTGGTCGCCGTGTCGCGTCAGATAGAACCTTGGTGATGCGCTCATGGTCTGGGGCCGCTTCATCCTTCCAAAACAGATAACCGTATTTCTCTATACATTCAGCGTGGGATTTGAAGCTTTTTCCGATTTCCGGCTTGTAGTGATGGGCAACATAGAGGGCCGCAGCAAGAATCCGTTCTCGACCAAGGGCGAATCGTTCTACGTGCTTGTGCTCTTGCTGCGCTGTTGTCTCAGTCGTGGTGGCTGTTTGCCCTTGGGATTTTGTGGATCGTTTGCCCAACAGTTCGCGCATGACCTGCATTTCAGTTTCGGTTATGCGTAGGTTTTTTTTCTCTGGTGGGTAGTTGCATGTAAGCGTTACGGCCAATGAAAGCGGATCCGGAGAATATGGTTTCAGTTTGAACTTTCCCTGCACATGCATCCTAGAAAATTCCTCGTAAGGTACGGCCCAATAGCCATAGAAACGCATATTAACTTGCATGAATTCAGCGTCGGCAGCTTCATCATAGAGCCTTTCGATACCGTTGAACCATTGGCTAGGCCCTTCAAAATAGAAGCCCGATTGTGAGTAATCGCGTTGAAATGCGGGAATGCTTTTTTCTAAGCGATTTTCATAGTGTCCAACAATGGCTGCAAGTGGTGAGTCATCTTCCCTTGGCCCTGAGAATTCGGGGGTGAGCAATTCATCCGGGAAGTATTCCGTGGTTGCTGGGGCGTAAATGTATCCGCCCCAGCCGCTGTGAAGCAGTGCTGCTGATGGCTTCTCTCCAAAATCCAATACAACTTTGATTGTACCTTTGGCCCATTCCGTCATGATTTTTTTGGGCTGGCATTCCAGTATTGCGGCTGCAATATCCAGCGGGTAAGCCGCTTCTCTCATGTCACGTCACCTTCACGTCACCTTAAAAAAAGAGGTCGGGGAGGGCGGTTAAGGTTTCCCGCTTTTCACGCCGTCGCGCTATCCCCGGCCCATTGCTAACTCTGGTTGACCTGCTTTATCGGGGTCACGTTGTACTCGTTGCCATGCTCAAGGGCTACCAGCAGGGCCGCCCACAGTTCTAGCGCATGGCGGCGCTCGTCAAAATACTTGTGGCGGTTGTAAATGCCCTCTACCCCCCGGATCCGGTGATTCAGGCAGCGTTCGGCCACCATTGGATCTACACCAAGGGCGGCCAAGTGAGTGCGGGCGGTGCGGCGGAAATCGTGAATTGTGAAGTTAGTCACCCCCGGCATTTCACGCCGCACCTTCGCCAATGCACAGGGCAGGGTGCTTTCCTGCACATGGGGAATCATGCGGTTCTGCATCTTGCGGGCAGGCAGCACCCAGCGGCTACCGCCTGAAAGGTCTTGCAGTTCCTGTAACCACTGCACGGCTGGTGGAGGTAGCGGAATGTCGATAGCGTCGCCGTTCTTCACCCTCTCGGCGGGCAAATGCCAGATAGCGCCCTCCAAGTCGAATTCTGCCCACTGTGCGCCGCATAGCTCCATCTTGCGGCAACACAAGGCAAGTATCAGCTTCATGGTGAGTTCGTTCTCACGGCTAAACCCCTTGGCTGTGTGCATGGCCTGAAAGAACTGGCTCAACTCACCACGGGTTAACCAACGTTCTCGGCTCTGCTCTTGCCCACCTGCATCGGCAATATCAAAAGCCCCTGCTGGGTTCACTTCCAGTGCATGGCGCTTGATGGCGTAATCGAACATGCGGCGCACCCAGCGCAAGACGTCGTTTGCAATGGTGGGGGCTCCACGGGCGACGATCTTTTGCAGCATGTCGTCAATGTGGCGAGGCTTCACATCCTCAACCTGAAGGTGGCCGATACATGGGTTTATGTCCTTGTCGATGCGCCGCCGCACAATGTCGGGGTGCTTCCAGCGCCCCATGATCTGGCGCGTGAAATACTCGGCGGCCAGCTCTGACACCCGAAGCGCATTTTTCTCTTGCTCCATCTGCGCCAGCGCTTCGGCTTTGCGGGTCTGTTTCTCCCCGGCCACGTCATGGCCTAGCGCCACTTGGGCGAATAACCTCCGGGCTTCTTCCCTCGCATTGGCTAAGGACAGTGCGCCATATGAGCCGATGTTCATCACTCGCGGCTTGCCTGCAAACTTGTACCGAAAGCGCCAAGTCGGGACGCTATCGCCCGCCCGGTAGCGTAGATAAAGCCCGCCACCATCTGCCCGGCCTTCGAATCGCTCACCGGCCTTAATCCACGCCCTTATCTGCACATCCGATATCTTCGCCATAGCCCACCCACTGGTTAAATTTTGGCGTGTACCCAACTTGGTGTACCTGAGTCGCCAAGGGTACACCCTTGGGTACACAGTTTTAGCCGGATTGGGGTGGAGTGTAGCGGAGTGATACGGAGTGAAAAAGCCCTGATGTGCAGGGCTTTGCAGATTTTTTCGGAGTTATGCGGAGTGTGTCGCAGTTTACTCAATGTTCTGGATCTGCTCGCGCATCTGCTCGATGAGCACCTTCAGCTCGACGGCGGACTGGGTCACTTCGGCGTTGATGGATTTCGAACCCAGCGTGTTCGACTCGCGGTTGAACTCCTGCATCATGAAGTCGAGACGACGACCGCAGGCCCCTCCCTTCTTCATGATCTTGATGGTTTCACTGATGTGCATCTCCAGGCGATCCAGCTCTTCGGCCACGTCGATCTTCTGGGCCAGCAGCACGATTTCCTGCTCGATGCGGGCCGGATCCAGCTCCACCTTGGCCTCGGCCAGGCGGTCGGTGAGCTTCTGGCGCTGCCATTCGATGATTTGCGGCAGGTGCACCCGCACCTTCTTCACTTCCACCTGGATGCCATCCAGACGCTGCTCGATCAGTGCCTTGAGGTTGGCCCCTTCGCTGGCGCGGGAGGCGAGGAAATCTTCCATGGTCAGATCGAAACCGCCGAGCAGTTCGGTGGCGACCGCGTCCATGTCCTGCTCGGCGGCGGCCATGACACCCGGCCAGCGCAGCACGTCCACCGGGTTGAGCTGGCCCTGGCCCGCTTCTTTCATTACCCAGTTGGCGCTGTCGATGATGAGTTTGGCCAGCTCTTCATTGATATGGAGCTGGCTGGCGGCGGCTTGCGCTGCCTCGAACCTCAGGTTGCACTCCACCTTGCCGCGCTGCAGCTTGGCACGGAAACGCTCACGCAGGACCGGCTCCAGGCTGCGCAGCTGCTCCGGCAGGCGGATGTAGGTTTCCAGATAGCGCTGGTTGACCGAACGAATTTCCCAAACGGCTGTGCCCCAGTCGCCCTTGAATTCCTTGCGGGCGTAGGCGGTCATGCTGTGAATCATTGATTGTTCCGGGCTTGATGAAGTGTGCGGCCAGTATACTCAGCCAGGCTTGCCCCGTCAGCCGATGCCGTGGTTTTAGCGGCTGATATTTGAGTCACGATGGCTTATACTCCTGCGCCAATTCAGCCAGCCCAGAGGTCAGTCCCATGTCCCGTCCCAGCGATCGCAGTGCCGCGCAAGTGCGCCCGGTTACCATCACCCGCAACTTCACCAAGCATGCGGAAGGATCTGTGCTGGTGGAGTTCGGCCACACCCGCGTGCTGTGCACCGCCAGCGTCGACACCAGCGTGCCGCGCTTCCTGAAAGGCAAGGGCCAGGGCTGGGTCACCGCCGAGTACGGCATGCTGCCGCGCTCCACCCATTCGCGCATGAACCGCGAGGCGGCCGCCGGCAAGCAGAGCGGCCGTACCCTGGAGATCTCCCGGCTGATCGCCCGCTCCCTGCGCGCCGCCGTGGATCTGACCGCCCTCGGCGAGCACTCCATCACGGTGGACTGTGACGTGCTGCAGGCCGACGGCGGCACCCGCACCGCCGCGATCACGGGAGCCTGTGTGGCCCTGGTGGATGCGCTGAACTGGATGGTCGAGAAGGGCATGCTCAAACAGAGCCCGCTCAAGCAGATGATCGCGGCCGTCTCCGTCGGCATGTATCAGGGCGAAGCCATCTGCGATCTGGAGTATGTGGAAGATTCCGCCGCCGAGACCGACATGAACGTGGTGATGACCGAAGACGGTCGCATCATAGAGGTGCAGGGCACCGCCGAGGCCGAGCCCTTCACCCACGAGGAGCTGCTGGCGATGCTAGCGCTCGCCAAGGGCGGCATCGACGACATCATCGCGCTGCAGAAGCAGGCGCTCTCCTGATTATCTGATTTTAAAAACGCGGCATTGACCGCGTTTTTTTATACCCCCACACCAGTCAACGACAAGCCAAGCAAGGAGCCAGAATGAAAGCCTACCAGCGTCAATTTATCGAGTTCGCCCTGGAGAAACAGGTTCTCAAATTCGGTGAGTTCACCCTGAAATCCGGCCGCAAGAGCCCCTACTTCTTCAACGCCGGCCTGTTCAACAGCGGTCGCGATCTGGCCCGCCTCGGCCGCTTCTATGCCGCCGCCCTGATGGATGCCGGCATCGAATTCGACGTGCTGTTTGGCCCGGCCTACAAGGGGATCCCCATCGCCTCTGCCACCGCGGTGCAACTGGTGGAGCAGCACGACGTGGACGTGCCCTGGTGCTTCAACCGCAAGGAGGCCAAGGATCACGGCGAAGGCGGCAATCTGGTGGGCAGCCCGCTCAAGGGACGCATCATGCTGGTGGACGACGTCATCACCGCCGGGACCGCCATCCGCGAATCCATGGATCTGATCCAGGCCAACGGCGCCTCCCTGGCCGGGGTGTTGATCGCCCTGGACCGTCAGGAGAAGGGCAAGGGCGAGCTCTCCGCCATCCAGGAAGTGGAGCGTGACTACGGTGCCCACATCATCGCCATCATCCAGATGAGCGACCTCATCGCCTATCTGGAAGAGAAGCAGGCAGAGCAGCCCGCGTTGGCCGAGCAACTGGCGGCCATGAAGGCCTATCGCGCCCAGTACGGGGTTTAATGGCACAATTTCTGGCCGTGCCATGGCGGCCGCTACCGCCTCCCGGTCGGTCACTTTTTCTGTCTAACGGGCCTGAGCCTGTTTGTAGGTGAGCTCGCCTTTTTCAATCTGCTCGACCAGGGCCAGTTTAAAAGTCAGCGAGTAATCGCGTTGAGTTCGTTTCACAGCTTGTCCCATCGGGCTCTCCATTTATTGGGGGGAAAGGTGTAAACCATATTCAGGACGGGACAATCCCATAAAAAAAAGCCGCTCAGTGAGCGGCTTTTTTGCTGCCAGCCTGTCAGGCTTGCGGCTTGTGCATGTGCAATGCCATCTGCGGGAAGGGGATCTCGATGCCCTCGGCGTCGAAGGCGAGCTTGACCCGCTCGTGGAAGTCAAACCAGACACCCCAGTAGTCGCCGGTCTTGACCCAGGGACGCACGACTATGCTGACCGAGGAGTCGAGCAGGGCGGCAACGGCAATGGTGACCGCCGGTTCTTTCAGGATGCGTGGCTCTTCGTTGACCAGGCGCTCGAGTACCAATTTGGCCTTGCGAAGATCTGAGCCGTAGCCGATGCCGAAGGTCATGTCGACCCGACGGGTGTCCATGCGCGAGTAGTTGATGATGTTGCCGTTGAGGATGGCGGAGTTAGGCACCACCACCATCTTGTTGTCAGCGGAGGTGAGGGTGGTGGTGAACAGCTGTACCGACTGCACCACACCCGCAGTACCCGCCACTTCGATGAACTCGCCGGACTTGATGGGGCGGAAGATAATCAGCAGGAAACCGGCCGCAAAGTTGGAGAGTGAGCCTTGCAGCGCCAGACCGATGGCCAGACCGGCGGCACCAATGATGGCAATGAAGGAGGTTGTCTGGACTCCAACGCGGCCCAGGGCGGCGAGCACCACGAACACCAGCAGACCATATTTGAGCACGCTGCCGACGAAGTGGGTAATAGTGGCATCGAGGTTGCGGGCCTTCATGACCTTCTCGACACCGCCACTGATGAGGTTGGTGGCAATATAACCGAGCAGCAGGGTGATCAGTGCTGCGGTGATGTTGACGCCATACTCGAGCAGCAGGCCCTGATTGTTGACGAGCCAGGTCTGAGCACTGGTGAGCATTTCGGGTTCCATAACACTTCCTGTTGGGCGAATTAATCAAAACCACGGACTATAACAGCGCATTGCGACAGTTTGGGTCGTTGTGGTTCGCAAGATGTTAATTTTTGCCATAAAAAGCTGAGGAGGCCAAGTGCCTCCTCATCGTTTGGGTCAACTCTGCAGTAACTGGCTGCGGATGAACTGCCATTGATCTTCGAAGTCCGCGGTCGGTTTGAGCTTGAACTCGGAGCGAACGAATTGGCTGATCCGCCCCTCGGCATAGGCCAGCAGCAGGTTGGCCAGCATGGTCTCGTCGAGCTGGAAACCCTGACCTTCTCGCAGCCGCTTCTCTCGCAGCACCTGTTTGAGCTGGGTCTCCAGCTTGTCGAACAGGATGCTGATCCGATCCCGCAACCGGTCATGTTCACCCAGCAGCGCATCGCCGTTGAGGATGCGGGTGATGCCGGGATTGCGCTCCGCAAACACCAGGAGCAGCTGCAAAATGTGATGGCAGCGGGTCATGGTGTCCTTCTCGTCGGCCAGGATCATGTTGACCCGTGACAGCAGGGAATCCTCGATAAAGTCGATCAGCCCCTCGAACATCCGTGCCTTGCTGGGGAAGTGACGATAGAGGGCCGCTTCCGAAACGCCGACCTCGGCCGCGAGCCGGGCCGTGGTAATACGCTGACCCGGGCTGGTTTCCAGCATGTGGGCGAGCGCCTGCAGGATCTGGTCGCGCCGACTCTGTTTCTGATTACTGCTTGCCATGGATTCCCCTAAAAAAACAATGGCTTGGTTCTATTGTTAGCCACGCAACCAAGGCTGCGTTGGGTCCTGTTATTGGCGACCGGAAGAACCAAACCCACCTTCACCTCGTTCGCTCTGATCAAACTCTTCGACGAGCTGGAAGCTGGCCTGCACCACGGGCATGATCACTAGCTGGGCGATGCGCTCCCCTGGCTGAACGGTGAAACTGTCATTGCCACGGTTCCAGACCGAGATCATCAACTGGCCCTGATAGTCGGAGTCGATAAGGCCGACCAAATTGCCCAATACGATGCCGTGCTTATGACCGAGGCCGGAGCGGGGCAAGATAGTGGCACACAAGCCCGGATCCTGGATATGGATCGCCAGACCGGTAGGGACGAGTGTGGTATCACCCGGTGCCAGCGTGATGGCCTGGTCGAGCAGGGCGCGCAGATCCATACCGGCAGAACCTGGTGTGGCATAGGCAGGCAGGGGAAATTCGGTGCCGATGCGGGCATCCAGGATCTTCAGTTCTATTTGTGTTGTCATGAATCGTTAGCTTTCAATGGGTTCTTGTATGGACATCCAGGATCTTCAAGGCTATCCGGGTCGTCATGGATCGTTCGTCAGTTGGAATGGCCCCAAGGCTGGGGACTCAGGGTCGATAGTGACGCGCAATAAGGGCGACAAGATGACGAGCCAGCGTCAGCTTATCGGCCAGCGGCAGGGTGGCTTGACCCCCTTGCCAGAAGACGGTGAGGGCGTTGTCATCGGCGTTGAAACCTTGCCCGGACTGGGATACATCGTTGGCGGCTATCATGTCCAACCGCTTTCGCTGCAATTTGCCGAGGGCATATTGTTCCACATCCACGGTTTCGGCGGCAAATCCGACGGTGAAGGGCTTGTTCGGCAGCGCCCCCACGGCGGCGATGATGTCGGGATTCTTGACCAGGGTCAGCACCATCTGGTTGTTGTCGCCGGTCTTCTTGATCTTCTGGCTGGCCACCTGCTCGGGGCGGTAGTCGGCCACGGCGGCGCAGCCAATGAAGAGATCGCACTCATGAACCCGGCTCATCACCGCCTGATGCATCTGCAGGGCGCTCTCCACATCGACCCGCGCTACCCCGCTTGGGGTGGCCAGGGCGACCGGGCCGCTCACCAGCGTCACTTCTGCACCCGCCTCACGGGCGGCGCGGGCGATGGCGTAACCCATCTTGCCGGAGCTGTGGTTGCTGATGTAGCGCACCGGATCCAGGGCCTCGCGGGTCGGCCCGGCGGTGAGCAGCAGCCTGACGCCTGCGAGCAGGGGGGGGGCGGTCAACTGTTGACAGCAGCGTTCTACCAGATCGAGAGGGTCCAGCATGCGGCCAGGGCCCACATCGCCACAGGCCTGGCTACCGGAATCCGGTCCCCACAGCAAAATGCCTCGACTGGCGAGGGTCTGGAGATTGGCCTGGGTGGCCGCGTTGCGATACATCTGCTGATTCATGGCGGGTGCCAGCGCCACCTGGGCGGGGGTTGCCAGGCAGAGGGTCGTCAGTAGCTCGTCGGCCATGCCGGCCGCCATGCGCGCCATCAGATTGGCGCTGGCCGGTGCGATCAGCACCAGATCCGCCCATTTGGCCAGTTCGATATGGCCCATGCCTGCCTCGGCGGCGGGATCCAGCAGACTATCGGCGACAGGATTGCCGGAGACCGCTTGCAGGGTCAGCGGGGTAATAAACTCCTTGGCGGAACGAGTCATCACCACCCGTACCTCGGCTCCCTGATCCTTCAGGCGACGTATCAATTCGGCGCTCTTGTAGGCGGCGATGCCACCGCTGACACCCAACAGGATGCGTTTGTCGGCCAATCTCATCTGCTTTGCTTCCGGCTCGTTCTGACTGGTCGGCTAAGATAGCACAGCCTGAGGGTGACGACAGAGGCTGACATGGGTGACTTGTGGTCAGGCTCTCGTCAATCTTTGCTATGTTTTCTGTCAACAGTGCAGATGGGGAAACATATGAGTATCAAAGAGTGGCCAGCGGAGGAGCGCCCCCGCGAGAAGCTGTTGCTGCAGGGGGCGGCGGGTCTGTCCGATGCCGAATTGCTCGCCATCTTCCTGCGAACCGGGGTCAATGGTCAGAGCGCCGTGGATCTGGCCCGGCAATTATTGCGGGCGTTTGGTTCACTGCGAGCGCTGCTCGGTGCAGATCAACAGGCTTTCTGCGCCGCCCATGGCCTGGGGCCGGCAAAATATGCCCAGCTGCAGGCGGTGCTGGAGATGAGCAAGCGCCATCTGGCCGAGCAATTGCAGCGGGGTGATGCGCTCACCTCGCCCCAGCTGACCCGGGACTATTTGCAGGCTCAGCTCAGGGACAGGGCGCGGGAGGTGTTTGCTTTGTTGCTGCTCGACAATCAGCACAGGGTGATCAAGTTTGTCGAACTTTTCTACGGTACGCTGGATTCGGCGAGCGTCTGGCCCAGAGAAATCGTGCAGATAGCACTCAAACATAATGCAGCGGCCGTGATTCTGGCGCATAATCACCCGTCTGGCGTGGCCGAGCCCAGTCGGGCCGACCGTCAGATCACAGATCGCATCATGGCCGCCTTGGCCCTGATCGATATCAGAGTGCTGGATCACTTGGTGATCGGTGACGGCATCACGGTTTCTTTTGCAGAGCGTGGTTGGTTATAACCGGGCTCTGGCTCTGTATTAGTTGATCTTTGATCACGGATGCTGTATAAAATGCCGCCTTCTGTTTGCCCCGCAATCGAAGGCCAGCGGGGCAGATATTTGCTCGAGCAATGAAGTAAGATTTGGAGAGACTGACATGTCTAGAGTATGCCAAGTAACCGGCAAGCGCCCGGCAGTTGGTAACAACCGTTCGCACGCTAACAACGCTACCAAGCGTCGTTTCCTGCCGAACCTGCACACTCACCGTTTTTGGGTTGAGGGTGAAAAACGCTTCGTGAGCCTGCGCGTATCCGCAAAAGGCATGCGTATCATCGACAAGCGCGGCGTTGAAGTGGTTCTGGCTGAACTGCGTGCCAGCGGCGTTAAGGTATAAGGAATTAGATCATGGCTAAAGGTATTCGCGATAAAATTCGTCTGAACTCCAGCGCCGGTACTGGTCACTTCTATACCACTACCAAGAACAAGCGCACCATGCCCGAAAAAATGGAGATCAAGAAATTTGATCCCGTTATTCGTCAGCATGTGATCTACAAAGAAGGCAAAATCAAGTAACCACTTGAATTTGTCTCAAAAACCCGGCTTCGTGCCGGGTTTTTTTATGGCTCAAATTCAGTACACTGCCGACTAGAACGGAGGCTTGCCATGTTGAAATTGAGTCGTAAAGGCTGGAACAACGTCATCATCATCGCGGTATTGGTGGTGATAGTGCTGCTGCATCGCCTTGAGCAGGCCCAGCAAGAGAACAGCGCCCAGCGCTTGCACAACCTGTTGCCCGATGGTGCCGTGGTGCTGACCTGGAAAGGGCCGAGCTGGACCCTGGAGCGATTGGGTCAAGGCTGGCGCACTGTGCCGGATCTGGGGCTGGATAACCTGGCCCTGACCCGCCAGCTTGAACAATGGCAAGGCTGGCAGTTGCCGCCGAGTGAGCCGCTGCGTGGCAGTCCGGTCGAGTTCAGGCTCTGGTTGGCCGGACAGGGAGAACCTCTGAGGCTGGCCCTTTATCAGGACAATGGCCGTTATGCCGTTCGCCTGGGTGAGGAGCGCTGGCTGGCGCTTAGCGCGGAGCAGTATCGCGCCCTGCTCAAACCCACTCCCTGAGTCTGCGAGGATAAGATGCCCGAATTACCCGAAGTTGAAGTGAGCCGCCAGGGCATCTCTCCCTGGCTTACCGGCATCGAAGTGACCCGAGTGGTGGTGCGGGATGGTCGGCTGCGCTGGCCAATACCGGGGGAGATCCAGGAGTTGGTCAGTCTCACCATCCGCAGGGTCAGTCGCCGCGCCAAATACCTGTTGCTGGAGACCGATTTTGGCACTGCCATCCTGCATCTGGGCATGTCCGGCAGTCTGAGAGTGCTCAACATCGGCACCCCGGCCGAGAAGCACGACCATGTGGATATCGAGCTGGCCAATGGCAAGCTGCTGCGCCTCAACGACCCGCGCCGTTTCGGTGCCCTGCTCTGGACTCGCGAGCCCGCCGAGGCCCATGCCCTGCTCGCCAAACTTGGCCCTGAGCCCCTCACCGATGGCTTCAATGCCGATTATCTGCAGAGCCGGGCCAAGGGACGCAGCATAGCGATCAAGACTTTCTTGATGGATAACCATGTGGTGGTCGGTGTTGGCAACATCTACGCCAACGAGGCGTTGTTTGCCGCTGGCATTAGCCCCAGGCGGGCGGCAGGCGAGGTGAGTGGCGAGCGCTTGGCAACCTTGGTCGCCGAGATCAAGCGGGTGTTGGCCGCCGCCATCGTGCAGGGGGGCACCACCCTCAAGGACTTCACCAGTGCCGATGGCAAACCCGGTTATTTCGTGCAGCAGTTGCAAGTGTATGGCCGGGGCGGCCAACCCTGTTATCAGTGTCAGCTGCCACTGACCGAGATCCGGATCGGTCAGCGCACCACAGTGTTCTGCAGCCACTGTCAGCACTAGGACTTATTTGGGGAAGTTGTAAGCAAGTGTTGCCAGTCGATTGAAGTGCCAGAGCGTCATCCCTAGGATCGCCCTCCATTCAGGCAGTTGGAGAGCAAGGTATGACCAGCAACTCGTTCGGTTGGGAGCAACTATCCCGTCAGCCCCATTACGGCGCGCTAGCCATGGCGCGTTACCTCTACCCGGATGGTGGCAGTCGCTTGCACTTCAAGCGCGGCAAATTCGTGCTGCGCAGTCTGTTTTACCGCAAATCCATGAGCCAGGTGTTTGAACTGTTTCGCAGCGAACCACTCAAGGCCCTGCCAGGTCAGTATCCAGAGCTGCTCGACAAGCCGCTGCGCCCCTATCGTTTTGCCTGCTCCAATGCTCGCCAGCGGGCAGCCATGCTGGTCGAGCACTATCGCCTATTGCAACTCTGCTACCCGGAGTTGATAGCCCCTCTCTATCTGGCGGAGGGAATCGAGTTGGGCCTCTATCCCCAGAGTGGCTGCCGCATCCTGTTGCGTCACGATGGCACCTTCAGGCGCGAGGCCGAGCTGGCCGTCTCCATCATTGATAAGCAGGGGCGGCGGCTCTATAGCTGCGCCTTCTCCTTTGCCGGACAGCCTGATGCCCTGCGTCTGGTGATTGGCTCTGTGCAGGGCCCCGAACCCGGGGTTGCGCAGGCACAGGACAGGGTGCGGGAGCTGACCAAGGAGGGTCATGGTCTGAGACCCAAGTCCCTGGTGGTGATGCTGGTGCTGGGGTTGGCCGAGGCGATGGGAGCAGTGCGAGTCGATGCGGTGTGCAAGCGGGCTCATGTGTTTCAGGCCAGGCGCTACAGCAGCAAACAGAAGGCAAACCTGCAGGCGGATTATGACGAGTTGTGGCAGGAGTTTGGTGCGCAGGAGCTGGATAGCAACTTCGTGACCCTGATGCCCGCTGGGCGCAAGCCGCTGCAGGAGATAGCCTCGAAGAAGCGGGCCATGTATCGGCGCCGCTATGAGTGGCTGGATACCCTGGCGCTATCCGGCCGGGCGCTGTTTTACCGGGGCGAATGAAAAAGAGCAGGCCTGGCCTGCTCTTTTGCGATGAATCTTGTGGTTTAGGGGGCCTGGGTCACGACTTGGCGAGCTTGGCGGCGATCGCCTGGCAGACTCTGGGATCGACAAATTGGTGAATGTCGCCGCCGTGCAGGGCGACTTCTTTGACCAGGCTGGAGGAGATGAAGGAGTTCTCCTCGGCCGGGGTCAGGAAGACGCTTTCCAACTCCGGCATCAGCCGGCGATTCATGTTGGCAAGCTGGAATTCGTATTCGAAGTCGGAGACGGCGCGCAAGCCACGGATCAGTACATTGGCATGTTGCTCCCGGGCAAAATTGACCAGCAGGCCGGAGAAGCCGACCACGGTGACGTTGCCCAGATGAGACGTGACTTCACGGGCGAGGGCGACCCGCTCGGCCAGATCGAACAGCGGCCGCTTGCTGGGGCTGTTGGCGACGCCGACCACGACCTCGTCAAACAACTGGGCGGCACGGCCCACCAGATCGGTGTGGCCATTGGTGATGGGATCAAAAGTCCCCGGATAGATAACCCTGGTGCTCATGTGTTGGCGTCCTGCAACCGGAAAATTGGTCGCATTATAAGGTCGTCGCTTGAGAATAGCAGTGCATCAGGCAAGAATACCCCCATCGCGCATTCAGCCTCCCCGCTTTGGGTGTGGGGAGCAAAGGGATCTCTTATGAAACGCATTCTGGTCGTTCGCAATGACAAGATTGGTGACTTTATGCTGGCCTGGCCAAGTTTTGCCATGCTCAAGCACTCCATGAACTGCCATGTGACGGCCCTGGTTCCCGGCTACACGGCACCGCTGGCCCGGCTCTGTCCCTGGATTGACGAGGTGATCCTGGATCCGGGCGCCCAGGCCGACAAGGAGCAGCAGCGTGCTCTGCTGGCACGCATCAAGGCCGCCGCCTTCGATGCCTCTATCTGCCTCTTCTCCAATACCCGCAATGCAAAATTGGTGTGGAAAGCCCATATCCCTTATCGGCTGGCGCCGGCGACCAAGCTGGCGCAAGTGCTCTACAATCAGCGGCTGGTGCAGCGCCGCTCTCGCTCCCAGAAGCCGGAGTATGAATACAATCTCGACTTGATCCGTCACTTCCTGACCGATCAACAGGCGAAGGTGATTGAGCCACAAGCGCCCTACTTGCGCTTCGATGGCCAGTCCCTTGTGGAGGTACGCAGCCAGACGGCGCAAAAGCTGGGCCTCGATGTAACGCGTCCCTGGTTGATGGTCCATGCCGGCAGTGGCGGCTCGGCCAATAACCTCTCCATCGAGCAGTACGCGCGGCTCATTATCAAACTCAACCAGGCTTGTCCCGAGCTGCAGTGTGTACTGACCGCGGGCCCAGGGGAGGAGAGCAAGGCGGAGCAGTTGGCGGCCGAATTGCTGGCCCATGGCGGCAATGGCTGGATCTATCGCTCGGATGAAGGCTTGCCCAAGTTTTGCCAGGTGCTGGCCAATGCCGCTCTGTTTATGGCCGGTAGCACAGGCCCTCTGCACATTGCCGCCGCCCTGGATGTGCCGACGGTGGGCTTCTTCCCGGCCCATCGCTCTGCCACGCCGCTGCGCTGGCGCCCCCTCAATCAAGAGGGACGCCACCTGGCCTTCAGCCCGCCGGAGGACAGCGATCATCCGGAGGACATGAGTCAGCTCGATCCCAAGACCATGGCCAGTGCCATCGCCCAATGGGGCAAGCCGCTCTGGCAGGCGAGCTGATCGGTGACAGAAATGATTCAGGGCCCATTATGGGCCCTGATGATAACCTGTTGGTCAAGTGGGTCGGTTAGACGACCGGGTTTTCCCAATCTTTCTTGGGCGGTTGCAGACGCTGCTGGCAGAAGTAGGCCTGACGGATCAGCTTGGAGGCCATGGTAATGCCGAGCATGATGAGGCCGCGTTTGCCATCGAGGAAGGCGCGCTGACGAATACCGTGACGCCATAGCACATCGACGATGCACCAGGCGAAGTCATACCAGCGGCCCCCTTTCATTTCTCGGCCAACGGCGCGTTCGGCGTAGCGTTGGGCCCGCATCACCGCATCTTTGATGTCGGCATAGGAGTCATGGCGGCAGATGCCCTTGAGTTTGCCGACCTTGCCGTCCGTGACCAGCTTGTCGTGATAGAGGTCCATCTTGCCCTCCATGCGCCACTGATCGCTGCGCACCAGGCGCAGACGCCATTCCGGCTGATACATGTGATGCAGCCAGCCGCCGAGGAACCAGATCTTGCGCTGGAATTCCCAGGCACTGATGGTCAGATCGTCTGCTTGCAGCACCCGTTCCATGTCGCTTCTGAGCTCGGGCTCGAGGGATTCGTCGGAATCGAGCAGCAGGATCCACTTGGCCGGAGCACACTGTTCCATGGCGAAGACTTTCTGCTTGAGCGGGCCGGGCCAGGGACGTTCGATGACGATGCAGCCGCGCTCGGTTGCATACTCGCGGGTGCCATCGGTGGAGCCTGAATCGACGACCACGATACGCTGCGCCAGCCCTTGCACACTGTCCAGTACCATTGGCAGGCAGCGCATGCTGTTAAAGGTGGTCAGGGCCACCGCCAGGGTGACAGCTTCTTGTTGTTCCATGGAAATAACCGGCAAAGGGAGGTGAGCCCCATTCTATCCTGATTCAAGTTTGGTGGGCAAAGTTTGACTTGCCGCAGGGGGTCACGGAAAATCGCCGGATATGATTTGCTCGCCAAGCATGAGTTGTGCAGATTTATGGCTGTGGCAATTAATTTATTGGCAGCCAGGATGAATATTCACCCGGACCAGGGTGTTATTCACCCCTGTCGCAGGCAGCCCATCCGCGGGTGTGACTGGCTATAGGAGCACGGCTGACGGGTCGGCCGGCAGCCGACTCGGTTATCGATGTTATTCCTTGATGAGATGATGCATGAACTCCAAGCGTTTCGTATTCGTGATTGAAGATTTGTATGGTGGCGGCGCGCAGAAGTCTCTCATCAACACGGCGGAAGGGCTGCGTCAACGCGGTCATCAGGTGACTGTCTTCATACTGCGTGACCTGATCGAGCATCGTCTTCCTCCCGACCTCGAGGTGATCAACCTGGCGCTGGTCAATGGCATCACCAAGGCTATCTCCAATGTGCTGGTCGAAAAAGGGCAGGCCTGGTTCATCGCCCGGGCCATTCACCGTCTCGATCCCCATGTGGTGCTCTCCTGCTCCTGTGACAAGATCACTCGCCATATCAAACACCCCAACCTCTGGTTCTGGGTGAAGAGCAACATGCTCGCCTCCCGCTATACCGCCAAGAGCAAGGCGAAAGCCAAGGCCAAGCTGCAGCGCTTCTACAATGGCCGCAAGGTGATCGGCTGCTCTCAGGGAGTGGTCGACGGTTTGCTGCAGGATGCCGAGCTCAAACCTGAGCGTATCCTGGCCATCTATAACCCCTATGAGCGAGATGGCTTCGTGCGCATGGCTGCCGAACCCGCCGCTGTGCCGACCGGGGACTATCTGATCAACGTGGGCACCTTTGAGCATCGCAAGCGTCATGATCGGCTGTTGCGAGCCTATAAAGCCAGCGGGGTGAGCACTCCCTTACTGCTGCTTGGCAAGGGCAAGCCGGAAGAGGAGGCGCGATTGCGATCGCTCATTCGTGAGCTGGATCTGGAGGCGCAGGTGATCCTGCCCGGCTATCAGACCAATCCCTATCCTTATATCAAGCATGCCAAGGCGTTGATCCTCACCTCGGATGGGGAGGGGTTACCCAGGGTATTGATCGAGTCGCTGTTTCTGGGTACTCCCATCGTCAGTGTCGATTGCCCCTCTGGCCCGAAAGAGATACTGACCGGTGAGCTGGCCGCCTTCCTGGTGCCATTGCAAGATGAGGTGGCGCTGGCCGATGCCATCGCCCGGATGGATGAAGCCCCCGTGACGATTACGGCCGACTATTATCAGGCCTTCCTGGCCGAGAGCGTACTGCCTCAATTTGAGGCCCTGTCCCTGCCTGACCGAGCACCATAAATTGGATAAAAACATAATAAAAAGTCTGGATGGGCAATGGAGCAGCGTCCCTGGGGAAGGGATGACCCCCTATTTGAGAATGCTGGGGGTGGCCTGCCTGCTTATCTATGCGCTCTGTCGTATCTGGTTCGGTGGCATAGGCAAGGCGATGGAAGTCGGGTTCCTTGCCATGACGCTGCTGCTGATGCTGAGCTCCCACAGGCGCATGGGTCTGGACGTCTACTTCAAGTTTGTGTGGCTGGCGTTGCTGGTCCAGCTCATCCCCTGGCTACTGGGCCTGCTGGAACCGACCGTCATTACCAGCTCAAACCCCCATCTCGATCGGCTGACCAAGATCTTCTTCTTCTTTGCCACCGCCGTGTTGCTGGCGGGCAGGCTGCGCAATGTCTTCTGGTTGTGGGGCATCGCCGCCTTGGGACTGCTGCTCGCGGTGTTGGCTACGCCAGCCGACTGGAGCACCTGGAAGCAAGGCTTGTCAGGGCAGAGAGTCGATTTTGGCATCCGCAACGCCCAGCATATCGCCATGTATTTCGGTACCCTGATGCTGGGTTGCCTCTGTTTTAGCCAGCGTTGGTTATCGGTCGGTGCACAGCGCTGGTGGCGGCTGCCGCTCTGGGCTGGGGTGCTGGGGGTGGCGGTACTGGGGATCATCGTGACCCAGACCCGGGCCATTTTCATCGCGATTTTCGCGGCTCTGCTGCTGGCTCTGGTGTTCTGGATCTGGCTCAAGCGACCGCGCTGCTGGGTGCTGGCGTTGCTGCTGATGGGCACAGCCCTGTTATTTGTCAGCTTGGGACAACGGGGTCTCTCCCATGTCGAGAAACGGTATGAGCAGGAGGCCCCTGTCATTCAGCAGCTATTGCATGGTGACTGGGACGATATCCCCTATACCAGCGTTGGAATACGGGCCAACACCTGGAAAGTGGCTGCCGACAAGATAGCTGAGCGTCCCTGGTTTGGCTGGGGCTCCCAGGCCCGCAGTCGGGTCATCAGTCATTCCGATGTGTTGCCAGACTGGGTCAAACAGCAGTTTGGTCATCTGCACAACTACTTCCTCGAAGTTCAGCTCAGCTATGGCTTGGCTGGTTCGCTCATGTTGCTCGCCCTGGCCATTGTCATCGGCCGTGACTGCTGGCTTACCTGGCGAGCACGGCTGATGCCGACCGATGTACTGGTGTTCGGTTTCTGCTTCTTCGTCTTCTGGGTCATTGTGAACAACTTTGAGTCCTATATGTCGTTTGGTACCGGTACCTTCGTGTTCAACATCATCCTCGGGGGTCTGATCACTCTCTGCTGGCGCCGCCGCTATCCGCAGGGTTGTACGGATCAAGTCAGATGAAGCGCATTCTGATCATATTGCGTCGCTTGCAGGCAGGAGGCATAGAGCAGGCCACTATCACGCTGGCCAACGCCATGGTAGCCCAGGGTCATGAGGTGCATGTCTGGGTGCTGCGTGGCGAGGCCAGACTGATGCCGGATCCCGCGGTGCATCTCCATGCGGGCGGTGATATCGAGCGGGAAGCCCGGCGCGGCTTGTTGGGGCTGAGTGGCGATCTGCTCGGGCGGGGTCTGCTCAAGCATCTGCTGCCTGGCTCGGGCTTCGTCTGGACGGGCTGGCGCACCAGCGCGCTGGCCAGACGCAGGATCGCCGAGTGGGAGGCGCAATATGGTGCCTTCGATCAGATCCTGATCCGGGGCCAGGGAGCATTCGAATTGTTGTGGGACTTGCATGACCCACGCTGCTGGCAACTGGTGGAGGGACCTTCTTCCAAGTTGCGCCACTATCGATTCGGCGGCTGGCTCGCCGCCAAGCTGTTCCAGGACAAGCAGGTGATCTGCGTTTCCCAGGGGATCGCCGAGGTGCTGCAGCAAACCCTGTCACACTTCTCGGTCCGGCCGGCACGACAGACGGTGATCCACAATGGTGTCCCGCTGGCACGGGTGCGTCGGCTGGCGCAGCTCGCTCAAGATCCCCCCATTACGGGGCCTTTTCTGGTGCACGTGGCACGCCTGGTACCGGTGAAGGATCAGACTCTGCTGCTGCGGGCCTTCAAGCGGGCCGAACTCGATTGCAAGCTGGTGATTATCGGAGAGGGTAGCGAGCGAGCCCCGCTGGAGCGGCTGATACAGACTCTGGCGCTGGATGGGCGAGTGATACTGCTCGGCCATCAAGCCAATCCCTATCCCTGGGTTGCAGGGGCCGAGGCCTTCATACTCAGCTCCAGGACCGAGGGACTTGGGCTGGTACTTATTGAAGCCCTGGCCTGCGGCACCCAGGCCGTTGCCACCGATGTACCGGGTGGCATTCGCGAGGTGCTGATCGAAGAACAGACCCGCTTGTTGGCCGCCCATGATGAGGTCGCCCTGGCCGCCAAGATGCGTGAAGCCCTGGCTGACCCTGTCCAGATCCAGCCCCACTGGGTTGACCGGTTCGACGATGGCGAGATTGCCCGCCGCTTCCTCGCCCTCATTGAGGATTAAATCATGACGATGCTGGATCACAGTTACCCCCTGGCCCCAAGCTGGGTTTCCCCCGTCACGCTGTCGCCGGATGGCAAGCTGGATGCGAGCGCCGTGGGTGAGCTGGTCAATCACACCCTGTTGCTGGAGTTTGGTTATGAAGCGACCCACAAACGGCGCCAGGGTCGCATCGGCATCGCCGGGGCAGAGTCTGGCCAGCCGCAGTTCTTCGAGGCGAACCAGCGTGGCCGGCGTTTCCTCAATCTGACCGGCTTGACCCGGCTGGACGAGATAGCGCTGCAGGGACGGGATTGTCGCTGGCAAGCAGAGGCCCGCCTGTTGGCCTTTGCCAATCCGGTACTGGAAGATGGGCCCGTGCTTATTCTCTCCCCTCATCCGGACGATGCCGAGCTGGCCGCCTTTGGCCTCTACAGCGACCATGCCGAACGCAGTTGGATAGTGACCCTGAGTGCGGGGGAGAAGCTTGGCCGGCTGGATCGCCAATATATTCCCGGCCTGGATGGCGACTTGGCGAGCGCCTCGGCGCGCAAGGGGATGATCCGGGCCTGGAACAGTGTGACCACGCCTCTGCTGGCTGGGGTGAGCGCGGCTCGCCTGTTTTGCCTGGGTTACTTCAATGACAGCCTGGCAAAGCTGGTGGCTGACCCGGACAGCCTGGTCGCCCATGCTCAGTTACCCGAACTGACACCGGCGCCGTTTCGGCGCTGGAATCCCCAACCCTTGCCGGGTGACGAGCAGGCTGCCAACCGCGGCCGGTTGCTGGTGGCCGATCTCGCGGCGCTGCTGATGCGGGTGCGGCCGAGCAGCGTCCTGGTGACCCACCCCGAGGTGGATCCCCATGGCGACCACGTTGCCACTGCCCAAGCCTTGGCGCTGGCTATCCAGCAGAGCGGGCACAGCCCGTCCCGGGTGCTGCTCTATGCGAATCACCTGCGCAAGGTCCATGATTTCCCTTATGGCCCCGAGCATGCGGGCACCACCTTGCCCCCCTGGCAGAGTGAACATTCCAGGCTGGGGCCTTGGCACTGTTACAGCCACCCCCTGACGCTGGCGCGCCAAAAAGAGAAAGTGGTCGCCATGGAGACGATGCACGATCTGCATGCCAAGGAGCGGCTGGAGAAGCGGTTCAAACGCTGGTGGGGCCGTACTGTCAGACGAGATGGTTATCATCACTATGGTCTGCACAGCTATTTTCAGACTCACATAAAGGCCCATGAGGTGTTCAGCTGGGTATCTGGCGACGACTTCGTGAGCGGCATGTTGCAAGACGCAGGAACAGAACAAGCATGAAGATATTGGTGATCGGCCCCTCCTGGGTCGGCGACATGGTGATGTCCCAGAGCCTCTACAAGGCGATCAAGGCCAACCACCCGGACTGTGAGCTGCATGTGATGGCGCCGGCCTGGTGCAGGGCTCTGCTCGAACGCATGCCCGAGGTGGACAAGGCGGTCGCCATGCCCCTGGGTCACGGTGATTTCAAGTTGGGGGAGCGGCGTCGGCTCGGCAAGCTGCTGGCTGCCGAGAAGTACGATCAGGCCATCATCCAGCCCAACTCCATGAAGTCGGCACTGATCCCCTGGTTCGCCAGGATACCGGTGCGCACCGGCTGGAAGGGGGAGCACCGCTTCGGCCTGCTCAACGACATGCGCAGCAACAAGTCTGCCTTTCCGCTGATGGTAGAGGCCTATCTGGCGCTGGCCTATCCCAAGGCGCAGATGAAGAGCCGGGCCGATATTCCCGTCATTCCCCATCCGTCGCTCAATGTCGATCTGGTCAATCAGGGCAAGGCGCTGGAGCGATTGGGGCTCAGCAGTGCTCGTCCCGTACTGGTGCTCTGCCCAGGCGCCGAGTTCGGTCCGGCCAAGCGCTGGCCGGAAGGGCACTATGCTGTGGTGGCGCAGAAGCATCTGGATGAGGGTTGGCAGGTATGGATCTTCGGCTCGGGCAAGGATGTGCCTGTGGCCAATACCATCCGCGAGCGGATCAACCCCCTGTCACGGCCCAACTGCCATGTACTGGCGGGCAAGACCAGCCTGTATGAGGCGATCGATCTGATGGCGCTGGCCGGGCGGGTCATCTCCAATGACTCCGGCCTGATGCACATCGCCGCCGCCCTCAACCGGCCGTTGATCGGGGTCTATGGCTCCACCTCGCCGCTCTATACGCCACCGCTGGCAGACAGGGTCGAGATAGTGCACACCGACATCGAATGCCGTCCCTGCTTCAAGCGCACCTGCAAGTTTGGTCACCTCAAGTGCCTGATTGAGCTGATGCCGGAACAGGTGATAGAGGCGGGCAAGCGGTTGGAGTGCGGCGAGTCGGCGGCTCAGCCGATAGCGCTACAGCTGGTTGACCCACCGCATTTTGTTGCCAATGCGGGCAAGCGGTCGGAGCCGGAATAGCATGCTCTATCGGCTGCTCTACAACCTGCTGATCCATCTGGGTTTGCCGTTGGCGCTGCTGGCGCTCTACAAGCCGAAGCGAGGCAAGCCGGGGTTTGGTGCGCGCTGGGCCGAGCATCTGGGCCGCGTACCGCCGACCGGGCAGGAGGCGCCACTCTGGATCCACGCGGTCAGCGTCGGTGAGACCCTGGCCATCAGCCCTTTCATTCGCGCCCTCAAGGCCGAGCGGCCGGACTTGCCCATTCTGCTCACTACCACCACCCGCACCGGCGCCGAACAGGCGGAAAAACTCGGGGATCTGGTGGTGCACCGCTATGCGCCCCTCGATTACCCCTGGGCGATCGCCGCCTTCCTCAAGCGCTTCCAGCCTCGTGCCCTCTGGATAATGGAGACCGAGCTGTGGCCGAACTGGCTGCACGCCTGCGCCCATCATCACTTGCCTGTTACCATCATCAATGGGCGTCTCTCCGAGCGATCCTGCCAGCGTTATGGCCGCTTTCAGGGGGCCTTTGATGCATTGAGTCGCCCGCTCAGTCTGCTGCTCTGCCAGCATCAGGATGATGCGGACCGCTTTCATCGGCTCGGCATAGGCAAAGAGAGGTTGGCGGTGACGGGCTCCATCAAGTTCGATATCCAGTTTGGTGATGAGGTGCAGAGCAAGGGCCACGCCCTGCGCCTGGCCCTGGGCGCCGAGCGACCGGTCTGGATCGCCGCCAGCACTCATCAGGGGGAAGACGAGCAGGTGCTGGCCGCTTTCGATCGGGTGTTGGTGGCACACCCGACCGCCCTGCTGATCCTGGTGCCGCGTCACCCGGAGCGTTTCGACAGCGTGGCGGCGCTGTGCGCCTCTTATGGCTGCGTGCGTCGCTCTCAGCATCAGCGTCAGGCTGAACGGGTCGAAGAGGGCGACAAGGTCTATCTCGGCGATACCATGGGGGAGTTGCCACTGATGCTGGCGGCGGCCGATCTGGCCTTCGTCGGCGGCAGTCTGGTGAAGGTCGGCGGTCACAACCTGCTGGAACCGGCGGCCCTGGGCAAGCCCTGCCTGACCGGACCCGCTTACTTCAACTTCAGTGATATCACCCGTCAGTTGGTGGCTCAGGGCGGGGGCCTGGTGGTGGCCGATGAGCACGAGTTGGGAAACCGGGTGAGCGCGCTGCTCGCCGACGGAGGCGCCCGCCGCACCATGGGTGGGCAGGCCCGCGCCGTGGTGCTGCGCAATCAAGGGGCACTGGCGCGCACGCTCTCCCGCTGTTTAGCCAGCCTAGACGGTGATTAAGCTGCAAGGCTAGAACCTGCCTGACTGGCAGCCTCCATTTTTCTGGATAGACTTTGAGGGCGGGTGCACTATCCAAGGAGAATGAGCATGGGTGGACACAAGCCGGATTACGAGCTCGACGATGACTGGGAGCCGGAATCCTGGGAAGAGCAGTTGGAGGAGTTGGACGACGACAGTTGGCAGTTTGACGACGACCTAGACGACCAATGATACCGGGTAGTACAAGTTCAGGCGGGCCAAGGGCCCGCCTGATTTGTTTGGCACCCGCAAAGCGGGCTTGGTGGTGGGGCATCGGCTCGTTAGAATGAAAGCCCGAATGACGCTCAAGGATGAAGATGCGCCCATTACTCATACTCTGCGCCGCCCTGCTTGGCGGCTGCGTTTCCAACTCGGATGACCCCTGTGAAAAGCAGTGGGATCAGGTTGGCGAAGCCGATGGCAAGCTGGGGTTTACCGAACAGAGGGTCGAGTTCCATCAGACCCAGTGCGGTATCAAGGTCGATGAAGCTCTCTGGGAACAGGGCCGCAAGAGGGGATTGGCCTGGTATTGTCGCCCCGAGCACCTCTATCTGGCGGGGCGCTCAGGCGAGGAGTATCGCGGGGTCTGCCCCAATGATGCGCAAGCGCGCAAGCTGTTTGCTCAGGGGCGCCAGAGCTGGACAGATCAGTAGAGGTTCAGGGGGCATGGTGAGTTCACCCTGCCCATGATGGTGCTGAGCCACCGCCTCCTGCCGATCCGGGTGACAGGAAGGAGGCCGGGTGACTACTCCTTGAGGCGCAGCGGCTGGCAGAGGTAGCTCTTGTCATTGGCGCTGCGGGCGCATTTTCCGCAGATGAACTTGGGTTTGCGCACTATCTTGCGCAGGGCCTTGAGATCGAAGGGGATCTCGTGGCGGCGCCACTCACAGAGGGTCTTGTTGCCCATAGGATCCGACCACCTTGGCTAATGTATCGCCGTATTCTAATCGATTTGCATTACTAATACAGTGGGCCCGCAACGGGTTCACTGGTAGAGGAATTTGGTGAAGATCAGCTCCTTGACCGCCTTCTTGCCCGTCTCACGCACCAGCAGTTCATTGACTCTGGCCTCGCACTCCTTGCGCAGCTCTTCGCGGCTAGGGAGAGACTTGATCTGTTCGGCGGTCTTGCTGCCCATCAGCCGTATGATGGCGTCACGGATCAAGGGATCATGGGTCTCCAGCAACTTGAGATCCCCATGGTTTTCGGCCATGAGCTCGACGGTGACCCGCACATAGCCCAGGGTCTTGCCCTCGCTCAGGTAGTTGGTGATGATATCCGGCTCCAGGGGATGGTAGGCAACCCCATCCTGTTGGGCGGCGGCATCGGTGGTGGACTCTTCTGCCCAAGCCGGGTTGGCCAGCAGAACAAGCAGCAACATGACGAGCTGGCGAGCGTGTTTCAGTACATAGGGCATGGTAGGGGACTCAGACTGGTGAGATGTCCCATTTTTGATGTTGCCTGCTGGGGCGTCAAGCACGGATTTCCTTACATTTTTCGATCGATTTACGGATAATAAACCGGATTTTAACCTGATAACGGAACTCTCTGGATGGTGATGCGGTGAAATCCGAGCTGACTGTTCCCCTCATGCGGATAAGCGACTGGCTGGCGCCAGCCAGTGCCATGCCGCCAGCCGAACTGGCCCCCTGGCTACTCGATACCGGGTCCATGACGGCGCGTCTGCGCCGCCACAATACTCACTTCTCTCTGGAGCTGCTCGGTCACCACCACCAGGCACTGACGCCGGATGAGCAGGATCTGCTCGGTGTCGTGACCGGACTGCGGCGGGAGGTGATTCTGCATGGGGATGGCGGACCTGCCGTCCTGGGTTGGACTCTGTTTGCCGATGCGGCCCTGAGCGGCGCCGCACTCGACCAGCTGGGCGAACAACCCTTGGGCGATCGCATTTTCGGGGTGGCCCCCGCTCAGCGTGACGGCCTGCAGCTGGCCCGTTTCGAGCTGATGGGTGAGGCTGGCGTGGTCTGGGGGCGACGCTCACGGCTCTATCTCAACGGCTGGCCCCTCTTGGTGCATGAGGTATTGCTGCCCGGATTGGGATGCGCGATGCAATCCTCCCCTCGACAACTGGGGTGATGGAGAGGCTCCGGTTGCCCCAGAGCGGGGCGTCAGCCCTCAGGCTGCTTTCTCTGTCAGCCTTGATTTTCCCGAATTTATACAAGGAGTTGCTGTGACTGTATTGACCAAGGAGCGTGGCCTGGCCTATGCCCAGCTGGCCCGGCTCGACAAGCCGATCGGCACGCTGTTGCTACTCTGGCCGACCCTGTGGGCGCTCTGGCTGGCGGCCGACGGCCTGCCCAATCTTGGTACCTTGCTGGTGTTCGTGATCGGGGTCTTCTCCATGCGTTCGGCGGGTTGTGTCATCAATGACTATGCGGACCGCCATTTCGATGGCCATGTGAAGCGTACCGCGGGTCGGCCTCTGCCCATGGGCAAGGTGAGCCCGAGAGAGGCGCTGTTGCTGTTTGCTGTGCTGGCGCTGCTCTCGTTTGCCCTGGTGCTGACCCAGAATGCGCTGACCATAGGTCTGTCGTTTGCCGGTCTGCTGCTGGCTGTCTGCTACCCCTTCATGAAGCGTTTTATCTCCATTCCCCAGCTGGTGCTCGGTCTGGCTTTCTCCTGGTCCATTCCCATGGCCTATGCGGCGGCGGCCGATGCGCTGCCACCGGTAGCCTGGCTCATCTTCCTGGCCAACTTGCTGTGGACCATCGCCTATGACACCCAGTACGCCATGGTGGACAGAGATGATGACCTGCGACTCGGCATCAAGTCGAGCGCCATACTGTTTGGTCGCTTCGACAAGTTGATCATCGGAGTACTGCAACTGGCGACCCTGCTGATCCTGCTGGGGATCGGCCAAATGATGGCGCTAGGCGCCAGCTATTACTGGTGCCTGCTCGGTGCCGCCATCCTGTTTGTCTACCAGCAGCGACTCATTCGCGAGCGAGATCGCGCGGCCTGCTTTCAGGCTTTTTTGAACAACAACTATGCCGGCGCCCTGGTGTTTGCAGGTCTGGTGTTGCACTACTGGTAAACCCTGGACGATTGAGTGCAATGAAGGCCGCCCGTGCGGCCTTCATTGCATTGGTGTGGGCCGCGTCATGGGGGCGCGGCATAGACAAGGGGCCCCGTGCTGGGGCCCCTTGGTTCTTGCTTTGCACTCCCATTCAATCAGCGGGTCTGGCTTACTGGTTGCCCGCCCGTATGGTGCGGCGGATCTTGTTGCTGAGCAGGGGCAGTATGTTGTCGGCCAGGGCCTGGAAGCGCCCGAGGTCGGGCTTGCTGCCCGAGTCCAGATACCCTTCGCTGCGCAGGGTATGGATCAGGGTGCTAAACAGCTTCTGGTCGAAGAACTCGGGGGCATTGATGCCATGCAGAGTACCGAGTCGCTCCGCCATCATCAGGCCGTCAGCCTCCAGCTGTTCAGCTTCTATGCGAGGCTGGGCAAGCATGCGAGTCAGCACTATGGCATAGCGCTGCAGCGTCTCCTGGATACTCTCGGCCAGCAACAGCAGGCGCATCTGGTTACCGAGATTGACCCAGTGACCGCCATCTCGGGACTCGATCAGTTGCTGGCGTTGCAGCTCGGCCAGCAGGGCATCGATCAGACTGGGCAGCTCATCCTCTTCATAACGCAGGAACAGCTCCGTCTTGAGCAGGGGATAGATGTCGATGCAGCGAGCCACAATCTCGTTGCGAGAGATCCCCTCGCAACGCTCGATCAACGCCGCCACCAGTGAGGGTAGGGCGAACAGGTGCAAGATATTGTTGCGGTAGTAGGTCAGCAGGATCGCCTGATAGCGGTCCAGGCTGATGATCTGCCCCAGCTTGTCTTCGCTGACCTGAAACTTGTTGAGCTCCATGGCCTGATCCAGCAGATCCTTGGCATCCGCTTCCGGCAAGGTGCTGTGCTCGCTGTAGGGTACCTGTTTGAGCAAATCCAGATAGGTATTGAGCTGGGCCTGCAACTCGTCGCGGGTCAGGGCATGACGCTCGGCGGCCAGCAGTGCCAGGGCGCTCAGGGTCAGGCCGTTGACGGCGGCGGCGTCATTGATGCGGGTCATCAGCAGCTCGGCCAGCCGGGTGACGGTGGGCGCCATCCAGTCCGGGCGTTCGTCCCGACCAATATCAGCCTTCCATTCGGGCACATGCTCGTTGAGATAACCATTGAGGGTCAGCGGCTCACCGAAGTTGACGAAGCCGCGGCCATAGTTGCGCAACTTGCGCAGTATGCCCAGCACTTGCAGGAAGCTCTCCTTCTCCTTGCGGCTGCCCTTGAGCTCGTTGTGGTAGGTGTTGACCTCCATCACGTGTTCGTAGCCCAGATAGACGGGGACCAGGGTCACCGGCCTGTCCAGGCCACGCATCATGGCCTGCAGCGTCATGGCCAGCATGCCGGTCTTGGGGGGGAGCAGGCGACCGGTGCGCGAACGTCCGCCCTCGGTGAAGAACTCCACCGAATAACCCTTGGCAAACAGCAGGTTGAGGTATTCACGGAACACAGTGCTGTAGAGGGGGTTGCCCTTGAAGGTGCGGCGAATGAAGAAAGCACCGCCACGGCGGAACAGGGGACCGGCTGGCCAGAAGTTGAGGTTGATGCCCGCGGCGATATGAGGCGGCACCATGCCCTGGTGGTAGATGACGTAGGAGAGCAGCAGATAGTCCATGTGGCTGCGATGGCAGGGCACATAGACGATCTCGTGGCCCTCCTGGGCCAGTTGCCGCACCTTTTCGGCGCCATTGACCGAGAGGCCGCGGTAGAGTTTGTTCCAGAGCCAGCCGAGGAAGCTCTCCCCCAGCCGGATCAGCCGATAGGAGAAGTCAGACGCGATCTCATCCATGTAGTCATGGGCGCGCTTCTGGGCCTTGTCGAGGCTGATATTATCGCGCTCAGCCTCTTCCTCTATGGCCTGCTGAATCACCCCGGAGTCCAGAAGCTGCCTGAATAGCAGGGTGCGATTAGGCAGCTTGGGGCCGGTCGCGGCCAGCTGCTGGCGGCTGAAGTGGATGCGAGCCACCCGCGCCAGCTTGTGGGCGATGGCCTGATCTGTGCCATGTTTGTCAGCCATCTGGCGCAGGGAGAGCGGCGGCGAGAAGCGCACCAGGTTTTCCCGGCCCTTGAGGATCACGATCAGCGCCTTCTTGAGCCGGTTGGGGGCCAGGCTACTGATGATGTTCCAGCCGGAGGCTTCCTCTCCTTCACGACCCGGGGCGCGGCCCCAGAACAGAGTGATGGGCACTATCTGTACGTCCAGCCCGGCATCACGCTTATGCAGATCCAGTAACTGCTGAAACTCTTGCAGGAAGGGGAGTGGCTTGCTGCGAGCACCAAACAGGGGGGGTGGCCGGTCGAGGCAGACGTAGCGAGGTACGGTTTCTCCTCCCAGTGTCAGGGGGGTGAAAGGGCCTGGCAGGTCGAGATCTTCACAGCACTGCTGAAGGGTCAGCAGATCGGTGATTGAACTGGTTTTCAGGGCATAGACTATGGGTCTGGCCGGGTCCAGGTCGAGCTCTGCGATGGGATTTTCCGGCAGGCTCTTGTGATTGACCAAGCCACTGACCGGCCACTGCAGTATGGCTCTGGAAATTCTCTGCCCAAGGGACATATGCGTCTGCTCTCCAAAAAAAGGCGGCGTGAGCATAGCAAATCATGCCGTGCTTGTCGCCGAGAGGTACGATGAGTCCGCGTTAGGGGGCGGGATCCGGGTTATTTGAGTTCAGAGCGCGACAATTGTCAGTCGAACCTTGCCTTGGTCAACACACTGTATATACTGCCAGTGTGCTGTATAAAAAAACAGGTGACAATCTTATGAAACCCCTTACTCCCCGCCAGGCTCAGGTGCTGGATCTCATCAAGGCCAACATGAGCGAGACCGGTATGCCGCCGACGCGTGCCGAGATCGCCCAGAAACTCGGCTTCAAGTCGGCCAATGCTGCTGAAGAACATCTAAAAGCCCTGGCCAAGAAAGGGGCCATAGAGATACTACCAGGCACTTCCCGTGGCATTCGTCTCTTGCTCGACGATGTCGAGGCGGCAGCGAACGAAGATCAGGGTTTACCGCTCATCGGCAAGGTCGCGGCCGGCGAGCCCATCCTGGCCCAGGAACATATCGAGAGCCACTATAAAGTCGATCCCGCTCTGTTTCACCCGAGAGCCGACTTCCTGCTGCGCGTGCAGGGCATGAGTATGAAGAACATCGGTATCATGGATGGTGATCTGCTCGCGGTACACAAGACCCAAGAGGTTCGCAACGGTCAAGTCGTGGTGGCGCGCCTCGATGAGGATGTGACCGTCAAACGCTTCCAGCGTAAAGGTAGCCAAGTGTGGCTGCTACCCGAAAACGAAGAGTTACAACCCATCGCCGTCGATCTGGCGAGTCAGCATCTCACCATCGAGGGGTTGGCGGTTGGCGTGATCCGCAACGCCGACTGGATGTAACCCCGGGCCCCGTTGAGGGGCCTTGTTATTCCCGCCTGTTTTTTCAAATTCTTTTTTAACACTTTTTTCACACATTCTCATTTGCTGCTTTACTTAACCTGTCGATTGGCACCAAAGACCAATCTCAGGGAAGAAATGCCCGACAGGGCAGCGCTAAAAATGGGGGCAGAGTGAAAAGAGTCCTGATTACTCTCTCAATATTCCTGTGTGCCTGGAGCGGTGTTGCGCTCGGCAATGGTATGCGCTTCAACATGACGGAGGGGGTCAGCGCCGTCAGTCGTAACGTTTATGACTTGCACATGACCATTCTCATCATCTGCGCCTTGATAGGTCTGGTGGTGTTCGGGGTCATGTTCTGGGCCATCTGGCACCATCGGCAGGATAAGGGAGCGAAAGCCGCCCATTTCCACGAGAGTACCAGAGTCGAGATCCTCTGGACCCTGATCCCTTTCCTCATCCTCATTGGCATGGCCATTCCGGCCACTCGTACCCTGATCGCCATGGAAGATACAACCGATGCCGACCTGACTGTGCAGATAACGGGGTCGCAGTGGAAGTGGCATTACCGCTACTTCGATGATGGCGTCGAATACTACAGCCTGCTGGCGACGCCTCAGGCGCAGATCGATAACAAGCGCAACAAAGGAGAGAACTACCTGCTTGAGGTGGATCGCCCCTTGGTGCTGCCCACTGGCAAGAAGGTACGTTTTCTCATCACCTCCCAAGATGTGATCCACTCCTGGTGGGTGCCCGCTTTCGCGGTGAAGAAGGATGCCAACCCAGGCTTCATCAACGAGGCATGGACCCGTATCGATCAACCCGGTATCTATCGCGGCCAATGTGCCGAGTTGTGCGGCAAGGGACATGGTTTCATGCCCATAGTGGTTATCGCCAAGCCTGAGGACGAGTTTAATCAGTGGTTGAGCAAGACCCGAACCGAGCAGCTGGCGGCCAAGGAGCAGGAGCAGAAACTGCTGGCCATGACCATGAGTCGGGACGAACTGATGAAACTTGGCGAGAAGATCTATCTGGGCCACTGCGCTGCCTGCCATATGGCGAATGGAGCAGGGGTGCCAGGTGCTTTCCCCGCTCTCAAAGGCAGCCCCATTGCGATGGGCCCCAAGGCGGATCACCTGGAGCGGGTGCTGCACGGCAAACCAGGGACGGCCATGCAGGCCTTCGTCAATCAGCTAAGTCTGCAGGAGCTGTCAGCCGTGATCACCTATGAGCGCAATGCCTGGGGTAATAACAAGGGCGATGAAGTGCAGGCCAAGGATGTAGATGCCTTCCTCAAGGGAAAAACCAGGTAGGAGAGAGCAAGATGAGTGTCGTCACGGATGTCGATCATCAGGCAGAACATGGCCATAAGCCCAGAGGCTTGCTGCGTTGGTTGTTGACCACCAACCACAAGGATATTGGAACCCTCTATCTCTGGTTTAGTTTCGCCATGTTTTTGACCGGGGGAGCCATGGCCATGGTGATCCGGGCCGAGCTGTTCCAGCCGGGATTGCAGCTGGTTGAGCCCGCCTTTTTCAACCAGATGACCACGGTTCACGGTCTGGTGATGGTATTTGGCGCCGTCATGCCCGCGTTCACCGGGTTGGCCAACTGGATGATCCCCATGATGATTGGGGCACCAGACATGGCATTGCCGCGCATGAACAACTGGAGCTTCTGGATACTGCCATTCGCATTCCTGATCCTGCTGGGGTCACTGTTCACCGAGGGTGGGGGCCCCAATTTCGGTTGGACCTTCTATGCGCCGCTCTCTACCCACTACTCCCCTGACAGCACGGCACTGTTTGTCTTTTCCATCCATATCATGGGGATCAGCTCCATCATGGGGGCCATTAACGTCATAGTGACCATCTGTAACCTGAGGGCGCCAGGCATGACCTGGATGAAGCTGCCTCTGTTCGTCTGGACCTGGCTAGTGACTGCCTTCTTACTGATCGCCGTCATGCCCGTGCTGGCCGGCGTGGTGACCATGGTGTTGACCGACAAATATTTCGGTACCAGCTTTTTTGATGCAGCCGGAGGTGGGGATCCCGTCATGTTCCAGCATATCTTCTGGTTCTTCGGTCACCCCGAGGTCTACATCATGATATTGCCGAGTTTTGGCATCATCTCGGCCATAGTCCCCACCTTCTCTCGCAAGCCGCTGTTTGGCTATAGTTCCATGGTCTATGCCACCGCCTCGATTGCCGGGCTGAGCTTCCTGGTGTGGGCTCATCATATGTTCACCACCGGCATGCCGGTGTTCGCCGAACTCTTCGTCATGTATTGCACCATGCTCATTTCGGTGCCAACTGGCGTGAAGGTATTCAACTGGGTGGCTACCATGTGGCGCGGGTCGCTCAGCTTTGAGGTGCCCATGCTGTTTGCCATTGCCTTCATAGTGCTGTTTACCATGGGGGGATTCTCCGGGCTGATGCTGGCCATCACACCGGCGGACTTTCAGTATCACGATACCTACTTCGTGGTGGCACATTTTCATTATGTACTGGTGACGGGGGCCATTTTCTCCATCATGGCTGCGGCGTATTACTGGCTCCCTAAATGGACAGGGCACATGTATGACGAGCGGCTCGGCCAGTGGCATTTCTGGTGTTCCGTCATCTCGGTCAATGTCTTGTTCTTCCCGATGCATTTCCTCGGTCTGGCAGGCATGCCACGGCGGATCCCTGATTATTCAATCCAGTTTGCCGATGTGAACAGCATCGTCAGCCTGGGGGGATTCGCATTCGGTCTGTCCCAATTCATCTTTCTCTACGTGGTGTTCAAATGTATCCGAGGTGGCGCCGCCGCACCAGCCAAACCCTGGGATGGTGCCCAGGGTCTGGAGTGGGAAGTGCCATCGCCAGCGCCATACCACACCTTCACAACTCCTCCCGAGGTGAAGTGACATGCATGCAAAGCTCACCCTCAAACTGGTGCTGATCACGCTACTGATGTTCGGGTTTGGTTATGCGCTTGTGCCTTTGTATGACGTTCTGTGCCAGATCACGGGGATAAACGGCAAGACTGAGCCGGTGGCGGCTGCGGCCGCCAGCGGAGAGGTTGACCGATCCCGCACAGTGACATTGGAACTGGTTGCCTATCCCTTCCCGGGCTTCGAGGGCAAATTTTCCCCGATCGTACAACGGATAGAAGTGCATCCTGGCGAGCTGAGCAGTACCCATTTCATGGTCGAGAATCTGGCGGATAGTGCCAGGGTCTTGCAAGCCGTACCCTCAGTGACCCCCGGGCTGGGGGCCCGTTATCTGCACAAGACAGAGTGCTTCTGTTTTCAGCAGCAGCACTTGGCCATCGGAGAGAGAGCGGAGCTGCCGCTGCGTTTCTATATCGATCAGGCCCTGCCAGCCGAGATGCATACCCTGACACTCTCCTACACCCTGTATGACGTGACCAAGGCGATGGGGCAGGGTGGTCAGAATGGCTGAAGAGATCCCACATGACGAGGCCTCGAGCCCCGTATCGGAGGCGAGTATGGCGAATAGCTACTATGTCCCGGCGCAGAGTCCCTGGCCCATCATGGGGGCTGTGGGTCTGTTCCTGATGGCATCCGGAGCCGGTACCCTGATAAGCCATGGCAGCCCGGGAGGATGGCTGTTATTGGCGGGCATCTTGACCATCATAGTCATGCTGTTTGGCTGGTTTGGTCACGTCATCAATGAGTCCATGAGCGGGCTCTATAGCGAGCAGATGGACAGATCCTTTCGTCAGGGAATGAGCTGGTTCATCTTCTCCGAGGTGATGTTCTTCGGCGCTTTCTTCGGTGCGCTGTTCTATGCAAGGGTGCTATCTGTTCCCTGGCTGGGTGGGGAACATTTTCATCACCTCAGTACTCACGAAGTGCTCTGGCCTGATTTCAAGGCCATCTGGCCATTGGTGACCACTCCTGGTGGCACCCGTACTGAAGCCATGCCCTGGCAGGGATTGCCACTGGCCAACACGCTGTTACTGCTCAGCTCCTCGGTGACCTTGCAGTTTGCCCACCAGGCCCTGGAACAGGGACATAAGAATAGGGTCAAGGTATTGCTCGGCAGCACTGTCCTGCTCGGTCTTCTTTTCCTTTCATTGCAGGTTTTCGAGTACTACCACGCCTATACAGCGATGGGACTGACCCTCAAATCCGGCATCTATGGCAACACCTTCTTCATGCTGACCGGCTTCCACGGTATGCACGTATTCCTCGGCTCCCTCATGCTCTTCATCATGTGGCTCAGGGTGATGAAGGGGCATTTCAATGCACATCAACACTTTGCCTTTCTGGCGAGCGCCTGGTACTGGCATTTTGTTGATGTGGTCTGGCTCTGCCTGTTTGTTTTCGTCTATATCCTTTAGAGAGCGCTCATAAAGGCGAAAGGGTTGAGGGTCAACATGCCGCTCAGCATGGCCAGCAGTAACAGGGCTATGAGTAGCACGGAGAAGAGCACTCTGCGTCCCAGGTAGTGGCTTGCTGGCAGGTGAGTCTGGCCCTTGACCAGTTGGAACAGGGCCCTGAACAGGGAAATCAGTACCATGGCGAGCAGTGATAACAGGAGCAATTTGATGATCATGGTCGTTACTCTCCGGGCGATGACGTGATTATAGGTGGCTTTGCAGGGGCAAAAGGAAGAGTTGGTCTGCTAGTGCTGGCCTTTGCCATGGCGTTGCTCATGGTCTGGCTAGGCAGTTGGCAGCTGACTCGTGCAGCGCAAAAGCGCCAGTTGCTTGACCAGATGCATCAGCGTGGCCAAGTCGAACTGAGTCTGCAGGACCTGTTGGTCAAGGAGGACAGGTATGGCTATCAACTCTCAATGGAAGGGGGATTTGCCCCAGGGATCACCCTCTTCCTCGATAACCAGGTTTATCAAGGGCGGCCGGGTTACCAGGTTTTACGCCCTATGGTTACGGCACAGGGGTTATTGCTGGTCGATCTGGGTTGGCTGCCCCAAGGACAAGATCGTCAGGTTATACCAGCTGTTTCACAACCGGCAGGAGAGTACCGAGTTCGAGGACGGGTGGCTCGCCCCTATCGTCCCCCTCTGCACCTCGGCGACGCGGAGGAAGAGTGGCCACATCGGCTCCAGGCGATAGATGTTCCCTGGCTGGCTAGGCAGTGGCATCAGCCGGTATTGCCCTTCGTACTGGTGCTAGAGGAAGGAGGGGCCTGGCCTGAGTTGGTACATCGCCAGCCTGAGATGCCGATGGCACCATCCCGGCATATAGGTTATGCCGTGCAGTGGTTTGTCATGACGTTGACCCTGATTGGCCTGACTGTTTGGTGGTGGCGCAAGACAGCCCACGAGGTTGAGGCTGAACATGCGCACAGAGATAAGGAGGCGAAATGAAGGCGACACCACTATTGGTCCTGGTGCTGGTGTTTTTGGCGTCTCCTGCCATTGCCTGGCTGGTGCTTAGCCAGCATTGGTTTCAGGGGGGGGCAACCGCCCAGGGTGAATGGGTGCAGGGTCAGGTGCCCCAACAGGGCCGCTGGCATCTGCTGTTGCCAACCGATACCGTTTGCGATGCCCGCTGCTCGGCGGGCGTCTATCTGTTGCACCAGAGCTGGTTAGCACTGGGCCAGGAGCGGGACCGGGTGGTTCCCATGCGCCTGGGCAGCGAGAGTTTGGATCCACTGATCAAGACTGCGGTGAATCAGACCGGGCTGGCGGAGGGTTACATCTATATCGCCGACCCCAGAGGACAGTTGGTCTTGCGTTATCCCATTGCCCTTACCGCAGGAAATGAACTGTCGGCCGGGGAGGCTCTGTTGGCAGACCTTCGCAAGTTATTGAAATTATCAAGAATCGGATAAAAACAATAAACCATCTGGCCTCATGGGCCTTGGGGGTGATATGCGCTGGATCAGTCTGTGTGCCTTGTTGCTCACGGCCGTGGTAGTCGTACTTGGGGCCTATACCCGGCTGACGGAGGCGGGCCTCGGCTGTCCGGACTGGCCAGGATGTTATGGTTTTCACATGGTTCCCAGTCAGAGCCATGAGCTGACATTGGCCGAGCATCGTTTCCCTGATACCCCATTGCAGCCGCACCTCGCCTGGAATGAGATGCTCCATCGCTATTGTGCCGGGGTGCTTGGTCTCGTCATCCTTGCCATGACACTGGTTTCCCTCCTCCGGCGACAGGGCCGACTGCTCGCCTGCCTGACGTTTGGATTGGTACTGGGCCAGGCCTCACTGGGTATGCTGACGGTGACCATGAATCTCTTCCCCTTGGTGGTGATGGGCCATCTATTGGGGGGGATGACCATATTGGCGCTGCTCTGGCTGGCTAACTTGAGGCATTGGTCGGCGGGCACCGAGTTAACGCCCTCGACCCCCTATCCCCCCAGCACTCTCTGGCTGACCCGCATCGGTTTAGGGGTCTTGGTGCTGCAGATAGCATTGGGCGGCTGGACTTCGGCCAACTATGCGGCGCTCACCTGCCATCAACTGCCCTGGTGTGATGGGCCCTGGTGGCGCTGGCTCGATTTTATCCAGGCCTTCGACCCCATACCGCCGCCTAGCGATAGTTATCAATTCGGCGTATTGCCATATGGTGCTCGCATGACGATACAGCTGACCCATAGAAGTTGGGCCGTCGTCACAGGGCTTACCCTGCTGCTGCTGGCCTGGCGACTCGGTCGAGAGGGCCGGTTGGGCTTGGGATTGGTGCTGGCGAGCCTGGTATTGCTGCAAATAGTCTTGGGGGTGAGCAACATAGGTTTGTTGCTGCCGCTCCCGGTGGCACTGGCCCATCATGGGGTTGCTGCCTTGCTGCTACTCACCATGGTGACCATCTGGTTTGCGCTCGGTCGCCAGTCAGGCCGGATAAGGGAGACATGACATGATTCGAACCCATGGGTTGTACGCCACGGCCTGGTCGCGTTGGCAAGATTATCTGATGCTTACCAAACCCAAGGTGGTTGCTCTTCTGTTACTGACCGCGCTGGTGGGTATGTACCTCACCGGACAGGTGCCTAGTCTCGGTCGGGTGTTTTTGACGCTGACCGGAATTGGCCTGGCGGCGGGAGGGGCGGCCGCCATCAATCATGTGCTGGACAGGCACATAGACTTGCGCATGGCGCGTACCCATCACAGACCGGTTGCGCGGGGCCGGATAGAGACGCAGCAGGCGATGGCCTTCGCTCTCTTGTTGTGTGTTGGCGGTATCGGCACGCTTTGGCTGGGGGTTAACGGGCTCACCGCCTGGCTGACTGCCTGCTCCTTGATCGGGTATGCCGTCGTCTACACCGTCTGGCTCAAGCGAGCGACACCGCAGAACATAGTGATCGGCGGCTTGGCGGGCGCCATGCCCCCTCTGCTTGGCTGGACGGCGGTAACGGGCTCCCTGGATCCCCACGCCCTGCTGCTGGTGGCCATCATCTTTACCTGGACCCCCCCCCATTTCTGGGCCTTGGCCATTCACAGGCGCGATGACTATGCGCGGGCGAATGTCCCCATGTTGCCGGTGACCCATGGCATCGAATTTACCAAGACCTGTGTGTTGCTCTATACCCTGTTGCTGACCCTGATCTGCCTGTTGCCCTGGGTGGTTGGCATGGCTGGGTGGGGTTATCTGCTCGGAAGTGTCTGCCTCAACCTGAGGTTCATTCAGTGGGCCTGGCGCCTCAAGTTCTCGCCGGATGCACAGACTGCGATACACTGCTTCAAATTTTCCATCACACACCTGATGGTACTCTTCATTGTCTTGTTGGCGGATCACTGGATTGATTATGGTTAAGTGGCGTTTTTCCCTGTTGTTGCTGGTATTTGTTGCGGGTGTTTCCACCGCCTGGTTTATCCATAAACCCAAAGAGCCTGAGGAGGCGACCTATTATCCGGTCGGACGCGATCTCGGCGCCTTCGCCCTGACCGATGCTGATGGCCAACCCTTCACACCCGCCAGTCTGCAGGGGCATTGGAGTTTCCTGTTTGTTGGCTATACCTTCTGCCCCGATGTCTGCCCCACCACGCTAGCTGATCTGAGGTCCATCTATCCCGATTTGAAGGCGCTGGATGCCCGTAGCCAAGTGGTATTCATCTCTGCGGATCCCCAGCGGGATACCGCAGAGCGTCTGAAGAGCTATGTCGCTTTCTTCCAGCCTGAATTCAAGGCGGCGACTGCCTCCCACGCGGACCTGTTCCCCTTCGTGCGCAACCTCGGCCTCATCTACTCCATCGCCGATCAGGGCGAGAAGGACTACCTGATCGATCACTCAGCCTCCATAGTGTTGGTCAATCCGCAGGGGCAGTTGCAGGCCATCTTCCGGCCCGACTCGGCCCCGGGTCAGGTGCCTCATGTGGTGATGAAGACGCTGGTATCGGATTTTTCCCGCATTCTGACCCTGTCCGGCAACTGAGTTCATGTCTCTTTTGCCAGCCTGGTTACGGGACCCCGCCCGCCATGGCGCCGTGTTCGCCCTGGCGCTACCCATGGTCTTTTCCAACATCACTACCCCGCTGCTCGGCCTGGTGGATACCTGGGTCATCGGTCATCTGAGCCAGGCCTGGTTTCTCGGTGGTGTCTCGGTCGGTGCGACCCTGATCAACCTGATCTTCTGGCTGCTCGGCTTCCTGCGCATGTCGACCACAGGGCTGACGGCGCAAGCCCATGGCGCGGCCAGCGGCAGGGATCTGCTCGATACCCTGGCCCGAGCCATGGGGTTGGCCCTGGTCATGGGAGTGTTGGTCATGGCGCTGGTGTTGCCGCTACTGCCACATATCATCGGCTTGAGCGGGGGCTCGGCCGAAGTGCAACACTATGCGGGTCAGTATGTGGCCGTGCGCATCTGGAGTGCGCCTGCGGCGCTGTGCAACCTGGTGATCATGGGCTGGCTGTTGGGATTGCAGGATGCGCGCAGCCCAATGGCACTGTTGATCCTGAGCAACCTCATCAACATAGTGCTGGATGCGCTATTCGTGCTGGGGCTGGGTTGGGAAGTCAAGGGGGTGGCGGCAGCCTCCCTCATCGCCGATTACTGTGCACTCGGGGTGGGTATCTGGCTGGTGAGTCGCCGCCTGCGATCCCTTGCGCCAGATGTCTGGCAAGGTGCCTTGAGCCGTTGGCGGCAGTGGCCAGCCTTGTTGCGCTTGCTGGGACTGAATCGGGATATTTTCATCCGTTCTCTCTGCCTGCAACTCTGTTTCGCCTTCATGACGCTGCAAGGGGCCCGGCTCGGTGATGTGACGGTGGCGGCCAATGCCGTCCTGCTCAACCTGTTGATGTTGATCTCTTACGGGCTGGATGGTTTTGCCTATGGCGCCGAGGCCATGGTGGGGCGTGCCATCGGTCGTCGTGACAGGCA
This sequence comes from Aeromonas rivuli, assembly GCF_000820045.1. Lineage (GTDB taxonomy): Bacteria > Pseudomonadota > Gammaproteobacteria > Enterobacterales > Aeromonadaceae > Aeromonas > Aeromonas rivuli. The sequence continues at coordinate 11,178 of NZ_CDBJ01000058.1, read as the reverse complement.
GGGGCTGCGGGAGGTGATAGTGCTCAATCTGGGGTGGGCCCTGCTGGTAGCCGCGGGCTTCACCCTGATATTTGGCTTGGCGGGCCAGGCCCTGATCGCCAGTATCACCTCTCTGCCAGAGGTGATACTGGAGGCGCAGCGCAACTTGCCCTGGCTGGTAGTCATGCCGCTGCTGGCGGTCTGGTGCTTCCTGTTCGATGGGGTCTTCATCGGTGCAACCCGGGCCAGAGAGATGCGTAACAGCATGTTGATCGCCGTATTTGCTGGCTTCTTCCCGGTCTGGTGGCTATGTCAGCCGCTGGGCAGCAGTGCGCTCTGGGCGGCGATGGCGGCGCTCATGGTCGGCCGGGGCTTAAGTCTTGGCCTGCTCTGCTGGCGCATGGAGCGCGATGGTCGACTGCTTGCCTCCCGCGGCTAAGTGGCCACACAGTTGCCCCGTTCCGCCAGAATGAGAGAGCCCCTTTGCCAGCAAAGGGGCTCTTCTTGTCTAGGGCATACCCTTTCCGGGTCGATTACTGGGCGCCTTGGTAGCCCAGTTGACGCCAACTCTCGTAGACAAACACGGACACCGCATTGGCGAGATTCATGCTGCGACTCTGGGGCACCATGGGGATGCGCAACCGTTGCTCGGGGGGCAGACTCTCGATGATCTCCATGGGCAGGCCACGGCTCTCCGGGCCAAATAGCAGGGCATCACCGAGGGCGAAGTGGACGGCCGAGTGCGCTCGGCTGCCCTTGGTGGTACAGGCAAACACGCGGACAGGGGCTATCCCGGTCATGAAAGCCTCGAAGCTGGGCCAACGCTTCACCTCGGCAAACTCGTGGTAGTCCAGTCCGGCGCGCTTTACCCGTTTGTCGTCCCACTCAAAACCCAGGGGTTCTATCAGATGCAGCCGATAGCCGGTATTGGCACAGAGTCGGATGATATTGCCGGTATTGGGGGGAATTTCCGGTTGGTAGAGCACTATGTCGAGCATGACAACATCCTGATAGGGGCCTGAAGGGGCGCCAGCATACCCAGCACCCGCGGCAATGAAAAGAGACTCAGGCCAACGGCAAGGTGATGGTGATGAGCAGGCCATGGGGCTCGTTATGGCCGGCCGTGATGGTGCCACCGTGGCGGCGCACCGCCTCGGCGGCGATGGCGAGTCCCAATCCTGTGCCCCCGGTCTGACTGTTGCGAGCATCATCGACCCGGTAGAAGGGCTGGAACAGCAGTGCCAGCTGATCGGCGGGTACCCCGGCGCCATCATCGCGTATGGTCATGATCCAGTGCTGATCCGTGCTGGTCCAGTCAACTTCGATCAAGCCAGTGGCGTATTTGAGAGCGTTGCGCAGCGGGTTTTCCAGGGCGCGAGCCAGCAGCTCCGGCCACATCCGCAGGGCAATATCGGGCAAGGGGGGCACTCTGAGCTGTTTGCCGCTCTGGTGAGCCTCGAACAGCGCGTCATCCAGTATGGGATCGAGCAGGTCGGCGAGCTGATGGTGGCCCGGCGCTTCCACGTGTTGCTGGGCACGAGAGAGATCGAGCAGGTCGCCGATCAGCTTGTCGAGCCGACCAATCTCAGACTCGATCCTTGCCAGCTCGTTGCTGTCACCCTGCTTGCGGCGGATCAGGGCTTGGGCGAGCTGGATGCGGGTGAGCGGGCTGCGCAGCTCGTGGGAGATATCGGAGAGCAGTTGTTTCTGCTTCTGGATCATCAGCTTGAGCGTCTCCACCATGTGGCTGACGTTATCGGCCAACTGGCCTATCTCATCCCGTCTCTCGAGATTGGGGATGCGCGTTTCCAGCTCACCGGCCGCAATTTGGGAGACAGACTGCTGCAATTGCTGGATGGGGCGGGTCAGCCGCATGGCGAGCAGCAGGCAGAGCGGCGTGCTGATCAACATGGCGACCAGCAGGATCAGCACGGGGTGATCCAGGATCTGGATCACCAGAAACAGATAAGGGTTATCGACATTGAGCCCGAAGTAGACATGGTAGCTGTGGCCATTGTGCTCGAGCAGGAAGGGGCCGGCGATGGCGTCATCATGGTCCCGGCCCATCATGGGGCTGGTCAGCTGGTCCACCTCCAACATGAAGCGCATCACGAACTTGTCCGGCGGCGTGGTGGACTGCACCTGGCCATCCTGGTCCCGCACATAGATGCTGCCCACCTGCATCAAACCGGCAATCTGCAGTGCCTGCTGCAAGTCGAACGCCTGGTCGGGGGGGGTCCCCTGCAGCAGGGCACTGACGTGCTGCTTCATGTAGAGCTGCTCTTTGGGGGGCAGGGGGATGGTGTTGCGGGGATCCAGGGATGGCAGGCTGATCACGACTGCCAGGATCAGCAGCAACATGCTCCAGAACCAGAGAAAGATCTGGCTGGAGAGGCCGTGGATGTTGTGGGGTTTCATGTTGCTTCCAGCCAGAGATAGCCGCGGCCCCGCACTGTCTTGAAGCGGGGCTGGCCATCGGGCCGCTCCGGCAGCTTCTTGCGCAGGTTGCTGAGATGCATGTCGATGGCGCGATCAAAGGGTTCGAGTTTCTTGCCAAGTACTTGCTCGGACAGCAGTTTCTTGCTGATTATCTGGCCCGGACTGCGCAGCAGGCATTCGAGCAAGCCAAATTCGGTTGCGGTCAGATCCAGCTCTCTTCCGGCACAGCGAGCTTGCTGCAAGCCGGGTTGTAGCTGAATGTCCATAAACGACACTTCATCGGCACCCAGCTTTTGCGTGCCGGAGTGCTGAGTACGGCGCAGTATGGCGCGAATGCGGGCGAGCAATTCGCGGTCGTCGAACGGCTTGGCCAGGTAGTCATCGGCGCCCGCTTCAAGGCCATTGACTCTGTCCTGACTGTCTCCCCGGGCGGTCAGCATCAACACAGGGGTGTCGAGGTGCTCGCGCAGGCGGGCCAGCATGGCGAACCCGTTGAGTCTGGGCATCATGACATCCAGCAATATCAGGTCGAACGCCTGTTCTGCCAGACGTTGCAGCCCCTGTTCACCGTCGTCGGCCACGGTGACCTGAAAGCCTTCCAGGGTCAGGATCTCGTGCAGTAGTTGGGTGAGGTCCAGGTCGTCATCGACCAGCAGGATTCTGTTCATCTGTCGCCAGTTCCGATCATTTTTCGCGCCAAAGAGAAGGCAGGGTCAGGGTATAATAGTTTTTTAACCGCAAGAGGAAAGCCGGTTGTGAGCCATCAACAATATTCCCGCTGGGTCACCCTGGCCAGCGTGGCTGCCGTCGGCACCGCGAGCCTGCTTATCACCGCCAAGCTGATTGCCTGGTTGATGACCGACTCCTCCAGCCTGCTGGCCTCACTGACCGACTCTTTTATGGACGTCAGTGCCTCCCTCATCAACTTGTTTGCCATCCGCTATGCCCTGGTACCCGCCGATGAAGAGCACAAATTCGGTCACGGCAAGGCAGAGTCTCTGGCCGGGCTGGTCCAGTCAGCCTTCATCTCGGGCTCTGCCTTGCTGCTGGTCATGCACGGCATATCTTCTCTCCTCAAGCAGGATCCCATAGTGCGGCTGGAGGCGGGGATCTGGGTGAGCGCGGGATCCATAGTGTTGACCCTGGCACTGGTGACTTTCCAGCGATGGGTGGTGGCGCGCACCGGCAGTGTGGCCATCAAGGCGGACATGCTGCACTACCGATCCGATCTGCTGCTCAACGCGGGCGTCCTGCTCGCCCTGGTGTTGGCGGGGCAGGGTTGGTTCTGGGCGGATGGTCTCTTTGCCATAGTGATTGGCTTGTTCCTGGTATGGGGTGCCATCCAGATTGGCTATGAATCGGTACAGGCACTGCTGGATCGCCAGTTGCCAGAGGAGGAACAAGCGAGAATAATAACTCTTTGCTGTCAGGTCCCAGGCGTACATGGGGTTCACGACCTGCGTACTCGCCAATCCGGCCCCACCCGGTTTGTACAGTTGCACCTTGAGCTGGATGATCAGCTCCCCCTGGTCAAGGCCCACCAGATCGCCGATGAGGCGGAAATGGCGGTGCGCCAAGGGTTTGAGCGGATGGATGTCATCATACATATGGACCCCATCTCAGTGGTGCTCAAGGAACAGCAAGGCCCTCCAATCGAACAACAGTAGGCAGTAACATGGATGATCTGGTTGCCCACACGTGGCAAAAAATTCAGCAGGAAGCGGGCAGGATGGCGGCGGAAGAGCCCATGCTGGCCAGCTTTTTCCACTCCACCATTCTCAATCATGAGACGCTGCGCTCGGCCTTGAGCTTCCAGTTGGCGAACAAGCTCGATAGCGCCACCATGCCCGCCATCGTCCTGCGCGAAGTGATAGAGCTGGCGCTGCGTAGCGATCCTGGCCTGCTGGCCGTGGTGGCTGCGGATATTTGCGCCGTGCAGGAGCGCGATCCTGCGGTCGAGTTTTTCTCCACGCCACTGCTCTATCTCAAGGGCTTCCATGCCCTGCAGGGCTATCGGGTTGCCAACTGGCTATGGATGCAAGGGCGCAGGCCACTGGCGCTCTATCTGCAAAACCAGATATCCGTGGTGTTCGGGGTGGACGTGCATCCCGCGGCCCGGATCGGCAAGGGCATCATGTTCGACCATGCCACCGGCATTGTGGTCGGCGAGACGGCGGTGATCGAGGATGATGTCTCCATCTTGCAGAGCGTCACCCTGGGCGGGACCGGCAAGGCGGGTGGCGATCGCCATCCCAAGATCCGTGAAGGGGTCATGATAGGGGCGGGCGCCAAGGTGCTCGGCAATATCGAGGTTGGCATGGGCGCCAAGATAGGGGCGGGCAGCGTGGTGATCAACCCGGTGCCCCCCCATACGACCGTCGCCGGCGTGCCCGCCAAGATAGTGGGCCATCCCGACTGTGACAAACCCTCGCTGGACATGGACCAGTGTCTCTGAACTCTCATTAAGGCGGGCTCATGGCCAAGTTGTGGTCGGGATACTTGATCCTGGCAATGTGGCTGCTCAACCTGCTGCATCTTTACGGGGGTGTCTCGCCCTGGCCAGCGGCGCTGGCGGCTTGGCTCGCCTCATTGCTGACCTGGCCCAGGCTGGCGGGGGCGGCAAAACGGCAAGCCCTGGCACTCTATGGCGCCGCATTGTTGCTACTACTGTTCTCCCTCTGGCGCGGCGCCAGTCTCTCCCTCGGGGACTGGCTGCTACCCAACATCAATATGCTGACCATGTTTGCCGCCGTGAGTACCCTCAACCTGGCCAGTGCTGGCCTGCAGGGCGGCACTAACGCATGGTCGGGACGCAAAGGACTGTGGAGCACGATGGCGAGCCTGAATTTGCTCGGCGCCGTCATCAACCTGTCTGTGCTCTTCATCATCGGTGATCGCCTGGAGCGCAATAACAGCCTGGAGCGGCGTCAGGTGATGGTGCTCAGCCGTATCTTCTGCGCTGCCGCCTTCTGGTCACCCTTCTTCGTGGCCATGGCCGTTGCCCTGACCTATGCCCCAGGGATGCAGATCGCAAGTATCATGCCGTTCGGTATCGTCGGTGCCTTGCTGGCCATGGGGATCACCGCCTGGCAGGTGGAGAGGCTGGGAGCCATAGCGGAATTTCAAGGCTACCCGCTGCGCTTGCAGACCCTGCTCCTGCCGGTGGCCCTGGCCGTGGTGGTGGTAGTGGTCAAGCAGCTCTGGCCTGCACTCAGCATTCTGGCGGTGATCGCCCTGGTGGCACCCGCCCTTGCCCTGGTATTCATGCCGTCTCAGGGGCGTGCCATGGCGCTCAAGCGCCAGGTGGTGGAGCGTTTCCCCGCCATTGGTGGCCAGCTGGTGTTGTTCCTCGGAGCGGGTCTGCTGGCGGCCAGCATCAACAGCACTCTCTCCACCTTTGCCTTCGGCGATCACGGTCTGCCGTTGTTCAATCACTTCGGCTGGCTCGAAGCCTGTTTGACCCTGTTGTTCATGCTGGTGGTCGCCATCTTCGGGGTGCATCCGTTGATCAGCATCTCGGGTCTGGCTCCCCTGATCTGGCCCCTGAACCCGGATCCCAGCCTGCTCGGCATGTGCTTCCTGCTTGGCTGGGGACTGGCGACGGGGACCAGCCCGCTGTCCGGGTCCAACTTGGCGCTGGCCGCTCGCTACAACCTGAGTGCTGCCTTGCTGCTGCGTTGGAATCTGCTCTACGGAGCCCTCATGTATCTGGTCGCCTGCCTGTTGATTGGGGGTTACCTGGCCTGGTCTGGCTGAGGCAGAGGCTGATGTGAAGGAAATAGACGCAGATTTGAGCTGGGAGGGCGTTGAGACCCCATTTTCCCTCGCTCCGGCTTGTTTGTGCCGAGCGGCTCAGGGTATGCTGGCCTCACGCGCTGGAATCGCCCTCTGTGGGGCATCGCAATTGAACAAATAGGTAGGCATCATGTCATTAGAAGTCCTTGAACAACTCGAATCCAAAGTCCAATCCGCCGTCGACAACATCTCTTTGCTGAAGATGGAACTGGACGATCTGAAGCAGCAGAACAATCAGCTGCAAGATGAGAACCATCAACTGCGCAATGAGCACGTTGCCTGGCAAGAGCGCCTGCGCGCCCTGCTCGGCAAGATCGATCAGATGGACGAAGCCATCTAAACGATACGCCGCTGCACGCTGAAAGGCCGCTCATGGAGCGGCCTTTTCTTTGCTGACATCAGAGTGCCAAGGAGTGTGATACAGCTCGCAGACCCTCAACCAGTCCCTGGCTCTCTGGAATAGCGTTCAACACATAGCGAGCAGCCGCTTGACCGTCTTCTCTATCCCATCGGCGGCGTCGACTATGTTGTTGGCCAGCATGTAAGCCGGGGTCGAGATAACCCGGCGTTCCTCATCGACCACGCATTCGTTGACCGGGCAGTCGAGGTGGCTGGCGCCCATGGTCTCCATGGCGGTGGCAGTATCTGGGTCATTGCCTATGGTGGCCAGGGTGCCAGCGCCATAAACCAGGGGGATCATGGCGGGGGAGATGCAGATATAGGCGGCGGGTTTGCGGGCATTGGCAAAGCTGCGACACGCCTTGAGCACGTCCGGCTGGATCTGGCATTGCGCGCCCTTGACGGCAAAATCACAGAGATTTTTGGCCGCACCAAAGCCTCCTGGCAGCAACAGGGCGTCAAAGTCGGCGCCATCTAGCTCGGCCACATCACGGATCTGGCCGCGGCAGAGGCGGGCCGCCTCGACCAGCACGTTTCTGCTCTCTCCCTCACTGACCGTTCCGGTCAGATGATTGATGACATGCAGCTGGGGAACATCGGGGGCAAAGCACTGATACGTTGCGCCTTGGCGTGCCAGGGCCAGCAGGCTGATCACCGCTTCATGGATTTCACTGCCATCAAACACACCACAGCCACTCAAGATCACGGCCACTTTTTTCATGGGGATACTCCTGGTTGTCGAAAATGTGAGCCAGGATGGAAACTGGCACTTTGGTATGGTTATCGTTCACCCCCGACTGGTCAAGTCACAGTGCTGTGCTAGGATTGTTTCGTTTTGGATCCTGCCTTACCAATCCCCTTAAAATTTTTTCCACATTTGCCTAGATCATCAAAGCTGCAGCATCACATCGCTGTTGCTTTGTATGTCTTTGGTTTTAAATGGTTTTTTTGTTTGTCTCTGTGTTTTATCACAGGGTTGGCTGCTGCATTGCTATTTTAGACACAGAGTTATCCACAGATTTTGGTTGGCATTCAGCCAGTAATCGGCTAGACCAGCCCCCTTGGTGCTGCCGTGCCCCTGTGGCATCCTAGCGGCTGTTTATTTCTCTGGCAGGACGACTTCATGGCCCCTAGCAATCCCCTCATTCTGGTCGACGGTTCTTCATACCTGTATCGCGCCTTCTTCGCCTCCCAACAGGCTGACCTTCGTACCTCGACCGGATTGCCAAGTGGCGCCGTGCGGGTGATGGCCAACATGATGCGCAGCCTGCGCAAACAGTACCCCGACAGTCATGTGGCTGTGGTGTTCGATGCCAAAGGCAAGACCTTCCGCGATGACATCTATCCGGACTACAAGGCTCAGCGCCCGCCCATGCCGGATGATCTGCGCAGTCAGGTTGCCCCCATCCACAAGATGATCAAGGCAATGGGTTTCCCCTTTCTGATGATCGAGGGGGTCGAAGCCGACGATGTGATAGGGACCCTGGCTTGCCAGGCGACCGAGAAGCAGTTGCCGGTGCTTATCAGCACCGGTGACAAGGACATGGCGCAGCTGGTCTCTGACCATGTCACCCTGATCGACACCATGAAGGATGTGAAGACCGATAGGGAGGGTGTCATCGAGAAGTTTGGCGTGCCGCCGGAACTCATCATCGACTATCTGGCCCTGATGGGGGACAAGGTCGACAACATCCCCGGCATGACGGGCGTCGGTGAGAAGACGGCGCTGGCCCTGCTGCAAGGGATCGGCAGCATCGACCAGATCGCCGCCAATCTGGACAAGGTAGCCGCCCTGGGTTTTCGTGGCTCCAAAGCATTTGCCGACAAGTTCCGCGAGCAGGAGCCGCAAGTGCGGCTCTCATATGAGCTGGCGACCATCAAGACCGACGTTGAGCTGGAGCAATCCCTTGAGCAGCTGGTGCTGGGCCCTATCGACAAGGAGTCACTGCTGGCCGTCTACCGGGAATATGAGCTGCGCAACCTGGTCAAGGAGCTGGAGGGGAGTGACGATGCCACTGCTAATGAAGACGTACAGGCCGAGTCAGACAAGGCCGCTGTCATCGAGACCGACTATCAGTGTGTCTTGACCGAGGCTGAATTTGACAGCTGGTTGGGCAAGCTGGCCACGGCCGAGCTGTTTGCCTTCGACACCGAGACCACCAGTCTCGATTACATGGAGGCGCGTGTCGTCGGCGTCTCGTTCGCCATCGAGCCAGGCAAAGCCGCCTACGTGCCCTTTGGCCATGATTATCTGGGGGCGCCGGTTCAGCTGACCGAGGCGGTGGTGCTGGGCAAGCTCAAGCCGCTGCTGGAAGATAGTACCCGCCTCAAGGTGGGTCAGAATCTCAAATACGACCGTAACGTGCTGCTCAATCATGGCATCGACCTGCAGGGTATCGCCTTCGACACCATGCTCGAATCCTATGTGCTCAACTCCACTGCCAGCCGTCACGACATGGACTCCCTGGCCAAGAAGTATCTGGGGGTGGATACCATCTCGTTCGAGGCGATCGCCGGCAAGGGCGCCAAGCAGCTCACCTTCAACCAGATTGAGCTGGAGCAAGCCGCCCCCTATGCGGCGGAAGATGCCGACATTACTCTGCGCCTGCATCACGCCCTCTGGGGCCAGCTTGCTCAGGAGCCTTCCCTGGTCAAGGTGTTCCAGGAGATAGAGCTGCCCTTGTTGCCGGTGCTGGCACGCATGGAACTGCTGGGCACCACCATAGATCCCAAGCTGCTGCATCAACAGAGCCAGGAGATAGAGCTGCGTCTCAAAGAGCTGGAGGGTCAGGCTCACGAGCTGGCGGGTCAGGAGTTCAACCTCTCCTCCCCGAAACAGCTTGGCGAGATACTCTTCACCAAGCTGGCACTGCCCATCATCAAGAAGACTCCCAAGGGGGCGCCTTCCACGGCGGAAGAGGTGCTGGCCGAGCTGGCCGAGAACTATGAGTTGCCACGGCTTCTGATGGAACACCGCACGTTAGCCAAGCTCAAGTCGACTTATACCGACAAGCTGCCGCTGATGATCAAGCCCCAGACAGGGCGGGTGCACACCTCCTATCATCAGGCGGTGGCGGCGACCGGCCGACTCTCGTCCACCGATCCCAACCTGCAGAATATTCCCATCCGCAACGAACAGGGACGCCGCATTCGTCAGGCCTTCGTGCCCATTTCGGGTTACAAACTGGTGGCGGCGGATTACTCCCAGATTGAGCTGCGTATCATGGCGCACCTCTCCGGAGACAAGGGGCTGTTGACCGCGTTTGCCGAGGGCAAGGATATCCACAAGGCGACCGCTGCCGAGGTATTCGGAGTCGCGTTGGATGCGGTCACCACCGACATGCGCCGCAGTGCCAAGGCGATCAACTTCGGTCTTATCTATGGCATGAGTGCCTTTGGCCTTGCCAAGCAGCTGGGGATCGGCCGTGCCGAAGCGCAGAAATACATGGATCTCTATTTCGAACGCTACCCGGGGGTGCTCGACTACATGGAGCGCACTCGCCAGCAGGCCGAGGCGCAGGGCTATGTCGAGACCCTGTTCGGCCGCCGCCTCTATCTGCCTGACATCAAGTCCCGTAACGCGGGGCTGCGCAAAGGTGCCGAGCGCGCGGCTATCAATGCCCCCATGCAGGGGACTGCGGCGGATATCATCAAGCGAGCCATGATCCAGGTCGAGGCCTGGCTGAACGGCATTCAGGATGACTCCATCCACATGATGATGCAGGTTCACGATGAACTGGTGTTCGAAGTCCGGGCGGACAAGGTTGAAGAGTATGTGCCCCTCATCAAGGCACTGATGTCGGGGGCGGCCGAATTGCATGTCCCCCTGGTCGTGGAAGCCGGAACGGGTGACAACTGGGATCAGGCCCATTAATAGCAAGGGCGTAGCTCTCCTCCTTATATAGAGGACGCATTGCGAATGCAGACCCGACCCGAGATCACATCAGGGCCGGGTCTTTCATTATCAGGCTTCTTGCAGGTATTCATCCTTGAGCAAGACATAGTTATCGGCCGACGTCTTGAGGAAGGCTATCTCGGCGGGTTTGAGGGGGCGAGCCTGCTTCACCGGATTGCCCATATAAAGGAAGCCCGACGCTAGTCGCTTGCCTGGCGGCACCAGACTGCCAGCACCCACCATCACCTCATCTTCGACCACGACTCCATCGAGCATGATGGCGCCCATGCCGATCAGCACCCGATTACCTATGGTGCAGCCATGCAACATGGCCTTGTGACCGACGGTGACATCCTCGCCGATCAGCAGGGGATAACCATCAGGGTTGCTGGCACTCCTGCGGCTGAGGTGCAATATGGTGCCATCTTGAATATTGCTGCGGGCGCCGATGCGGATGTGGTTTACATCCCCCCGAGCGGCCACCATGGGCCAGATGCTGGCATCGTCACCGAGCTGGATGTCTCCCACCAGGGTGGCGCAGGGGTCTACATAGCTTCGGGCTCCCAGTTGTGGGCTTTTTCCCTTGTAAGGTCTCAGTCTCAGGTCCATCTCGGCCTCCTTGTTTTCGGCCATTCTAGCAATTTGGCGCGGCTTCTGTGGATAAGTTTGTA
>NZ_CDBJ01000057.1 GCF_000820045.1 Aeromonas rivuli | reverse complement strand
GATGGCCACCACCATTCAAAGCCAGTTTGAAGCGGCATTGAACGCCATGATCGCCACATGGCGAAACCAGCTGGGGCGCGACATTGTGCCAGAGGCACTGATTTGGCTGGGACAACAACTTCAGGGGGTGTATCGCTGCACGACGACCCTCACTTACCAGGCGCTAGCGCGCCATCAAAACCCGCTGGTGACAGTCGAGGCGATCAATTTAGTGATCGTGAGTGAACTTTCATCTGGTGGACGATAGGAGATTTGATGATGAAACGTTCTTGTTACCGTTGTGGTCCGGCGCCGTTGGCCCTGTCCATCAAAGCGTACCGCACGCGCATTGCAGCCACGCTGTTTAATGGCGCGATGAGTCCAGAGCAAGCTCAGGGGATAGGTTACCTGGTTAGTGTGCCGACGCTGATGGCGCATTTGGGGCATGTCGTTTCCTTGGCGCATTTGTCCTACGTGCTGGCGACTGCGTATCACGAGACCGCCTGTACGATGCAGCCCATAGAAGAATACGGCAAAGGGGCTGGCCGCCCTTATGGCGTTCCCGATCCTGAAACCGGCCAGACCTATTACGGCCGGGGCTTTGTACAACTGACCTGGCGCGAGAACTACGCCAAAGCGGCAACGCTCTGCTTTAACACTCATCTGGAGCAGGGAGGGGTGGACTTGGTGTTGACCCCAGACATGGCAATGAGCCCGTTTGTGGCCACACAAATCACCCTGTTTGGCATGAGTCAAGGATGGTTTACCGGCAAGCGGCTCTCGGACTATGACCGCGCGGATGGGACGTTTGATTACGTGAACGCGCGGCGGATCATCAATGGCACCGATCGTGCCGAGATGGTGGCCGGCTATGCTCGCCAGTTCGAAGAGGCAGGCCGATTGGCATTAGGACAACGCATTGTGCGCGACCAGGTCATGGTGGGCAGCCGCGGCGCGGACGTGACTGAACTGCAGTTACTGCTGGGTTTACCCCATGACGGGGTGTTTGGAGGGGCAACCCAGGAGGCGGTGAAAGGCTGGCAGCGCGCCCATGGCCTGCAGCCTGATGGAGTGGTAGGTCAGCTGACCTGGGATGCACTGGATGCAGAGGAGTACGGGCTATGAGTGTGCTTAAGGCAATGATGGTGGCTCTGGCCCTACTGTTCGCCAGCCTCCTGGGTGGGTGCGCGGCGTCCTATGTGGAGTACCAGGTCTCGGGGAGCGACGGCAGCTGCCCACCGGTGGTGGTGGCCGAGACCGCGTTTGGGGTAAAGGTGCAGATCAACGAAGGCAAGCAGTGCAAGAAGGAAGGAAGCGATGAATAGAGTGGTAGTAGCAGTCCTGGCCATCGGATTGCTGGGAGGGTGTTCGAGCATCATCACGTACATCCGCAGCGACAACAGCAGCGGCAATGCCCAGTGCGAACCGGACTCCTCGAGTGGGGGGATCTTGTCGGTGCAGCGAGATTGCATCATCAACCAGCCGGCAGGAGACGGCAATACCCGGGTGTCGACGACGCGCCCCAAGGCATAGCCAGAAACAACAAGGCCCGCATCATGCGGGCCTTGTTGCTTTATTTTTGAAGGCTATTCCGTAATAGTTAATATTCGCTTAATACCATCGTTTACCAGAGAAACAAAATTCATCATTTTAATTCTAAATAGTTTTAAATGATGCTCTGTAATTGGTTTTTCACTAACAGTGAAACCGCAGTACGCACCACCATATTGCTTCCTTAATATCCTGTAAATATCTGGAGAAAGCCTAGGGTTGATAGTGACGATGTAGCATACATCAAACTCTCGTCCAGTTTTTTTTGTGTGCGACATTGACTCGCCCCACTCAAGTCGGAAGCAAACAAACCCAAGCGGATCAATTTCAAAATCCTGGATAATGTCATATTCAGGAATGACCACGCTTGAATAGTGCTCTTTATGGTACATACGCTCCTCCCAGCCTAACAGGCCCATGCAATAAATGAGTCTGTTTATCGCACACCAGCATATTTAGAACAAACTTAATTGCTCGCCCACTCGAGGCTCACTATCAAGCCGTTCCCGCACAAACACAAACCAGCTGGACAGCCTGAACGCGAAGAACTCCGAGCCTTGGACGGCATTGTGGGTGGCTCGCTTTTGCAGGCGCAGTACATCCCGGCAGGGCTTGGCCCGCAGTGCGGTGGTAGACTCAGTGCTCATGATAGTTACTCCGTTTCCATATCCATTCGGCCAGTTCGTGGGTGTTGTACCAGGCACGATCCAGACCAAGGTGGCTCTTCAAAATGCTCATATCCAGCGGGTTCATCTCAATCATCTGATGGAATTCATGGGCTGGCACCCGATGATCTGGCCACATCTCATTAAGTAACGCCTCCAGTTCTGCCGGTGTCGAGGGGGATATCATCTCGTAGCGCGGGTCAATGTGTCTCATGAGGGAACCCTCCCGCGATCCAGCGCTCCAGGCCAGTGATCACTTGGCTCATCAAGGCTTTGGTGAGAAACCGGGCGCTGGCCACGTGGGCAGTGCGCATGCAAAACCGATCCAGAGCGGGATCATCCAATCCTTTATCCCAATCCAGCTCATGACACAACGCTGCCAGCTTGCGCCATTGGGCATCTGTTGGGCGATTATCGGCGCGACCACCAGGGCGATAATCGGTGAGCCAACCATCACGCTTGAGCTCGCGGACCAAGGCATCGAGTTGCGGTGAGGTCAGCTCCTTGCACGAGCGCTTGCCGGTCTTGCTGTGTAGCCAATCCCGGTACGCACCATCCATCTCATTTGGGGTGGCGCCCTGCGAGGCCAGCATGAGTTGAGCTCCCTTGTGGATAAGGCCATAGAGCGTTGCAGGCTTCATCATGCGTTCTCCTTCTCTTCTATTGGCAGGATGAAGTCCGTGCCTAACCAGGGCTTGTTGGCCACCTTGAGTACCAGGGCCGCAAAGAATTCGGATTGCTCTCTCACACCAAACTGACTCCGTTCTCGCAGGCTTTGAAACAGGGCGGCGGTGTCTGCATCGACGATAAAGCGCAACTCCCTGGTACCCGTTTCAAGTCTCTTGGCTCGTAGGCGTTTGCTGCGAGTCGGCCCATCCAGCGTCTTCTCCTTTCGCGGGCGGCCAGGCTTGCGCTTTTCTGTAATCATTTACGTTCCTCCGCCACATAAAATAATTATATAAAAGTGGCGGCGAATTTGCGAACAAAAAAAGGCACCGAACGGTGCCTCATTTGACGTAAAGAAATAGGGAAATACCTATCGGGAGGGGCTGGTGGATTGGCTCAGCTGCAGTGCCTGGGTGAACTCATGCTCACCAATCACCGTGGCGTTTGGGGCGCGCATCAGGGTGGTGAAGTAGAACTGGCCGTCATAGCCGAAGAAGATGGCACCGGCCTTGGCGACGGCTTGTATGTCCACACCCAGCGCCTCCCACAAAGGGGCCAGTCTGGCACGATCGATGTCCACTGCGGGGCGCCCGCCAGGAAAGCGTTCACGCAACTGGGTGCCAGCTTTTAGTTGGCCTTTAGGCACATAGCGCCGGGGTACGCGCACCCCGGCGTAACCGGACTCACTCCACAGCGCCCTGTCTGCCCGATCATCAAAATGGCGAGGGGCAACCCCCACCAGGATCTGACCATAGACTGACGCCCCGTATACCGGGTCAGCATCGAGCGGCTCGGCAAAGGCCTGCGCCACCTTGTGCAGCGCGCTGAGCTCTCTTTGGTACCGGCACCAGGCTTGCCATACCGGCACATCATCACAGCGATAGTGCATCATTGGATGCCTCCTTAAAGGTCATTTAAACGGGCTT
>NZ_CDBJ01000056.1 GCF_000820045.1 Aeromonas rivuli | reverse complement strand
TTGTGGGTCGCTTCCAGGGGGTTGAAGGCGGGGGCGGGGCGGGCCTCGATGCGCACCCCGTAGCAGAAGTCGCGTCTACCCTCCTGAGGCACCAGCAGGTGGCATTGCTCCGGATCATCCTGCACGACCCGGCTGGTGAGCCCGCGGGCATTGAACTCGCTGCACAGGGTGGTCAGGGCGGGCAGGGCGACTTCGCCGAGGAAGTTGCGGGCCTCCTTCTCGCTGGAGGGGCGCAGCAGGTGATCCATGCGGGTGCGCCACTGTTTGCCATTCCAAAAATCGGTGGCAGGGGAGAGGCGCCGCGCCGAGTGCTCTTTATCCGCGATGAGACCGCGCACCAGGCCAAGGCAGAGCAGCACGATGATGAAGGCAAACGGCAGGGCGGCGATCAGTGTCATGGATTGCAGCGCTGCCAGTCCCCCGGTTGCCATCAGGGTACCGGCGGTGACCCCGAGCAGCAGGGCCCAGAACAGGCGTTGCCAGATGGGGGAGCGCTCCTTGCCCTGGGTGGCGATGTTGTCGATGACGAAGGCCCCCGAGTCGGCGGAGGTGACGAAGAAGACGCTGATCAGGATCACCGCCAGGGCGGAGGTGATGTCGGCACCCGGCAGCAGATCGAAGAAGTTGAACAGCAGGGTATCGACGTTGCCGACCGAGTCGATGAGAGCCTGGCCCCCCTCCTGCTGACTGGCCCAGATGGCAGCGTTGCCGAATATCGTCATCCACAGCAGGTTGAAGGCGGTGGGCACGAACAGCACACCGAGGATGAATTCGCGCAGGGTACGGCCGCGGGAGATGCGGGCGATGAACAGGCCGACGAAAGGAGACCAGGAGATCCACCAGGCCCAGTAGAGCAGGGTCCAGTTGCCGAACCAGCCCGCCTGGTTGGGTTCGCTGTAGGTGAAGGTGCGGAAGGTGAGCTGGGTCAGGGAGGAGACATAGTTGCCTATGTTCTCGGACAGGGCCCCCAACAGGTATTGGGTGGGACCGGCCACCAGCACGAACAGCAGCAGCACGATGGCGAGGAAGAGGTTCAGCTCGGAGAGGCGCTTGACCCCCTTGTCGAGGCCGGTGACCGCCGACAGACCGGCCAGGGCGATGACGATCCCGATGAGGCCAAAGCGGAACAGATCCCCCGAGGTGTCCATCCCGGTGAGCCGGGCGATCCCCGCCGACAGCTGCAGTACCCCGTAACCTAGGGTGGTGGCGATACCGAAGATGGTGCCCACCAGGGCGAAGACGTCTACCGTATGGCCCAGCGGCCCGTGGATCTTCTCCTTGAAGATGGGGTAGAGGCCGGAGCGGATGGTCAGCGGCAGGTTATAGCGAAAGCCGAAATAGGCCAGTACCAGGCCGACGATGGCGTAGATGGCCCAGGCGTGAAAGCCCCAGTGGAAGAAGGTGGTGACCATGGCCTCGCGGGCGGCGCCCGGCGTGAGCGGGGTCGCCTGAGGTGGGGAGACGAAGTGGGTCATGGGTTCGCCCACCCCGAAATACATGAGCCCTATCCCCATACCGGCGGCAAACAGCATGGCGAGCCAGGAGGTGAAGCTGAACTCGGGGCGGGCGTCGTCCGGCCCGAGCCGGATGTTGCCGTAGCTGCTGAAGGCCAGCACCAGCAGCAGGATCAGGAACATGCCGACCACCAGCACGTAGAACCAGCTGAAGTGCTCGGCTATCCAGCGCTGACCGTCACCGAAGAAGCGGGCGGCAGATTCGGGGGCCAGGGAGCAGACCGCCAGCAGTGCCACGATAAACAGCAGGCTGGGGATGAAAATAGGCCACGACAGGGTACAACGGGGTGGACGGGGTGCGTTCATGGGAGACCTTTGGGTAGAGGGACTCAGATACTATAAAGCCATTGTTCACTTAAGAGACACATTTAAAGCGAGGCATGCCGGGCAGCTTGGGCCCGGATCCCCGGTTTTTCCGACCGGGAGCTGTGCTGGCTGGCGTCGCCCCTGTGCCTCGCTGTCTCTGCCATCCGCACGCATCACGACGCGGCCTCACGGGCAATCCCCGCGTTGCCTATGGTGCGCTTGCCCGACTCAGGGAGCGGGCAGGGTCTGGGCGCGGCAGAAGGCAAGGAAGCGGCGCAGGGCCGCGGAGTGGAACTTCTGCTTGTGCCAGACGAGGGAGAGCTGGCGGGGGAAGCTCTGGCTCGGGGTGAGCGCCACCAGGCGGCCGCTGTGCAGGCGATCGGAGACCGCGAGGCGGGAGATAAAGGAGATGCCGAGCCCCTTCTCCACCGCCAGCATCACCGCCTCCAGGGTGTTGAGTTCGAGCCCCGCCTGCCAGCGCGGCAGCCTGGGCAGGATCTGCTGCTCGAACTGCTCGCGGCTCCCTGACTGGGGCTCGCGCAGTACCCAGGTTTCGCCTGCGAGCAGGCGAAGAGGCAGCTCCAGCTGCCCGGCCAGGGGGTGCTGGGGCGGGGCTATGATCAGCATCTCGTCTTCGAGCCAGGGCTCGCTCACCAGATCCGGGTGATGGTTCTCCCCCTCGATGAGGGCCAGATCCAGCTCGAAGTGGGCGAGGGAGTGGCACAACAGGTGGGTGTTGGCGATGGTCACCCTGGGGGCGGATCCCAGCTCCTGGGCACCTCCCGCCAGCAGGCTGGGCAGCAGGTAGTTGCCTATGGTCTGGCTGGCCCCCAGGCGCAGCTGGCCGCTCGGCTCGGCGTCCGGGCCAAACAGCTGCTCTATCTCCTGCATCCGGGTCAGCAGCTCCTCGGCGGCCGGTTGCAGCAGGCGCCCCTCGTTGTTGAGCTGAAGTCTCGGATGCACCCGATCGAACAGCGGGGTGGCGAGCTGGCGCTCCAGCTCCTGCAACGACTGGGAGACGGCCCCCTTGCTGAGGCAGAGCTCGCTGGCCGCGCCCCCCAGGTTGCCGTGGCGGGCTATGGTGGCGAACACCTTGAGTTGTTGCAGGGTCAGCTTCATGTCGTTTAATTTTCCTAAACGCTTAGTTCAATTCATTTAGATATCGTAAACGATAGACCCTCTTTATCCTATGTACATCGTCATCAACAAGAGGGTACCAGTCATGATCGCACGCACCCGTCGCTCCCTTGCCGCCGCCCCGACCCCCATGGCCGGGCTGGCACTCGGGATCGCCAGCCTCGGCTGGTGTTGGGAAAATGCCGGTCAGTTCGATGGCCGCCTGCAACTGCTGGGGGCCGCCATCGCCGCCGTGCTGCTCCTCGTCCTCACCTTCAAGTTCCTGCTGCACCCGCGTCTGCTGTGGCAGGATCTCGCCCACCCCGTGGTGGGCAGCGTAGTGCCCACCTATGCCATGGGGACCATGGTGGTCTCCAAGGCGGTGGGGCTGCTGGCCCCGACCCTGGGCCAGGGGCTCTGGCTGTTTGCGGTGATCATTCACCTGCTGTTCCTCGCCACCTTCGTCTGGCACAGGGCCAAGGCGTTTGAAATTCACCACATGGTGCCGAGCTGGTTCGTGCCACCGGTGGGGATCATCGTGGCCGACGTCGCCTACCCGGGTGGCCCCTTCGCCGCCCTGGCCAATGGCCTGCTCTGGTTCGGCATGGCCTGCTACGCCCTGATGCTGCCGCTGATGCTCTATCGCCTCATCTTCAGCCACGAGGTGCCGGATGCCGCCAAGCCCACCATCGCCATCCTGGCGGCGCCTGCCAGCCTGTCGCTCGCCGGCTACCTCACCGTGAGCCAGGATCCGTCGCTGCTGCTGGTGGCCGTGCTGCTGGGGATAGCCCTGCTGATGACTGGCATCATCTACCTGGCCTTCATCAAGCTGCTGCGTCTGCCGTTCTCGCCGGGCTATGCCGCCTTCACCTTCCCCCTGGTGATAGGCGCCACCGCCCTGTTCAAGGTGGGTCACCTGCTGTCGCAGTGGCCAGAGGCGGCCCACTATGCGGCGCAGATCAACCAGCTGGCCTATCTGGAGCTCGGTGCGGCGACCCTGATCGTCGGTTATGTGGCGCTGCGCTACCTGATGTTCTTTCTGCCCCTCGGTCAGGTTGGCATGCTGGAGCAGCCCCTGCGCCGCTAAGCGTCCTGCTCGCCTGCCAGCAGCAGACCCCGCTCCGCGGGGTCTGCTTCATTCTGGGGCCTGCACGACGTCAGCGCCCTTGATGGGGTGCCAGGTATTTTCCCCACGTGAGTATGTTTTCGATCCCTGGCGAGATAAGGCGGCCTCTTGTCGCACGGCGTGTCCGGCTTTCGTTGAGCAAAGCAGTTGACCATGACGGCTTTGGTTGTAATGCGGCGGGGCGACTATAGTGCACCCTGATGAGGGTGCCTCGTTTGGCCCGCTCGAAGAGGTAAAAACCATATTGGGATCAACAGTAGGAGGTTGTCATATGAAAGGTATTGCCATCCTGGTGACGGTGTTTTTGATGGGGGTGGGGGTCGCGCACAGCGCCACCATGACGGCGCAGCAGCTGTGCGAGAGTCAGGCTGCCGAGAAGAAGTTGAGCGGCGCGGCCAAGACCAGCTTCGTCGGCAAGTGCGTCAAGACAGCCCCGGCCACTGATAGCGCCAAGGCGAGTCAGTGCGAGAAAGCGGCGGCCGACAAGAAGCTGGCCGGTGCGGCCAAGAACAGCTTTATCCAAAAATGCGTGAAAACCGATGCCACGGCCGACAAGGCAAGCCAATGTGAGAAAGCGGCGGCCGACAAGAAACTGGCCGGTGCGGCCAAGAACAGCTTTATCCAGAAATGCGTGAAAACCGATGCCACGGCCGACAAGGCAAGCCAATGCGAGAAAGCGGCGGCCGACAAGAAGCTGGCGGGGGCGGCCAAGAACAGCTTTATCCAAAAATGCGTCAAGACCGGCTAAGGGTGTGCAAGCGGGGCGCTCCCTGGGGTGCCAGCTAATACCGATGTGTGATGTTCAGGGGGCCCATGGCCCCCTGCTTTATTCGCCGTCATTCGCAGCCTCAGGGATTGTTGTCTCCGTTGGGGCTGGCGTGCTCGCCCGCAGGGGCCTAGAAGCTGGCCCCCAGGCTGATGTATTGGCGCCACTCCTTGCCATCTATGGTGATGCGCCCATCCGGGGTATTGAACCAGGCATCGTCCCAGTCCAGCTCGCTCGACCAGGAGAGGCGGACGTTGTCGTTGAAGTAGTAGCGCATGCCGATGCTGCCATTGACGCTCTGGTTGAGGGTAAAGAGGGGAGAGTCCTGATCCAGGTACTTGATGTAGGTGCCCTTGCTAAACAGCTCTATCCGCTCCTCCCAGACAGGCTGACGATAGTCCCAGCCGAGGCTGGCGAAGGGGTAGGAGGCATGGGGGGAACCGAACAGCTCCTCTACGACCTCGTTGCCATCGCGCCAGTAGGCGTAGCGCACGCCGCCCTGGGTGATGAGTTCGAGGCGGCGCTTCTTGTCATTCCAGAAGCGGTAGCCGGGGCCCGAACCCAAGTCGAGGGAGAGATAGTCGGTCTCTATCATGTCGTACTCGTAGTCCACCGAGCTGCGCCAGAACCAGCTCTGATCGAAGAAGATATCGACAATGGGTTTGAGTTGGTAGTCGTGGCTGTCGGTCTTGCCATCGGTGGTTTCGTAGTTGTACTCCCCCTCCAGGGTGTAACGCCAATCCATGTTGGCGAGCTCGAATGCGCCCTTGAGGTTGACGTCATTGCTCTGGCTGGTGTTGCTCTTGAGCTTGATGTTGACGTCGCCGTTGCCCGTCATGTGCCAGGCATTCTCGGCAATGCCGAGGGGGTTGAAGTCGATGCCCCCCTTGGCGGTGGGCTTGGGTTTGTAGGGCTTGTCGAGCCGCCAGCGCATGATGGCGCTGCGCGCTATGGTCAGCGGCTCCCCATAGGGCAGTTTGATGCGCACCATCTTGTCGGTCATCTCCTCTATCTTGCCGCTCAGCCGATCGCCGTTGTGCATCCAGAGAATATCGGCGGCCCAGAGTGGCGTCGCGGCCAGCAGGGCGCAGAGGCAGAGCAGGCGCGGCAAGGCGCGCAGGAAAGAGCAGGGGTTCATCATGGTGTCCTATCTGGCACTTAACCGCCAACGAGCAGGGGCATGCCGCTTTTACGCTCCAGCGCCAGGCTGGCTTGACCCGCATCCACCTCGGGGGCATCGATAAAGCCTTTGACCGCCGGGCTCAGCACCAGGGGGGCACCTTGCTCAAGCTCTTGCTCGGTGCGGGACAGGGGGGAGTGCACCTCCAGCCAGCGGCTGCCATCTGGCTCTATGGCGGCCTTGACCGGTTGATTGATGACCCTGACATGGGTTCCCAACGGCACCTGCTTGAACAGGGATTCGATATCGGCGGGTCGCAGCCGGATACAGCCGGCACTGACCCTCAGCCCGACGCCGAAATCCTTGTTGGTGCCGTGGATCAGGTAGTCCTGCTTGCCATAGCCGAGCCGCATGGCGAACTTGCCCAACGGATTGTCCGGGCCCGGCGGCACCACGGCGGGCAAGTCGATGCCCTTTTGCTCCAGCCAGGATTTGCGCACCATGGGCCCCGGCGTCCAGGTTGGATTGGGGTTCTTGGCAATGACGGTGGTGGTCATCTCCGGGGTCTCGCGGCCTATGTCACCTATGCCAATGGGCAGTACCACCACGTCATCCGCACCCTTGGGGAAGTAATAGAGGCGCAGCTCCGGCAAATTGATGACGATGCCCTCTCGCGGCACATCCGGCAGCAGTATCTGAGTGGGCAGGATCAAACGGGTACCCGGTTTGGGCAGGTAGGGATCGACCCCGGGATTGGCCTCAAGCAGTGCCAGGAAGCCAATCTGAGTGTGAGCCCCGATCAGTTCCAGGTGTTCACCCTGCTGCACTATGTAGTCTTCGGGGGCGCCAATGAGGCGGCTGTTGGCCGCAGGCAGCGGATAACTGGTGGCCAGTGCTGAGCCCGCCCAGCAAGTGGTGAGGAGCGGTAGCAGAATACGCAAGTTGAACATGAGCAATCCAGGTCGTCGAAACGGATCCCCTCAGGGAGGGCGAAAGAGGCGAAATTGTTAACCAATCGGCCCGGGAATACCAGCCCGGCGGCAGCGACGCACCGATCTTCATCCGCCGGGATAAACAACAGGGAGCCAGGCGGAGCAAGAAAGCAACAGGGGAGGAGACCCATGATGAGGCCCGCCATGATGCTTGATGGATTTCTATACAGTCAGTTGATATTTAAAGAGATTGAGATTGATTTCCTGGGTGGGACTGAGTCAGAATAGCCCCTATGGAGAGATGCCGGAGTGGCCGAACGGGATTGACTCGAAATCAATTGTGGTAGCAATACCACCCAGGGTTCGAATCCCTGTTTCTCCGCCATCTATCAAGCCCAACCTACTCAGTAGGTTGGGCTTTTTCGTTGTCTGTCTCTGCGGAGATGCCATCCAGATGAACGGCGTTGGACCGCTCATCGCCCCGTGTTTCCTGTTGAGGGTGCTCGGTAATTGGGACATATCTGAACCCATGACATACAGGGCCCTGACACGGCGCATCAACAATGCAAGTGGCTGGCTAATGGGTGGCAATTCAAGGTGACCGAGCCAGCTCGAGTGGACGAGCCTGTGTGAAGACTGCGACTGTTTATCGGGATCATCTATCCAGCAAGACGCCCAGTTTGCTCATCAAGGCGATGGAGCCAAGGATGCGCCTCCTTGTGTCTGAAATCGTCGGAGCGGCGCCGGGAGCGGGTTTCGGTCTATGGGATCCGGTGGCTACACTGCCTGAGTTCATGGGGCCTGTGCGTGAGTTGGCGCAGGGCCGGGATCACACAGAGGGAGCGACAGATGGTAATGAGATGGCAGAGCGCGGGGTTGCTGATGGTGAGCCTGATGTCGGGTTGTACCACCCTTGTCCCAGCCCCCATCGAGTATCTGAAACAGGATCCTCCTCCTGGCGGCGTGCCGCCTGGGAAGCTGGTCTATGTGGACGATGGCAAGTGTCCGGATGGCCAGATCAAAAAGCTTCGCGGCGGCGATGGGAGCAAGAATCTTCCTCGCCACGTCGAGTGTGTGCCGCGCCCGCAGTAGCCAGTACGCTGGCTATGGATCAACAGGGGAAAGCCTTGTCAGCAGTCATCGGCATATTAAGTTGATGGGATCAATCCCCAATGAAAAGGCCCAGGCAACTGCCCGGGCCTTTTTGTATTTATAGGGGCAGGGCGCTAGAAGGTATCGCCGGGCACCCGCACCCAGCCCTCCATCAGGATGCGGGCTGAGCGGGACATCACCGCCTTGGTGACCGTCCACTCGCCATTCACCTGCCGCGCCTCTGCGCCCACCCGCAGGGTGCCTGAAGGGTGGCCGAAGCGCACCGCCTCACGCTCACCGCCACCGGCGACCAGGTTCACCAGGGTGCCGGGAATGGCCGCCGCTGTGCCGATGGCCACGGCGCAGGTGCCCATCATGGCGTGGTGCAGCTTGCCCATGGAGAGTGCCCGCACCAGCAGGTCGATCTCTCCAGCCATCACCGTCTTGCCACTGGAGGAGAGGTACTCCTTCGATTTGGCGACGAAGGCCACCTTGGGGGTGTGCTGGCGGGTGGCCGCCTCCTCCGGCGTCTTGATGAGCCCCATGCGCAGGGCGCCGGCGATACGGATGGCCTCGAAGCGCGCCAGCGCCTCGGGATCGCCGTTGATCGCCTCGCGCAGCTCGGTGCCCTGATAGCCAATCTCCTCGGCATTGACGAACACTGTCGGAATGCCGGCGCTGATCATTGTGGCCTTGATGTTTCCTATGCCGGGCACCTCGAGATCGTCGATGAGGTTGCCGGTGGGGAAGAGGGCGCCGCCCTCCTCGCCATCCTCGGAGGGGTCGAGAAACTCCAGCACGATTTCGGCGGCGGGGAAGCTGACCCCATCCAGCTCGAAGTCACCTGTCTCCTGCACCTGGCCGTTGCTCACCGGTACATGGGCCATGATGCTCTTGCCGATATTGGCCTGCCAGACTCGCACCACGCAGGTGCCGTCTTGGGGAATGCGGGCCGGATCCACCAGCCCCGCATGGATGGCGAAGGCGCCGGCGGCGGTGGAGAGGTTGCCGCAGTTACCGCTCCAGTCGACGAACGGCTTGTCGATGGCAACTTGGCCGTAGAGGTAGTCCACATCGTGATCGGGCTGCTGGCTTTTGGAGAGGATCACGCACTTGGAGGTGGAGGAGGTGGCGCCCCCCATGCCGTCCATGTGGGCCGAATAGGGGTCGGGGCTGCCGATGACGCGCATAAACAGCGCATCCCGGGCCGGGCCCGGCACCTGGCAGCGCTCGGGCAGATCGCTTAAGCGAAAGAAGACGCCCTTGCTGGTGCCGCCGCGCATATAGGTGGCCGGGATTTTCACTTGGCCTGGTTGAGCCACAGATGGATGGGCCATAAGGATCGTCCTGAATGATTCGGGTTAGAAGGGTCGATTCCCCCGCCCCGCAAGGGGAGGGGGAATACCATATATCAGCTGGCGGCCTTGTGGGTGGTCGCTTTCAGGAAGTCCTGGGCGAAGCGCTGCAGCACGCCGCCGGCCTCATAGACCGAGACCTCCTCGGCGGTGTCGAGGCGACAGGTCATGGGCACCTCGACCGTCTCGCCGTTGCGCCTGTGAATGACCAGCACGAGATCGGTGCGCGGGGTGCGTGCCTCCTTGACGTCATAGGTCTCGGTGCCGTCCAGCCCCAGGGTCAAACGGCTGGTGCCCGGCTTGAACTCCAGGGGCAGCACCCCCATGCCGATCAGGTTGGTGCGGTGAATGCGCTCGAAGCCTTCCGCCGCTATCACCTCCACCCCCGCTAGCCGCACGCCCTTGGCCGCCCAGTCACGGGACGAGCCCTGACCGTAGTCGGCGCCCGCCACTATGATCAGCGGCTGCTTGCGGGCCATGTAGGTTTCGATGGCTTCCCACATCCGCATGACCCGGCCCTCCGGCTCGACCCGGGCGAGTGAGCCCTTCTTCACTGCGCCGTTTACCACCGCCATCTCGTTCACCAGCTGAGGGTTGGCGAAGGTGGCGCGCTGGGCGGTCAGGTGATCGCCGCGGTGGGTGGCGTAGGAGTTGAAGTCCTCCTCCGGCAGTCCCATCTTGTGCAGGTATTCACCGGCCGCGCTGCTGCGCATGATGGCGCTGGAGGGGGAGAGGTGATCGGTGGTGATGTTGTCCGGCAACAGCGCCAGCGGCCTCATGCCCTTGAGGGTTCGTTCCCCCGCCAGCGCCCCTTCCCCCTCTTTATCCCAATAAGGCGGGCGACGGATATAGGTGCTCATGGGACGCCAGTCGTACAAAGGCGCGACCTTGGGGCCATGGTCTTCCTCTATGGTGAACATGGGGATATAGACCTGGCGGAACTGCTCCGGCTTCACCGAGGCCCTGACCACGGCATCGATCTCGTCATCCGACGGCCAGATGTCTTTCAGGCGAATTTCCTTACCGTTCACCACTCCCAGCACATCCTTCTCTATGTCGAAGCGGATGGTGCCCGCGATGGCATAGGCCACCACCAGCGGCGGCGAGGCGAGGAAAGCCTGCTTGGCGTAGGGGTGGATGCGACCGTCGAAGTTGCGGTTGCCCGACAACACGGCGGTGGCGTAGAGGTCACGGTCGATGATCTCTTGCTGGATAGCCGGATCCAGCGCACCTGACATGCCGTTGCAGGTGGTGCAGGCGAAGGCCACTATGCCAAAGCCCAGCCGCTCCAGCTCGCTGTCCAGTCCCGCCTCTTTCAGGTACAAGGCCACCGTCTTGGAGCCCGGCGCCAGCGACGACTTGACCCAGGGTTTGCGGACCAGCCCGAGCTGGTTGGCATTGCGCGCCAGCAGGCCTGCCGCAATCACGTTGCGCGGGTTGCTGGTGTTGGTGCAGCTGGTGATGGCGGCGATGATGACGGCCCCATCCGGCAGCAGGCCGTCGGCCTCCTGGGCGCGGGCCTTGTCCAGATCCACCGCTATGCCGCGCTCCGCCAGGGCTGAGACCGGCAGGCGGCGGTGCGGGTTGGAGGGGCCCGCCAGGGTGCGTACCACGGTGGAGAGATCGAAGTGCAGCACGCGCTCGTACTGGGCGCTCGCCAGGCAGTCGGCCCAGAGGCCCGCCTCCTTGGCATAGGTCTCCACCAGCTTGACCTGTTCGGCATCGCGGCCGGTGAGGCGCAGGTAGTCGATGGTTTGGCTGTCGATGAAGAACATGGCCGCGGTGGCGCCGTATTCCGGCGCCATGTTGGAGATGGTGGCGCGATCGCCCAGGGTCAGGGCGCCTGCGCCCTCGCCACGGAACTCCAGATAGGCGCCGACCACCTTCTCCTTGCGCAGGAACTCGGTCAGGGAGAGCACCAGGTCGGTAGCGGTGATGCCGGCTTGCGGCTTGCCAGACAGCTCCACGCCGACGATCTCAGGCAGGCGCATCCAGGAGGCGCGCCCCAGCATCACGTTCTCGGCTTCCAGCCCGCCCACCCCCACCGCGATCACCCCGAGGGCGTCGACGTGGGGAGTGTGGCTGTCGGTGCCGACGCAGGTGTCCGGGTAGGCGATGCCCCTGTCGTTGTGAATGACCGGCGACATCTTCTCCAGGTTGATCTGGTGCATGATGCCGTTGCCCGGCTGGATCACCTCTATGTTCTTGAACGCCTGCTTGGTCCAGTTGATGAAGTGGAAGCGATCCTCGTTGCGGCGATCCTCGATGGCGCGGTTCTTGGCAAAGGCATCGGGATCGAAGCCGCCACACTCCACGGCGAGGGAGTGATCGACGATGAGCTGCACCGGCACCACAGGGTTGACCTGGGCAGGATCCCCCCCCTGATCGGCGATGGCATCGCGCAGGCCAGCCAAGTCCACCAGGGCGGTCTGGCCCAGGATGTCGTGGCACACCACCCGGGCCGGGAACCAGGGGAAGTCGCGATCGCGCTTATTCAAGGCGATCTGGCCGAGGCACTCGCCGAGGATGGCCGGATCGCACTTGCGAACCAGGTTTTCGGCGTGAATGCGGGCTGTGTAAGATAGTCTGTCCCAGGCGCCGGGGGCGATGGCGTTTACCGCCTCCCGGGCGTCGAAGTAATCCAGTGCCGTACCGGGCAGGGGCTTGCGATATTGAGTGTTAATCATCACTTGCGCTCCTGATTCTGCTCGGCGTGGACGCGGGCTGTGTAGGAGAGCCTGTCCCAGGCGCCGGGGGCGATGGCGTTCACCGCCTCCCGGGCGTCGAAGTAGTCAAGCTGAGTGCCGGGCAGGGGCTTGCGGTATTGTGCGTTGGTCATCACTTGCGCTCCTTGAGCGGCACGAAGGTCAGATCCTCCGGGCCCGTGTAGTTGGCGCTCGGGCGGATGATCTTGCCGTCGATGCGCTGCTCGATGACATGGGCCGACCAGCCTGAGGTGCGGGCGATCACGAACAGCGGGGTGAACATGGCGGTGGGCACCCCCATCATGTGGTAGCTGACGGCGCTGAACCAGTCGAGGTTCGGGAACATCTTCTTGGCCTCCCACATGGTCGACTCCAGTCGCTCGGCGATGTCGAACATCTTGGAGTTGTGCTGCTCCAGGCTGAGCTCGCGGGCCACCTCCTTAATCACCTTGTTGCGGGGATCCGAGACGGTATAGACCGGGTGGCCGAAGCCGATCACCACTTCTTTTTTCTCGACCCGAGCGCGGATGTCAGCCTCGGCCTCATCCGGATTCTCATAGCGCTTCTGGATCTCGAAGGCCACCTCGTTGGCGCCGCCGTGCTTGGGCCCGCGCAGGGCGCCGATGGCGCCGGTGATGCAGGAGTACATGTCGGAGCCGGTGCCCGCGATCACCCGGCCTGCGAAGGTGGAGGCGTTGAACTCATGCTCTGCGTAGAGGATCAGCGAGGTGTGCATGGCGCGCACCCAGGAGGCACGTGGCTTCTCCCCGTGCAGCAGGTGCAGGAAGTGGCCGCCGATGGAGTCATCATCGGTCTCGACTTCGATGCGCTTGCCGTTGTGGCTGAAGTGGTACCAGTAGAGCAGCACCGAGCCTAAGCAAGCCATCAGCTTGTCGGCGATGTCCCGGGCGCCCGGGTGGTTGTGGTCGTCCTTCTCCGGCGACACGCAGCCCAGCACCGAGACGGCGCTGCGCATCACGTCCATGGGGTGGGCGGAGGGGGGCAGCTGCTCCAGGGCGGTCTTGACGCCGGAGGGCAGGCCACGCAGGGCCTTGAGCTTGGCCTTGTAGGCGGCCAGCTCGGCGATGTTGGGCAGATGGCCGTGCACCAGCAGGTGGGCAATCTCCTCGAATTCACAGCTGGTGGCGACATCGAGGATGTCATAGCCACGGTAGTGCAGGTCGTTGCCGGAGAGGCCGACGGTGCACAGGGCGGTATTGCCGGCGGCGGTGCCGGAGAGGGCGACGGATTTCTTCGGTTTGAAGCCGGGGGTGGTCTCCACAAGTGCGCTCATCACAGGTTTCCTCATTCAGTCCGTTGAAGCGCCGGCCGCCAGCATGAGGCGGCCGGTCGGCGTGTTATTCCTTGGTAGACAGATCCTTGGTGAACAGCCTGTCCAGGGTCTGCTCGTAGTGGTGGTAGCCGAGGAAGTCATAGAGGGACTCTCGGGTCTGCATGGTGTCGACCACGGCACGCTGGTGGCCGTCGCGGCGAAGCTGCTGATAGACGTTGAGGGCGGCCTGGTTGGCGGCGCGGGCGGCGCTCAGGGGGTAGAGCACCATGTCGACGCCGTGGGCAGAGAGGGCCTCCTTGTCAAACAGCTCGGTCTGGCCGAATTCGGTCATGTTGGCGAGGATGGGGACGCCGGCCGCCTGCTTGAAGCTGTCGTACTGATCCAGCTCGGTGACCGCCTCGGCGAAGATCATGTCGGCCCCGGCGGCGGCGTAGGCCGCGGCGCGCTCCAGGGCCGAATCCAGCCCTTCCACCGCCAGAGCGTCGGTGCGGGCCATGATGACGAAGTGCTCATCGGTGCGGGCGTCGACCGCCGCCTTGATCCTGTCCACCATCTCGGCGATGGAGACCACGGCCTTGTTGGGTCTGTGACCGCAGCGCTTCTGGGCGACCTGATCCTCCATGTGGACGGCGGCGACCCCGCCGCGCTCGAAGGCGCGGACGGTGCGGGCGATGTTGAAGGCGCCGCCCCAGCCGGTGTCGATGTCGACCAGCAGTGGCACTTGAGTCGCGGCGGTGATGCGCTCGGCATCGATGAGCACGTCGTTCATGGAGGTCATGCCGAGATCCGGCAGGCCATAGGAGGCGTTGGCCACCCCGGCACCGGACAGATAAAGCGCCTTGAAACCGCTGCGCTCGGCCATCAGCGCCATGTAGGCGTTGATGGTACCGACGATCTGCAGGGGTTTTTCATTGGCCAGCGCGCTGCGAAAGCGGGCTCCGGCCGACGGGGACAAGGTAGACATACAGACTCCTTTCATGCTGTTCATGGTTTTCCGTGAATAGAACCATCTCACACTACGTTGACGTCAACGTCAACATTACTTAAGTCCAAGGGACATCGCATCGGCGCGCCAGCCACCGGGTCTGGCTGACGCCATCTTCTCCAGTCAGATGGCGCTCATCCCATGGCGTAAGCGGCTTTTGGCGTGTTGCCGCCAGGCTGGACAGGACAGCTTCTGTCGTCTTCCCCGAGGGTAGGCAACGCATTCTAAGGGGGGTCATGAGATGAAAAGTGGCTGTCGCCCGATGAGAAGGGTCATTCACCCAACCCCCTGGATTCAATCCGGACGATGCATTTCATTCACGAACGGATTGGAGGAGTGAGATGGCCAACGCCATAGGCTTTTATGAAACCGGGGCCCGGACGTGCGGCGCTACGAAGAGGTGGCGGTGGGGGTCTGCGTCGGCACCGCTTCCGGTCCCATCGAGGGCTTCAACCTGCGGCTGCTGGCCATGAAGGGCTCCCTCTATCTGGCCCGTCCGGCGCTCGCCGACTACATCGCCGATCCCGCCGAGAAGGAGGCCCTGGCGACGAGCTGTTCGGTCACGGGGCCAGCGGGCGGATCAAGAGAGAGCAACCAGGGTTACGCGCAGCAGGACGCAGCGCAGGTTCACTGCTCTCTCGAGTCGCGCCAGATCCGGGTCGTGCAAGGGATCCCGAAGACCTGCGTCGGCAAGGTCAACAAGACGCTGATCCGGGAGCAAGAAATGGGCGCCATGAGCAAATCCTGAGCACAGTGGCGCTCACCCGGCAGGCGCTTTGCCTTGCTCAGTGGGTGAGGGGTCAGGGGAAAAGGCACGGCCCTGGTTGTCATCCCCGGGGCGCAGTGCGGGCGGGGTGGGCATGGTCTCGCGCCCGGTGGCATCGCTGCCGCCCAGGGCGAGATAGAGACTGGCCATGGTGTTGAGCTGAGTCTGCTGCTGGCTGAGCAGGGCCAGCTCGGCATCCCAGCGTCGATTCTGCTCATCGAGCCAATCTTGCACCGGACTGCTACCCGCCTCGACGCGCACCCGGGCGAGCCGGTCCGCGTCGATGGCATAGTCTTGCTGTTCGGCGAGGCTGGCCAGCTGCTGCTCGCCAAAGCGGCGGGCGGCGAGGGCGTTTTCCACCTCGAACAGCGCATCGAACAGCTGCTGGCGAAACTCGGCCTGGGCTATCTGGTAGTCGTTCTGGCTGCCGGCGACGGCGAGTCGATTGCTGTTGTACTCGAGGAAGGGCAGGGTCAAGGCGGCCCCCAGGCTGCCCACCGGATTTTCCAGCACCTGCGCCAGGGTATCCGATGCGGTGCTGGCCCCCCCGGTCAGGGTGAGCGCCGGGTAGAAGCTGGTGCGCACCTCGTCACTGCGCGCCAGCGTCTTGCGCAGGCGCAGCTCGGCGGCTCTCACATCCGGGCGTCTGGCCAGCAGATCGGCCGGCAGGCCGGCGGCGATGTCAGGGATGGGGGCGAGCATGAGGCCATCTGGCGCAAAGGGGACTGGCCCCCTGCTGCGGCCGAGCAGTTGCAGTAGGGCATTGCTCGCCGCGACCCTCTGATTGCGCAGGTTAGCCTGGGCGGCACGCTTGCCGGCGAGCTGCCCGCTGGCTTGCACCAGATCGAGGCGAGGAATGGCCCCTGCCTCATATTTGACTCGGGTCAGGCTCTGGATCTCGCTGAGGTTGGCCAGTTGGCGCTCCCCCAGGGTGATGGCGCTGCTGAGATAGCCGAGTTGCCAATATTGCTGCAGGGTCTGGCTGATCAGGCTCTGGCGGGTGGCGGCGAGATCCTCGGCGCTGGCGGCGGCCTCCCAGCTTGCCTGATCCCGCACCGCCGCCAGTTTGCCCCACAGATCCACTTCATAACTGATGGCGAGGGTCGGTCCCAGACTGTGGGTGCTGGCGCCACTCTTGATCTCCTTGGTGCCGCTGGCCCCCAGGCTGGCATTGACCCCTGGGGTCAGGTTGGTGTCGGCCTGGTCCGCTGCGATCCTCGCGCCCTTGAGCCGGAGTCCGGCCACATAAAGATTGGTATTGGCGGCGAGTACCGCCTCGACCAGGGCGTCGAGTCGGGGGTCATGAAAGCCCTGCCACCAGGAGCCGGTTTGCATGGACAGAGCAGGCACGTCCCCCTCTTGCCACTGGTCTGGCAGCGCCAGGTCGGCTCTGTGATAGCTGCTCTGTTGGGAGCAGGCGCCGAGGGCGAGGCAGAGCCCCAGCCAGGATATCTTCATGGGTTTCATCTTCACTCTCTGGCCAGCGCGACCACAGGGTCGAGCCGGGCGGCATTGCGGGCGGGCAGATAACCAAACAGCACCCCGATCAGGGTGGAGCAGGCAAACGCCATCAGGATGGAGAAGAGGGAGAACTGCATCTGCATCGCATCGACCAGGGAGGAGAACAGCAGGCCGATCAGCAAGGCGATGCCGACTCCGAGTACGCCCCCGAGCAGGCTGACCATCACGGCTTCAATCAGGAACTGCTGCAAGATGTCGGACTGACGGGCGCCCACCGCGATGCGAATGCCAATCTCCCGGGTGCGCTCCACCACGGAGACCAGCATGATGTTCATGACGCCAACGCCGCCGACGATCAGCGAAATCACCGCGATAGCCGAGACCAGCAGGGTCAGGGTTGCTGTGGTTTTCTCGACGGATTTCAATATCTTGTCGCTACTGAAGGTGAAGAAATCCTTGCTGCCATGGCGCTGGCGCAGCAGGGCAATGACCTCTCGTTCTGCCAGGGCGGGCTGGATGCCATCCCTGACCCTAAGGGTTATCTGATTGAAATGGTTCTGGGAGATGAGGCGACTCATCACGGCGCGATAGGGCAACCAGACGCTCACCGACTGGCTCGGTTGGCGAAAGCCGGTCTCCTCCTTGATGAGACCGATGATCCGCACCGGCAGGGTACCGATGAGCAGCACCTTGCCGATGGGGTCTTCATCGCCGAGCAAGCCCTTGATGGTGTCGGCGTCGACCACGGCCAGGGGCGCCCTGTCCAGGCTGTCGCGCTCGCTGAACAGGCGGCCACTGACGAGTGTCATGCCCTTGACCCGGAAGAAGTCGCTGCTGACGCCGTTGACGGTGCCGCTCTTGGTCTGATTGCGATAGCGCAGCTGCACCGAGGTGGAGAGCTGGGGGCTGGCCCCCTCCAGATAGGGTTGTCCCTGCAGTGCGCGCAAGTCGCCCTCGTTGAGGGTGCGTATGCTGGCAGCCTGCTCATCTCCCCAATCCTTGCCGGGGAAGACGTCTATGGTGTTGGTGCCCATGGCGTTGATCTCGCCTATCACCTTGGCGCGGGCGCCCTGACCCAGGGCCACCACGCTCACCACGGCGGCGATGCCGATGATGATGCCGAGCATGGTGAGAAAGGTGCGCATTCGGTGAGCCATCATGGCATGCAGGGCCATGCGGGCGGCTTCGCGGTAACGATCCAGCCCCTGATTGCCCAAGGCCTGGGGCATGGCCTTCAGGGCAGAGGCCGTCTGCTGCGGGCTGCCGCTGTCGCTCTGCACCTGGCCATCCTTGAGGGTGATGATGCGATCCGCATGGTCCGCCACCGCCATGTCATGGGTCACCAGTATGATGGTGTGACCCAGGGCATGGAGCTCCTTGAGGATGGCCATCACCTCCTTGCCGCTCTGGCTGTCCAGTGCACCGGTCGGTTCGTCGGCCAGGATCACCTCGCCGCCATTGGCCAGGGCGCGGGCGATACTGACCCGCTGCTGCTGTCCGCCGGAGAGTTGGCCCGGAGTGTGATGGCTGCGATCGGCCAGCCCCAGCCGGGTGAGCAGCGCCTTGGAGCGAGCATGGCGATCCCCCTTGGCCATGCCGGCATAGACGGCGGGGATCTCGACGTTGGCGGCGGCGTCCAGATGTGGCAGCAGGTGATAGCGCTGGAAGATGAAGCCGAAGTGATGGCAGCGCAACCGGGCCAGGGCCAGGGCGTCCAAGTCCGCGGTCTCCTGACCGCGAAACAGATAGCGCCCCTCGCTGG
Source organism: Aeromonas rivuli (assembly GCF_000820045.1). GTDB lineage: Bacteria > Pseudomonadota > Gammaproteobacteria > Enterobacterales > Aeromonadaceae > Aeromonas > Aeromonas rivuli. The sequence continues at coordinate 14,060 of NZ_CDBJ01000056.1, read as the reverse complement.
GTCTGTCGAGGCAGCCGAGCAGGTTCATCAGGGTGGATTTTCCCGACCCCGAGGCACCGACAATGGCCACCATCTCCCCGGCGTGGATGGACAAGTCCAGCGGGTGCAGCACTGTCACCTCCTGCTCCCCGCTCAGGTAGCGGCGACTGACGCCTCGCAGTTCAATAAGCGGAGCGTCGCCGGGGGCCTCATTGCGGGAGGCCATCATGACATCTCATCCTCTTCCTCATGGCCCTCATCCCCGGTTGCCTTGGGGGCCTCGCCAATCACCACCTTGTCATGCTCGGCGAGCCCCTCCAGCACCTCGACCTTGATATCATCCTTGAGCCCGGTCTTGATGGTACGGGGCTCGGGGGTGTCACCGCTTAACAGCTGTACTTGATACTCGCCCGGCGCCAACTGTTTGCCGAGGGCGGTTCTGGGAATGGTCAACACGCCCTTGCGCTCGCCAAGCACTATGGTGACCTGGGTGGTCATGGCGACCCGCAGGGCATGGTCGGGGTTGGGCACATCGAACAGGGCATAGTAGTAGACGGCAACATTGGTGCTGCTGGTGCTGGTCGTGGCATCGTTGACATTGGTTGGCGCCAGTTCAACGGTGCGCAGCTTGGCCCGGTAGCGGGTATCGGGATCGCCAATCAGGGTGAAGTAGACCGGCATGCCGGCGCGCACCTTGCTGACATCGGCCTCGGAGATCTGCGCCTTGACCGTCATGATATCCAGATTGGCGAGCTTGAGCAGGGTGGGCACCGTCTGGGTGGCCGCCAGGGTCTGGCCCTGGCGGGTGACGATGGAGACGACGGTGCCATCCATGGGGGCCTGGATCCGGGTATAGCCGAGCTGGGTGCGGGAGCGCTCGACCTTGATGGCGGCACTGTCGATATTGGCCTGGGCGTTTTGCAGCTCGGCCCGGGTCACGGCGAGCTGGGCCTCGGCGTTTTCGAGGTCGGCCTTTGAACTCGCCTGCTGGCCAAACATCTGCTGCTGGCGGCGATAGGCGAGCTCGTACTGCTTGAGCTGTGCCTGCTTGATCCTGAGCTGCGCCTGGCTACTGGCGAGCTCGGCCTGGGCCGTCTTGAGATCGTTCTGGGCGATCAGCGGGTCTATCTCGGCCAACAGATCCCCCTGTTTGACCTGCTGACCATTCTCGACCAGCAGCCGGGTGACCTGACCCGAGACCTGGGCACCCACATCGACCTGTTCCACCGCCTCCAGGGCGCCACTGGCGAGCACGGCATCTTCGATGTCCTGGCGGGTGACCGATGCACTCAACAAGGGTTCGGCAGCCTTGCCCGGCCATAGCAGCCAGATGGAGAGAGCGACCAGCAGGGCGGCCATCAGCCAGCGCAGCGGGGGAGTGAGGGGCATCTTCATCGTGAATCTGGCATCCATGAACGCGGGGGGAGACAAAAGGAGACATCCTGCCGCAAAAGGCGGACAAAAGACAACTGGGATCCTGTAACAAAGCTTGTCAACTCAGGGCGCAGGAGGAGAAGTCTCCCTTGGGGAGGCGCTCTGCATAGGGCAGGGATGGCGAAGCGCGCCAGCCTGATATGGCTGACCCGCTGGGTGCGGGCCAGCGCCGGGTAGCAGGGCACTTCGCCTGAAGAGTGGGGGCGTCAGCTGGGTTGGCTGAGGCTGGTCAATCAGCCTTGGCTGAGTTGGGCGGTGAGCCAGGGGAGCCCTTGCTTCTTGCGGCTCACCACCCCTGGCAGAGTCACGGTGTGTTGCGGCAGCTGCGGCAATGGCCTTTGCGGGTGAGGACAGGCGCTGATCCGGCTCGCCCCTTCGCCGAGATCCGTCACCATCAGCACATAGGCATCCAGGTCATCGGTGGTCACTCGTTGCGCCATTTCGGCCTCGAGCTCCGCCATCAGGGGGGCTATCTGAGCCTGACTGCCGACCTCTATCTGGCTCATCACCAGATTGACCCCTGCCACCTGATAACCCTTCTCGTCCTGACGCAGCAACTGGGCGGCGCTGAGTCCGCTGAGATCCGTCTTGGCCACCAGCAACTGCTGGCCAAACTCGGCCAGGCTCAACCCGGCAAGGGGAGCCAGTCGCTGACAGGCTGCCTCATCCTGAGGGGTGGTCGTCGGGGAGGTGAGGCAGAGGGTGTCGCTCATGATGGCACCAAGCAAGAGACGGGCCTGGGGGCGGGTCACCTGGTCGAGCAGGCTCAGCACTATGGTGGCCGAGCAGCCTACGGCGCGGATCCAGGCATCGAAGGGGGCCTCGGTGCGCAGGGAGCCGAGTCTGTGGTGATCCACCAGACCGATGATGTTGGCGCGGGCCAGGCTCTCGGGCCCCTGCTCGAAGTCGCTGAAATCCACCAGCCAGACATCCAGACCGTCCAGCTCCTGGGTCAGCAGGGCAGGGCTCTTTATGCCGGCGCACTCCAGAATGAAGCGGGTCTCGGTGCGCAAGGAGCCCAGGCGCCAGGGAGTGGCGGGACGCCCCTGGCCGTTGAGCCAGTCTGCCAGTACCAGGGCACTGCAGATGCTGTCACTGTCGGGATTGCGATGGCCGAATACATGGATCATGAAAACCTCGGGCTGGATGCGCTTAAACAAGATAGGCCATCAGCATATCATCCCGGCGCTGTGAGGGGGATGGATCCTGATGCGCGATGATGCGCGCAGGAGGGGAGTCTGCTTAGAGACCTGGACTTTCCCTTGCAAAGAGGCAGCAGAGGATCCCGCGTCGCGCTGGTCATCAAAGGAGTTGGCTATCGAAGGAGCCAGCAATCAAAGGAGCCAGCTGTCGAAGGAGAAAGAGGCATTGCGTTGCTTGCCGGAATGGCTGACGCTGAACGCCAGCACGGAAAAGGGTGGGGCTGGCCTGATCCACCCCAGGGTGAAACAGGCCAGGTCATGGAGAGGTTCGCTCTGCTTTCATCTTGGAGGGATAGGTGGCTAGCCCCAGGTTAGCCGGTTGGCAGGTTGCAGGATCAGGCCTGCAGCAGCTCGCGGGCGTTGGCCAGGGTGTTGTCGGTGATCTGATCCCCCCCAAGCAGGCGGGCCAGTTCGTTGAGGCGGGCCTTGTTGTCGAGGGCGCTCATCCTGGTCTCAGTGGTTTTGCCGTCGGTGTGCTTGCTCACCACCATGTGCTGATGGCCATTGCCTGCCACCTGGGGCAAGTGAGTGACCACCATCACCTGGGTAGATTCGCCAAGCTGGCGCAGCAGGCGACCCACCACGGCGGCGGTAGGGCCGCTTATCCCCACGTCCACCTCATCAAAGATCAGGGTAGGGGTGGCGACCTTGCGGGCACTGATCACCACAATGGCGAGGCTGATGCGCGACAGTTCTCCCCCCGATGCGACCTTGCCGAGCGGCTGCATAGGCTGGCCCGGGTTGGTACTCACCACGAACTCGACCCTGTCTATCCCCAAGGGGGAGAGGCTGGCGTTGGCATCGGGCTTGATCTCGATGGCGAAACGGCCATCGGTCATGGAGAGCTCCTGCATGCTGGCCGTGACCTGGGTGGCCAGCTCGGCACCATAGCGCTGGCGGCTCTGGCTCAGGGCATCGGCAGCTTGCAAGAAGGCGAGGCGGGCCTCGGCCAGTTCAGCCTCCATCCCCTCGAGGCGCTGTTCATCCGAGTTGAGCCGTGCCAGATCACTGGCCAACTCCTGATGGTAATGGGCCAGCTCGGCGGGTTTGACATGATGTTTGCGGGCCAGATTGATCGCCTTGGAGAGGCGCGCTTCCAGTTCATTGAAGCGCTCGGGATCCAGCTCCAGCTTGTCCAGATAACCACGCAGCTCGCTATGACTCTCCTGTACACCGATGAGCGCCTCATTGAGCATGCCGAGCACAGGGGCGAGTCGGGCATCCATGTTGACCAGACCCTCTGCTCTGTCTACCGCGATCTGCAGCAGGCCAGCGATGGTGGTCTCCTCGTTGTCATAGAGCAGATCCAGACAGAAGCCGCACTCCTGCATCAGCTCGGTGCCGTTGGCGAGGCGCTGGTGCTCCTCCTCGATCGCCTCGAACTCTCCGGATTGCAGGGCGAACTCGTCGAGCTCCTGCACCTGATATTCGATGAGCTGGCGACGAGCCTCCCGCTGTTGTTGCTCGGCCTTGAGGCGATTGAGCTCGTTTTGCAGCTGACGCCAATGCTGGTAGTGGTGGCGAACGTCCGCCAGCAGCAGATGGTGACCGGCGTAGCCGTCGAGCAGGGCGAGCTGGTAGTCGGGTTTGACCAGCAACTGATGAGCATGCTGGCCGTGTACGTTGACCAGCAGTTGCCCCAGGCTGCGCAGCTGGGTCAGGGGCACGGGCACACCATTGACATAGCTGCGTGAACGCCCCTCGGCCGAGACCACCCGTCGCACTATGCACTCACCCTCGCTCTCCAGCTCATTGCCAGCCAGCCAGGCACGGGCCTGGGGGTTGCCCTCTAGCAGGAAGCGGGCGCTGACTTCGGTCTTGTCATTGCCGGGGCGCACCATGGCCGCCTCGGCACGCTCGCCGAGACAGAGCCCCAGGGCATCGATGGCGATGGATTTGCCCGCCCCCGTCTCCCCCGTGATGCAGGTCATGCCGGGTTGCAGATCGAGCTCGAGAAACTTGACGATGGCGAAGTTGTTGACGGTCAGTTGGGTCAGCATGGTCTCATCCTGTCTGGGCCAAGATTACTGTGTATGTATCCAGTATATACTGGTCTTATATACAGTAAAGAGGGGCGACGGATTTTTCGTCCCCAGGGCTAATCCAGGCGGTGAGGTTGCCATGCCAAGAGGGGGGATCGCCTCCTTTCCTCCGTCCTGCATCACTTCTTGAAAAAGGCGCTTGTCGCGCCGGGATCGCTCGGACACACTCATTGACATGCTTGGTCCCTGTGGGGGCTGGGGCGCCAGGACTGCTGACCAAGGATGGGCAGCGATCCTCATCAAGGATGACTCATGACAATCCACACCCCGACGCTACTGATCATCTCTCTGGCAATCAACCTGATGGCCGCTCTGCTCATGCTGTTCATCCATCGACTCAAGCCGGGGCGGGGCAACTTCCTGCTCTGGTCCCTGTCGGCGTTTCTGTTCTCCTTTTCGATCCTGCTGCTCTGCCTGGGAAGCATGACCGGTTATGTGGCACTGGGGCTGTTCTGGGGCGGCTTTACGTCTCTGATCTGTGTGCTGCTGTTGCTTGCAGGCTTCTACGCCCTGTATGACAAACCCTTGGATACGAGGAGCGTCCGGGGTTTTGTAGCCCTCTTCCTGCTCAGTTATCTGGTGCTGGCGAGCCAGTTTGATGTGCGCCTGGTGCTGGCTCTTATCGAATCCGTGATCTATCTGTGGTGCGCCTGTCTCATCTTCTCTCTGAGTCAGACCCAGAAGCGGGTGCTGCATACCGTTTCTTTCATCTATTTGATCCATTTCGTGATCCTGTTGAGCCAGGGGATAGCCCTGCTCGCTCAGGCATTCGGCCCGGATCAGCACGCCAAACAGTGGTTGCTCGACACCATCTTCTTCATGCACATGGTCTTGACCATAGGGTCTGTGCTGCTGTTGCCCCTGGTGGCCTACGTCCAGACCGAACAGGAGCTGCTGGCACTCTCCGAACGGGACCCCCTGACCGGTGTGCTGAATCGACGGGGTCTGTTCAAGCTGGGAGAGCGCCATTGTGCGAGTCAGCCGGATGGGGTGCTCTGCGTGGCGGTGCTCGATATCGATCACTTCAAGCAGGTCAACGACAAGTTCGGCCATGGCTGTGGCGATCATGTGATCCGCTTCGTGGCTCAGACATTGATGGCCGAGATGCGCAAGGATGATCTGGTGGGGCGGATTGGCGGCGAGGAGTTTGCCATCATAATGCGGGGAGTGAACGGTCGAGACGCCTTTTCCATCTGCGATCGCATTCGTAGTCAGATAGCGCTTGGCGCCAGTCAGGGGCGCTGTCTGCCTTGCGACGCAGTGACCGTGAGCCTGGGCGGGGTATGCGCCCATGGTGAGGTGGATTTGGCGCAGTTATTGAGCCGCGCCGATGAGGCCATGTACAGGGTCAAGTTGGCGGGACGCAATGGCGTATTTTTTCAGCCGGAGACAGAGCCGCTCAGGCTGGTCGAGTCTGGCGAGGGATAGTGCGGCTCAGGACCATGGGGCCTTGAGCCAGCTTTCTCTCTAGAACAGCTTGCTGCCCCAGCCGAGTTTGTTGCGCAGCACGTGGAAATAGCTGTAATCCAGCGGATGGACCAGATGCAGCTTGTGGCTGCTCTTCTTGATGAGGATCTCGTCCCCCGGTTGCACCGCCAGGGTCACCTGGCCATCGCAGCTCACCTGCATGGCATCGTCCTGGTTGTCGGGGGAGACCAGCAGCCGCACCTCGCTGTCCGCATCCAGCACTATGGGGCGGCTGCTGAGGGTATGGGGGAACATGGGGACGAGCGTGATGGCGTTGATCTTGGGAGTGAGAATAGGGCCCCCTGCCGAGAGGGAGTAAGCGGTGGAGCCGGTCGGGGTCGCGACTATGATGCCATCGGCGCGCTGGCTGTACATAAAGCTGCCATCGATATAGACCTCGAACTCTATCATGTGGGCTATCTTGCCCGGGTGCAGTACGGCCTCGTTGACCGCCAGATTGGCAGACTTGCGCTCCCCATGGCGATAGACGGCGGCTTCCAGCAAGAAGCGGTGCTCGCTCTTGAAGTGGCCCGAGAGCACCTGCTCCAGCGGCACCAGATAGTCCTGAGGCGAGAGGTCGGTGAGAAAGCCGAGATTGCCCCGATTGACCCCAATCACCGCCACGTCGAAACGCGACAATACCCGGGCCGCCCCCAGCATGTTGCCATCTCCGCCCACGACGATGGCGAGATCCGCCTGCTCGCCGAGCTGCACCAGATCCATGACGCTGTCATCCACTATGCCGAGGGTCTGGGCCACCCGGCTCTCTATCAGCACTCGAAAGCCGCGCATGCTGAGATACTGGTGCAGGCCGCTCAGGGTCTGGTTGGCGCCTTCGTGATGAGGCTTGCCGATGAGGGCGATGGTGTTGAAGGGGGAGTCCATCATAGGGTCGGGTGCTGAGTGGATTTGGCTGCAGTATACCTTGATTTGCTTCCCTTTTGTCTGCCCGCACGCAAGATGCCCCCGGCTCGTCATGGTCAAGCCAGTGGCCGGACAGCCGGTCAATAGCCCGTCTGTGGGCAGAGCGCCACCCTGTTTGCCCGGGTCAAGTCCGGCTGGGGGCCATGCCGCCGGGCCTGGGAGCGAACCTGTCTGGCGCGCTTGCCGTATGGGCACCCTGCCAGAAAGAGGGATGATGCGCGCTGCCCGGTTCGGTCGATTTCGGCCACAGGCAGGGTCTGTAAAGGTCAGATGATCGCGTTTACCCCTTGAAAGCGGGGGATGCATCCCCATAATAAGCGGCAATGAACGAAGTAACCCTTAATTGGAGATGTCATGAACCACGAAGAACAAAAGGTTGAAGCGATGGAGCAAGTCGACACCCAGCCAGTCGAGCCGACCGATGTAGACAGTGAAGTGACAGCCGAGCAGGTGCGTATCGCCGAGCTGGAGGCCCGACTGGCCACCCTCGAAGCGGCCGCAACCGACGAGCGTGAGCGCGCCATTCGTGCCGTTGCCGAGATGGAAAACCTGCGTCGCCGTGCCGCCCTGGACGTCGAGAAGGCCCACAAGTTTGCCCTGGAGAAATTCGCCACCGAGCTGCTGCCGGTGCTCGACAACCTGGAGCGTGCCATCGATCTTGCCGACAAAGAGAACGAGGCGCTGGCGCCGATGATCGAAGGGGTCGACCTGACCCTGAAGTCCATGCAGAGCTCGGTGGCCAAATTCGGCCTGGTGGCACTGGATCCCACCAACCAGCCGTTCGACCCCAATGCCCATCAGGCGATGAGCATGATCGAGAATGCCGAGCTGGCGCCAAACACAGTGATGGCCGTGATGCAGAAAGGCTACGAGCTCAATGGTCGCGTCATTCGTCCGGCCATGGTGATGGTCTCCAAGGCCCCTGCCTGATCCCCGCGCCATTGCCGAGCCCGCCGCGAGGCGGGCTTTTTGTTGGCTGGCGGCCAGCCAAGGGGGGCCGGTTGCATGAGAAAAGCCGCTGGTTTTTTACATTCAGCCCTTGAAGCTGAACGACCAGACCCCATATAGGTGACAAGGTACGGCGGTAGCAAGAATTTGCTACCGGGAGCTTGAAAGCACATTGCTTAGCCCCCACCTAGCCGTTAACGCATTAAGGCGAGCGCTTCGCCTGTTTAATCTAAGTATTTGGAGATTCGTCAAATGGGTAAAATCATCGGTATTGACCTGGGTACTACCAACTCCTGCGTCGCCATTCTGGATGGCGACACTGCTCGCGTGATCGAGAACGCAGAAGGCGATCGTACTACTCCGTCCATCATTGCCTATGCCGATGATGGCGAGATCCTGGTTGGTCAGCCGGCCAAGCGTCAGGCCATCACCAACCCGAAGAACACCCTGTTCGCCATCAAGCGTCTGATCGGTCGCCGTTTCGAAGATGAAGAAGTGCAGCGTGACCTGAAGATCATGCCGTACGCCATCGCCAAGGCTGACAACGGTGACGCCTGGGTAGAAGTGAAAGGCAAGAAAATGGCACCGCCGCAGATCTCTGCCGAAGTGCTGAAGAAAATGAAGAAAACTGCCGAGGATTACCTAGGCGAGCCAGTGACCGAAGCCGTTATCACAGTACCGGCCTACTTCAACGACGCCCAGCGTCAGGCTACCAAGGATGCCGGTCGCATCGCCGGTCTGGACGTCAAGCGCATCATCAACGAACCGACCGCTGCGGCATTTGCCTACGGCGTGAACAAGGTCAAGGGTGAGCGCAAGGTTGCCGTCTATGACTTAGGAGGCGGTACCTTCGATATCTCCATCATCGAGATCGACGAAGTGGAAGGTGAAACCACCTTCGAAGTGCTGGCGACCAACGGTAACACCCACCTAGGTGGTGAAGATTTCGACAACCGTGTCATCAACTATCTGGTTGACGAGTTCAAGCGTGAGCAGGGCATCGACCTGCGCAACGACCAGCTGGCCCTGCAGCGTCTGAAAGATGCCGCCGAGAAAGCCAAGATTGAGCTCTCTTCCGCCCAGCAGACCGACGTGAATCTGCCGTACATCACCGCAGATGCCACAGGTCCGAAACACATGAACATCAAGGTGACCCGCGCCAAGCTGGAATCCCTGGTGGAAGACATGGTGAAAGACTCCCTGGAGCCGGTTCGCACCGCCCTGAAAGACTCCGGTCTGGCGGTTGGCGAGATCGACGACGTCATCCTGGTGGGTGGTCAGACTCGTATGCCTATGGTGCAGAAGACTGTGGCTGACTTCTTCGGCAAAGAGCCGCGCAAAGACGTCAACCCGGACGAAGCCGTGGCCATGGGTGCTGCCATTCAGGGCGCGGTACTGTCCGGTGAGAAGACCGACGTGCTGCTGCTGGACGTCACCCCGCTCTCTCTGGGTATCGAGACCATGGGTAGCGTGATGACGGCGCTGATCGAGAAGAACACCACCATTCCGACCAAGAAGTCCCAGGTGTTCTCCACTGCCGAAGACAACCAGTCTGCCGTGACCATTCACGTGCTGCAGGGTGAGCGCAAGCGCGCCAGCGACAACAAGTCTCTGGGCCAGTTCAACCTGGAAGGCATCCGTCCGGCACAGCGCGGTCTGCCGCAGATCGAAGTGACCTTCGACATCGATGCCAACGGTATCCTGCACGTCTCTGCCAAGGACAAAGAGACCAACAAGGAGCAGAAGATCACCATCCAGGCTTCTTCCGGTCTGTCCGACGAAGAGATCGAACGCATGGTACGCGAGGCGGAAGCCAACGCGGCAGAAGACAAGAAGTTTGAAGAGCTGGTGCAGACTCGCAACCAGGCTGACGGTCTGGTCCACTCGGTCCGCAAGCAGGTCACCGAAGCCGGTGAGGCTCTGCCCGCCGACGACAAGACCAAGATCGAAACTGCACTCTCCGAACTGGAAGCCGTCATCAAGGGTGACGACAAAGCGGAAATCGAAGCCAAGCAACAGGCTCTGATGGAAGCGTCCCAGAAGCTGATGGAGATTGCCCAGCAGCAGGCTCAGGCGCAAGGCGCCGGTGCCGATGCCGGTCACTCCGCCTCTTCTGCCAAGGCCGACGACGACGTGGTCGATGCCGAGTTCGAAGAAGTGAAAGACGACAAGAAATAAGCCACACCCAGATGGGCAGAGCCCGCTCTGCCCATCGGCTTAATCATTGAATTTACGGGCGTTGGGTGACCAACGCCCGTCTGCATAACTGCTGACAACGCAATAGGATGAGTATGTCGAAGCGCGATTTCTATGAAGTGCTCGGGGTGGCCAAGGGTGCCGACGAGCGCGAGATCAAGAAGGCGTACAAGCGTCTGGCGATGAAGTTTCACCCGGATCGCAACCAGGGTGATGCCGCATCCGAAGAGAAGTTCAAAGAGGTCAAGGAAGCCTATGAGATCCTGACCGACGAAAATCTGCGGGCCCGCTATGACCAGTACGGTCATGCCGGTGTGGATCAGAGCCAGGGTGGCGGTGGCCACGGCGGCTTTGGCGGCGGTGCCGATTTCGGTGATGCTTTCGGCGATATCTTTGGCGACATCTTCGGTGGTCGCAGTGGCGGTGGCCGTCGTGGCCCGGCCCGGGGTTCTGACTTGCGTTACACCATGGAGCTGACCCTGGAAGAGGCGGTGCGTGGCGTCTCCAAGGAGATCAAGGTGCCGACTCAGGTGCACTGCGAGGTCTGTAACGGATCCGGTGCCCACACCGGCAGCCATGCCCAGACCTGTCCGACCTGTCACGGTGCAGGCCAGGTGCAGATGCGCCAGGGCTTCTTCGCGGTACAACAAGCCTGTCCGCACTGTCATGGCCGCGGCAAGATCATCAAGGATCCATGCCGCAAGTGCCATGGGGAAGGGCGCTATCAGAAGACCAAGACCCTGTCGGTCAAGATCCCGGCTGGGGTCGATACCGGTGACCGCATCCGTCTCTCCGGCGAAGGGGAAGCGGGAGAGTCCGGCGCACCGGCCGGGGATCTCTACGTTCAGGTGCATGTCAAAGAGCACGGCATCTTCGTGCGCGATGGCAACGACCTCTACTGCGAAGTGCCCATCAGCTTCACCGCCGCCGCCCTGGGGGGTGAAATTGAAGTGCCGACCCTGGATGGCCGAGTCAAGCTGAAGGTGACCTCAGAGACCCAGACCGGCAAGATGTTCCGGCTGCGCGGCAAGGGCGTCAAGTCCGTGCGCTCCGGTCAGGTCGGCGATCTGATGTGCAAGGTGGTGGTCGAGACCCCGGTCAAGCTGACCGAGTCTCAGAAAGAGCTGCTGCGTCAGCTGGACGAGTCGTTCAGCGGCGCCGCCGCCAAGACCCACAAGCCGAGATCGGAAGGCTTCTTCGAAGGGGTGAAACGCTTCTTCGACGACCTGACCCGCTGAGTTCAGCCCCGTTGACAAAAAGAGCCGGCCCTTGTGCCGGCTCTTTTTTTGCCCGCGTTTCGCCTCGGATCCGCCCTATTGAGTGGATCCCGATGAGGGATCCTCCTCACAACTCCCGGCGGTTTTCCCTGTGCAAACGTTACTCTGATCACAAGTGGCTGAAACGGTTTAGCTGGCATATTGAGTTAGCTAAAGCGGTTTAGCTATGCTCTGCTCGTCCATGACAACAGCGCCCGGACGGGCGGCAGATGACAGGTGAGGAAGATGACGATGTTCAAGAGCAAGTTGGCGCTGGCGGTGGCGGTGGCGGTGGCGCTGGGATTGGGGATGAGCAGCCCGCTGTGGGCGGCACAGGGCGGTATCGAGGCGCGTCTGGCGGCGCTGGAGGCACGGGTGCAGGCGGCTGAATCCCGCGCCGCCGCCGCCGAAGCGCGGGCCGACCAGGCCGAAAGCAAGGCGAGCGAAGCCCGGGAGACAGCCGTGGTGGCCAAGGCCCAGAGCGAGAAGGTGGACAAGCAGACCGCCGGTGCCCAGGGCTTCGAGTTTCACGGCTACGCCCGCTCGGGCCTCCTGGTCAACAGCAACGGCAACGGCGGGCGCGGCGGCCCTTACGTGACGCCGGCCGGCTCTGTGGGCGGGGCCGTGGGTCGCCTTGGCAACGAAGACGACACCTACATGGAAGCGAATCTGCTCAAGACCCAGACCTTTGATGACGGCAGCTGGGCCCGCTACAAGCTGATGCTGGCGGACGGAGTGGAGACCAGCAACGACTGGACCGCCAGCGATTCCAGTCTCAACACCCGTCAGGTGTTTGCCGAAATCGGCGACCTGGCGAGCTTCAGCGGCCCCTTCCAGCACTCTGTGCTCTGGGCGGGCAAGCGCTTCGATCGGGACAACTTCGACATCCACTGGCTCGATTCGGACGTGGTCTTCCTGGCCGGTACAGGTGGCGGCGTCTACGACGTGCAGCTCGCCGACAGCTGGAAGGCGAACTTCTCCCTCTACGGTCGCGACTACGGCGACATCAGCGCCAGCGGCCTGTCGGACATAGAGAGCTACATCCTCACCATGAACAACCGCGTCGGCAACTGGCAGTGGATGCTCAGCGGCCTCTCCGCCAAGGACAACGAGGCGCGCATCAACGACGGCGGCGTTGGCAGCGAGGCGGCGAACAAGGGGGCGCACACCCTGGTGGCCTACCACGGCGAGAGCTTCTTCGGCATCAATCCCGGCTTCTCCAAGGCCGCCGTGCTCTACGGTCATGGCCTGGGGGCCGAGCTCAAGGGGCTGGGCTCCGACAGCGAGCTGCTGCCGGACGCCGACGCGGTACGGGTCGCCGTGTTTGGCGCCACCGATATCACTCCGCGCTGGCGGCTGGCCCCGGCCCTGCTGGCGGAGCAGAGCCAGGATCGCTACGTGAAGGGGGACGAGTATCAGTGGCTGACCCTCAACACCCGGGTTGCCCAGGTGCTGAGCCAGAACGTCGAGCTGGTCTACGAGGCCGCCTGGCAGTACATGGATCTGGATCCCAAGGGCTACAAGGGGCGTCAGGCGGTGAGCGGCAACTTCACCAAGCTCACCTTCGCCCCCACCTTCAAGGCGCAGACCGCCGGCTTCTTCGAGCGGCCCGAGCTGCGGGTATTCGCCACCTGGATGGACTGGTCCTCCGAGCTCGACAACTACGCCAGCACAGATGCCATGGGCCAGAGTGATTTCACCGCCGGTGGCGAGTGGAACTTTGGCGTGCAGATGGAAACCTGGTTCTAGTTCGTTATCCCGATCACAAAAATGGCAGACGGCGCCGGGATCTGTTGGTTAGCTAAAACGGTTTAGCTGATAATGCCGACCAAGAGAACAGAGCCCGGCTCTGGCAGTGGATCCGATGCAGCAGTGGAGTAGCAAGGTGGGGAATCGTGTGTGGGTAATGGGGGATGCGGTGGTGGATCTTATCCCGGAAGGGGAGCTGCACTACCTCAAGTGTCCGGGCGGTGCGCCCGCCAACGTGGCGGTGGGGGTGGCGCGGCTCGGCGGTGAATCGGCCTTTATCGGCCGGGTCGGTGCCGATCCCTTCGGCCGCTTTATGGCCGATACCCTGGTGGCAGAGGGCGTCGATATCCGTCATCTGACTCAGGATCCGGCTCACCGAACCTCCACGGTGCTGGTGGAGCTCGATGAGGCAGGGGAGCGCAGCTTCACCTTCATGGTGCGCCCCAGTGCCGACCAGTTCCTCGAACCGGCTGACTTGCCCCGCTTCGAGGCCGGTCAGTGGCTGCTCAGCTGCTCCATCGCGCTCGCCAACGAACCTGTGCGCAGCAGTTGCCTGCAGGCCATGGCGGCCATCAAGGCGGTCGGAGGACGGGTCTGCTTCGACCCCAACCTGCGCCCCGAGGTGTGGGGCAATCCCGCCGAGATGCTGCCGCAGGTTAGCGCGGCCATCGCCCTGGCGGATGTGGTCAAGCTCTCGGTGGAGGAGCTGCAATTGCTGAGCGGCGAGGATGATCTGCTCGCGGGGCTCGCCACCCTCTCGGGCCCGGCCCTGGTGCTGGTGACCCGGGGGGCGGCCGGTGTGGTGGCCCGCCTCGAGGGCGAGCTGCTGGAGTGGGTGGGGCCCAAGGTGGCGCCGCTCGACA
>NZ_CDBJ01000055.1:150536-150713 GCF_000820045.1 Aeromonas rivuli | reverse complement strand
ATACAAACTTATCCACAGAAACAGGCTAACTCAAGGCCAGATTACGACTTTCCTATCTCTATGTATCTTCTCGACGCGCGCATAGTCGGTACCAGGTAAGTGAGCAATCGTACCTTCACAAGTAATTCCTATATAAGGAGCGAGAGGATTAAAGGGTCGTTGAGGCAGTTGAGGCAG
>NZ_CDBJ01000055.1:0-150459 GCF_000820045.1 Aeromonas rivuli | reverse complement strand
GTTGAGGCAGTTGAGGCAGTATCAGGTTCCATTAAAAGAAAAGCCGGGACAAGCCCGGCTTTTTCTTTATCACTCAGCAGCTGCTTCAGCAGCGGCCGGGCGGTCTACCAGCTCGATGTAAGCCATCGGAGCGTTGTCGCCGGCACGGAAACCGCATTTCAAAATGCGAGTATAACCGCCGGCGCGCTCCAGGTAGCGCGGGCCCAGTTCATTGAACAGCTTAGCCACAATCGCGTTGTCGCGAGTGCGGGCAAATGCCAGACGACGATTAGCAACGCTATCGGTCTTGGCAAGGGTGATCAGCGGTTCAACGACACGACGCAGCTCTTTTGCCTTAGGCAGAGTCGTCTTGATGATCTCATGACGAACCAGGGAGCTGGCCATGTTGCGGAACATAGCCTGACGATGGCTGCTGTTCCGGTTCAGTTGACGACCACTCAAACGATGGCGCATGACCTTATCCTTCTAACTAAATCTGTGAAACCCGTAATCTGGATTACTCGTCAGCGATGCTGGCGGGCGGCCAATTCTCAAGGCGCATGCCAAGAGACAGACCACGGGAGGCCAACACATCCTTGATCTCAGTCAGGGACTTCTTACCAAGGTTGGGAGTCTTAAGCAACTCAACCTCGGTACGCTGTACCAGATCACCAATATAGTGGATAGCTTCTGCCTTCAGACAGTTCGCAGAACGAACTGTCAGCTCCAAATCATCGACAGGACGCAGCAGGATCGGATCGAACTCGGGTTTCTCTTCTTTCTTCTCGGGCACGCTGACATCGCGCAGATCCACGAAGGCTTCCAGTTGCTCAGCCAGAATAGTGGCAGAGCGACGGATAGCTTCTTCAGGATCCAGAGTACCATTGGTCTCCATGTCGATGACCAGCTTGTCCAAGTCGGTACGCTGTTCCACACGTGCTGCCTCAACATTGTAGGCAATACGAACGATGGGGCTGAACGCAGAGTCCAGCAACAGGCGACCGATAGGACGCTCTTCATCATCGTTGTGAACACGAGCAGAAGCAGGCACATAACCACGACCGCGCTGAACTTTCAGGCGCATGCTGATCTCAGCGTTTGCACCAGTCAGGTGGCAGATTACGTGCTCCGGGTTAACAATCTCGACTTCATCACCGTGAGTGATATCACCTGCGGTAACGGGGCCTGTTCCAGACTTGGTCAGGGACAGAGTTACCTCGTCCTTGCCTTCCAGCTTCACAGCGATACCTTTCAGGTTGAGCAGGATTTCAAGAATGTCTTCCTGTACACCTTCTTTGCTGCTGTACTCATGCAGCACACCGTCGATCTCGACTTCTGTGACTGCACAACCGGGCATAGATGACAGCAAAATACGACGCAGGGCATTACCCAGCGTGTGACCAAAACCACGCTCAAGTGGCTCAAGAGTCACTTTTGCGTGAGTCGGGCTAACTTGCTCGATGTCAACTAGCCGCGGCTTAAGAAAATCTGTTACAGAACCCAGCATTGTGTCCTCTCTTTAGAAGCTAGCTTTACTTGGAGTAAAGCTCGACGATCAGCTGCTCGTTAATGTCGGCAGACAGGTCAGAACGCTCTGGCAGGCGCTTGAAGGCACCTTCCATTTTAGCGGTATCAACCTCTACCCAAGTCGGCTTCTCACGCTGACCAGCAACTTCCAGGGAAGCTTTGATACGCGCTTGCTTCTTAGCCTTCTCACGAACGCAGATCACGTCCTCAGGGGAAACCTGGAAAGAAGGAATGTTAACAACGCGACCGTTTACCAAGATAGCCTTGTGGCTCACCAGCTGACGTGATTCAGCGCGGGTAGCGCCAAAGCCCATGCGATAAACGACGTTATCCAAACGACCTTCCAGCAGCTGCAACAGGTTTTCGCCGGTGTTGCCTTTTTGACGGGCAGCATCGCGGTAGTAGTTGCGGAACTGTTTTTCCAACACGCCGTAGATACGACGAACTTTTTGTTTCTCGCGCAGTTGCACGCCGTAGTCAGACAGACGCGCTTTACGCGCACCGTGTTGACCAGGAGCAGTGTCAATCTTGCACTTGGAATCTATCGCACGAACACCTGACTTCAGGAAGAGGTCGGTGCCCTCACGACGGCTAAGCTTAAGCTTAGGACCGATATATCTTGCCATCTTCTTTCTCCAACAATCCTAGACCAATAAGCAACAGCGTTATACGCGGCGCTTCTTGGGAGGACGACAACCGTTGTGCGGGATCGGAGTCACATCAGTAATATTAGTGATGCGGAAACCAGCCGCGTTCAGCGCGCGGATGGAGGACTCACGACCGGGACCCGGACCTTTGACCATGACTTCCAGGTTCTTCACGCCGTATTCTTTGGCGATCTCACCAGCACGCTCAGCAGCTACCTGGGCAGCAAACGGAGTGGACTTACGGGAACCACGGAAACCTGAACCACCAGAGGTAGCCCATGACAGAGCATTGCCCTGACGGTCAGTAATGGTCACGATTGTGTTGTTGAAAGATGCATGAACGTGTGCAATACCGTCGCTCACTTGCTTTTTAACGCGCTTGCGAGCACGAGTCGGAGTTTTAGCCATTTTCTACCTTCCCGTTACTTCTTGATAGCCTTGCGCGGACCCTTACGGGTACGAGCATTGGTCTTGGTACGTTGACCACGAACAGGCAGGCTACGACGGTGACGCAAACCACGGTAGCAACCCAGATCCATCAAGCGTTTGATGTTCATGGATATCTGACGACGCAAGTCACCTTCAACGGTGAATTTACCTACTTGCTCGCGCAGACTCTCGATCTGAGCTTCGTCCAAGTCTTTAATTTTCACATTCTCAGCGATACCGGCTGCGGCACAAATGGCCTTGGAGCGGGTACGACCGACGCCATAAATCGCAGTCAACGCAATGACTGCATGCTTATGGTCAGGAATGTTAATGCCAGCGATACGGGCCACTGTTCACTCCTACATAGAGTAGATAACGACCACCACAAAGCCCGTGAGCGGATACGTGGCGGTCAACCAATACACAACAAAAGTTGGCTGGCTATATTAGCCAGCACAACTGTTTGTTGCAAGTCCTAACCGTAAAAAATTAGCCTTGGCGCTGTTTATGCTTTGGCTCGCTGCAAATCACACGCACCACACCGTGACGCTTGATGATTTTGCAGTTACGGCAGATTGCCTTAACGGAAGCACGAACTTTCATTGCTTAACTCCGTAACTACGCCGACCTTTAGCGGCCGTAGCCCTTCAGGTTGGCCTTCCTCAGGACGTCGCCATATTGATGAGACATCATATGGGTTTGTACCTGAGCCATGAAGTCCATGATAACCACCACGATAATCAGCAGCGAAGTGCCGCCGAAATAGAACTGTACGTTCCAGGCAGTCATCAGGAACTGGGGTACCAGACAGATAAAGGTTATATAGAGTGCACCTGCCAATGTCAGGCGAGTCATAACCTTATCGATATAACGTGCTGTCTGCTCGCCCGGGCGGATCCCCGGGATAAAGGCTCCACTCTTCTTCAGGTTATCTGCCGTCTCGCGTGGATTGAACACCAACGCAGTATAGAAGAAACAGAAGAAGATAATGGCTGCTGCATACAGCATCTCATACAAGGGCTGACCCGGCTGCAGGACCATAGAGACCTGTTGCAGAACGTCTGCTACCTTGCCCTCGCCCTGACCAAACCAAGAGGTGATGGTCCCTGGGAAGAGGATGATACTGGATGCGAAAATCGCAGGAATCACACCGGCCATATTCACTTTCAATGGCAGATGTGTGCTTTGCGCGGCAAATACCTGGCGGCCTTGTTGACGTTTTGCATAGTTAACGACGATACGACGCTGACCACGCTCTACGAACACCACAAAGTAAGTCACTGCGAAAACAATCAAGCCCAGCAACAACAACAGCAGGATGTGCAATTCCCCTTGACGTGCCTGTTCGGCCGTAGCACCAATGGCATGAGGCAGCCCAGCAACGATCCCGGTGAAAATAATCAACGAGATGCCGTTACCGATACCACGCTCGGTAATCTGTTCACCTAACCACATTAAAAACATGGTGCCGGTAACCAGACTCACAACCGCCGTGAAATAGAAGCCCAAACCCGGATGAGTCACGAGTCCTTGCATCATATTCGGCAGACCGGTTGCGATACCAATGGCCTGGAAGGTTCCCAAAATCAATGTACCCCAGCGGGTATACTGATTGATCTTGCGACGGCCGGATTCACCTTCTTTCTTGAGTTCAGCAAGAGCGGGATGAACCACGGTCAGTAACTGGATGATGATCGACGCCGAAATGTACGGCATGATCCCCAACGCAAGAATAGAAGCACGCGAGAGTGCACCACCACTGAACATGTTGAACATCTCAATGATGGTGCCCTTCTGTTGCTGGAACAACTCGGCCAGTACGGCGGCGTCAATACCAGGAATCGGCACATAAGAGCCTGCACGGAAAACGATAATCGCCCCGAGAACGAAGAGCAGACGGCTCTTCAGTTCGCTCAGACCACCCTGCGCTTTAACATCCAATCCTGGTTTCTTAGCCATTGTACTGATTATTCCTCGATTTTACCGCCAGCGGCCTCGATGGCTGCACGTGCACCTTTGGTGACGGACACACCACGAACGGTCACAGCACGGTCAATGTTGCCAGACAGAACAATTTTAGCGAAAACGATGTTCTTAGTCAGAACGCCGGCTTGCTTCAAAGTGCTCACATCGACCACATCACCTTCTACCATGGCGATTTCGTTCAGACGCACTTCGGCAGAAACCAAAGATTTGCGAGAGAAGAAACCGAACTTCGGCAGACGGATTTTCAAAGGCATCTGGCCGCCTTCGAAACCAGCGCGGACTTTACCGCCACCGGAACGAGAGGTCTGACCTTTAACACCACGACCACCAGTCTTGCCCAGACCAGAACCAATACCACGGCCTGGACGGTGCTTGACAGACTTAGAGCCTGGGGCCGGAGACAGAGTGTTCAGACGCATGCTTAGCCCTCCACCTTAACCATGTAGTAAACCTGGTTGATCATACCACGGACGCAAGGAGTATCCTCCAGCTCAACGGTGTGACCAATGCGACGCAGACCCAGACCACGCAGAGTCGCCTTATGCTTAGGCAGACGGCCGATAGAGCTGCGCGTTTGAGTTACTTTTACAGTGTTAGCCATGTCGCATTACCCCAGAATTTCTTCAACGCGCAGACCACGCTTGGCAGCGATCTGGGCAGGGGATTGACCCTGTACCAGAGCGTCTACAGTTGCGCGAACAACGTTGATCGGGTTAGTGGAACCGTAGGTCTTTGCCAGCACGTTGTGGATACCAGCAACTTCCAGCACAGCACGCATGGCGCCGCCTGCAATGATACCAGTACCTTCAGAGGCCGGCTTCATGAACACGGTGGAACCGGAGTGAACGCCTTGCACCGGGTGGTGCAGAGTGCCATTGTTCAGTTCTACCTTGCTCAGGTTACGTTTAGCCTGTTCCATCGCTTTTTGAATAGCGGCGGGAACTTCACGGGCCTTACCGTAACCGTAACCTACACGGCCGTTACCATCACCCACCACGGTCAACGCGGTGAAGGACATGATACGACCACCTTTAACAGTTTTCGAAACACGGTTTACTGCAATCAGCTTTTCTTGCAGTTCGCCGGCTTGAGATTCGACTTTAGCCATCTTCGACTCCTAGCTTAGAACTGAAGACCAGCGTCACGAGCAGCGGTAGCCAGAGCGGCTACACGACCGTGATACTTGAAACCGGAACGATCGAAAGATACGTTCTGAATGCCTTTGGCGATAGCTCGCTCAGCGATAGCTTTACCGACTGCGGTAGCTGCATCTGCATTACCGGAGTACTTGATTGCTTCACTGATGGCTTTCTCTACTGTGGAAGCAGAGGCCAGAACTTCGGAACCGTTGGCTGCGATTACCTGCGCGTAGATATGACGCGGGGTACGGTGAACAACCAGACGGGTTGCTCCCAGTTCCTGCATCTTCTTCCGAGCACGAGTAGCACGACGGAGACGAGCTGCTTTCTTGTCCATAGTGTTACCTTACTTCTTCTTAGCTTCTTTAGTACGCACTTGCTCGTTGGCATAGCGTACACCCTTGCCCTTGTAGGGCTCCGGAGCGCGGTAAGCACGGATATCGGCGGCGACTTGGCCAACCATCTGCTTGTCTACACCACGGAGAATGATCTCAGTAGCAGTAGGACACTCAGCGGTCACACCAGCCGGCAGCGCATGCTCAACCGGGTGAGAGAAGCCCAGGGCCAGCGCGACAGCATTGCCCTTGATGGAGGCTTTATAACCTACACCAACCAGCTGCAGCTTACGCTCGAAGCCTTGGGTAACACCGATTACCATGTTGTTGACCAATGCACGTGCAGTACCAGCCTGAGCGTCGGCACCAGTGGAGCCGTCGCGCGGGGCGAACTTGAGTACATTGTCTTCTTTGGTCACTTCTACACCGGCGTGAATAGAACGAACCAGGGAACCTTTACCACCTTTGATGGACAGTTCCTGACCGTTCAGAGTCACCTCTACGCCAGCAGGAATAGTGACGGGTGCCTTAGCAACACGAGACATATCCTACCTCCTATTAAGCGACGTAGCAGATGATCTCACCGCCCATGCAAGCTTTACGAGCTGCACGGTCAGTCATCACACCTTTAGACGTGGACACGATAGCAACACCGAGACCGCCCATAACTTTCGGCAGGTCAGTAGTGCGCTTATAAATACGCAGGCCGGGACGGCTTACGCGTTGGATCAGTTCTACAACCGGTTTGCCCTGGAAATATTTCAGTTCAATTTCCAGTTCCGGTTTCACATCGCCAGCTACGGAGTAGCCAGTGATGTAACCTTCTTCTTTCAGCACGTGGGCGATAGCCACTTTCAGCTTGGAAGAAGGCATGGAAACCGCAACTTTGCTCGCCGCTTGACCGTTACGGATGCGGGTCAGCATGTCCGCGATCGGATCTTGCATGCTCATAGTCTAACTCCCGAGATTCTTACCAAGAGGCCTTTTTGAGACCTGGAATTTCGCCCTTCATGGCATGCTCACGCACCTTGATGCGAGACAGGCCAAACTTGCGCAGGAAACCGTGCGGACGACCAGTAATATTGCAACGGTTACGCTGGCGGGACGGACTGGAATCACGGGGCAGCTGTTGCAGTTGCAAGACAGCATCCCAACGCGCTTCTTCAGAAGCGTTCATATCAACGATGATAGCTTTCAGCTCGGTTCGCTTAGTGGCGAACTTGGCTACCAGCTTCGCACGCTTTGCTTCACGTGCTTTCATGGATGTTTTAGCCATAACCCTAACCTTACTTGCGGAATGGGAAGTTAAAGGCAGCCAGCAGAGCACGGCCTTCTTCATCGGTATTCGCGGAAGTGGTGATGGTGATATCCAGACCACGGACGCGATCGACTTTGTCATAGTCGATTTCCGGGAAGATGATTTGCTCACGCACGCCCATGGAGTAGTTACCACGACCATCGAACGCTTTAGCATTCAGGCCACGGAAGTCACGGATACGCGGTACGGAGATGCAAATCAGCCGTTCCAGGAACTCCCACATACGCTCGCCACGCAGGGTTACTTTACAACCTATCGGGTAGCCTTCACGAATCTTGAAGCCCGCAACAGATTTGCGAGCTTTGGTGATCAGCGGCTTCTGACCGGAAATGGCAGCCATATCGGCAGCAGCATTTTCCAGCAGTTTCTTATCAGAAATCGCCTCACCAACACCCATGTTCAGGGTGATTTTCTCGATCCGAGGGACTTGCATGATCGTCTTGTAACCGAACTGCTTTGACAGTTCTTGTGCTACATCGGATCTGTAGTAATCATGCAGTTTCGCCATCGTTAAACTCCAATTACTTCACAAGTTCGCCGGTAGACTTGAAGAAACGAACTTTTTTGCCGTCTTCAATCCGGAAACCAACACGGTCAGCCTTGCCAGTGGCAGAGTTGAACAGTGCTACATTTGAAACATCGAGGGGGGCTTCTTTGGTGACGATACCGCCAGCCTGACCCAAAGCGGGTACCGGCTTCTGGTGTTTCTTCACCTGGTTGATGCCTTCCACGAGAACCTTACCTTTAGCAATCAGAACTTGAGTGACTTTGCCACGCTTGCCCTTGTCTTTGCCGGTAAGAACTATCACTTCGTCTTCGCGACGGATTTTAGCTGCCATCGTTCGACTCCTTACAGTACTTCGGGTGCCAGGGACACAATCTTCATGAACTTCTCATTACGGAGTTCACGGGTCACCGGGCCAAAAATACGAGTACCGATTGGCTGTTGGTTGCCGTTAAGCAAAACAGCCGCATTGTTGTCGAAACGGATGACTGAGCCGTCCGGACGACGAACGCCTTTACGGGTGCGTACGACCACCGCGTTATATACATCACCTTTCTTCACTTTACCGCGAGGAATGGCTTCCTTGATGGAAACTTTGATGATGTCGCCGATGCCGGCATAACGGCGGTGCGAGCCACCCAGAACCTTAATACACATTACACTGCGAGCGCCGGAGTTGTCGGCTACACCCAGCATACTTTGCATCTGGATCATTTTAGTGCTCCGCTTTGTTTACTTCTTATCCCTTACGGGATCTGGCTGCCTTCAAAAGGCGCGAAACTATAACACAGAGAAATTGGAAAAGGTAGCCTAAAAAACAAACGGCCCCCGATGGGGGCCGTTTGGACTACAAAAGGCTGATTAAGCCTTTTCCAGGATCCCGACCAGGGTCCAAGACTTGGTCTTGGACAGCGGACGGCACTCGCGGATTTCCACGAGATCGCCAGCTTTACACTCGTTGGTCTCATCGTGTACGTGCAGCTTGGTAGTGCGCTTGATGATCTTACCGTAGATCGGGTGCTTTACCTTGCGCTCGATAGCGACGGTGATGGATTTATCCATCTTGTCGCTAATTACACGACCTTGCAGAGTACGGATTTTGTCAGTCATTACGCACCTGCCTTCTCAGTCAGTACAGTCTTGATACGTGCGACGTCACGACGCACTTGCTTCAGAGTGTGAGTCTGAGCCAGTTGGCCAGTGGAAGCTTGCATGCGCATGTTGAATTGCTCACGCAGCAGACCCAGCAGCTCCTGGTTCAGTTCATCGACGCTCTTTTGACGCAGATCTTGAGCTTTCATCACATCACCGTCTTAATTACGAAAGTGGTCTGAACGGACAGCTTAGCAGCGGCCAGGGCGAATGCTTCACGGGCCAGAGCCTCGGGAACACCGTCCATCTCGTACAGAACCTTGCCAGGTTGGATCGGGCATACCCAGTATTCGACGTTACCCTTACCTTTACCCATACGAACTTCGAGGGGCTTTTCGGTAATGGGTTTGTCCGGGAACACACGGATCCAGATTTTACCCTGACGCTTGACGTGACGGGTCATGGCACGACGGGCTGCTTCGATTTGACGAGCAGTCAGTTGACCACGGGATGTCGCCTTCAGGCCAAAGGTACCGAAGGATACTTCGTTACCAGAGTTGGCCAGACCGCGGTTACGACCCTTATGGGTCTTGCGGAATTTAGTACGCTTTGGTTGCAACATTTACCGAATCTCCTTACTTACCGCGGCGTTTGTTATCGCGCTTGGGCTTCGCAGGAGCTTGCTCTTGAGCAGCGGCAGCATTAACTGCAGCCAGACCACCCAGAACTTCGCCCTTGAAGATCCAAACCTTAACGCCGATCACACCGTAGGTGGTGTGGGCTTCAGAAGTTGCGTAGTCGATGTCGGCACGCAGGGTGTGCAAAGGCACACGACCTTCACGGTACCATTCGGTACGCGCGATTTCAGCGCCGCCCAGACGACCAGACACTTCCACTTTGATGCCCTTGGCACCCAGGCGCATTGCGTTTTGTACGGCGCGCTTCATAGCACGACGGAACATTACGCGACGTTCCAGTTGGGAAGTGATGCTGTCAGCAACAAGTTTGCCATCCAGCTCCGGCTTGCGGACTTCGGAAATGTTGATCTGTGCAGGCACGCCAGCGATAGCGGCGACAGCTTTGCGCAGTTTCTCAACGTCTTCGCCTTTCTTGCCGATCACGACACCCGGACGAGCAGTGTGAATGGTCACACGGATGCTCTTGGCCGGACGCTCGATGGTGATCTTGGACAAGGAAGCGTTTTTCAGCTCCTTGGTCAGGAACTGGCGTACTTGGAAATCGCTGTACAGGTTGTCAGCGAAGTCTTTGGTGTTCGCGAACCAGGTAGAATTCCAAGGCTTGGTAATACCCAGGCGAATGCCATTAGGATGTACTTTCTGACCCATTGCTTATCTCCCAGCCTTAGCGTCGGATACCACTACAGTGATGTGAGCGGTACGCTTGAGGATACGATCCGCGCGACCTTTGGCACGAGGACGGATGCGCTTCATGGAGGGACCTTCGTCGACCATGATAGTAGCAACACGCAGGGCGTCGATATCGGCGCCTTCGTTGTGCTCAGCGTTTGCAATGGCAGATTCCAGCACCTTCTTCACCAGCACTGCAGCCTTTTTCGGGCTGAAGGTCAGGAGAGTCAGAGCCTTGTCTACGGACAGACCACGTACTTGATCGGCTACCAGACGAGCTTTCTGGGCAGAAGTACGGGCATAACGGTGTTTAGCGATAGCTTCCATCATTTATCCCTTAGCGCTTCTTAGCCTTCTTATCAGCAGCATGGCCGCGATAAGTACGAGTCGGTGCGAATTCACCCAGTTTGTGACCGATCATTTCTTCGGTAACGAAAACCGGAACGTGCTGACGACCATTATGGACAGCGATGGTCAAACCGATCATGTTCGGGATGATCATTGAGCGACGGGACCAGGTTTTAACCGGCTTTTTATCCCCGCTTTCCACCGCTTTCTCTACCTTCTTCAGCAAGTGCAGGTCAATAAATGGACCCTTCTTGAGAGAACGTGGCATGGTGATTCCTCTATGTTAACAATTACTTGTTACGACGACGTACGATGTACTTGTCGGTACGCTTGTTCTTACGGGTCTTGAAGCCCTTAGCCTTCTGGCCCCAAGGGGACACAGGCTGCATGCCCTTGTTACGACCTTCACCACCACCGTGCGGGTGATCAACCGGGTTCATCGCCATACCGCGAACGGTCGGACGAATACCACGCCAGCGGTTGGCACCGGCTTTACCCAGTTGACGCAACATGTGCTCGGAGTTACCCACTTCGCCGATGGTAGCGCGGCACTCGGACAGAACTTTACGTACTTCGCCGGAACGCAGACGCAGAGTTACATAGTTACCTTCACGAGCCAGGATCTGGATGAAAGTACCAGCGGAACGAGCCAGCTGGGCACCTTTACCAGGTTTCATCTCAACGGCGTGAACGGTAGAACCGACCGGGATGTTGCGCATCGGCAGGGAGTTACCCACCTTGATGGCAGCATCAGCACCAGAAGCGATCGGATCGCCAGCTTTCAGGCCTTTAGGGGCCAGGATGTAACGACGCTCACCGTCTGCATACAACACCAGGGCGATGTTAGCGGTACGGTTAGGATCGTATTCCAGACGCTCTACTTTGGCAGGAATGCCGTCTTTGTCGCGTTTGAAGTCGACGATACGGTAATGCTGCTTGTGACCACCACCGATATGACGGGTAGTGATACGACCGTTGTTGTTACGACCACCGGACTTGCTTTTGCTGTCCAGCAGAGCGGCGAAGGGCTTGCCCTTGTACAGCTCTTGGTTGACGATCTTAACGACGTGGCGGCGGCCCGGAGAAGTAGGCTTGCACTTAACGATTGCCATTTTTCAGAACTCCTCTTACTCGGCTGCGCCCATGAAGTCGATGTCCTGACCAGCTTTCAGGGTCACATAAGCCTTTTTCCAATCGGAACGACGGCCTACACGCGCACCTGAGCGCTTGGTCTTACCCTTCATGTTCAGGGTACGGACGGTCTCAACTTCGACCTCGAACAGTTTCGCAACTGCAGCTTTGACTTCCGCCTTGGTGGCGTCGACAGCAATTTTGAACACGATAGTGTTCTGCTTCTCGGCGACCATGGTGCTCTTTTCAGAGATATGCGGAGCCTTCAGAACTTTCAACAGACGCTCTTCGCGGATCATGCCAGCATCTCCTCGATTTGCTTAACTGCATCAGCAGTCATCAGAACCTTGTCGAAAGCGATCAAGCTGACGGGGTCGATACCGGCTACGTCACGCACATCGACCTTGTACAGGTTGCGAGCGGCGAGGAACAGGTTCTCATCGACTTCAGCAGTCACGATCAGAACGTCTTTCAGTTCCATCTCTTTCAGCTTGGCGATCAGTTCTTTGGTCTTCGGCGCTTCGATGCCGAATTTCTCGACAACGATCAGGCGCTCTTGACGTACCAGCTCGGACAGGATGCTACGGATAGCGCCGCGGTACATCTTCTTGTTTACTTTTTGGCTGTGATCTTGCGGCTTAGCAGCAAAAGTCACACCACCGGAACGCCAAATAGGCGAACGGATGGAGCCAGCACGGGCACGACCAGTACCCTTCTGACGCCACGGCTTTTTGCCGCCACCAGACACTTCAGAGCGAGTCAGCTGCGCGCGAGTACCCTGACGGGCACCTGCGGCATATGCAACGACGACCTGGTGAACCAGAGCTTCGTTGAATTCGCGCCCGAAGGTAGTCTCGGAAACTTCAAGAGCGCTCTTGGCGTCTTTCATTACCAATTCCATTACTATCTCCTCAGACGTTACGCTTTAACGGCAGGTTTGACGATCACGTTGCCGTTGGTAGCACCCGGTACTGCACCTTTGATGAGCAGCAGGTTGCGTTCAGCGTCAACACGAACCAGTTCCAGGTTCTGAGTCGTTACACGCTCAGCTCCCATGTGACCAGCCATCTTTTTGCCCTTGAATACCTTACCCGGGGATTGGTTCTGACCGATAGAACCCGGAGCGCGGTGAGACAAGGAGTTACCGTGGGTCATATCCTGGGTGCGGAAGTTCCAGCGCTTAACAGTACCGGCAAAACCTTTACCCTTGGATGTGCCAGTAACATCTACCAGCTTAACGTCAGCGAAAAGATCTACTTTCAACTCGCCGCCAACAGTGAAAGTTTCACCGTTGTTCAGACGGAATTCCCACAGACCACGACCGGCTTCTACACCAGCTTTGGCGAAGTGGCCCGCTTCCGGCTTGGTCACACGGCTGGCTTTTTTGGCGCCAGTGGTAACCTGAATAGCGTTGTAGCCATCGGTTTCTACAGATTTGACCTGAGTTACACGGTTAGCTTCAACTTCGATAACAGTCACCGGGATAGAAACGCCATCTTCAGTGAAGATGCGAGTCATACCCACTTTGCGACCTACAAGACCGATTGTCATTGTTATCAATCCTTTCCGTAATTAGCCCAGGCTGATCTGGACGTCTACACCGGCTGCCAGATCCAGACGCATCAGGGCGTCTACGGTCTTGTCAGTCGGCTCAACGATGTCTACCAGACGCTTGTGAGTGCGGATCTCGTACTGATCACGCGCAT
This sequence comes from Aeromonas rivuli, assembly GCF_000820045.1. Taxonomy (GTDB): domain Bacteria; phylum Pseudomonadota; class Gammaproteobacteria; order Enterobacterales; family Aeromonadaceae; genus Aeromonas; species Aeromonas rivuli. Next base: position 136,950 of record NZ_CDBJ01000055.1, on the reverse strand, counting down.
CTTTGTTGACGTGCGGGGAGATCAGGACGGTGAAGCGCTCTTTGCGAGTCGGCAGCGGGATAGGACCGCGAACCTGCGCGCCAGTGCGCTTTGCAGTTTCAACGATTTCCGCTGTGGACTGATCTATCAGACGATGATCAAAAGCCTTCAGGCGAATACGGATTCTTTGGTTCTGCATTGACAGAGCTCCAATAGATAAAAGAACATAAATCAACACCGCCCGACTGGGAGTTATCCCGCCAGAGGTGTGATTTTTCACGTTTCCCCCCATATCGGGAGGACTGTAAGGCTGGCGACTCGTAAACGGGAAGCTCAGCATGCAGACATATCGTCTGGCTTACCTCATGGGTAAGCGGGGGGAATTATACGGATATTTTCAATTGGCGCAAGCTGACTCGTGCAGATAGTGCGCAATTTTTACCCGCAATGGTTCTCCCCGGAGACCCAGACCTCCGGACAGCCGCCAATCCCATCCAGCTAACGACAGTAGCGAGGTCAGACTGCTAGACTGCGGAGCCAATTGCCCCTTCAGCTGATCATGCAAGGATCTGCAGTATGTTGAAAAATCAGAAGAGAGCCTATCAATACGGTCTGTGCGCCGTGGCACTCTGGTCCACGGTTGCCACCGCCTTCAAGCTGTCGCTGCGTTACTTCGAGCCGGTACAACTGCTACTGGTCGCCGCCCTCACCTCGACCCTGGCTCTGGGTGCCCTGGTGCTCAAACAGGGTAAGCTGCCGCTGCTGGGGCTCTACTTGCGAGAGCGCCCTATCTATTATCTGGCGCTGGGCACCCTCAATCCTTTCCTCTATTACCTGCTGTTGTTCAAAGCCTATGACCTGCTGCCGGCGCAACAGGCGCAGACCATCAACTACACCTGGGCCATCAGCCTGAGTCTGCTGGCCGTGCCCTTCCTCGGTCAGAAACTGCGCCGTCGGGATGGGGTGGCCATACTGCTCGGCTACTTCGGCGCCCTGGTGATCGCCACCAAGGGTGATCTGCTCGGCCTGCAGTTCGACAGCCCGCTTGGGGTGGGGCTGGCATTGCTCTCTACCCTGATCTGGGCGGGCTACTGGATCCTCAACACCCGTAATCAGGGGGATCCCATCGTCAGTCTGTTGCTCGGCTTCCTGCTCAGCCTGCCGCTCATTCTGGTGGCGACTTGGTGGCTGGCCGACTTCCGCATGACCGCCTGGCAAGGCTGGGCTGGCGCCATCTATGTCGGGCTGTTCGAGATGGGCTTTGGCTTCGTACTCTGGTTGATGGCCATGCGCAGTGCCACGGACACGGCGCCGCTCAGCAATCTTATCTTCATCTCCCCCTTCGCCTCCCTGATCCTGCTCAACCTGCTGATCGGCGAGCAGATACATCCGGCCACCCCCATAGGCCTGGCTCTCATCGTCATCGCCTTGCTGGTGCAGCAGCTCAAATACGGCAAACGCTACCGCCAACCAGCCACACCAGATGCCTGAGCAAGATGTCGGATAACAGAGAGGGGGCCATTGGCCCCCTCTCTGTCTCTAGATTCACCCCATTAGTCAACCCACTCCAGGGGCTGCTGTTTGGGCAGGCGGATCTCGACCAGCAAGCCGTCCCACATCGAGACCCCGAGCCGCAATGTGCCGTGGTGCTGCGCCACTATCTTGGCGACGATGGCGAGCCCCAGGCCACTGCCCCCTCCGGTGCGCGCCAGGCTGCCCTGAGTGAAAGGTTTGAGCACCCGCTGATAATCTCCCTCCGGGATGCCCGGGCCATCATCGGACAGCCGCAGGCGAACCCAGTGACCATCGTCCCTCAACTCAGCATGTACCCGACTGGCGCCATAACGCTGGGCATTACCGCACAGATTATTGAGCACCCGGCGCAAGCCAAGGGGGTGGCACTCGACCAGCACGGCCTCGGTTGGCAGGGCCAGCTCCAATTCCAGTCCCTGATCCCCCTGTAGCAGCAGCACATCGTGGATCAGCTGGGTCAGGTCGGTGGTCCGGGTTTCGACCTCGCCAGCCGGTCTTATGTAGTCGATGAACTGATCGATAATGGCATTGGTTTCATCGATGTCGGCGTTGATACTCTCCTTGAGTCCCTCTTCCCGGGACGACATCATCTCGGTGGCGAGACGGATGCGGGTGAGCGGGGTGCGCAAATCGTGGGAGACGCCAGCCATCATCAGGTTACGCTCCTCGATCAGATCCTTGATGGAATGGGACATGTGGTTGAAGCTGCGGGTCAGCCGGCGCAGCTCCCGCGAGCCCTTCTCGGGCAGTGCATCGGGGAATTGCCCCCTTGCCACGGCGACAGCCCCCGCCTCCAGCGCCTCGAGCGGGCGCATCAACTGACGGGCAAAATGCCAGGCGCCAAACAGCACCACAACCAGCAATATGCTCAGATAAAGGAGCAGCGGCTGAATGTCGTCATCATCTATCTCGGTGAGCGGCACCCGCAGCCAGATCTCGCTCGCCTGGGGCGGCTGGATCCAGATGATGTAGTGATCCTGGATCTCGACCCGCACCTGGGCCGGGCCGCCCAGCTCATGACTGATCCCCTCCTCCAGATATTCATAACGCTTGGCCATCTTCAGGCCGTGCTGCTCAGCCTCGTGCTGACTGTAAATATCGATACCCGTCGCCATGTGGACCAGAGCCTCAGCTTCATCGGGCAGGGTACCGTCCAGTTCGGCGGGGAAGATGAGCTTGACCTGATTGGCCAGCAGGTGACTGATCTGCTTGACCGTGGGCTCCAGCAGATAGTTGTAGAAGGCGGCATAGGAGACCAGCTGATAGACCAACAGCACCGAGCCCAGAAACCAGAGGGTGCGGGAGAACATGCTGGTCGTGCGCCTCATCGGCTCTCTCCGTCCGGTACAAACACATAGCCCAGACCCCAAACGGTCTGCAGATACCTGGGTTGGGCCGGATCCTGCTCCAGCAAGCGACGCAGGCGCGACACCTGCACATCGATGCTGCGCTCGGTGGCGGTATATTCGCGGCCACGGGCCAGATTCATCAACTTGTCACGGGATAGCGGCTCACGGGGATGACTGACCAGCACCTTGAGCACGGCGAACTCGCCGCTGGTCAGGGAGAGGGGTTCATGGTCCCGGGTCAGCTCCCGGGTCGCGAGATCGAGGCGGTAGGCACCAAAGCTGACGACCTTCTCGGTGGCGGAGGGGGCACCCGGCAGCTCCACCTGATGGCGGCGCAGCACGGCACGGATCCGGGCCAGCAGCTCCCGCGGGTTGAACGGTTTGGGCAAGTAGTCATCGGCGCCCATCTCCAGGCCGACGATACGATCGACCTCGTCCCCCTTGGCGGTGAGCATCAACACCGGGATCTGGTTGCCCGCTTCGCGCAGACGGCGACAGATGGAGAGGCCATCTTCCCCTGGCAGCATGAGATCGAGCACCATCAGGCTGAAGTTCTCCCGCGCCAGCAGGCGATCGGCCTGCTCACCATTGGCGACGCCGCGCACCCCGAACCCCTGTTCGCTCAGATAACGCTCCAGCAGGGCCCGCAGCTTGAGGTCATCATCGACCACCAACACCTTGTATTGCTGACTCATTTTGCCTCTCCTTACCCATGAGGGGTCATCCTAGGCGCTTGCCCTGCCCCGGCCAAGACGAAAAGTGTTACCGGTTATTGCTTGGGAGCGTTGCCCGCGCCTCGAAGGGGCTGTAACGAATTTCGTTGATATACCAGAACTGCAAGCCGGACGGCGTGCTCACCTCCACCTCGTCATCGACCTGTTTCTTGAGCAGGGCACGCGCCAGGGGGGAGTCCACGCTGAGTTTGCCTTCAGAGAGGTTGAACTCGTCGGGCCCCACCAATCGATAGCGCACCCGCTGACCGGCTTCATCTTCCAGCTCAACCCAGGCGCCAAAGAAGACCCGCCCCTGCTGCTGGGGGCTGGGATCCACTATGGTGAGGGCATCGAGCCGCTTGCCAAGAAAGCGCAGCCGCCGGTCTATTTCCCGCAGTCGCTTCTTGCCATAGATGTACTCGGCATTCTCGGATCGGTCGCCGAGGGCCGCGGCCTCAGACACCGCCTGCGTCACCCTGGGCCGCTCCTCCTTCCAGAGGGTCTTGAATTCCCGATCCAGTTCGAGCCACCCTTCACGGGTGATATAATCGCTTTTTTTCATCTTTACATGTCCTTGCCACTTGGGTTCTATTCTAACCCCGCGTGGGGTGGGCCCGCGAGCCGCCAGCCAGTGACCATGGAGACCCAGAGCACAGATGCAAACCATAGAACGACAGATAGCCAGCGAGCTGAATGCCCGGCCACAGCAGGTACAAGCCGCCATCCGCCTGCTGGACGAAGGGGCCACTGTGCCCTTCATCGCCCGCTACCGCAAGGAGGTCACCGACGGGCTGGATGACAGCCAGTTACGCACCCTGGAGACCCGGCTCGGTTATCTGCGCGAACTGGAAGAGAGGCGCCAGGTGATCCTCAACTCCGTCAAGGAGCAGGGCAAGCTGACCCCGGAACTGGCCCGTGCTTTGGGCGAGGCCGATACCAAGACCCGCCTCGAAGATCTCTACCTGCCCTACAAACCCAAACGCCGCACCAAGGGGCAGATGGCCATAGAGGCTGGGCTGGAACCCCTGGCCGATCGCCTGTTCGCCAATCCCAATCTGGATCCCGAGCGAGAGGCCGCCGCCTTTATCAATATCGAGGCTGGCATAGCCGATACCAAGGCGTCCCTCGACGGTGCCCGCTACATCTTGATGGAGCGCTTCGCGGAGCAAGCCCCCCTGCTCGCCCGGCTGCGCGATTATCTGTGGCACAACGCCACCCTGCGCGCCCGGCTGGTCGAGGACAAGGAGCAGGAGGGAGCCAAGTTCAAGGACTACTTCGAACATGACGAACCGCTACACAAGGCCCCCTCCCATCGGGTGCTGGCCATGTTGCGCGGCCGCAACGAAGGGGTGCTCAACCTGGCGCTGATAGTGGGTGAGGATGAGGCCAGCCACCCCTGCGAGGGCATCATCGCCCAGCAGGTTGGCGTCAAGGCCCAGGGCCGTCCCGCCGACAAGTGGCTGCAAGGGGTGGTGAGCTGGACCTGGCGCATCAAACTCTCCTTGCAGATGGAGACCGAGCTCATCGGCCAAGTCCGCGAACAGGCCGAAGAAGAGGCAATCAAGGTGTTCGCCATGAATCTCCAGGATCTGCTGATGGCGGCGCCGGCCGGCATGCGTTGCACCATGGGGCTGGATCCCGGCATCCGCACCGGGGTCAAGGTGGCAGTGGTCGACGCCACCGGCAAGCTGGTCGATAGCGCCACCATCTATCCCTTCGAGCCGAGAAAACAGGTGGAACAGAGCCTGGCCACCCTGCGCGATCTCTGCGTCAAACATAAGGTAGAGCTGGTCAGCATCGGCAATGGCACCGCCTCCCGCGAGACGGATCGCCTGACGGCTGAACTGTTCAAACGCTACCCAGAGGCGCGCGCCCAGCAGATCGTGGTCAGCGAGGCGGGCGCCTCCGTCTACTCCGCCTCCGAGCTCGCCTCCCAGGAGTTTCCGGATCTTGATGTCTCCATCCGCGGCGCCGTCTCCATCGCCCGCCGCCTGCAAGATCCCCTGGCCGAGCTGGTCAAGATAGATCCCAAGAGCATAGGGGTGGGCCAGTATCAGCATGATGTCGGTCAGAGCCAGCTGGCTCGCAAGCTCGATGCCGTGGTGGAAGATTGCGTGAATGCGGTCGGTGTGGATGTGAATACCGCCTCGGTACCGTTGCTGACCCGAGTCTCCGGCCTCTCCCAGACCCTGGCCCAGAACATAGTGGCTTACCGTGATGAACATGGCGCCTTCAAGAGCCGCCAGCAGTTGCTCAAGGTGAGTCGACTCGGCCCCAAGGCGTTCGAGCAGTGTGCCGGTTTCCTGCGCATTCGTGGCGGCACTCATCCCCTCGATGGCTCGGCGGTGCATCCCGAGTCTTACCCTGTGGTTGAGCGGATCCTGGCGCAGCTCCAGCAGGCGGTAGACGACCTGCTCGGCAACGGCCCCCTGCTACGTAGCCTCAAGCCAGCCGACTATGTCGATGACAAATTCGGGGTGCCGACTGTCACCGATATCATTGGCGAGCTGGACAAGCCGGGCCGGGATCCCCGTCCCGAGTTCAAGACCGCCACCTTCAAGGAGGGGGTGGAGAAGATAAGCGACCTGCAACCCGAGATGGTGCTGGAAGGGGTGGTCACCAACGTCACCAACTTCGGCGCCTTCGTCGACATAGGGGTCCATCAGGATGGCCTGGTGCATATCAGCTCCCTGACCGATCGCTTCATCAAGGATCCCCGGGAAGTGGTCAAGACAGGGGACGTGGTCAGGGTCAAGGTGCTGGAGGTGGATGCCCCCCGCAAACGCATCAGCCTGACCATGCGCCTGGATCAGCAGGCCGGCAATCAGGGGGGACGCAAGCCCAGAGCAGAGATAAACGACCGGGCGGCGCCCCGGGGGCAGGCTGCCAAACCGGCTCGCCCCCCACAGCCAGGCAGCAAACCGGCCGAGAGTGCCGCCTTCGGCAACGCCTTTGCGGCCGCGTTTGCCAAGGCTAAAAAATAGCGCCTCAAATGCCCGGATAAACAGGAAGCCCCGCGAGGGGCTTCTTGTTGTAGGGGATCTCCCCTTCTCTGCCGCTAGCATCAGGCTCAAGGAGCCCTGTCATGGCAACGGCGGTTCAGATTTTCAGATCGAATTGCTGGGGCGTGGCGGGTCGGCTAGCCGTGCGATAGCGCTGGGCGATGGCCTGGCTGCGTATCTCCATGTAGGCATTCAACACCCCGCCTTGCATGCCGGGATGAGCATATTGGCCAACTCGGGTTGGTAGCCCACCACCGAACACCAACGCCGAGGCGATCCCGTGGCTGCCCCTCTGATCCCCTGCCCGCTCGGCATCTTGATGACTCTCCCGATGCGTCCCTTGCTGGCTGCCCTGGCCGTCCTGATGCCCACGCTCATCGACCCGCTGAGGTAGCGAATGAGGAGCCGAGGAGAGGGTGCCCGCCCCCTCCCGCATCGCACCGTCACGGAGCAACCCCTGGCGGAGGGTCTGCCTCTCCTGATCCTGCTGACTGGCCGATTTCTGGCTGCCGCTCGCGGCAGCACCCTGAGGAGGCTGGGGGATCAGTTCGGCGCGGCGATTGTCGGTGCGCGCCGCTTCCGTCTGAGGTTGCAGCGCGTTGGGCAGGCTGGGGGGAAGCGTGACGTTGAGGCTCATGATAGTGCTCGGCCACCCCAAGGGTGGCCGAGCAGGCCTCTTAGACCCGAATGTCGATCAGACTGCCGAGCATGTCACTGGCCGTCTGGATCACCCTGGCCGAGGCACCGGCCTGCAGCTCACCGATCTTGAGGTTGATCAGCTCGTCGGTGAGCGCCACCGGGGCCGCCTCGGGTTCAGGCCGCGCCACATTGACGCTGGCAATGGCCTCGCTTGCCTGGTCAACCCTCTGCTCGGCCCGCTGATATCCCTGCAGGCCAGTGGTAAAGGCGGAATCAATTTGCATGGTGCTATCTCCCTGACAGTGGAGTAAGTATCCACCGCCTCGCGGGATTATCAAAGCATGGCGCTCGATTTTTGATCAGCGCAGTCAGCCCCCATGGCGAGCCACACCCTCAGACCGCTGACAAAAAGCTCAGGGTGAGAAATAAAGGGAGCATGGGAGGCCTTGGCCAGTACCTGGCTCTCGCTGCAGGGATAGCGTCCATCGAGCAGCGCAATGCTGGCCCTGGGTACCAGGGAGTCGAGGCGACCATAGACACGTAGCCAGGGCAGAGCCAGCTGCGCCAGCTCCTCGCGCAAGTCCACCTCGGCCAGCATGGTCAGGCCCGCCGTGAGAGCGGCCAGCTGCGGCACAGGCCGCTGCGCCAACCACTGTTTCAACTGGCGGATATCGTCCCGGGCATGTTCGCTGCCCATGGCCTGAATGGCCAGGAAGCGCTCCACCGTCTGGCGAAAATCCCCCCCCAGCGCCGTCATGAAACCCTCCAGCACCTTGGGAGCTATACCGGGCCACTCCTCTCGCGCCATGAAGCAGGGGGAGCTGGCAACGGTGATGAGGGAGGCGACCCGCTCCGGTGTATCGAGGGCAATGCGGCTCGCCACCAGACCACCGAGGGACCAGCCGAGCAGGTGGGCGCGCGGCGGCAATATGGCGGCGACCTGCCGCGCCAGCCAGTTGAGGTCATAATCCACCCCCTCGGCCAGCGGGCTGGCGCCAAAGCCGGGCAAGTCGATCAGATGCAACCGAAAATGCGGGCTGAGCAGGGGGGCTATCCCGTGCCAGACGGCACCATTCATGCCCCAACCATGCAACAACACCAGATCTGGCCCCTGACCGAGGCGCTCCACCACTATGCTCATCAGACTCCCTCACATCCATTCATTGGGGTCGCATGTTAAAGCGCCTGCTCGCCAAAGCAAGTCCGATCCTCGGTACCCCGGTCGACTGGTTGGGACTCTGCCTGCTCTGTCGACAACCCTGTGACACCGATCCCCTGCTCTGCCACTGGTGTCGTACCAGCCTGCGCCAGCAAGAGCATCGCTGCCGACTCTGCGCCACCCCTCTCGAAGAGAGGTGGCCACTCTGTGGCCGCTGTCAGCGCAGGCCTCCCCCCTGGGACAGGTTGCAGGTCATAGGGGACTATCTGCCGCCCTACCCCTGGCTTATTCCCCGCCTGAAATATGGCGGCGACTTGCTGCTGGCCCCCCTGCTCGCCAGGCTGCTGGCCGATCACTTGACCCTGGAGGATCCCCCCGAGGCCATCATCCCGGTGCCCTTGCATTGGTGGCGCCAGTGGCGCCGTGGTTTCAATCAGGCCGAGCAGCTGGGTCTCTGTCTGAGCCGTTTAACCGGCATCCCTCTCGATCTTCGGGTCATTCGCCGCATCCGGGCGACCCCTCAGCAGACCCAGCTCAGCGCCAGCCAGCGCCGCCGCAATCTCAAGGGGGCCTTTCACATCGCTCCCCATCACTACCAGCATGTCGCCCTGCTCGACGATGTGGTCACGACGGGTGCTACGGCGGGTCAGCTCACCCGTCTGCTCCATGAGAGCGGGATCGCAAGAGTCGAGGTGTGGGCGCTGTGCCGTACCCTGCCCCACGTCAAGTAACGGCGGTCCTGTGAGCCAACCGGAACAGTGGCAACATAACAGTGCCATCGGGCGGCGTGAGGTGTAGATCCTGCGTGCCATAACTGCGCGTCCAAGCCTTGAACACGCGCTATCCAAGGGGCGGCAACCGCGTTATCATGAATACCCTAGTCGTACACTCAGGTTTATGAGGATAGTGATGATCAGCATTTCCGACACCGCCCAGGCGCATTTCCGCAAGCTGCTGGAAAATCAGCCTGATGGCACCAACATCCGGGTGTTTGTGGTCAATCCGGGAACCCAGAACGCCGAGTGCGGCGTCTCTTACTGCCCACCGGATGCGGTGGACCCGGAAGATCAACACCTCCCTTACAGCGGCTTCGACTGCCTGGTCGATCCCCTGAGCGCCCCTTACCTGGTCGATGCCACCATCGATTTCGTCACCGATCAGATGGGCTCCCAGCTCACTCTCAAGGCGCCCAACGCCAAGATGCGCAAGGTGGCCGACGATGCCCCCCTGGCCGATCGCATCGAATACGTGCTGATGTCAGAGGTTAACCCCATGCTGGCCGGTCACGGTGGCAAGGTGACCTTGATTGACATCACCGACGACAAGCTGGCGATTTTGCAGTTCGGTGGTGGTTGCAACGGCTGTTCACAGGTGGATTACACCCTGAAAGAGGGGATCGAGAAGCAGCTGCTGGAGAAATTCCCGGGCGAGCTCAACGGCGTCAAAGATGCCACCGAGCACCAGCGTGGCGATCACTCCTACTATTGATAGCGCAGGCATGAGTACTCCTGTGCTCATGTCCGTTATCCATTGAGGTTGCCCTGCCCCCTCGTACATTACCCATGAAAAAGCCCCGCCAATTTGGCGGGGCTTTTTGCTATCGGATATGCCGGGATCAACCAGGGATCATTCGTCGCGCTTGTCGCGACTGAGCAAAGCGATGGCAGCCTCTTTCGGGTTGCGGCCCTGATAGAGCACCTGGAAGATCTGCTCGCAGATGGGCATCTCGACGCCGCAGCGGGCCGCCAGCAGATGCACTTCCTTGGTGTTGCGATAGCCTTCCACCACCTGACCGATCTCGGCCATGGCGGTATCCACCTCTTTACCGGCCCCGAGCGCCAGACCGAAGCGGCGGTTGCGGGACTGGTTGTCGGTACAGGTCAGCACCAGATCCCCGAGCCCCGCCATCCCCATAAAGGTCTTGGCATCGGCACCCAGGGCCGCACCGAGGCGCTGCATCTCCACCAGACCCCGGGTGATGAGCGCGGTTCTGGCGTTGGCGCCAAAGCCCAGGCCATCCGAGAGACCGGCGCCGATGGCGATGACGTTCTTGACCGCCCCCCCCAGTTGCAGACCGATGAAGTCCGGATTGGTATAGACCCGGAATGATCGGCCGCAATGGAGCAGATGGGAGAGGTCGTCGGCGAAATCGTCGTGGGTCGAGGCGACCGAGATGGCCGTCGGCAAACCGGCGGCCAGCTCTTTGGCGAAGGTCGGACCCGAGATGACCGCCAGCGGTATCTCCTCCCCCAGTATCTCGCGGGCCACATCCTGCAGCAGCCGGCCGCTGTCCGGCTCCAATCCCTTGGTGGCCCAGGCGATACGAGTATCGGGACGCAGGAAGGGTTTGATCTCGGTCAGCACCTGGCCAAAGACATGACTCGGCACCACCAGCAGCAGCACGGGAGCGGCTTGTACCGCCTGTTCGAGATCCGCGCTCAGCTGCAGCGTAGCGGGGAAGGGCACATCCGGCAGGAAGGCCTTGTTGCAACGATCGGCTTCCAACACGGCGACATGAGCCGGATTATGGCCCCATAGCAGGGTCGAATGACCGTTACGGGCCAGAGAAATGGCAAGGGCGGAGCCATAAGACCCCGCCCCCAACACCGAAATCGCGATCGGGTCGGCCATTGATCAGGCTTCCGCTGTTGCCTGTTGAACCTGAGCCTGTGCCATGTGCTGGGCAAACAGGGCATCGAAGTTGACCGGTGCCAGGTTCAGCTGCGGGAAGGAACCCTTGCTGACCAGGTTGGCCACGGCTTCGCGGGCATAAGGGAACAGAATGTTCGGGCAGAAAGCGGCCAGGCAATGCGCCAGCTGTGGCTCCGGCAGGTTGCCGATGCTGAAGATACCGGCTTGCTGCACTTCACACAGGAAGGCGGTCTCGGTTTCCAGCTTGCAGGTGACGGTCAGGGTCAGTACAACCTCATACACGCCGTCAGCCAGGACGCTGGTCTTGGTGTCCATGTCCAGCTTGACGTCCGGTTGCCACTCTTTCTGGAAGATGTGCGGCGTGTTCGGCGCTTCGAAGGAGACATCCTTGGTGTAAACACGCTGGATGTGGAATTCCGGTTGTACTTCCTGGTTGTTGATTTCGTCAGCCATTCTTTTGATTCCTTTGATAAAAATGTTGGGCGCACGCCCTTAAATCAGCGTTTTTTGGTTACCGGCAGATTGTCTGCACGCCATTGGGCCATGCCACCGCTGAGCACATACACCTGCTTGAAGCCGGCCTTGCTCAACTGACGGGCCGCGCCACCAGCGGTCATCCCCGACTCGCACACCACTATGATGGGGGCATCTTTATGCTTTTCAACCGCGCCCAGATTATTGGCCTGGATCTGGCTGGCGGGCAGGTGCTGGGCACCGGCCAGATGACCCTTGGCATATTCGTCCTGGCTGCGGGTATCAACCACGATGGCGTTCTCACGGTTGATAAGCAGCGTTGCACCGTGGTTATTTACCGTTTTAACCGGAGAGAGGCTGGCACGTACCGTGGTGTAGATCAGGGTGCCCGCCAGACCCAACCAAGCCGCCGACAACAGCGGATTGCGGGTCGCAAAATCCAAATACTCTTGCATCTTTTACTATCCAAAGACCGAGACAAGTGGCCGAGTATACATGGGCCCCCAGTGAAGATCAGCCATCTTGGCGGCAAAGCGAGAGCGGGCTCCCATCAAGGTGCCGCCTCGGGCCACCTCCCCCTCAATGGGCCGTCTTCTATATAAGGATGGAGGCTTGATGGTCATCTTGGGCAACGGGATAACCCTCGATAGACAAGCTGACAACATGCCGAAAACGGCTCGATAACAGCGAAAAATCCAAGGGGGAGAGGCGCTTGGGGATCAGGTGACTATTTCGGCAGATGTAGTAATATTACGCTAGTTTCGATTCCCCAGTTCATTCCTATCCGAGAGGACATAGCTTTATGTCAACAGCGAAAAAACCCCTGGTTTTGGTCATCATGGACGGTTGGGGCTACAGCACCAAGCAAGAGCACAATGCCGTTGCCGCCGCCAAGACCCCGAACCTGGACCGCCTGGCCCATGACTACACCAGCACCCTCATCTCAGGCTCCGGCCTGGACGTGGGCCTGCCCGATGGCCAGATGGGCAATTCCGAAGTGGGCCACGTCAACATTGGCGCCGGTCGCATCGTCTATCAGGAATTGACCCGCATCTCCAAAGACATTGCTGAAGGTACTTTCTTCAATAACGTCGAGCTGGGCAAGGCCGTCGACAGCGCCGTCAGCAACGGCAAGGCCGTGCACATCATGGGCCTGATGTCCCCGGGTGGCGTACACAGCCATGAAGAACACATCATGGGCATGATCGAGATGGCCGCCAAGCGTGGCGCCGAGCAGATCTACTTCCACGCCTTCCTGGATGGCCGCGACGTCCCGCCGCGCTCCGCCCAATCCTCCATCGAACAGTTCGATGCCCTGTTTGCCCGTCTGGGCAAGGGTCGCTTCGCCTCCATGATCGGCCGCTACTTCGCCATGGACCGCGACAACCGCTGGGATCGCGTGCAGCAAGCCTATGACCTGATGACCCAGGGCAAGGGCGAGTTCACCGCCGACAACGCCAGCGACGCCCTGGCCGCCGCCTATGCCCGCGACGAGAACGACGAGTTCGTCAAGGCCACCCGCATCGGTGCCGCCGCGCCCATGAACGACGGCGATGCGCTGATCTTCATGAACTTCCGTGCCGACCGTGCCCGCGAAATCACCCGTGCCTTCGTCGATAGCGATTTCACCGGCTTTGCCCGCGAAGCGACCCCGGCCCTGAACTTCGTGATGCTGACCGAATACGCGGCCGACATCAAAGCCGTCTGCGCCTATCCGCCCACCGCCCTGGTCAACACCCTGGGTGAGTGGCTGGCCAAGCAGGGCAAGACCCAGCTGCGCATCTCCGAAACCGAGAAGTACGCCCACGTCACCTTCTTCTTCAACGGTGGCGAAGAGGCCTGCTTCCCCGGCGAGGATCGCGAGATCGTCGCCAGCCCGAAAGTGGCCACCTATGACCTGCAGCCGGAGATGAGCTCGGAAGAGCTGACCGACAAGCTGGTCGGCGCCATCAAGAGCGGCAAGTACGATGTCATCATCTGCAACTACCCGAACGGCGACATGGTCGGCCACACCGGTGTGTTCGATGCCGCAGTCAAAGCCTGTGAAGCCGTTGACCACTGCATCGGCCGCGTCACCGAAGCCCTGGCGGAAGTGGGTGGCGAATGCCTGATCACCGCCGACCATGGCAACGCCGAGAAGATGCTGGACGAAGAGACCGGTCAGGCCCACACCGCCCACACCAACCTGCCGGTGCCGCTCATCTATTTCGGCCGCAAGGCTGAAGTGGCGCAAGACGGTAAATTGTCCGATCTGGCCCCGACCATGCTGACCCTGATGGGTCTGCCGGTGCCGCCGGAAATGACTGGCAAGCCCCTGATGATTCTGAAATAATCCTGCCCCATGCGGGGATGCGGATATATTTCACTCAAAACCAGTCGCGTCTGCCTGTTGGCAGGCGCGCTGTTTTTTGCGTTTGGCCCGGCCCCTGTGTCGGCAGCCAACGAACTCGGTCAGATGCAGTCCCAGATAAAGGATCAGCGCAAGACCATCAAGCTCAGCAAGGGCGAACTCGCCAAGCTCAACAATCAGTTGAAGCAAGATGAGCAATCCATTTCCGCGGCGGCCGCCAAACTCAACGAAACCAGGCGGCAGCTGCAGCAGAACCAGCGCAAGCTGGTTGAACTGCAACAGAACAAGAGCGAGCTGGAGCAAGAGGCCAAGCACCAGAAGCAACTGCTGGCCAAACAGGCCGAGAGCGCCTTCCAGGCCGGTAATCACGACTATCTCAAACTGCTGCTCAATCAGCAGGATCCGGCCAAGATCAGCCGCTCCCTCGACTATTACGACTACCTCAACAAGGCGCGCATCGAGGCCATCGATGCCCTGAGAGCCACCCGCACCAAGCTCGCCAAGAACCAGCAAGCCACCCAGCAGACCGAACAGGCACTGCAGAGCCTGCTTGGCGAGCAGCAAGAGCATCACCAGAGCCTGCTGGCCAGCCAGCAGAGCCGCGCCAAGGTGCGCAACCAGCTGCAGCAATCGGTACAAGACGACGAACAGAAGCTGACCAAGCTGGTCAAGGCGGAGAAAGCCCTGAAGGCCCGGCTGGAAGAGCTGCGTCGCCAACGGGAAGAGCAGGAACGCCGTGAACGGGCCGAGCGGGAGCGACTGGCCAAGTTGAAGGCCGAGCAGGAGCGCCAGCGCCGTCTGGAGGCGCAACGCCTGGCCGCCGAGCAGAAGCGGATTGCCGAACAGCAGCGGATCGCGGCCGCGCAGCAGAAGGTCGGCGAGCAGAAGCGGCTCGCCGCCGAGCAGCAGAGAGTCGCCGCGCAACAAGGCAGGGTTGCACAGCAGCAAGCCACCGCCCGCAACAGCGCCAAGGCAAGTGCCAACGGCTACGCCGGCCTCAGCACCAACGGCAGCCTGCGCTGGCCGGTGCAGGGCCCCATCCTCATCTCTTACGGCTCCCAGCGCACCGGCCAGCTCAAGTGGAAAGGCACCCTGATCGGTGCCAACGAAGGGACTCAGGTCAAGGCAGTGGCGCCGGGGCAGGTGGTCTATGCCGACTGGCTGGATGGCTTCGGCATGTTGCTGGTGATTGATCACGGAAAGGGCTACATGAGTCTGTATGGTCATAACCAGTCGCTGCTACGCCAGACCGGTCAGAAGGTAGAGCAGGGTGAGCCCGTCGCCTTGGTCGGTGACAGCGGTGGCCAGGACAGGCCCGGTCTCTACTTCGAAATCCGCTACCAGGGCGAGGCGATCAACCCCAGCAAGTGGCTGGCGCGCCGCTAAGACCACTCATCAGTTCACACCAAGAGCCCGCGACTGCGGGCTCTTTGTTGTCTACCGCCCCCCGACTGACGAGGGCGACATGTTGAAAGATGACGGAGTGACGAGGGCTCAGGGGAAGACTTGGATACCCAGGGTCTCCAGCAGGCCCTGCTGCTGGTACTCGCTGATCTGGACCCCCTGGAGATCAACCCGGCGCAGATCCAGACCGGGCAGATCGCAGCCACGCAGATCGCAGCCGGTGAGTGTGACACTCTGCCAGTCAAATTGGTCAAACTCCCCATGACTCAGATCCGAGCCCACCAGGGAAGCCCCTCTCAGGTTCGCGTTCTGCCAGCGGTTGTTGCTCAGCTCGCAACGCTCCAGCAGACAGGACTCCAGATTGGCGAAGCTGAAGTTGTTGCCGGTAAGATAGGCCTCGCAGAAGTAGCTCTTGGGGGTGATCTGGTTGGCGAAGCTGGCCTGGGCGAGGTTGATGCCCACCGCCTGGCAGTCGCGCATCTCCAATCCCAGGCACTGGCTGCGGCTGAGATCCGCCAGGGTGAGATCGCAGCGCAAGAAACTGGCTTCGCGCAGATCGCAACCCTGCAGCAGGCAGTGCTGCTCCGTCTCCCTGTCATAGAAGCGACACTCCACGAAGCGGCACTCCCGCAGATCCAGCCAGGAAAAGTTGCACCCCAGGAAGAGGCAGTGCTCGAATTGCTCCCCCTCCACCTCATCGGCCGCAAACCTGTGCCCCTGGAATGTCTTGCCCTTCACCATGATTCCCTCCTCTTCACTGGCGTCATATGCTGACTTTTTTGCGCAAAAACGGTAATGTTACACGTAACATTACCCCGGGATCCCATCATGAACGACAGCCGTAAACGCCGCCCTACCCTGCAGGACATTGCCGATCTGACCGGCATGACCAAGATGACGGTGAGCCGCTACCTGCGCGATCCCCAGGCCGTGGCCGAGGCTACCCGGGAGCGGATCGCCGCCGCCGTCGAGCAGCTTGGCTACATACCCAACCGGGCGCCGGATATTCTCTCCAAGGCCACCAGCCGCGCCATCGGCATCCTGATCCCCTCCCTCTCCAACCAGGTTTTTTCGGCCCTGGTGCGTGGCATAGAGTCGGTGACCCGGCCCGCTGGCTATCAGACGCTGCTCGCTCACTACGGCTACAGCCCGGAGCGGGAAGAGGAGCAGGTGGCCTCCCTGCTCTCCTATCATGTGGATGCCTTGATCCTCTCGGACAGCCTGCATACCCCCCGCACCCGCAAGATGATTGCCACCGCCGGCATCCCGGTGGTGGAGACCATGGATCTGCCGGAGCAGCCCATCGATCTGGTGGTCGGCATGGATCACCGCGCCGCCGCCCGGGCCATGGTAACAGAGATGCTCAGCCGGGGCCGCCGTCGTCCCATCTATCTGGGAGCCCGACTCGATGTGCGCACCCGACTGCGGATGGAGGGTTATTACCAGGCCATGGCGGAGGCTAATCTGCCCGGTCGCCACCTGCTGACCGAGCGCGCCTCCAGCTTCACCCTGGGGGGAGAACTGCTGGAGCAGGCTCTGGCCGAGTATCCGGATCTCGATGGCCTCTACTGCACCAACGACGATCTCGCGGTCGGCGCCCTGCTGCGCTGCCAGGCGCTGGGCATAGCGGTACCAGAGCGGCTCGCCATCGCCGGCAGCAATGCCCTGGACATTGGCCGCGCCATGAGCCCCAGCCTGGCCAGTATCATTACCCCCCGTGAAGCCATGGGGCGCGAGGCCGCCACCCTGCTGATGGCGAGGCTCGCCGGCAACCCCATGCCCCAGACCCGGATCGATCTCGGTTTCACCCTCTATCAAGGTGACAGCCTGGGCTAAATTCCCCTCATCCACAGCACGCTGGGTCGCGCGCAACATAAAAGAGAGGCCACCCTGGGGTGGCCTCTCTTGTGGGGTGCCGTCACGGACCCGGGGAGATGGGCTCTTGAGCAACGCTTGTTTAGCGTGTCACCAAGGCAACCGCCTCGCGGGAGAGGCGGGTCACCTCTGCCCAGTTGCCACTCTTGAGCGCCTCGGCTGGCAGCATCCAGGAGCCGCCGACGGTGGCAACGCATTTCAGCGCCAAGTAGTCGGCGACATTGTGCGGGCCTATGCCGCCTGTGGGACAGAAGCGGATCTGCGGCAGGGGCGCGGCGATGGCGGCAAGCGCCTTGGTACCGCCATTGGCTTCGGCCGGGAAGAACTTGAGATGGTCATAACCGGCTTCCAGCGCCTGCATCACCTCGGAGGCGGTGGCCACCCCCGGGATCAGTGGCGCCGTGCCGCTGGTGGCATGGGCCAGCAGTGCCGGTGTCATGCCTGGGGAGATGACGAAGCGGGCCCCGGCGGCCACAGCGGCATCATACTGGGCACTGTTAAGCACAGTACCGGCGCCCACCATGGCGTCCGGCATCGCCTCGGCGATCAGCTTGATGGCCTCCAACGCCACCGGGGTACGCAGGGTGATCTCGAACACGGAGATGCCACCGGCCAGCAGAGCCCTGGCCATGGGCAGCGCCTGATCCAGTTCATTGATGACCATGACAGGCACCAGCGGAGAGGCGGCAAACACCTCGGCCGGGGTCAATTTCCAGTTTTTCATCGTCTTTTCCTTATTCGACTCGTCATTACTCGAAAATGGTGGCGCCGCACTCGGCGCTCGATACGGTGCGGCGCATCACGCTGAACAGTTCACGGCCCCACCCCTCTTGCTCCAGGCTGAGATCGATCTCGGCCTGAGTGCGGCCAGTCAATTCGCTCAGGCTATCGAGGCGGCCGGACTCTGTATCCAGACGCAGCATGTCGCCGTCACGCAGCAGGCCGATGGCGCCGCCATGCAGTGCCTCCGGCGTGACGTGGATGGCGGCCGGTATCTTGCCGGAGGCGCCGGAGAGGCGACCATCGGTGACCATCGGTGACCAGGGCGACCTTGTATCCCGCCTTCTGCAAGTTGCCGAGCACCGGCATCAGCATGTGCAACTCGGGCATGCCGTTGGCGGCTGGCCCATTATGGCGCACCACTATGATGGCATCCTCATTGAGTTCACCCGCCTGATAAGCGGCCGCCACGGCATATTGGGAAGAGAAGATCCGGGCCGGTGCCTCAACCACCCGATACTCGGGGCCACGGCGGAGACCTTGATCACGGCGCGGCCCAGATTGCCGTCGAGCACCTTGGTGCCGCCGCTGGCCTGGAACAGCTGGCCGCTCGAAGAGAGCACGCTGGGATCCGTGCTCTCGCCCACCGGATGCCACGCCAAGACGCCCTCGATCAACTGCGGCGCCGTGAGGTAGTCCGCCATGGTACCGAAGGTGGGAGTGGCGTCCATGTTGAGCAGATCCAGTTCGGCCAGACGGCGCATCAGGCCGGGCACGGTACCCGCCTGCTGGAAGGCGTTCACGTCGGCCGGTCCGCTCGGATACATGCGCACCAGCAGCGGCACCACATCGGAGAGGTCGCTCAAGTCGTCCCAGGTCAGCACCAGACCCGCGGCGCGGACCAGAGCCACCATGTGAATGCTGTGGTTGGAGCTGCCGCCGGAGGCGAGCAGGGCGACCAGGCCGTTGACCAAGGTGCTGCTCCATCGTGCTGTCCCACGTCAACGACTCCGGCTTCTGGCTGGCGAACCGTTATCTGGGGCTCTCCGAGAAGCAGACACTGCAGACCTGGACGGTGATGGAGACCATCATCGGCACCACGGGCGGCGTGGTCGCCATGATCATTTTCAGCCTGCTTTAAGCACAAGCCTGTCAATAAAAGGCCTCCATCCTGAGGCCTTTTTCACCTTTCTGATGATTGTTGCTTTGGCTGAGGGGGTGAGATTGCTAGAATCGCCTATTCGTCGCCCCGAGTGGAACGCTTAACTCAGTGATATCAGGTTTCTCTATGTATTCATCGGCCCATTATCGACACCTGTTGGCGAACTTGCCCCAGATTGCCGTCGCCGCACAACAGTTCCAGACACTCTACAGTGCCCGGGATTTCAAGAGCCGGATCCTGTCGCTTATCCAGCACGCCCGCCAACGCATCTATCTGGTCGCCCTCTACCTGCAAGATGACGAGGCTGGCCGTGAAATCATGGCTGCCCTCTACGCCGCCAAACAACGCAATCCAGCCCTCGACATCAAGCTGTTCGTCGACTTTCACCGTGCCCAGCGCGGCCTGATCGGCAAGGGCAAACAGGGGGGCAACCATCTGATGTATCAAGAGATGGCTGCCCAGTATCCGTACCAGATCGAGACCTACGGCGTACCGGTCAAGGGGCGCGAGCTGCTGGGGGTGCTGCACCTCAAGGGCTTCATCTTCGATGACACCCTGCTCTATTCCGGTGCCAGCCTGAATGACATCTATCTGCATCAGCAGGAACGTTACCGCTTCGACCGCTACCACCAAATAGAGAGCACTGAGCTGTGCCGCGCCATGGTCAACTACGTGGATGACCAGTTCGTCGCCAATCCCGCCGTGCAGCGCCTCGACAGTGCCGAGATCCCGACTGCCAAGCAGCTCAAGGGACCTATCCGCCGCTTCAAGATGAGCCTGCGCCAGAGCCAATACCGCTTCAACACCAGCAAGGCCGATGGCCAGCAGATCGCCATCACGCCGCTGGCGGGCCTGGGCAAGCGCAACAACCTGCTCAACCGCACCATTCGTAATCTGGTGCGCGCCACCGAGCGGGAGATCTTTATCTGCACCCCCTATTTCAACCCGCCCAAGGAGCTGAACAAGGACATAGAGTCCCTGCTCAACCGGGGTTGCAAGGTGACCATAGTGGTGGGTGACAAGACGGCCAACGACTTCTTTATCCCCCCCGGTGAGAAGTTCAGCACCATCGGCGGCCTGCCCTATCTGTATGAGACCAATTTGCGCAAGTTCGCCGAGCGCAATCAGCATCACATCGATGCGGGTCGACTCAACCTCATGCTGTGGCGTCATGAGCGCAACTCCTATCACCTCAAGGGCATCTTCGTCGATGAGGAGTGGGCCCTGCTCACCGGCAACAACCTCAACCCGCGCGCCTGGGCGCTGGATCTCGAGAATGGCCTGCTCATTCAGGACAGGGATCGCCGGCTGGCCGAACAGTTTGCCACCGAGAAGGCCAACATACTGGCCAACACCAGCCGCATCGGCAACTACAGCCAGGTGGAAGAGCCCAAGGACTACCCGGAGCAGGTGCGCAAGCTGCTTGCCCGGATCCACAGGGTCAAGGCGCACCTGTTGTTGAAACGCATTATCTGATCCCCTGCCCATGCTGCGCCTAACACCAAAGGCCTGCCGTTTTCGGCAGGCCTTTGTCATGGCGGCTGGCTGCTTGTCGCTGCAACGCGGCTTGCACCGCAACCTCAATAACCCCTATCATCTGGACATATTTACAGTATTCGCGGGCATCTGATTGATGAAATTGGATAAAATTCCTCTCGATAGCCTGAAGGGCGTCGGCAGCAAGATGCAGGAGAAGTTCGAGCGGCTCGGACTGGCCACCGTGCAGGATCTGCTGTTCCACCTGCCCCACCGCTACGAAGATCGCACTCAGGTGTGGCCCATCGGCGATCTCATTCCCGGTCTGCATGGGGCGGTCGAGGGAGAGATCCAGGATACCCAGCTGGTGATGGGCCGTCGCCGCATGCTGGTGTGCCGCATCAGCGACGGCACCGGCTCCCTCACCCTGCGATTCTTCAATTTCACCGCCGCCCAGAAAAACAGCCTGGCCCAGGGCAGACTCATCCGTTGCTTCGGCGAGACCCGACCCGGCAAGTTCGGCCTGGAGATGGCCCACCCCGAATACAAGCTGCTCGGTGAGGAGCAGGCCGGTCAGACCGAAGAGGCGCTCACCCCCGTCTATCCCGCCACCGAGGGGCTGCGTCAGCTCACCCTGCGCAATCTCACCGATCAAGCGTTGCTATTGCTGGCACAACACGGGGTGGAAGAGCTGCTGCCCGCCGGTCTCTATCCCCAGCAGACGGATCTGGCTGCCGCCCTGCAACTGCTGCACAGGCCACCGCCCTCGGTCGCCCTGGATCAACTCGACAGCGGTCAACATCCGGCCCAGCGCCGTCTGGTGCTCGAAGAGCTGCTGGCCCACAACCTGTCGATATTGAAAGTTCGGGCCCAGGCCCAGACCCAGCATGCCCACGCCCTGGCGCCCGCCCCCGAGCTGGTTCAGCGCCTGCTGGGTGCCCTGCCCTTCAGCCCCACCGGCGCCCAGAGCCGGGTAGTGGCGGAGATAAGCCACGATCTGCAACAGAGCCATCCCATGATGCGGCTGGTACAGGGGGACGTGGGCTCGGGCAAGACCCTGGTGGCGGCCTTGGCGGCACTGCAGGCCATCGGCAGCGGCTGCCAGGTGGGATTGATGGCGCCGACCGAGCTGTTGGCCGAACAACACGCCATCAACTTCAATCACTGGCTGGCTCCCCTGGGGATCCAGGTCGGCTGGCTGGCGGGCAAGCAGAAAGGCAAGGCGAGGGAGGAGGCGCTGGCTGCCATTGCCGATGGCAGGGTGCGCATGATTGTCGGCACCCACGCCATCTTCCAGCAGCAGGTGGTGTTCGAGCGCCTCGGGCTGGTCATCATAGACGAACAGCACAGATTCGGGGTGCATCAGCGCCTCGCCCTGCGCGAGAAGGGAGAGCGGGAGGGGGTCCACCCCCACCAGCTCATCATGACCGCAACCCCCATTCCCCGCACCCTGGCCATGACCGCCTATGCGGATCTCGATACCTCCGTCATCGATGAACTGCCGCCGGGCCGCACTCCAGTCACCACGGTCGCCCTGCCGGACAGCCGCCGTGGCGACGTGATAGAGCGGGTCAAGCTCGCCTGCCAGGAGGGCAAGCAGGCCTACTGGGTCTGCACCCTGATCGAGGAGTCCGAGGTGCTCGAGTGCCAGGCCGCCGAAGATACCGCCAGCGAGCTGCAGACCCTGCTGCCCGGCCTGCATATCGGTCTGGTCCACGGCCGGATGCGCCCCATCGAGAAGCAGCGGGTCATGGAGGAGTTCAAGGCGGGCATCTTGCAGCTACTGGTCGCCACCACCGTCATCGAGGTGGGGGTGGATGTGCCCAACGCCAGCCTGATGATCATCGAAAACCCGGAGCGACTCGGGCTGGCCCAGTTGCATCAGCTGCGGGGCCGGGTCGGCCGGGGATCGGTCGCCTCCCACTGCGTGCTGCTCTATCACGCCCCCCTCTCCAAGACGGCCCAGAGCCGGCTCGGGGTGTTGCGGGAGACCAATGACGGCTTCCTGATCGCCCAGCGCGATCTGGAGTTGCGTGGCCCCGGCGAGCTGCTCGGTACCCGCCAGACCGGCTTGGCGGATCTCAAGATAGCCGATCTGGTACGCGACCAGGCGCTCATTCCCCAGGTGCAGAAGCTGGCCCGCTATCTGATGGATCAGCACCCTAGTCATGTCGAGCCCCTGATCCGCCGCTGGCTGGGTCTGCGGGATCACTACTCCAATGCCTGACCCCGGGGAGCCCCACTCTGTTGCCACTTAATCTGATGCCAAGGAGGCTGTGACTCATGAATGCCTGGTTACGCGCCCTGCTCTACACTCTCGCTTTCCTGTTGCTGTTCGTCTGGATGGGACTGGGGCTGTTCGATGCCGAGCGAGCCAAGGACCCCATCGCCAACTGGCTCAGCCGCCAGACCGGTGAACCCGTGGCCATAGGCCGGCTGGTGTTCAACCCGCTCCACCCCTATACCCTGCTGGCGGAACAGGTGAGCTATGGCGAGGCGGTCAAGTTTGACAAGGTCTACATCGAGGTCGACAGCATAGACTGGCTCAGCCGGGATGTGCGCCTCGCCCATCTGGACCTGATCAAGCCCAGCATTCGCTGGCCACTGCCCAACCAGCTGCCGAGCCTGCCGCTGCGCTCCCTCACAGTGCAAGACAGCAAGATTGACGGGCTCAACCTCATCAGCGATGAGCTCAAGCTGCAGGGGGCCAGCGCCACCCTGAGCAACTGGCAGCTGCTCAGCCCGGGCCAACCCGTGCTGGCGGATCTCTCGCTCAACATCAACCGGCTGGAGACGCCCAAACTGACCCTGACCCGCCTGGCGCTGGCTGGCAAGCTGCAGGGTCAGGTGCTGACCACGGATAGACTGGTGACTCAGTTGTTTGACGGTGTCGCCGAGGCTGGCGTGGTGCTGGACTGGCCCGCCCGCAGCCTGCGCCTGCAGGATCTCAAGGCCAGGGGGCTGCGCATCGAGCTGGCGGACCTTGGCGACCAACCCTGGCCCCTGCGCCGGGTCAGTCTGGATCGCGGCGACTTCCAGCATGTCAGCCTCAACTCCCTGACCGACGAGTTCTCCCTCAATGACTTCAATGGTGAATTGAGCCAGTTCGAGTGGCAGAGGGGCAGCGCGGCCAGCGGCCAGCTGCTCGGCAGCCTGGGAGATGCGGGCCGCGGCCTGTTTCAGCTGGAAGATATCGAGGGGCAGCTGAGCTTCTCCGGTCAGCAGATCAACGCCACTCTCAAGGGCAAAGGCTATGACGGCAGCTTCGATGCCATGTTCAGCCTGGATCCCGATCGCCAGCAGTTGCGCCTGCGCCAGCTGAGCCTGACTGGCATGGACATCAACCTGCCCCAGGGGTGGTGGCAAGCCTGGCAGGCCGCGCGTCCAGCGCGGCTCGAGATAAGCCAGCTCCATTTCGACAAGCTGAGGGTGCTCTCCTTCGATGAGGCCCTGCCACTCTCCCTGAGCGGCTGGAACCTGGATCTGCAGCAGCTGGGGCTGGATGGCAGACAGCCCCTGGCCCTGAGCGAACAGGGGCTCCTCAATAGCGACTGGATAGAGCTGGCCTGGGACGGCCTCTCGGCCCGCAATGGTCAGCTGGCCCTCAGCGCGGCCCCTGGGCTCTGGCAGCTGAGCAAGCTCAGCAGCCAGTTGCCCGATGAGGGCAGTCTGGCTATCAATGGCCAGTGGAGCCGCGAGGCGCAACTCCCCTCCAGCCTCACCCTCAAGGGCGAAAAACTGGATCTGGCTCAATGGGGCAAGCTGCTCCACAGCCCGCTCTCCTTTGCCGGCAAGGCCGATCTCGCCATGGATCTGCAAGCCAGCTTGCCAGAGTGGCGCACCAGCCTGAGCGGTACCCTGAGCCTGGATGCCAAGGACCCCTTCTGGGACGGTGTGAAACTGGATCCTCTCCTCGATGAGTGGTTTGCCCAAGCCACGCCCCCGGGCCTGACTCAGGACGCCCTTTGGCAAGCCATGCAGGGGGGCGATACCCCCTTCTACCAACTAGCCCTGGCCGCAACGATTCAGGGGGGCAAGCTACAACTGACCCGCGGCGGCGCCTCCACCATCACCCACTTGCTCGCCTTGAGCGGCGGCCTGGATCTGGGCGGCGATCTGTGGCAAGTCGACATAGGCGCCCTCAATCGAGAGGGGTGCGCCGAGCTCATCGGTCAATGGCGCGGTCCGCTCGCGGCCCCCGAACTCGCCTGGCAGTTCAGTGCAGCCAAGGCAAATTGCGACTGGCAGGTTGGGGTCAGCTACCCCGCTCAGGGGCGTGACACCCCGCTCCATCGCCCCCCACCCCCCGATAGTCCGTCGGCGACGAACTCAGGTGGCTGAGCCCTGCAGATGCTCTCCCCATCAGCATCAAAGGCCTCCCAGGGGAGGCCTCTGATGCTTGCGTCCTAGCTGCGCTTCGCTGGCTGCACCACATAGCGGCCGAGGAACTCGGCGGCGAGCTGGCTGCCGCTGAACAGCTTTATTTTGAGGCTGAACTTGGCCGATTTCCCCTCCCGCAACGGTTGCAGCACGGCGGGCATCCCCTCACGAGCCACCCTGGCCTCCGGCTCCTTGGTCACCGGGCGGTAATACTTGATATCCCCCTCCGCCAGCACGGTATCACCGACCAGTCCCTCTTCCTTCAGTTGCAGCCAGATCAGGCCCCAGCCTGCCAGCACGCACTGGCTATAGATGCTGCCGGCGAACATGGTGTCATGGACATTGAGGTTGGCCGCCAGATTGGCCTTGAGATGGAAGGTCTGGCCGTCGTAATGGGTGATGTGTACCCCCATCTTTTCGCTGATGGGAATGCCCCTCGACCAGCGGGTGGTGAGATCCTGGCACCATTGGGGTCTGTACTCTATGGTCTGCAGCGGGCTCAGGGACTTGATCATCTGACGGTGGGGAATACGACCGAACGAGACGGGGCCCTCACCCACCTCGATGAAGCCGCATCTGCGATAGAACTCCACCGCCTCCTGGCGGGCATTCATCACCAGTCGCTTGACCTTCTCCTCACAGGCGAGCTGTTCCAGATCCGCGACCATGCGCATCCCCAACCCCTGACCACGGTACTCGGGCAGCATGGCCATGAAGCGGATCTGGGCCTCGTCCCCACCCACGAACAGGCGGCCCACGGCGATGGGGGTACCATCGGGGGCCAGCATCATGCGATGAATGGCGACTGAGTCATATTCGTCTCGCTCGGAGCCAGGGGGAAAGTTGAATGGCTTGCGCAGCAGTTCCCAGCGCAGTTGGTAATAAGCATCCAGCTCTGACTCTGTTTGAGGGGTTACCACCCGGTACATAGCGACATCCTTGGGTTACACTGGTCGAAAGCCATCTTGCCGTGCAATTTCATGGACTTCAATCTACAGACGTATCAGGCCGAACAGTTATTACATCTGGGAGTCAGTCCGAGCCGCCGCATCTGCGTTCAGCAAAATAGCGCTCATCGCTGGCTGGAGATAGATGGCGTGGTGCAATCCGCCATGGTGCGCACCGCACCGCAACAGCTCTGTCTGCCCCACCAGCAAGCCATCGCCAACCTGCTGCCAGCAAGGGCCGAACGCATACTTGAGCTGGGTCTCGGCGGCGGCGACATAGGCCGTCACCTGCTGGGTCGCTGGCCAGAGGCCAGCCTCGACAGCGTGGATCTCGACGCCGAGGTGATCAGCCTCTATCGCGACTTCTTCATGACGACGGGAAGTGCGGAGCGCCAGTGCCTGCATCAGGCCGATGCCCTCGCCTTCCTGCTCGAGCAGAGCGGTGACTACGATCTCATCCTGGTGGACTTGTTCAGTCAGGACGGCAACCCGCCCCTGCTGTTCAGCCCCCACTTCTATCAAGCCCTGGCGAGTCGACTGCGCGGTGAACTCATCATCAATCTGCTGCCCAGAACCGGACGAGAGCGGGATCAGGTGCTGCTGCTGGTCGAGCGCTGGATAGGCCAGCCGCAGTTGAGGGGAGTGCCGGGTTGCATCAACCAGATAGTCCATGCTCGCCAAGCCTGAGAAGCCTCATACCTGCAACCAGAAGGTGACGGGGCCATCGTTGAGCAGTGCCACCTTCATGTCGGCGGCGAATCGCCCGGTCTCGGTCCGCAGACCCGCCCCCCTGGCCTGGTCGATAAAGTATTCATAGAGCCTGTTGGCCTCCTCCGGCCTGGCGCCCCCCGAGAAGCTGGGCCTCATCCCCTTGCCGGTGTCCGCCGCCAGGGTAAATTGGGATACCACCAGCAGACTGCCCCCCACCTGGCTCACATTGAGATTCATCTTGCCGTTCTCGTCGGAGAAGATGCGATAGCCACTCACCTTGTGCAGCAGCTTGTCGGCCTTGCCCTCGTCATCCCCCTGCTCCACCCCGAGCAGCACCAGCAGCCCCTGATCTATGGCGCCAACCACTTCTCCCTCAACGGTGACGCTGGCCTCGCTAACCCTTTGAATCAATGCAATCATCCGCGACTCCTTTGCCTGGTACAGCTTGAAATGAAACGACCGCCCCGGGGCGGTCGTCCATGTTACCAACAAGAGGCCGAGTCAGCCCAGTTCCTCAATGGCCGGCTTCTCATCCCCCCGAGACAGGCCGTGGTCTCGGCAGCGAGCTGAACAAGCTCACATAGCCAGACAAACAGGATAGGCCCGGAGGGCGCCTGTCGAGCTAGCCCAGCTCTTCAGCGCCCGGCTTCTCGTACTCTCCCAAGCAGGCGGTAGTCTCGGCGCCCAGTAGTACCACCAGCCAGCTCAGATAGACCCAGACAAAGAGGATGGGGATCGTCGCCAAGGCACCATAGATGGCCTGATAAGAGGGGAAATTGGTGATGTAGAGCGCGAAGCCACGCTTGGCTAACTCAAACAACACGGCCGCGACCAGGGCACCGACCAGGGCGTGGGAGAGCCGCACCTTGCAGTTGGGCACCACAGTATAAATAAGCAGAAAACCAATGACGGAGAAGAGGAAAGGCAGGCCCCGCAGCAGCCAGTAACCGACCCCGAACAGCGCCTCTCCCTGGAAGATCCGCAGCGAGATGATATAGGAGGAGACGGCAATGCTGGCCCCGATGAGCACAGGGCCCAGGGTCAGGATCATCCAGTACATGGCGAATGCCTGGCCGAGGGGCCTGCCCCGGGTAGAGCGCCAGATGTAGTTGAGGTTCTTGTCGATGGCCGAGATGAGCATCAGCGCCACCACCACCAGCGCCCCTATCCCCACGGCCGTGGTATTGGTGGCATTGGCAACGAAGCCATCGATGTACTGCTTGAGGGCATCTCCCGCCGTCGGCACGAAGTTGACGTAGACGAACTGCTCCATCGCCTGCTTGATCCCTTCAAACACCGGGAAAGCCGACATCATGCCAAACACGACCGCTATCATGGGCACCAGGGAGAGCAGGGTCACATACGCCAGATAGCCCGCAGTGACCGTCAGCCGGTCTTGTTGAAAACGACCCCAGACGAAGTGGGCAAAATGGCGGCCATCGTGGCGCAAGAATGCGGAGGCGTGCGCCAGTTGCTGGCGAAAATGATGTTGCATATTAACGTCCTACGAGACAGATCCTGCCCCCTATTGTGTCAGACTCGCCACGGGATTGCCCGACCCCAGATAAAATGAGTCCTGTTTCCGACCTGACGGCGTCATCTCTGCGACTGCCCCGATGAGGGTCACCGAGCCCGGATCACCACCCCATTCCCGACGCCTTCCTTGCCATGCGCCCATAAAAAAATCCGAACACCAGGGGTGTTCGGATTTTTTATCACCACCATCAGACCGGATTAGCGGCCTGATGGGAGAGAGATCAGGCGCGACCGGAGCGCTTGCGATCCATCTCGGTCAGCAGCTTCTTACGAATACGTACTGCCTTGGGAGTGATCTCTACCAATTCATCGTTGTCGATGAACTCGAGAGCCTGTTCCAGGGTCATGCGGATCGGCGGAGTCAGCACTTGAGCTTCATCGGTACCGGAGGCACGCATGTTGGTCAGCTGCTTGCCCTTCAGGCAGTTCACGGTCAGATCGTTGGAACGGGAGTGAATACCGATCACCTGGCCTTCGTACACTTCGGTCGCGTGACCGATGAACAGACGACCACGGTCTTGAAGACCGAACAGGGCGAAGGTCAGGGCCTTACCGGTCGCGTTGGAGATCAGCACGCCGTTCTGACGCTCGCCGATGCTGCCACCCTTGTGCGGGCCGTAATGGTCGAAGGTGTGGTACAGCAGACCGGTACCTGAGGTCATGGTCAGGAATTCGGTCTGGAAACCGATCAGGCCACGGCTCGGGATCATGAAGTCAAGACGGACACGACCCTTGCCATCCGGGGTCATGTTGGTCATCTCGCCCTTACGCAGGCCGAGTTGCTCCATGACAGAACCCTGGTGGGTCTCTTCCACGTCCACAGTAACGGTTTCGAACGGCTCGTGCAGGACGCCGTCGATGGTGCGCAGGATAACTTCCGGGCGGGAAACCGCCAGCTCGTAACCTTCGCGACGCATGTTTTCGATCAGGATGGACAGGTGCAGTTCACCACGGCCGGAGACGCGGAACTTGTCCGGATCTTCAGTCTCTTCCACGCGCAGGGCCACGTTGTGGACCAGTTCATGGGTCAGACGCTCCATGATGTTGCGGGAGGTCACGAACTTGCCTTCTTTACCGGCGAACGGTGAGGTGTTGACCTGGAAGGTCATGTTCACGGTCGGCTCGTCAACGGAGAGCGGCGGCAGGGCTTGGACAGCATTGTTGTCACAGATGGTGTCGGAGATTTTCAGCTCGCCCAGACCGGTGATGGCAATGATGTCGCCCGCTTGCGCGTCGGCCACTTCGGTACGGGACAGACCCAGGTAGCCCAGTACCTGACCCACTTTACCGGTCCGGTTCTTGCCGTTGGCACCGACGATGGTGACCTGCTGGTTGGTCTTGACACGACCACGGGTGATACGGCCGATACCGATAACACCGACGTAGGAGTTGTAGTCCAGCTGGGAGATCTGCATCTGGAAACCGCCGTCGACATCAGCCGCAGGTGCTTCCACGTTGTCAACGATGGCCTGGAACAGGGGTTCCATGTTGTCGGACTCAACGCTTTGGTCCATGGTGGCCCAACCGTTCAGTGCAGAGGCGTAGACAACTTTGAAGTCCAGCTGCTCATCGGTGGCACCCAGGTTGTCGAACAGATCGAAGACCTGATCCATTACCCAGTCAGGGCGAGCACCCGGACGGTCGATCTTGTTGATGACGACGATCGGCTTCAGACCCTGGGCGAATGCTTTCTGGGTGACGAAACGGGTTTGCGGCATTGGGCCGTCAACGGCGTCAACCAGCAGCAACACGGAGTCAACCATGGACATGACACGCTCTACTTCACCACCGAAGTCGGCGTGACCCGGGGTATCAACGATGTTGATGCGGTAGTCGTTCCAACGGATTGCAGTGTTCTTGGCGAGAATGGTAATACCACGTTCTTTTTCCAGATCGTTGGAATCCATCAGACGCTCTTGACCATCAGTGGTACGGTCGAGGGTTCCAGACTGCTGCAGCAGTTTATCAACCAGGGTAGTTTTGCCGTGGTCTACGTGCGCAATAATCGCAATATTGCGTAAATTCTCTAACATTCTCGCCTCAATCACCGGGTAAAATTGGGCGCTAATTGTACTCTCGCCTTTGTGATCTGCCTAGCAGAATCGCAGTAGATTCACGCACTGCAATGGATCTGGATCATAGACCCGCGCCAACAAGCCTGTTTATATGGGGTTCCTGCCCTCTTGCACTTGTTTGGCGCACCAAAAAGATCCTGGATAGCACCAAGTTGGTGCAATGTAGGGCGGGAGCAGCAGATTTTGGGACGCCAAGATGCGGCAACTGCCCTGAAATCATGCTGTCACAAACTTGGCACGATACTCGCTTATGTGAATGTGATGACGAATTCACCCAAAGAGTTTTAACACCGGAGGTTACTTAGCATGTCAGCTCAGAACGTAATGGCCTTGATCCAGGAACATGAAGTCAAGTTTGTCGACCTGCGCTTTACCGACACCAAGGGTAAAGAGCAGCACGTTTCCATCCCTTCCCACCAGGTCAACGAAGAGTTCTTCGAAGACGGCAAGATGTTCGATGGCTCCTCCATCGGCGGCTGGAAAGGTATTAACGAGTCTGACATGGTGCTGATGCCGGATGCGGCCTCCGCCAAGCTGGATCCGTTCACCGAAGAGACCACCCTGAACATCGTCTGTGACATCCTGGAACCGGCCACCATGCAAGGCTACGATCGCGATCCGCGCTCCATCGCCAAGCGTGCCGAAGACTTCCTGAAGTCCAGCGGCATCGCCGACACCGTCCTGTTTGGACCAGAGCCCGAATTCTTCATGTTCGACAACATCACCTTCTCGAACACCATGGGTCACAGCTTCGTCAAGATTGAATCCGAAGAAGCCGCCTGGAACTCGGGTACCGCCTACGAGCACGGCAACAAGGGCCACCGTCCCTTCGTCAAGGGTGGTTACTTCCCGGTTGCACCGGTTGACTCCTCCCAGGACATCCGCGCCGCCATGTGTCTGGTGCTGGAAGAGATGGGTCAGGTCGTCGAGGCGCACCACCATGAGGTGGCTACCGCCGGTCAGAACGAGATCGCCACTCGCTTCAACACCCTCACCCTGAAGGCTGATGAAGTCCAGGTGCTGAAGTACGTGATCCACAACGTGGCCCACGCCTACAACAAGACAGTCACCTTCATGCCAAAACCCATGTTTGGCGACAACGGCTCCGGCATGCACTGCCACCAGTCTCTGGTCAAGAACGGCGTCAACCTGTTCGCCGGTGACCTGTACGGCGGCCTGTCCGAGATGGCACTGCACTACATCGGCGGCATCATCAAGCACGCCAAGGCCATCAACGCCTTCGCCAACCCGACCACCAACTCCTACAAGCGTCTGGTACCAGGCTACGAAGCCCCGGTCATGCTGGCTTACTCCGCACGTAACCGTTCCGCTTCCATCCGCATCCCGGTCGTACCTAGCCCGAAAGCCCGTCGCATCGAGGTGCGCTTCCCGGATCCGGCTGCCAACCCCTACCTGGCCTTCGCGGCCCAGCTGATGGCCGGTCTGGACGGCATCATCAACAAGATCCATCCGGGCGATGCCATGGACAAGAACTTGTACGACCTGCCGCCGGAAGAAGCCGCAGAAGTGCCGACCGTTGCCGGCTCTCTGGACGAAGCCCTGGCAGGTCTGGATGCAGATCGCGAGT
The DNA here is from genome assembly GCF_000820045.1 of Aeromonas rivuli. Lineage (GTDB taxonomy): Bacteria > Pseudomonadota > Gammaproteobacteria > Enterobacterales > Aeromonadaceae > Aeromonas > Aeromonas rivuli. The sequence goes on along the minus strand of NZ_CDBJ01000055.1, from coordinate 105,226 downwards.
TCCTGACCCGCGGTGGCGTGTTCAGCGATGACTTCATCAACTCCTACCTGGAGCTGAAGCAGCACGACGTGGACCGCGTCCGCATGACCCCGCACCCGCTGGAGTTTGAACTGTACTACTCTGTCTAACAGATACAGTCAGAACCCAATAGATACAAAACCCGCCTCATGGCGGGTTTTTTCTCTGATAGGCTTTAGGCGAGATCCCACCAAGGAGAGATGGATGAGAATGAGCCGCTATGCCGGGTTCTTGCTGCTGATCTGCCTGAACGCCCAGGGGGCCAAGATCTACTCCTGGATCGACAGCAGAGGGATCACCCACTACACCAGCACCCCTCCCGCCGGTCAGCAAACTCAGGAGATCGATCTGCGGGTCGCCCCCCTGGTCGGCACCAACACCCATTCGGTACAGGTCGATAATTACAACCACCTCATTGGCGCCGATGTCAGACAGGCCGAACTGGCCATCTCCCTGCTCTCCCCCGAGCCAGACAGCACCCTGCGCGACAACACGGGCAACATAGTGTTCGAAGCCCAGGTCACCCCAGTCCCCCCACCCCAGTTCGACCTGCGCCTCTTGCTCGATGGCAAGGAGCGGGTCCGGATCCACAACACGCTGATCATCCGCCTGGAAAACCTGGATCGGGGCACCCATAGGGTGCAGCTCGAGCTACTGGCAAAAGACGGTACGATCCTTGCTAAATCAGAAGTTGTGACTTTCTATCTGCACAGAACCAGAGCCAATCAGGCAGCCACCCTGGGCCCTACGCCTCATAAAGGGTGATCCTCTGCACCTATGCGGGTAGACTGAATGCACTATATTGGTGCATTGCCGGTGTGTAGCACCGTTTTAGGGAGAAACCTGTGCCAGTCCGCTCGGATCAAGCCAAGACATTACTCGACAACCTGCTGACTGCCGTCATCCTGATGGACGAACGTCTCTGCATTCAGCACGTCAATCCTGCGGCAGAACAGCTGCTCTCCCTCAGTCAACGCCGGCTGATCGGGCTGGAGCTGCCCCATCTGCTGGAACACATCTCCCTCGACTTGCAACGCTTTCGTCAGTGCCTCATCTCGGGGCAAGGCTTCACCGACAGCGAGGTGACCCTGGTCGTGGAAGGGGAACCCCGCCTGGTCGAACTCAGTGCCAGCCCCCTGGCCGACCATGAACAGCGTTTGATCGTGGTAGAGCTGCGCAAAATCGACCAGCAGAAGAAGATCAGTCAGGAGTTGCAGCAGCATGCTCAACAGCAGGCGGCCAGAGAGCTGGTGCGCGGTCTGGCCCACGAGATTAAAAATCCCCTGGGTGGCCTGCGTGGTGCGGCCCAGTTGCTGCAAAAGGAGTTGCCGGATCCGGCCTTGCGTGAATATACCGGCATCATCATCGAGCAGGCTGACAGGTTGCGGTTGCTGGTCGATCGCCTGCTTGGCCCCCAGCGTCCCGGCCGCCATCAGGTTCACAATGTCCACTCGGTACTGGAGCAGGTTCGCCGCCTGGTGGAGCTGGAACTGCCCGCCGGGATCCGCATAGAGCGGGACTATGACCCCAGCATTCCCGAATTCGAGATGGAACCGGATCAGCTGCAACAGGCCTTCCTCAACATAGTGCGCAACGCCGCCGAGGCACTGGTCAGCCAGACAGGCCTGATCAGCCTGCGCACCCGCACCGTGTTCCAGATCACCATCCATGGCCAGCGTTACCGGCTCGCCGCCGAGATAAAGATCATCGACAACGGACCCGGCATCCCGGATGCCATCCGTGACACCCTCTTCTACCCCATGATCACCGGTAAAGAGGGGGGAACGGGGCTCGGCCTCTCCATCGCCCAGAACCTGATCGATCAGCACAAGGGCCGTATCGACTGCATCAGTTGGCCAGGACATACCGAGTTCACCGTTTATCTACCGCTTCGCAAATAAGGGAACGTCATGACCGCAAAAGTATGGATCGTCGATGACGACAGTTCGATCCGCTGGGTGCTGGAGCGCACCCTGGGCAACGAGGGTTTCGAGTGCGAGAGTTTCGCCGATGGCGAGGCCCTGCTGCACTCCCTGGAGGCACGATCTCCCGATGTGATCCTGTCCGACATCCGCATGCCCGGCATCGATGGCCTCAGCCTGCTGGAACAGATCCATCGTCGTCAGGCGGACTTGCCCATCATCATCATGACCGCCCACTCGGATCTCGATTCCGCCGTCAACGCCTACCAGCGTGGCGCCTTCGAATATCTGCCCAAGCCGTTCGATATCGAGGAGGCGGTCACCCTGGTGCGCCGCGCCGAGAATCACCTGAAAGAGCAGCGCACCAAACGCAAGACCCGCCCGCAAGACGCCAGCAGCAGCCCGGAGATCATCGGTGAAGCCCCCGCCATGCAGGAGGTGTTTCGCGCCATAGGCCGGCTGTCGCGGTCCAGCATCTCGGTGCTGATCAACGGCCAGAGCGGCACCGGCAAGGAGCTGGTCGCCCACGCCCTCCATCGCCACAGCCCGCGTGCCCACAAAAACTTCATTGCCCTCAACATGGCGGCCATCCCGAAAGATCTCATCGAATCTGAGCTGTTCGGCCATGAGAAGGGCGCTTTCACCGGGGCCAACAACATTCGCCATGGCCGCTTCGAGCAAGCGGATGGCGGCACCCTGTTTCTCGATGAAATCGGCGACATGCCACTCGATGTGCAGACCCGGCTGTTGCGGGTACTGGCCGATGGCCAGTTCTATCGCGTCGGCGGCCATCAGCCGGTACAGGTGGACGTGCGCATCATCGCCGCCACCCACCAGAATCTGGAGAAGCGGGTCGCCGATGGCGAATTCCGGGAGGATCTGTTCCACCGCCTCAACGTCATCCGCATCCATATCCCGGCCCTCAAGGAGCGCCGTGAGGATATCCCCCAGTTGGCGCACCACTTCCTGCTGCGAGCCGCCAAGGAGCTCAACGTCGAGGCCAAGAGTCTGCACCCGGATACCCAGGTGTTCATCAGCCGGCTCCCCTGGCCTGGCAACGTCCGTCAGTTGGAAAACGTCTGCCGCTGGCTGACCGTCATGGCCTCGGGACAGGAGGTGCTGGTCGCCGATCTGCCTCCCGAACTGCTGACCCCGATCACCAGCGTCGCCGAGCCGGGTCAGCCTGCACTGGCCGGTGGCTGGCAGCAACAGCTGCGCGACTGGGTCGCAGCCAAGCTGGCTCTGGGAGAGATAGACATACTGGCCGATGCCATGCCTCAGTTCGAACGCATCATGCTGGAGACGGCGCTGGAGCATACCCATGGCCATAAGCAGGAAGCGGCTCGCTTGCTCGGCTGGGGCCGTAACACCCTCACCCGCAAGCTCAAGGAGCTCGATTTCTCCTGAGTACCCAACGCCAGGCTCCAACGCCCGAACGCATCATGCTGGAGACGGCGCTGGAGCAACCCTCACCCGCAAGCTGAAAGAACTCGATTTTCCTGAGCTCGGCTGGCCCCCAGCCACAAGGGGGGCCCGCCATGCTGCGATTTCAAGCTCCTCCTTTGCCAGCCCCATCATGATCCCAACGGCAGCGGCTCAGCACACAGCGGCCCCCTTCGGACTTGGCAATGCCATGAAAAAATCCGCCGTCTTTCGCTGCAATGCGAAAAACGGCGGATAGTGTCGACGCTTGTCAGGCTAACGTTAGCCCTGGCGGCTCACTGACACTGCGCGTGGCGTCTCAGCGAGCTTGTCTCCCATGAAGGCTCAATATGCCTTGCTGCCCAGCAAGTGACCATCGACCGGCGAGGGTAAACCGTACTGGGAGTTCTTGCCATGAAACGCCTTGGTGGTCTGGCCAAGGTCGCCCTTGAAGCGGGGATCCTGGGGCCTTTCCTGACTATTGATGTAAAGCGACACATCCCAGGCCTGCTGGTCGCTCAGGCTTCCCCCCTGAGAGAGCGGCATGTTGCTCTTGATGAAAGCGGCCGCCTTGTCGATGCCGTGCATACCCGCGCCCCAGTTGTAGCTCTCCTTGCCCCACAATGGCGGGAAGACGTAGCGATCCGCTACCTTCTTGCCCTCCCCCTCGGCGCCGTGGCAATCGGCACACCGCTCGGCATAGACGCTCTGGCCCCGCTTGAAGTCGGGGGACTGGGGAGGGGTGGCGATGGTAAAGAAGTTGCGACCCGGCAGCTTGTCACTGATGGGGGCACCGCTCGCCAGCCAGTAGGAGTAGGCCACCAGATCGCGGATGGCAGGGCTGTCATAGGCGGGAGGCTGCCCCCCCTTGGCATTCATCGAATAGAGGAAGCAGCCTTGCAGCCGATCCTCATAGGTGTTCACCTTGTTGTTCTTCTTGCGATAGGCGGGATAGGAAGGATAGGCACCCCACAGCGGACTGGCGCCGGGAATGATGCCGGAACCCAGATGGCAATTGCTGCACTGCAGGCCATTACCGGGCTGACCCTGCCCCTTGAGCTGCTGGGTGTTGACGAACAGGTTGTAGCCCCGCTTGATGGCGGCACCCATCTCACCATCCGGCACCGCAGACCAGTCGGGCACCTTGTGATAGTTGCCATCCGGCGCCTTCTCTCCAAGGGGGACGCTGAACTGATCATCAAAGGATTCGGCATGGACCAGCCCAGCCAGCAGGCAGCTCATCAGATAGAGATATTTCATTTCGTCACCCCCTGGGCGGCGAAGTAGTTGGCTACGGCCTCCACTTCTGACTCGCTAAGCGACTTGGCGATGGCGGACATGGATCCCATGGCGCCCGCCGGACGCTTGTCCGCTTTCCAATACATCAGCTGACGCTTGAGGTAGGCCGGATCCTGGCCGGCGAGGCGGGGAAACAGGGGCATGACCCCTATGCCACTGGGCCCATGACAGGCAACACAGGCAGGCAAGTTACGATCCGGTTTGCCCGCCAGAGCCAGCCGCTCACCAGCCTCCATATCTCCCGGCCACTTGTCTCCGCTCCAATGCAGCGCCACTTCCTTGGCCGCCGACTGGCTGGCGAAGTGGTTGGCTGCACGCTTTATCTGCTCGTCGCTGAGTTGATAGATGATGGGATTCATGAAGTCGCTGACTCGCTTGCCGCTGCGAAAGGCGTGCAGTTGCTCAGTCAGATAGGCTTCTGATTGTCCCCAGAGGCTGGGGATGTTGGACTCTTTCGGCACGCCATTCAGACCATGGCAGGTGGCACAGATTTGGGGTACATCCTGGGTTGCCTGAGCGGCCTGGGCCAAAGGGGGTACCAGACAGGTCAACAGGGTGGTGAGCAGTGCTCGCATCTTTATCGACAAGGATGTATCTCCAATCAACAGCGGTAAAGTCCATAATACTTGTCAGGGTAAGACCCCCTATCGAAGAGGGGTAGCCATAGCATAGCTGCTCTCCAGTGGTCCGATCTGGTCAAAGAAAACGCCAGCCCGAGGGCTGGCGTTGTTATAACGGATGAGATCACTGGCCTCATTGCGAGATGGTGAGACCCTGGCTGTCGGCCCCCAGGCTCAACAGCTTGCCTGGGACAACCCGACCACTGAGCAGGGCCTGGGCCAAGGGGTTCTCCACCTTCTGCTGGATCGCCCGCTTGAGGGGTCGCGCCCCGTAGACGGGATCGAACCCGGCGTGGACCAGCTTGGTCAGCAGCTCCTCGCTCACCTCCACCTCGAAGCCCTGGGACTCCAGACGGCCCATCAGGCTCTTGAGCTGGATGCGGGCGATGGACTTGATGTGATCCTCTCCGAGGGGGTGGAACACCACAGTCTCGTCGATCCGGTTGATGAATTCCGGTCGGAAGCTGCGGGTCAGCAGCTCCATCAACAGGGCCTTCATCTCCTCATAGTCCTTCTCGGCATAGTGCTCCTGGATCAGATCCGAGCCGAGGTTGGAGGTCATGATCACCACCGTATTGCGGAAATCGACGGTGCGGCCCTGACCATCGGTCAGACGACCATCGTCCAGTACCTGCAGCAGGATGTTGAACACATCCGGGTGCGCCTTCTCCACCTCGTCCAGCAGGATCACCGAGTAGGGGCGACGGCGTACCGCCTCGGTCAAATAACCCCCCTCCTCATAACCGACATAGCCGGGAGGTGCCCCCACCAGCCGGGCCACGCTGTGCTTCTCCATGAACTCGGACATGTCGATGCGCACCATGGCATCCTGGGTATCGAACAGGAACTCGGCCAGCGCCTTGCACAACTCGGTCTTGCCCACCCCGGTCGGGCCGAGGAACAGGAAGGAGCCGATGGGGCGGTTCGGATCGGACAGCCCGGCACGGGAGCGACGGATGGCGTTGGACACGGCTTCCACCGCCTCTTCCTGGCCGATCACCCGGCTGTGCAGCTGCTCTTCCATCCGCAGCAGCTTGTCGCGCTCCCCTTCCAGCATCCGCGCCACCGGGATCCCGGTCCAGCGCGCCAGCACGTCTGCGATCTCCACATCGGTGACCCGGTTGCGCAGCAGGCTGGTCTCCTGCATCTCGGCCTGAGTGGCGAGATCGAGCTGCTTCTCCAACTCGGGGATGCGGCCGTATTGCAGTTCGGACATGCGGGCCAGGTCCCCGGCGCGGCGTGCGACGTCGAGATCCTGACGGGCCTGCTCCAGCGCGGCCTTGATGTGCTGGGTACCGGCCAGCGCCGCCTTCTCCGCCTTCCAGATCTCTTCCAGCTCGTTGTAGTCGCGCTCCTTCTCGGTCAGCTCCTGACTGAGCAACTCCAAGCGCTTGCGACTGGCGTCGTCATCTTCTTTGAGCAGCGCCTGCTGCTCCAGCTTGAGCTGGATGATGCGCCGCTCCAGCCGATCCAGCGACTCCGGCTTGGAGTCGATCTGCAGGCGGATGCTGGCCGCCGCCTCGTCGATGAGGTCGATGGCCTTGTCCGGCAGCTGGCGATCGGCGATGTAACGGTGGGAGAGCTGAGCCGCCGCGACTATGGCAGGGTCGGTGATCTGCACATGGTGGTGCAGCTCATAACGCTCCTTCAGCCCGCGCAGTATGGCGATGGTGTCCTCCACCGAGGGCTCCTCCACCAGCACCTTCTGGAAGCGGCGCTCCAGCGCGGCATCTTTCTCCACATACTGTCTGTATTCATCGAGGGTGGTGGCGCCGACGCAGTGCAGCTCACCCCGCGCCAGGGCCGGTTTGAGCATGTTGCCCGCGTCCATGGCTCCCTCGCCCTTGCCGGCGCCGACCATGGTGTGCAGCTCGTCGACGAAGAGGATGACGTTGCCCTCCTCCTTGGCGAGATCGCTGAGCACGGCTTTGAGCCGCTCTTCGAACTCACCGCGATACTTGGCGCCCGCGACCAGGGCCCCCATGTCCAGGGAGAGCACCCGCTTGTTCTTGAGCCCTTCCGGCACCTCGCCGTTGATGATGCGCTGAGCCAGCCCCTCGACGATGGCGGTCTTGCCGACCCCGGGGGCACCGATCAGCACGGGGTTGTTCTTGGTACGGCGTTGCAGCACCTGGATGGTGCGACGGATCTCTTCGTCCCGGCCGATCACGGGGTCAAGCTTGCCTATTTCGGCGCGCTCGGTGAGATCGATGGTGTACTTCTCCAACGCCTGGCGATTCTCCTCGGCATTGGCGTCATCGATCTTCTTGCCGCCACGGACCTTGTCGATGGCCTGCTCGAGTTTCTCTTTGGTCAGACCCTGGCTGCGCAGCAGCTCGCCCAGGTTGCCCTTCTCGTCGAGGGCCGCCAGCAGGAAGAGCTCGGATGAGATGAACTGATCCTTGCGCTGCTGAGCCAGCTTGTCACAGACGTTGAGCAGGCGACCCAGGCCATTGGAGAGCTGTACATCGCCCTCGACGCCGCTCACCTTGGGCAGGCGATCGAGCTCCTCGCCGAGGCGGGAGCGCAGGGCATTGATGTCTATCCCGCACAGGGTCAGCAAGGGACGGCTAGACCCACCATCCTGATTGACCAGGGCAGTCATCAGATGGACGGGTTCGATAAATTGGTGATCACGACCCAGTGCGAGAGACTGGGCATCGGAAATAGCGACTTGGAATTTACTGGTCAGGCGATCGAGGCGCATTGCACTCCTCCCTTTGAAACAGACGCCGCCTTGGGCGGCAACAACGGAACTTTCTGATAAGGAAGATGAGGTCTGCAGCCAGGATTTCAAGGGGAGTGGTTGTTTATTTTTTCCTCAATGGCGGTTTCAGAGAGGGCCGCGCGTTATCCGGCAAGGGGCGAGCCGGTGCGCTGTTCCGGCCAGAGAGACAGGCATTCATAGGTGGGCACTCACCGGCTTCGCTGAGCGCCCACCTGTCTACTCTGCCAGCCAGATGAGGGAGGCCATGCGGCCGGTCTGGCCATCCCGGCGATAGGAGTAGAAACGCTCGCGGTCGCTGAAGGTGCAGTGCTCGCCCCCATAGACGGCGCTCACTCCGGCGCGGGCCAGGCGCAGCCGGGCCAGCTGGTAGATATCTGCCAGCCACTTGCCCTCGTTGGCAGACGGGATGAAGGCGGCAACGGCTTCGGCCTGCTCGGCGAGAAAAGCGTCGCGCACCTCGCCACCGACTTCAAAGGCACTGGGTCCTATGGCCGGGCCCAGCCAGGCGAGTATCTCGGCGGGCTTGCAGCCCATGGCTTTGATGCTGGCCTCCAGTACGCCATTTTGCAGACCACGCCAACCGGCATGAGCGGCAGCCACCAGGGTGCCCGCCCGGTCGCACAGCAGCACCGGCAGGCAGTCGGCCGTCATCACTATACAGGCCAACCCCGCCTCGTGGGCGCAGGCCGCATCGGCCTCCGGTGCCCCGTCGTATTCGTTGCTGACGGGGTGGACGGCGATGCCGTGCACCTGATTGAGCCAGTTGAGCCGACCCGGGATCCCGGCGGCTTGTTGCAACAAGCCACGATTGGCCTCGACCAAGGCAGCCTCATCCCCGACATGGGCCCCCAGGTTGAGACCGGCAAAGGCGCCTTGGCTCAGGCCGCCATCCCGGGTGGTGGAAAGGGCCCGGACCCGCGCCGGGGCAGGCCAGTTCGGTACTATCGTCTCCATCACTGACTCCTTATCAATCATGAAAAAATACCATAAAAAACGGGGCACCCACTGGGTACCCCGCCCTTCGCACTCTCTTGGACCACTCCGTATCATCCGGCCTGGTCGACGCGCTTAGCCCCAGATCAGATCATCCGGATTGGCCAGGGTATCGGCACGCATTGCCTCCATCAGATCCAGCATGTCCTGCGGCGTTGAGGAGTGCCACTGCATGACTTCGCCGGTGATGGGGTGAGCCAGTTGCAGCATGGTGGCGTGCAGGGCCTGACGGTGGAAGCCGCGCAGGGCAGCAGTCAGCTCGGGGGTGCCGTTGCGCAGCAGACGCATGCGACCACCGTAGGCGGGATCGCCTACCAGCGGGTGCTTGATGTGCGCCATGTGTACCCGGATCTGGTGAGTACGACCGGTTTCCAGTCGCAGTCGCAGGCGGGTGTGGCCACGAAACTTCTCATGGACCCGATAGTGGGTCACGGAATCACGGCCATTGGGAATGACAGCCATGTGGGTACGCTGGGTAGGATGACGGCCTATGGGCGCATCCACGGTACCGCCAGCGGTCATGTGACCGATGGCAACCGCTTCATACTCACGGGTGATCTGGCGGGCCTGCAGCGCCTCCACCAGATGGGTCTGCGCCGGGATTGTCTTGGCGATGACCATCAAGCCAGTGGTGTCCTTGTCCAGACGGTGGACAATGCCGGCGCGAGGCACTTCGGCAATCTCGGGATAGAGGTGCAGCAAGGCGTTCAGCACTGTGCCGTCCGGCGTGCCTGCCCCCGGGTGAACCACCAGACCAGCCGGCTTGTCGATCACCAGAATATGCTCATCTTCGAAAACGATGTTGAGCGCTATATTCTGGGCATCCCAGCGGGTGTCGTCTTCCAGCTCGACTGTGACATGGACCTGCTGCCCCGAGATGACTTTCTCACGGGGGATGTTGGCAACCTGACCATCCAGGGTCACTCTGTCTTGCAGGATCCACTCCTTGATCCGGGTGCGGGAGTAGTCGGGAAATATTTCTGCCAGAGCCTGATCGAGTCGCTGCCCGAATTGGTGATCCTGGAATTCGCCTGTTAATTCAATATGCTGGCTCATGTATGGTCTCTTGAGCGGGGGTTTCAATTCGAAATAATCCGGGTATTCTAGCTTTTCTTTTAGCCAAGCATAACGGATACTTTGCCAATTTCGTGGAAATGGACCGGATGTTGTTGATGGGAAAGAAGTCTCACCTGCTGATGTCGCTCGCCTTGGTCGCTACCCTGATCACTGGCTGTTCCAGCACCAAACCCAAGGTACCCGACGAACCGCCGGAGACCCTGTACCAGAAAGCACGCCTCAAGCTGGATGCCGGTAACTATGTGAATGCTATCGAGTTATTGGAAGCATTGGACTCTCGTTATCCCTTCGGCGCCTACTCTAATCAGGTGCAGCTCGACCTCATCTATGCCTATTACAAGCAGGATGATACCGCCCAGGCGACTGCCAATATCGACCGCTTTATCCGCCTCAATCCCGCGCACAAAAATATAGATTACGTCTTCTATATGCGTGGCTTGACCAACATGGCGGGCGATTACAATTTCTTCCAGGATCAGCTCGGCATAGCGCGGGATGACAAGGATCCCTCCTACGCCCGTCAGGCGTTCCAGGACTTCAAGACCTTGCTGCAGAACTATCCGAACAGCAGTTACGCCGCCGATGCCCGTGCGCGCATGATAGGCCTGAAAAACCGCCTCGCGCGCTACGATCTGAGCGTGGCCAAATATTATGTAAAGCGTGATGCGCTGATCGCCGCCGCCAACCGCGCCAAGCAGGTGGTTGAGACCTACCCGGACACACCGGAGACCGAAGAGGCACTGGAGATCATGATCGAGTCCTACGACACCCTCAAGATGCCAACTCTGGCCCAGCACGCCCGCGAAGTGCTTGGCAAGAACTACCCGGAAAACCGGCACGCCAAGGGCTGATCACCTCTACCCGAACAGAAACCGATGGCCCCGGCCATCGGTTTTTTTTGCCTGTCGATCCGACGCTGCCCGGCAGTATCCTCTTCGGGTAGGGGCACAGCAGCCTACAACTCGCGCCCCGCCACACGACTGACTCAGTTGCGCTGCTTGGCTCGCATGATGTTGATGATCTCGATATCGGTATCCAGCATGCCCTTCCTGGATAGCTGACCCAGGTTGGCAATGGTCTGATCCACGTCGTCCGAGACGATGCCCTCGCTCTGAGGCACCCGCAGGTTGTTGATCGCCATCAGGGAGGATTTGACCGCCGCCGAGGTAGAGGTCGACACCTTCATGGAGCAGGCACTGCCGGCGCCGTCACAGATGATGCCGGAAACATCGCCAATCATGTTGTTGATGCAGTGGCTTATCTGTTCGAACTTGCCGCCCAGCAGCCAGGTGATGGCGGATCCCGCCCCCATGGCAGCGGTACTGGCCGCGCAGAGGGCGGAGAGCTTGTTCTGATGCATCTTGATGTAGATGGCCACCAGATGGCTCATCACCAGTGCCCGGATCAGCTGCTCCTCGCTCGATGCGAGGAAGCGGGCGGCGGCGACCACCGGCATGGTGGCGGCAATGCCCTGGTTGCCCGAGCCCGAATTGGACATGGCGGGCAGCATGGCGCCGTCCATGCGCGCATCGGAGGCGGCAGACGACAGTCGCATGGCCAGGGTCATCAGATCGTCGGAGAGCAGCTTGCGCTCCACCTGATCGGTCAACATCTTGCCGATGCTCAGGCCATAACCCTGCAACCCTTCGTCAGCCAGGGCCTGGTTCATGCTGGCCGCCTCGCCAATGAAGGTAATGTCGGCAAGCGGCACCTCGAGAGAAAACTCGACTATCTCCTTCAGGGTCAGGGCGGGCTTGGCCGATCTGGCTGGCTGGATCTGCACCCCGGGGGCGCTGGCTTGCTCCATCAGCACCTCGCCATCCTTCTCCATCAGCACGATGCGGGTGTGATCCGTGCAAATCACCACCCGGGCACTGTGACCATCAGCCTCCGCCAGCACCTCAGCGTAGAGCACGTCCGGCACATCCTTCACATCGACCTTGATGAGAGGCAGCAACGCCTTGGCGGCTTCCACCTGGGCCGGAGTGAGTTGCTTGAGCACCTCCAGTCCGCCATCGGGGTTACCCCCCGTGATGCCGACGGCGGCGGCGACCGGCAGACCTATCATGCCGGTGCCGGGTACCCCGACCCCCATGCCGTTCTTGAACAGATTGCCGCTGACCCAGACGCTGATGCGGGTCGGATCCTGCCCCAGCAGCTTGCGGCAATTGGCGGCGGCAAGGGCCACCGACATGGGTTCGGTGCACCCCAGGGCCGGCACTACCTCACGCTTGAGCAGGGCAATAAATTCGATCCATTGTGACTTCATCTGCAAGTGCTCCATGGTCTGGCGCGGCGCCTCTTCTATGTCCGACATACTAAATATTGCGGGAAAACTAAAAATTAGTTGATAAACCCCGGCGTGATGGCAGGCATTATGCCCGACTTTTGAGCGATTACCACAACCAAGCCCTGGGAATAATGGCGGGATCAAATCTGAAGAATCGGCAGTGAGGGCCGAGTGGCTATCGCGCTCGGCCATCCACTTCAACGAGGCCACCACCTGGCGTCTGTCAGGTGATGAGACATGCTCAGAGCAAGGCACCACAGGGCCCGACGCCATCAGAACGCCAAACGACAGGCACAGAAAAGGGGGCCTTGGCCCCCTTGAATACTCTTGCTGTGACCTGGATCAGAGCGCCTTGAGGATAGCCTCGACGCTGGCCTTGGCATCGCCAAACAGCATCTGAGTGTTCTCCTTGAAGAACAGCGGGTTCTGGACACCGGCATAGCCTGTGTTCATGGAGCGCTTGAAGCCGATGACGTTCTGCGCTTTCCACACTTCCAGCACCGGCATGCCGGCGATGGGGCTGCCCGGATCTTCCATGGCGGCCGGGTTGACGGTGTCGTTGGCACCGATCACCAGTACCACGTCGGTATCGGTGAAGTCGTCATTGATCTCGTCCATTTCCAGAACGATGTCATACGGCACCTTGGCTTCCGCCAGCAGCACGTTCATGTGACCTGGCAGACGACCGGCAACCGGGTGGATACCGAAGCGCACCTTGACGCCGCGATCCCGCAGCTTCTGGGTGATCTCGGCCACCGGGTACTGGGCCTGCGCCACCGCCATGCCGTAGCCCGGAGTGATGATGACGGAGCTGGCGTTCTTCAGCATGTCGGCCACATCTTCGGCGTTGGTTTCGCGGTATTCACCCATCTCCTGATCAGCCGTAGAGGCGACACCGTCGGAGCCGAAGCCACCGGCGATAACCGAGATGAAAGAGCGGTTCATCGCTTTACACATGATGTAAGAGAGGATGGCACCGGAGGAGCCCACCAGGGCACCGACCACGATCAGCAGGTCGTTGGAGAGCATGAAGCCCGCCGCCGCCGCCGCCCAACCGGAGTAGGAGTTGAGCATGGAGACCACCACCGGCATGTCGGCGCCACCGATGGAGGCCACCAGATGCCAGCCGAACGCGAAGGCGATCAGGGTCATTAGCACCACCGCCATGGTGGAGCCACCGGCGTTGACGAAGTGCACCATCAGCGCCAGCGAAACCAGCACGGCCAGCAGGTTCAGCTTGTGGCGATGGGGCAGCATCAGCGGCTTGGAGGAGATCAGGCCACGCAACTTGCCGAACGCCACTATGGAACCGGTGAAGGTCACGGCGCCGATGAAGATACCGAGGAAGACTTCCACCAGGTGGATGTTCAGCATGGCGCCGGTGAGGTGCTCGGCCTGAGCGGCACTGGCCGCCTGCTCGAACGCCGCCCGGGCCGCGGCCAGGGTCGCATCCAGATTGGAACCGACAGAGACCACGACAGCCGCCGGTGCGGAGGGGTGCAGATCGATAAAGCTGTTGAAGCCCACCAGCACCGCCGCCATCCCCACGAAGCTGTGCAGCACCGCCACCAGCTCGGGCATCTCGGTCATCTCGACCTTGAGTGCCAGCCGCACGCCGATGGCGCCGCCGATGACCATGGCCAGAATGATCCAGTGCACACCACTGGTTTCCGGATTGAGTACGGTGGCGACGAGGGCGATAGCCATCCCCGCGATACCGAACAGGTTGCCATGCTTGGCCGTTTCTTGCTTCGACAGTCCGGCGAGACTGAGGATGAAGAGCACGGCGGCAACGATATAGGATGCTGTTACCAGTCCTTGAGACACGTTAAACCCCCTTAATCCTTACGGAACATCTTCAGCATGCGCTGAGTCACGGTGAAGCCACCGAAGATGTTGATACTGGCAATCAGCACGGCGACAAACGAGAGCGCGGTGACGAGTGTCGAACCCTGACCAATCTGCAGCAAGGCACCGACCACGATAATGCCGGAGATGGCATTGGTGACCGACATCAGCGGCGTGTGCAAGGAGTGAGATACGTTCCACACCACGTAGTAACCGACCACACAGGCCAGGATAAATACGGTGAAGTGGGACAAGAAGGCGGCGGGTGCCACGGCGGCGACCCAACCGAAGGCGGCGATGCCGAGGGCACCAAACACATACTTCTTGTTGGATGGCTTCTTGGCTTCGGCCTTCTTGAGCGGGGCGGCTGCCGGTTTTTGCGGCGCGGCAGAGACGGCAATGGCGGGGGGCGGGAAGGTCACGTCACCGGCCTGGATCACCGTCATGTTGCGCTGAACCACGTCCTCGAAGTCGATGGCAACCTGGCCGTCCTTCTCCTTGCACATCAGCTTCATCAGGTTGACCAGGTTGGTACCGTAGAGCTGGGAGGATTGGGCAGGCAGGCGGCCAGGCAGGTCGGTGTAACCGATCACCTTGACGCCGTTCGGGGTCACGAACAACTCGGTCGGCACAGTGTATTCACAGTTGCCACCGGTGGCCGCTGCCAAGTCCACGATCACCGAACCCGGCTTCATGCTGTCGACCATCTCTTTGGTGATCAGCTTGGGAGCAGGACGACCCGGGATCAGGGCGGTGGTGATGATGATGTCCACTTCCTTGGCCTGCTGGGCAAACAGCTCCATCTCGGCCTTGATGAACTCATCGGACATGACCTTGGCGTAACCATCGCTGGAGGCACCATCTTCGCCGCCGAAGTCGAGCTTGAGGAAACTGCCCCCCATGGACTCAATCTGCTCGGCCACTTCCAGCCGGGTATCGAAGGCACGCACTATGGCGCCCAGGGAACCGGCGGTGCCGATGGCAGCCAGACCGGCCACACCGGCGCCGATCACCAAGACCTTGGCAGGGGGTACCTTGCCGGCTGCGGTGATTTGACCGGTGAAGAAGCGACCAAACTGGTGCGCTGCTTCGACCACGGCGCGATAGCCACCGATGTTGGCCATGGAAGAGAGGGCGTCGAGGGATTGGGCACGGGAGATCCGCGGCACCATGTCCATCGCCATCACATTGATGTTGCGTGTCGACAGCTTCTTGACCAGCTCGGGGTTCTGAGCGGGCCAGATGAAGCTCACCAGGGTGGCACCATCTTTAATTTCGGCGATCTCGGCGTCGGTCGGGGCGTTGACCTTGAAGATAAGGTCGGCTTGCCAGACGCTCGGCACCACGCTGGCACCGGCAGCCTCGAAGGCGGCGTCATCGAAGCTGGCCAGCTGGCCGGCGCCAGTCTCGACAGCAACCTCGAAGCCGAGCTTTTTCAGCTGCTCAACGGTGGCCGGGGTCGCTGCGACCCGGGTCTCACCGGCGAGACTCTCTCTCGGTATTCCAATCTGCATGACTATTCCCTGATGGTTAATAAATAATCGCGACCTAGTGTCTCATCTCTCGCGAAACAAGGCGCGGCCAAATTGCAGGCCAAGGACTCTTTGTTATGAAAATCAGCAGGCTCTTCCGCAACCTCCTGTCATGGTCAGGCCCCCGCTTTTCAGGTGCGAAGGTGATTAGTATCAAATTTTGGAGTTTTATTACAACCGCCGTCCGGATGGTACGCGTACAGAAATCAGCCCATCCAGGACCGTGATTTAAAAAAACAAACCAAATTAGCTACTTATACCAGTAAAAAGCACTGGAAAAAGTGATCCAACCAGTCAAAAAAAATGTTTTGCTGGCCCTCTATCTTAGCGCTTTTTGTTCTTACGAAATTCACTCCAATCGCAGATATCGGAGTGAACAGGGTAAAAGTAACGGTTTCGTAACAAGGAAGGGGCCGATCCCCCGCCAAAATGGCAGGATCCGGCCCCTACTGTCAGTCGTTTAGTGCGGTGGTAAGGTGAATACTCCCCTTACCAGACGGCTTCATAAATATGCCGGCTCTGCACCAGGTCGATGTCACCGTGTTCCCCGAGCGCCGTCATGCCGTGCTCTTCGAGCTTGGCCAGCAGGGTGTCGATATTGGCGTCGGCCAGGCCGTAGTCCCGCAGCCGGGTCTTGACCCCCATCCGCTCGAAGAAGTCGCGGGTGGCTTTGATGGCGCCGTCGATACGCTCTTCTTCGCTGCCACTGCGCAGATCCCAGACCCGCTCGGCGTATTGCAGCAGCTTGGCGTGCTTCTGTTCACGCTTGGCAGCGAGCAGGGCGGGCAGCACCACCGCCAGGGTCTGGGCGTGGTCGAGGCCGTGCAGGGCGGTCAGCTCGTGGCCCAGCATGTGGGTGGCCCAGTCCTGGGGCACGCCGGCCCCGATCAGGCCGTTGAGCGCCAGGGTGGCACTCCACATGATGTTGGCGCGCACGTCGTAATTTTCCGGCTCCACCAGCGCCTGGGGGCCCTCTTCAGCCAGGGTCAGCAGCAGGCCTTCGGCGAAGCGATCCTGCACCTTGGCGTTGACCGGGTAGGTGAGGTACTGCTCCAGGGTGTGGATGAAGGCATCCACCACGCCGTTCGCCACCTGGCGGGCCGGCAGGGTGTAGGTGAGCACGGGATCCAGCACGGCGAAGCGCGGCATCACGAACGGCGAGAAGAAGTGCTGCTTGTCGCCGCTGCTTCTGCGGGTGATGACGGCCCCCATGTTCATCTCGGAGCCGGTGGCCGGCAGGGTCAGCACGGCGCCCAAGGGAATGGCGGAAGCCACCTCGCCACCGACCGTCTCGAGGATGTGCCAGGGCTCCCTGGCCAGATCGTAGTGAGCGGCGGCGGCGATGAACTTGGTGCCATCGAGCACCGAGCCGCCGCCGACGGCGAGCAGAAAGTCGATCTGCTCGGCACGGGCCAGCTCGACCGCCCCCATCAGGGTCTCGTAAGCCGGGTTGGGCTCTATGCCGCCGAACTCGAACAGGGTCAGGCCCGCCAGCTCGCTGCGGATCTGCGCCAGCAGGCCGCTGCGCACCACGCTGCCGCCACCGTAGGTGATGAGGACACGGGCGTCGGCCGGGATCTGGCCGCGCAGCTGGGCCACCTGGCCCTTGCCGAACAGCACCTTGGTGGGGGTATGGAGAGTAAAGTTGTTCATCGACATTGCCTTCTTCTGATAGTCCGGCGGCCTGGCCGCAAAATGTTGATTGCATTTTTCTACAGACAACACCTACCATCAAGGCAACATTCTGCACATTGTTTGCCTATTTCTACAAACCATCAGAATCCACCCGGAGCGACCATGTCCAACCGTTACGCCGATCTCGCCGCCAGGCTGGCCCGCCACGTCACCACCCCGGGCATCACCCCCTCCCCGGTGGATCAGGTGAACCTCATCTACACCACCGAGTATCACGGCCGCACGCCCGTGCTCTACCAGCCCCGGATGATCGTCATATTGCAGGGACACAAGGTGGGCTATCTGGCGGATCAGGTGTTTCGCTACGACCCCAGCCACTACCTGCTGATGACACTGCCGCTGCCCTGCGAGTGCGAGTGCTTCGCCTCCCCCGAGCAGCCCCTCATCGGCTTCTCCCTGGAGATCAACGTCGCCACCCTGCAAGAACTGCTGCTGGAGCTGGGGGATGCCCTGCCCGCCCCGGCTGTGCAAAAGAGCGGCGTGCACTCTGTCCCCCTGTCCGAAGACATGTTCTGTGCCGCCGAGCGATTGATCGATCTGATGGACAAGCCCCACCACGCCCGGGTGCTGGGGCCGCAGACGGTGCGGGAGATGCTGTTCTACGCCCTGCACGAGGGGGGCGGCCCGGCGCTGCAGGCGCTGGCCAATCGTCACAATCATGTGGGCCAGATAGCCCGGGTGCTGCGTATGATAGAGGCGCGCTACGCCGACACCCTGACCATGGAGGAGCTGGCCCGGGAGGTGAACATGAGCGTCTCCGCCTTCCACCACCACTTCAAGGCGGTCACCGCCACCTCGCCCCTGCAGTACATCAAGTCGTTTCGCCTGCACAAGGCGCGCATGATGATGCTGCACGACGGCATCAAGGCGGGGGCGGCGGCGGCCAGGGTCGGCTACGAGAGCAACTCCCAGTTCAGCCGGGAGTACAAGCGCTTCTTCGGCAGCACGCCGACGGATCAGGCCTCCCGCTTCCGGGAAGGCCAGTTGCACATCATCGAAGGCTAACAGAGAGGGATCCCCCATGCGTTCACTGCTTTGTCTGCTCACCGCCTGGCTACTGACGGCCTGCACCGGCCTCGCCGACGGCATCCGCCCCGTCACCGGCTTCCAGCTCGATCGCTACCTCGGCACCTGGTACGAAATCGCCCGTCTCGACCACAGCTTCGAGCGGGGGCTGGAAGAGGTGAGCGCCAGCTACAGCCTGCGTGACGACGGCGGCGTCAAGGTGCTCAACCGCGGCCTGCAGAGCGATGGCAACTGGCGGGAGGCCGAAGGCAAAGCCTACTTCGTCGGTAGTCCTGACGAGGCGCGGCTCAAGGTGAGCTTCTTCGGCCCCTTCTACGGCGGCTACAACGTCATCGATCTGGACCCCGACTACCAGCTCTCCCTGGTGACCAGCTACAACCACGACTACCTGTGGATCCTCTCCCGCTCCCCCCAGCCGCCCAAGGCCAAGGTGGATGCGCTGATCGCCAAGGCCAGGGGGCTGGGCTTTGCCACCGACCAGCTTATTTGGGTCAGGCAGGCCCCTGCCCCGACGCCGAAATAGAACAGGGCAGCCCGCGGGCTGCCCTGTTTCTTGCTTGCCGGTTTAGAGCCGGAAGCGCCCCAACTCCTCGGCCAGGCGCTCGGTCAACGACTTGAGCTCGGCGGCCTGAGCCGCCTCTTCCTGCGCCTGCTCGGCCAGCTCCTGGGAGACATGGCGGATATTTTCGGTGTTGCGGCTGATCTCGCCGGTGACCGAGGTCTGCTCCTCCGCTGCCGCCGCTATCTGGGTCGCCATGTCGCTGATGGTGCCGATGGCCTCGTTGATCCGGCTCAGGCTCTGGTTGGCCGATTCCGCATCCTCGACGCTGGTGCCCGCCAGCTGACGACTGGTCTCCATGCCGCTCACCGCTCGGCGAGTGGTCTGCTGCAGTGTCTCTATCATCTGCTGGATCTCGTCGGTGGAGTCATGGGTCCGCTTGGAGAGTACCCGTACCTCGTCGGCGACCACGGCGAAGCCACGGCCCTGCTCACCGGCCCTGGCCGCCTCGATGGCGGCGTTCAACGCCAGCAGGTTGGTCTGCTCGGCGATGCCGCTGATGGTGGCCAGGATGCCGCTGATCTTCTGGGCGTGGGCATCGAGCTCGTGGATGATCTGGCTGGCATCGGCCACCTCGTCCGCCAGCCCGGTGATGCTGCGCTGACTCTGACCGACTTGGGACTGACCGGCGACGGCCAGCTTGACCGCCTCCCCCGAGGTGGTGGCAGCAAATTCGGCATTACCCGCTATCTCCTGGGTGGCTGACGCCATCTCGGTCACCGCGGTGGCCACCATGACGATCTCGTCCTGCTGTTGACGCACCTGCTGGCTGCGGGCCTGGGCACCGGCTGCCTGACTGCGAGACTGTTCGGCCAGTTGCTGACCCACCTCCCGCAGCCGGCTGACGATACCGTGCAACCGGGCCACAAACTGGTTGAAGCTGCGGGCAAGCTGGCCCACCTCATCCTGGCTGCGAGTCTGGATCTGGACGGTGAGATCGCCCTCGCCATGGGCGATGTCATTGAGAGCGCTCGCCACCCGGCCCAGATCTTGGAACAGGTACTTGAAGGTGCTGGTCAGGATCAGCCCAAACAGCAGCAAGAGGCCGCCGCCTATCATCACCAGCTGCCAGAGCAGGCTGTCGAGGGGGGCCAGCAATACATCCCGCTTCATGACCATGGTCAGCAGCCAGTCAGTATTGGGAATGGCCCGCACCAGCACCATGCTGGCCTGGCCGCCTATCTCGACCTCCTGCAGTGACCCCTGCTGACTCATGGCTTGCAGATGGGCGACATCCAGATTGGCATCCAGATCCTGGCTCCGCTTCAGGGTCAGCGCCTGGTCGGGATGGGTGACGATGAGGCCGTTCTTGTCCAGCAACATGGCGTAGCCATCCCCCTGTACCCGCATGGCCAGCACGTCCTTGATCAACTTGTCCAATGCCAGGTTGGCACCGACCACGCCGGCCAGCCTGCCTTGCTGCATCACGGGCGCGGCCAGGGTGACCACCAGTTGCTGCATGGTGACGCTGACATAGGGTTCGGTGATGATGAGCCCGCCCACCTTGACCGCATCCTGGTACCAGGGGCGCTCGCGCGGGTCGTAGTTGCCCTTGTTGAGGGAGGGATCGTTGCGGGTCATCACCCCCTCGGTCGAGCCGTAGTATGCCAGTCCGAAGCCACCGGAGCGCAGGGTCTGCTGCAGATGAGACACAAGATCCGCCTCCGGATAGCGGGCTATCACATCCACCTGGGCACTGAGGCTCTCCCGCCTGTCCTGCATCCAGTTGCCTATCCCTTCCGCGTAGGCGCCAGCGTAGTTGCGTGCCTCGCTGTCGATGGCATTCAGGGTCTGGCTCTTCAGGCTGAAGTAGACGATCGAGCCCAGCAGGCAGACAGTCAGCACTACGACCCCCAAACTGGTCGCCAGCAACTTGCCGCGAAGGGAAAGGTTCATGGAAACTCCTCATAACGGTAGAGAGGGTGTCAAATAAAAACTGCACACCTTATGTGGTCTATATCGACCGGAAACACCCGACCATGAACCGCCACTGCTTAATTTTTGATAGGTCAATAGGCGGTGCCCGCCACCACGCCCACCGAAGAGCAAAACGCACAATGAGGCAGGCCGCCCGCCTGCGGCTGGAGCAGCCAGGCCGACGAACCGCTCACGCAACCTCCCGGCACTGGGTGGCACAGTCCATGTGGTGTCGCGCAAGGAAACGGATGGCACCATTGCCGGAAACCGCAGGGTAGAAAACGGCAACAGGGACGAGTGAAGGGCGACCTGGCCAAGCCATCGAAAAGCAGGGGGCACCGGGGGTGAGCAGCAGGCGTCAGGGGAAACAAACGAGCAAGGTCGCCCTGGAGAGCAGGAAACGCAGAAATGCGAAAGGCCAGCTCAATGAGCTGGCCTTTCTAAAAATGGCAGGGGCGGCAGGACTCGAACCCGCAACCATCGGTTTTGGAGACCGCTGTTCTACCAATTGGAACTACGCCCCTGCAACAAACGAGGCGAATTATACAAAGCCGGGATCAAAGGTAAAGGCTTTTTTTCTCACTTTCGATGCGATTGCACAAATGACGAGCAACTCAGGGTTATTTGCACAACTTCACCGGGTAACTTGCTGTATTTGCAGCCTTGCCAGGGTAGGAAAGGCCCACTAATGGGGGTAGGGTGGATCTTGGCAAGAGGAGGCTGCTCATGCTCAATTACCGATTACTTCAACAACTTGCACCGCTCAACTTCAGGGATGAACGCAACACCGAGTCCCTGCCCGACTATCTCGATCGGGTCGCCCCGCTGGTGCCCTTCATTCCCCAAAATGTGCTGGCCCAGTGGATTTACCGTCATTGGCGCGGTTTTGAGTCCAACTGGAGCTTTATCGACCTCGCCCAGCACCGCTTTGAGTGTGAAGCCTGGCCCACGGCGCAGATTGTCACCCAGGTCGGCTCCCGCCACATGGAGGCGATCGCACGTTGGCAGGAGCTGCTCAACCACAACAGTTACGTGCGCCGCTCCTGGCTCGGTGACTACATGCTGAGTCAGGGTAGCTGGCCCGAGCCCATCATAGTGCTGGCGACCGATGAGCAGAGCCGGTACCCGGACGGCCGAGCCATGCCTGCCCCCTATTGTCTGCTGGAGGGACATCATCGGCTCGCCTATTTACGAGCCATGGCCTTCGAGGGGGCCTCGCTGCAGCCTCTGCACCAGATCTGGCTTTGTCGCCCCATTCGCAACAGTTAAACGTTTTTTTGCCGTAAAAGTGCCTAATAAATAAATTTTTGACAATTCAAAAAGCGACTCTATAATCTGTCCGGTTTTGAAAAAGGTCGGGATATGTTGACGCAGTCACACACTCAGAAAATAGCCTCGCAGCCGGGTGGAACTCACCAGCGTCGAGTCGTTGTTTCCGGTTCCCGACCCACAGATCCCCAATTATTTTTAAAAAGAGCCCCTGTTTCAGGGGCTTTTTTTTGTGCCCGAAAAACCTTCATTGATGTCAAAGGGAATGCAGACGATGGCCAATCCACTCTATAACAAACACGTCATCTCCATCTCGGATCTGACCCGGTCCGACATGGAACTGGTGGTCGCAACCGCCCAGCGGTTGAAGGCCGAACCCGACACCCGCCTGTTGAAAGACAAGCTGGTCGCCAGCTGTTTCTTCGAAGCCTCCACCCGCACCCGCCTCTCGTTCGAGACCGCGGTCCAGCGCCTTGGCGGCAACATCATCGGCTTCGCCGACGGCGGCAATACCAGCGCCAAGAAGGGTGAGACCCTGGCCGACTCCATCAAGATCATCGGCTCCTACTCCGATGCCGTGGTGATGCGCCACCCGAAGGAGGGCGCCGCCCGCCTCGCCTCCGAGTTCTCCCGGGTGCCGGTCATCAACGGCGGCGATGGCTCCAACCAGCATCCGACCCAGACCCTGCTCGATCTCTTCTCCATCCACGAGACCCAGGGCAAGCTGGACGGCCTCAACGTCGCCTTCGTCGGTGACCTCAAGTACGGCCGCACCGTCCACTCCCTGGCCCAGGCCCTGAGCCTGTTCAACTGCCGCTTCTTCTTCATCTCCCCGGAGGCGCTGGCGATGCCGGACTACCTGTGCGAAGAGCTGGAAGAGAAGGGCATCCAGTTCAGCGTGCACGAGACCATGGAAGAGGTGATGCCGGAGCTCGACATCCTCTACATGACCCGGGTCCAGAAAGAGCGCTTCGACGAGACCGAGTACAAGCACATGGCCGCCAAGTTCGTGCTGGAACTGACGACCCTGGAAGGGGCCAAGCCCAGCATGAAGATCCTGCATCCCCTGCCCCGCGTCGACGAGATCGAGGTGGCGGTCGACAAGACCCCTCACGCCTACTACTTCCAGCAGGCGGAAAACGGGGTCTACGCGCGCCAGGCACTGCTGGCACTGGTACTGAACGAAACTGTCTGAGCCGAGGGGAACACATCATGTCCGAGAAGAATCAACTGCAAGTCGAAGCCATCCGTCACGGCTCCGTCATCGACCACGTCCCCGCCGGCCAGGGCATCAAGATCCTCAAGCTGTTCCAGCTGATCGAGACCCAGGAGCGCATCACCGTCGGTTTCAACCTGAAATCCGGCGCGCTCGGCAAGAAGGATCTCATCAAGATCGAGAACACCCGCTTGACCGCAGAGCAGGCCAACCAGCTGGCGCTGTTCGCCCCCAAGGCGACCGTCAACATCATCGAAGACTTCGCCGTGGTGAAGAAGCACCAGCTGGAGCTGCCGGAGTTCATCACGGGCGTGTTCCACTGCCCCAACTCCAACTGCATCTCCCACAACGAGCCGGTGGACAGCTACTTCCGGGTGCGCGAGGTGAAGGGAGTGGTACGCATGAAGTGCAAATACTGCGAGAAGTCCTTCACCCAGGACATCGTCAGCGAACGTTATTGATATTCAGCTGGGCCCTCTGGGGCCCATTTTTGACCCCTGTCACATCACTCATTCCCCTTTTGGTTATAATTTGCCATCCCGCAACGGCTAGACATCGTTCATTCCCTGCCTCTCACCTTACAGTCAGAGTTTTTTGCTATTAAAAGCACTGATGGCAGGTTTCGTTCGATAGCCATTGGTCATAGTCAAAGGAAGCCATCGTGGTCAAGACCCCCAGTCGTCCCGTTGAACAAGAATCGGACCTGGCCCAGCTGGATGCCTGTCGCCAGATCATCGGCCAACACTGCTACAGCACCCAGGAAGAGATCCGCCGCGAGCTGGCCGAACGGGGCTTCGCCGACATCAGCCAATCCACCATCTCCCGCCTGCTGCGCCGCCTCGGCGTGGCCAAGGCCCAGAACGCCAACGGCAAGAAAGTCTACACGCTAGTGGATGACCAGCTGGAGCCCGCCGG
This sequence comes from Aeromonas rivuli, assembly GCF_000820045.1. Classification (GTDB taxonomy): domain Bacteria; phylum Pseudomonadota; class Gammaproteobacteria; order Enterobacterales; family Aeromonadaceae; genus Aeromonas; species Aeromonas rivuli. The sequence continues at coordinate 80,880 of NZ_CDBJ01000055.1, read as the reverse complement.
CAGCACCCGCTCCATCCACGACATGGTGCGCGGAGTGGTCCATAACCAGCAGATGGTGCTGGTGCACACCACCCCTGGTGCCGCGACCGTGGTGGCCCGCCTGCTGGATCGCAACGCCGATCCCGAGATCCTGGGCGCCGTGGCCGGCAACGACGTGGTGCTGGTCGCCCCCCGCCATATCAGCCGCACCCGCCTGGCCCACGCCGCCGTGGTGCGCACCCTGGCGCAGGCGCGCTGACGACTTACCTCCCCCGAATACAAAAGGCGACCCCGGGGTCGCCTTTTTACTGCCTATCTTGCTTGCCTCACTCTGTTTCACCTCTGCCTCAGGGCGAGTACCGCTCCGCCCACCAAGCGCGGCGGCCACGCTCTGACTGCCCTCACCATAAAAAACGGGAGCCCGCTGGATCCCGTTTCATTCGACTCGTCTTCTCGTGCTACTTCACTCAGGAGAGCATGGCACCCAGGCTCAGGCAGACCACGATCAGCAGGGTCAGGATACCCAGCAGCGGGGCGACCCACTTCAACCAGCGGACATAGGGTACCTTGGCGATCGCCAGGCCACCCATGACCACGGCGGAGGTCGGGGTCACCAGGTTCACCAGGCCGGAGGCAGACTGGTAGGCGGTGACCACCAGTTCGCGACCCACGTTGGCGAAGTCGGCAAGGGGCGCCATGATCGGCATGGTCAGCACCGCAAGGCCGGAGGAGGACGGCACCAGGAAGGAGAGCACCACTTCCAGCACGAACATCACGTTGATGAACACCACTGTGGAGAGGCCGGTCACTATCCCTTCTGCGCTGTGCAAGATGGTGTGGGTGATCATGCCGTTGTCCATCACCACCACGATACCGCGGGCGATACCGATGATCAGGGCCACGCCGAGCAGGTCACGGGCACCGTCGATGAAGTTGGTGGTCAGCTCCTCCTCGCTCATGCGGGAGATGACGCCGACTATGATGGCCGCGGCCAGGAAGACGCCGGAGATCTGCGCCATCCACCAGCCGAGCACGGCCACACCGTAGATCATCACGGCGAAGGCGGCGACGAAGATGCCGAGCACGATTTTACGGGTCAGGGTGAACTCCAGCATCTCATCGCTCTTGTTGCCGAGGAAGTGGGCACGGTTCTCTTCCCACTTGTCAGCCACCAGGGATTTGCTGGGGTCGTTGCGCACCATCTTGGCGTAGCGCATCACATAGGCCACGCACAGCAGCCAGCCGGCCACCAGCATGGCGACTCGCAGCCAGATACCGTCGGTGAAGGAGATGCCGGCGGCGTTGGCGGCGATCACGGTGGCGAACGGGTTGATGGTGGAACCCAGGGTACCTATACCGGCGCCGAGCAGCACGGTCGCGGCGGCGACCACGGGGTCGAAGCGGGCGGCCATCATCACCGGCACCAGCAGGGTGTAGAACGGCAGCGACTCTTCGGCCATGCCATAGATGGTGCCCCCTGCGGCGAACAGCGCCATCAGGATCGGGATCATCCACTCCTCGCGGCCACGCAGCCGATCGGTGACGCGCTCGATACCGGCATCGATGGCGCCGGTCTTGGTCACTATGCCAAGGAAGCCACCGATGATCAGGATGAAGAGGGAGACGTCGATGGCGCCTGCCTCATAGGTGTCGTGGTTGTAGAGACCATCGATGGGTGCCAGCAGCACGTCGACGATGCCCTGGGGATTGGCCTCTACCAGCTTGTAGGTCCCCGCCACCGGCACTTCCTTGCCGAGGGCGTCGTTCATTATCATGTCGTATTTGCCGGCCGGCACTACCCAGCTCAGGGCGGCCACCAGGGCGATCAGCACAAACAATATCGTGTAGGCTGATGGGAACTTGAATTTAGTCATGGTCCAGCTTCCTTCTGCGGTATCCATGCAAGCTGCGGGTCGTAGGGTTCGAGGTATTATGCCGCCGTCACATGGTCGAAAAGCCGGGGGTTGCCCCCCGGCACCACTACTGCGACCTTAGTCGCCCAGCGTAGCAACCATCACTGCCTTGATGGTGTGCATCCGGTTTTCGGCCTCGTCGAATACTATGCTGTGCTCGGATTCGAACACGTCCTCGGTCACTTCCAGACCCTTCATGCCATATTTGTCAGCCACTTCCTTACCCATGGTGGTCTCATCGTTGTGGAACGCCGGCAGGCAGTGCATGAACTTCACATCCGGGTTCTTGGTGGCGTTGATGACGTCCATGTTGACCTGATAGGGGGTCATCAGTTTCACCCGCTGATCCCAGGCTTCTTTCGCTTCACCCATGGAGACCCAGACGTCGGTGTAGAGGAAGTCGGTACCCAGCACACCCTCTTTCACATCTTCGGTCAGGGTGATGCGGGCGCCGGTCTCTTCGGCGATCAGGCGGCACTGGGCGACCAGCTCTTCTTCCGGCCAGAAGGCTTTCGGCGCCACCAGGCGGATGTCCATGCCCATCTTGGCGGCACCGACCATCAGGGAGTTACCCATGTTGTTGCGGGCGTCACCCAGGTAGGCGAACTTGATCTGGTCCAGGCGCTTGCCCTTGCCGTGCTCCAGCATGGTCATGAAGTCGGCCAGGATCTGGGTCGGGTGGAATTCGTTGGTCAGGCCGTTCCAGACCGGCACACCGGCATAGGCGCCCAGCTCTTCCACTATCTCCTGGCCGTAGCCACGGTATTCGATGCCGTCATACATGCGGCCCAGCACACGGGCGGTGTCCTTCATGGACTCCTTGTGGCCAATCTGGGAACCGCTTGGGCCGAGGTAGGAGACCTGGGCGCCCTGGTCGAAGGCCGCGACTTCGAAGGCACAACGGGTGCGGGTGGAGGTCTTCTCGAAGATCAGGGCAATGTTCTTGCCGCCCAGATGCTTGCGCTCATAGCCACCGTATTTGGCCTTCTTCAGGTCGATGGCCAGGTCGATCATGTATTGGATTTCGCGCGGGGTGAAGTCCAGCAGTTTCAGGAAGTTACGGTTACGCAGATTAAAAGCCATGATGAGTTCTCTCTATATTTGTTCAGACCAATTTGGGCAGTGTTATTGACTACGCATACACAGTACAAAGTTGTTCGGTTACTCAGGCATTCACGGTATGGGTGGCGACTATATTGGTGCCCGCCTCGCCCCTGAGGATGGCCAGACCATCTTCCAGGGAGCCGATCCCGACCATGCCGCCGGTCGCTTTGACAAATTCACAGGACGCCTCGATCTTCGGCCCCATGGAGCCTGCATCGAACTGGACGCCAGCCAGCTCGGCCGGGCTGGTGACCCGCAGCGGGTGCTGGGTCGGCTTGCCCCAATCCAGGTAGACGGCATCGGCGTCGGTCAGGATCAGCAGGGCGTCGGCCTTGATCTGCTTGGCCAGGTAGGCGGCAGACATGTCTTTGTCGATGACGGCTTCGATGCCGGTCAGACGCTGGCCATCCCAGGTCACCGGAATGCCACCACCACCGGTACAGATGATGAGGTGTCCCTGGGCGATCAGGGTCTCGATGGCATCGCCTTCGACGATGCGCTGGGGCAGCGGGGACGGCACCACGCGGCGGAAGAACTTGCCGTCAGCCTTGACGCTCCACTGCTTCTCGACCGCCAGGGCGCGGGCTTCGGCTTCTTCATAGACGGGACCGATAAACTTGGTCGGATTGGCGAAGGCAGGATCCTTGGGGTCGACCTGCACCTGGGTCAGCAGCGCGGTGACGTTGCTGCTCGGCATCAGGTTCTTCAGCTCCTGGATCAGCATGTAGCCGATCATGCCCTGGGTCTCGGCGCCCAGCACATCCAGCGGATAGGGGGACACCTTGGTATAGGCGCTGTTTTGCAGGGCCAGCAGGCCGACCTGCGGGCCGTTGCCGTGCACCAGTACCACGTTGTATTCCTGGGCGATCTGGGCGATGGTCTTGGCGGCGGTGGCGATGTTCTTGCGCTGGATATCAGCTTCAAGCGGCTCACCGCGACGGAGCAGGGCATTGCCCCCCAGGGCGACGACGACAGTTGGTTTTTTCATAGTGGTTGATCTCGATTCGGGGTCTGTGTGGCGCCAGCCTCTGCCGGCGCCACGCCGTCTTGTTAGATGCCGTCACGTTCCATCGGGCAGCTCATGCAGCGGGCGCCGCCGCGGCCACGTCCCAGCTCTTCACCCGGGATGGACAGCACAGTGATGCCGGCCTTGTCGTATTTCTCGTTGGTGTAGGTGTTGCGCTCGTAACCCACGACCACGCCAGGACGCACTGTCAGCACGTTGTTGGCATCGTTCCACTGCTCGCGCTCGGCTTCGAAGCTGTCGCCACCGGTGGTGATGAGCTTGAGCTGATCCACACCCAGCGCCTTCTCGATGGCGGTCACGAAGTAACCCTCTTCCTTGATGTTCATGCCACTGGCACCGCCCGGGGTCAGGCTCCAGCAGTTCACATCCTTGCGGATGACTTCCGGATAGACGGAGAAGGTGTCTATGTCCATGTGGGTCATGACGGTGTCGAGGTGCATGCAGCTGCGATGTTTCGGCAGTTGCATGGCGATGACCTGCTTGGCCTGGCCGTGTTTGAACAGGCTGCGCGCCAGGTGTTCGACCCCTTGGGGGGTGGTGCGCTCGGACATGCCGATGAGCACGGCGCCGCGGCCGATGACCAGCACGTCACCGCCTTCGATGGTGGAGTTGTCGTAGTCACGATCCTCGTCACCGAAGTACTTGATGAAGTCCTGACCGGCGAACTGCGGGTGCCAGCGGTAGATGGCCTTCACATGGTTGGTCTCACGGCGACGGGCGGCCTTGGCCATGGGGTTGATGGAGACGCCACCGTAGACCCAGCAGGAGGTGTCACGGGTAAAGAGGTGGTTGGGCAGCGGCTCTATGATGAAGTCGGTCGGGGCGTGCATGCCGACCACCATGTTGACGCCACTGAAGGGCATCTCGGCGTAGGTCAGGCCGCCGGAGAGGATGCGGGCCAGCTCGCGGTGCGGCATGTCAGCCAGGAAGCAGCGCACGTCATTGGCCAGGGCGGTGCCGAGGCGATAATCGGAGACCTGATGTTGCAGCAGCCAGGCTTTGGCTTCTGGCACATCCAGGGTTTCGGCCAGCAGGTTGGTCAGCAGGAAGACTTCGACATTCTGATCGCGCAGCACTTGGGCGAACTTGTCATGCTCCTCGCCAGCCCGCTCAACAGAGAGGACATCGTCAAACAGCAGGTCCTGACAGTTGGAAGGGGTCAGACGCTTGAGACTGAGATTGGGGCGATGCAACATGACACGACGCAGTTGGCCAACTTCAGAACCTACATAAAATTTGCTCATGGTTATATTCCGTCTTTCTGGGGTCCATGCGAGTGATTGAATAGACTCCTTCTATTCTTTCTCATGGCCAAGGCGGGATATTCTTTTTGTAGGGTATTCGGCTTGTGTTCTATCCTGCCTCTGCCTTTCGAGGTAGAGATTAGGTCTGTGAAAACATGAAAAACCAGACTTAGATCACATCGAGCTATAGCTGAATAAAATGCAGCGCATTTATTTGACCCCACCGACATAACCAGCAATTAAGCTCCTGGACGCATCGCATAATCATTCATTTCCATACGCTTTTATTCCTTTTCTCGGCCAGGTTGCCATGGGGTAAACTCATATTACATAAGTACCAAATACAATTTTAATTAAATTAATACAACAACTTAACTGTGACGCTCAGCCATGACTGGCTTTATATGCAAGAGTTTGAATTTTTCACTCGCCATTGCGGGGAGCTCAGCGAGATAAAAAGTCATCTCCCTACGATTTCGTGCATAGATATTTTATTGTTCTGGATCAAAGCAAGGGACTCAGGATAGTGGGGGAAGGGCTGCTGGCCCCAAGAGAAATGGGGCTGTCCGGCTGACTATGCAATAAAACCGCATCTTGCGGCTTGTCCCTCCCATGACATCGACTTCCACTATTTTGAAACTTTTTTCATTAGTTGAATTTATGACAAATCCTTGCAGTGGGGGTTTGCTCAACTTAACTAGAAAAGTGATCCGGATCACAACGGTATCCATATGACGTTAACGCTTCCGTCATAAATGTCATCAAGGAGAGTTCCATGAACATCAAACCCCTGCTTCTGCTTGCCGCGCTGGTTCTGCCCATGACGCCAACCCTGGCTCAGGCAGACGGTGCCCCCGCCATGCCGCTGGTGGTATGCCATGTCGACAACATGCCGCAAATGCTGGTACCCGAATATGTCTGCATCTGGCGCGGTGGCACTCAACACTACTAAGCTGCAATGCAATGCAAGGGAAGGCGAGCCTTCCCTTGCATCTTCTCCCCATCCCCCAATAGCCATATCCGATCGTTACGCTGGCTGCCCTGCCATTCGCTCGCTGCCAGAGCGCCCTGCGTCCCCCGACGGCTACCCCTCGCCTCCTGTCGCCATGGTGACCGGCATGGCACGGGCTGCATCGCTCGCCTTCCCCGTCTTGAGAGGCACCTTGCTGAAACTTGCCTGGCGGTTCACCCCGGTATCCTGAACAAGAATCCGGGCACCAAGCCCCACAACCCATGCCGCCATGGCAGCTGCTCCCGACGTCATCACCCGCACCAACAGATGCAGATCCTGTGGCTTAATCCATTCGAGTGAGCCCGACTGAGACTGGCTTGAAACAGTTGTGAGATATTCGCCATTTAATGCGTGAGCAATACGCCCATCTCTGGGCAGGTATAATCGGATTGATAGATCTTATAAACAGCACAAATAAATTGTAATAAATTGATTTGTAATAAAAAAAATACAGCGACACATGAATGACAAGGCGAGCGGCCAAAACGTTTTTCAAGATGACGTTGTGAGCCAGTCGAAAATCCTTATAGTTACTCCTGCACGGACGCAGTTGAAGTCAATCAGGAAGATTGGCTGCCAGGGTTGGGCAAATGGACTCACCACAGGATGTGGTAAAGGACACCTCCCAGGATGGAGAAAGTGCGACGGGAATGGATGACTCGTCAGGCCATGATGGCTAAAGGACACCCCAAAGGATTGGGAAGGGGAAACCTAAAGGAAGAGGTATAGTCAGGGATTGCAGGGAGCAACTTCGTTCACGGATATGAACGATAAGACTATCGGGGGCGACGCAAGTCGCCCCCATCTTTTTTGGATTTTTGCCATAAGCTCCCCGCATCAATAGTAAAGGGCGGCTTTCGCCACCCCGCTCATCACTCCGTGATGCCTACTCACTCTTCTGCTTATCTCCCCTCTGGCTACGCCAGACGAAAGTGCGCCACTATCCGGCCCAGCCGGTCATAAGTCTGCTTCATGGCCCCCGAGCTTGCCACCGTCGCCTCACCATTACCCTTCAGTTGGCGGATCACCTCGGCGATGGCACTCATGTTGCGATTGATCTCCTCAGCGACGGCACTCTGCTGCTCAGCGGCAGTGGCGATATGAGTGATGAGGCCATTGATCTCCACCACCTCGCCCATCATCGTATCCAGAGATTCATTGACCCGTGTCGTGTTCTCGGCGGCGCTCTGGCAGCGTTGCCTTGTCATGGACATGGCCTCAACCACCCCACTGCTGCCGCGCTGCAAACGGGTCAGCATGGCCTGTATCTCTGCCGTGCTCTGTTGAGTGCGTGCCGCCAGGGAGCGAACCTCATCGGCCACCACCGCAAATCCCCGCCCCTGCTCGCCGGCACGCGCCGCTTCAATGGCGGCATTGAGCGCCAATAAATTCGTCTGCTCGGCAATGCTGCCGATGACGCCCAAGACAGAGCCAATCTGCTGCACCTCTTGCTGCATGGCTTGTACCGAACCCGAAGTCGCTTCCACCTCGTCCACCAGGGCCATGACGCTGCGCATGGCGTCATCCACCACCGCCCGTGAGGCATTGGCAAGCTGTTCGCTCTGGCGAGTGAGCGTGGCAGTATCGGCGGCGCTACGGGAGACTGAGACGGCGGTGGCGCTCATCTCGTTGACTGCCGTGACGACCTGTTCCGTCTCGCTGACATGGGTTGCCAGCAGCCGTTGAGCTGCCTGGGTTTGCCCGGTCAGTCCCCCTATCTCGCTATGCAACTGACCGCTGGCCTGGCTCACCTCCTGCATCATCTCCTGCAGCTGGGCGATGAAGCGATTGATGCCCGCCGAGATCTGGCCGAGATCATCATGGCTTGTCACCTGTAAACGCCGGGTCAGATCCCCATTCCCCTCGGAGAGGGCCAGCACCAATCCCTTCAAGGACAAAATAGGTCTATAAGCCAGGTTGAACGCCACCATGGCCAGCACCATCACCACCAGAGCCACCCCCAGCAGAGCCAGGGTGATCTTGCCGTTGATGGCCTGGGTCATGGCCCGGATGTAGGTCTGGTCGACGAAGCCGGTCAGTCGCCATGGCTGACCGCGAATGTCCAGCTCATGCAGCTTGGGGAAGGACTCGCCATCCGGTTTGTCGCTATAGAGCAGCTGCCCCTGGCTATCGGCCAGTTCGAAGTGACGTCCTTCGCCACTCATCTTCTGCAGCAGGGCGCTGAACTCACTCATGTCGAGGTAATAGATGTAGGCAGAATCATCACCGCGCGGCACCAGGATGGAGATGGCAGGCTTGCCCTCTATCTGTTGCAAACCGCTTACCTGGATCTGATTGCGGGCCTGGGGGATCAGCTGGCGCAGCGCCTCGACCCGGGCCGGCTCCTTGATGACGCCGTTGGTGTCGAAGGCCATGTCCCCAATCACCTTGACGATGTTGAGGAACCCCGTCTCCTCCAGGGTCTTCTTGACGTTGGTCACCCCGAAGTTGAGGTTGGCCGCCAGCACTATCTTCTGATTGATGTCCCCCGCCAGCTTCTCTTTGACCAGGGTGATCTGCTCATCGATGTTGTGGCTTGCCTGGTCACGGATGTAACCGCTGATGAAGTGATTGACGCTCACCCAGGAGGTGGCGACCGTGATCAAAATGGCCAGAAGCAGGAGCGCATATATCTTGATCTTAAAAGCCATGGTACCTCCAAAAGAAAACGCAGGGCGAACCTGCGTTTTCTAGCTGCCAATCTGCTTACTTCTTCTTGGCGTATTTCATCGAATCCAACGCCACCGCCAAGATGATGATGCCGCCCTTGATGATGAACTGCCAATAAGGACTGACGCCGATATAGGTCAGGCCGTAGTTGATCAGGGTAAAGATGAGCACCCCGGTGATCACCCCGGCAACCGTGCCCACACCACCGGCAAACGACACCCCGCCCACCACGCAGGCCGCGATGGCATCGAGCTCATACATGAAGCCGAGGTTGTTGGTGGCGCTGCCGACCCGCCCCGCTTCCAGCATGCCGCCGAAGGCGTAGAAGACACCGGCCAGGGCATAGATCATCACCAGGTTGACGGCCACGTTGACGCCGGACACCTTGGCGGCTTCAGGGTTGCCGCCGATGGCGAAGATGTTTTTGCCAAAGCGGGTCTTGTTCCACAACACCCAGACGAAGACGCTGGCGATGGCTGCATAGAAGGTGAGATAGGAGAGCTTGAAGCTACCTATCCTGATGAACCCCTGGGCGAAACTGGAGAAGCGGGGGTCAAAGCCCGCCACCGGAGAGGCGCCCACGGAATCGAAGTACAGCGAGTTGATGCCGTAGACGATGATCATGGTGCCCAGGGTGGTGATGAAGGGCGTCACGTTCAGGTAGGCCACGATCAGGCCATTGACGAGACCTATCAGCGCACCCACGGCACAGACCAGCAGGATCACCATGGGAATGGGCACCTCCCCCAGGGCGGGGAACACCTTGTTGACGTTGGTCAGCGACTGCAGCATGGTGGCGGCGATCAGCGCCGCCAGGCCAACTTGACGACCCGCCGACAAATCGGTGCCCTGGGTGATGATGATACCTGCCACACCCAGCGCTATGATGACCCGCACCGAAGACTGGGTCAGGATGTTGCTGAGGTTGGTGAGGCTCAGGAAGGATGGCTCCTGGATCACGATGATCATGAGCAGCACCAGCAGCACCAGGTAGATGGCGTTCTCTTTGAGCGCCTGCATCAGATTGAAATTTTTAGCCGACTCCATAAATATCTTCCTGTCTCTAGAGGTACAGAGAGGCCAGGCGCAATATCTCGCTCTGGTCAGTCTCTTTGGTATTGACGATCCCGGCGACCCGGCCATTGCTCATGACCATGATGCGGTCTGTGATCCCCAGCAGCTCAGGCATCTCTGAGGAGATGATGATGATGCCCTTGTCCTTCTTGGCCAGCTCCAGGATGAGTTGGTAGATCTCGAACTTGGCGCCCACATCAATGCCGCGAGTCGGCTCATCCAGCATCAGAATTTCCGGCTGAGTCAGCAGCCAGCGGCCGATGATGACCTTCTGCTGGTTGCCGCCGGACAGGGAGCCGATCTGCGTCTGTTGGGTCGGGGTCTTGACCCGCATGGAGTCGATGACCCACTGGGTGTCGCTCTTCATCTTTTTGTTGCTGAGCAGCCCCATGGAGCCCTTGTAGCTGTCCATGTTGGCGATCAGGGAGTTGAAGGCGATATCGAGGCGCGAATAGATACCGGTGGAGCGGCGCTCCTCCGTCACCAGGGCGAAACCGTTCAAGATGGCCTCGTGGGCCGTATGGTTCGCCACTTGCTTGCCATGAAGCTTGATGACCCCTTCGCTGTGGTCGCGGATCCCGAACAGGGTCTCGACGATGTCGGTGCGCTTGGCCCCCACCAGCCCGGCGATACCGAGGATCTCGCCCTTGTGCAGGTTGAAGGTCACGTCCTGAATGGAGGGTTGGTTCTTGGCCGTCAGGTGCTCGACCTCGAGGATCACCTCTTTCGGCTGGTTGGTTTTTTCCGGGAAGCGCTGGGTCAATTCACGGCCAACCATCATGCCGATGATCTGATCCATGGTCATGCCCTTGAGCGGTTGAGTCGCCACCCATTGGCCATCCCGCAATATGGTGATCTCGTCACATAGCTGGAAGATCTCCTCCATCTTGTGGGAGATGTAGACGATGCCGCAGCCCTTCTCTTTCAGCTTGTTGATGATCTTGAAAAGGTGGTTGACCTCTTTCTCGGTCAGGGAGGAGGTCGGCTCATCCATGATGACGATCTTGGCATCGTAGGAGAATGCCTTGGCGATCTCGATCATCTGCATCTGGGACACCGACAGGGTGCCCACTTTGACCCGGGGATCGATGTCGATATCCAGCTCGTCAAAAATGTGTTTGGTGTCCTGGTACATCTTGTTGTGATCGACGAACCAACCATTGGTGGGGTAGCGGCCGAGCCACATGTTGTCCATCACGGTGCGTTGCAATACCAGGTTCAGCTCCTGATGCACCATGGAAACGCCATTCTCCAACGCCTCTTTGGAGGAGGTGAAGTTGATCTCTTGTCCCTTGAAGAAGATCTTGCCCTGATCTTTCTCATAGATGCCGAACAGGCATTTGAGCAGCGTGGATTTCCCTGCCCCGTTCTCGCCCATCAACGCATGCACAGAATGAGGACGGACCCGTAAATTGACATTATCGAGTGCCTTGACGCCAGGAAAACTCTTACTGACGTCAATCATCTCCAACAGCCATTCTGATTGTTGCTGTGTTGTCATATCAGCCATCACATCTGGTTGAAAAAAGGGCAAGGGGATCTCCCTTGCCCTGGAGGGGGGATTACTCGAATTGAGACAGGTTGTCTTTATCTACACCCACGTAGGCAACACGGACGACCTTGTCGACGATGTTCCACTTGGTACCTTCCCCGGCCGGTTTGCCTTCCGCCAGATTCTTGGTCAGATCGAAGGTGGCCTTCGCCTGGTTGGCCGCATCGTTCAGCACTGTACCTGCCATGGCACCGCTCTTGACCATAGCCAGCGCCTCGGGCAGCGCATCGACACCGAATACCGGAATCGCTGACTTGCCTTGCGCCTTCAGCGACTCGACGGCGCCCATTGCCATGCCATCGTTGTTGGCGATGACGACTTCAATCTTGTTGGCGTTGGGGCCGGAGATCCAGGCATCCATCTTGTCTTTGGCCATGGCGGTATCCCACATACCGGTATCCATGTGCAGTTGATCGGTCTTGAGGCCGCCATCGTTCAGGGTCTTGATGACGTAGGTGGTACGGGCTTCCGCATCCGGGTGGCCCGGCTCGCCCTTGAGCAGTACGAACTGGATGATGCCATCTTTGTTCAAGTCCCACTCAGGGTGAGCTTTCCAGTGTTTGGCGATCAGCTGACCCTGGATGATGCCCGACTCCTTGGAGTCGGTGCCCACGTAGTAGGCCTTGTCATAGCTGGCCAGATCGGCGGCACTCGGTTCCTTGTTGTAGAACACAACCGGGATCTCTTCGCCACGGGCCTTCTCAATCACGACAGGGGCTGCGGCCGGATCGACCAGGTTGATCGCCAGGGCCTTGACGCCCTTGGCCAACAGCACGTCGATCTGGTCGTTCTGCTTGGACTGGTCATTCTGGGAGTCATTCATCAGCAGTTCCACACTCGGGGTCGCCGCCGCTTCCTTCTCGATCGCCTTGCGAACAACTGCCATGAAGTTATCGTCGTACTTATAGACGGTAACCCCGATACGGGTTTCAGCGTGGGCGGTGGCGCCTGCCGTCAGTCCCATCAGCAGGGCGGCAACTGTCGTGATTTTTCTCATTGTTATGCTCCGGTGTGTCTATCTGTTTTGTAGGAAAGCTGTACACCAATCGAGCTGGTGTAAGTCTAATGTAATCAGGTTGTTGTCATTTAATCTGTGATCCTGACGACAAAATGAAAACGTTTACACTCTGTTACATTGTGATTTGTTTGATATAAAACAAATGGTTATATTAACTTGAGGCCTGTTTGAACCTTTCTGTCACTGGGGTAAATGTCAGCTTCTGTCGCCGAAGTCAGCTTAGTACAGAGTTCCAATAGTATCTCCCCGGTGTCAGCCAATATTCAGGGCGCACGCTCTGGCTCCAGGAGTCATCCCCCCCGATCCCCATATAGAAACCATCGAGGCACAGGTGCAGACCCCCCTCTGCAATCAGGTCGGTCTGATGGCGGGCCTCGGTCAGCTGCGACTGACGGTAGGGACTGATGCTGAAGTGAAACTCCCCCTCGACCCTGAGGTCGGCGAGCTGCAACGCCCGAACCTGAGTACGCAGGCCATTGTCGGTGGGGAAAATATAGGGGGTGTGCAGCGCGGCAATGGGCAGTTGCCAACGACCGAGGTCCGCGCTCAGACAGCGATCCGGATAGTTCTCATGAGGGCCACGGCCTAGCCACTCGATACTGTCGACTGTCTCCGCCAACCAGAGGCTGGCGCCAATCCGGGGCAAGGAGGGGAAGTCATCACTCACCAGGGCGTCGATGGCAAGCCTCATGGCGCCGCCTGCCTCGAAGTCGTGGCGCCAGTGAGTCAGGATCTTCAGTTGCTCGCCGACGAAGTAGCCATGCTCCACCAGCAGGCTGGCCTCCCCCACTCGCGTTATCCCCAGGCAACGGTGGCTCAGCTCACCGAGCCCGGCCTGTTGCCAGCGAGCAATCCAGGAGTGGGGATCCTGATGATCCGCCTCGCTGGTGCCGATGTCGTTATCCAGTGGCGCACGGTAGAAGTGATCCGCCAGCTCCCCGAGGAGACGCTCACGGCCACCCTTGCGCCAACCCGTGATGCGGCCACTCTCCTTGTCCAGACACCATTGGCTCTCACCGGCCAGCACGTGCCAACTCTCAGCCTGCTCCATCAATCGAGCCGATGTCCGGGGTTGAGGGAGTGCGAGAGGGGTCGGCAGGGAAAACTGCTGGCGCCCTACGTCATGATCCGGGGCTGACCAGGGGGTGGCATTCACTTGCTCGATGCAGAGATCCAGCCAGGCCAGCGTGCCGGCAGCGAAAGCAGGCAGAGTGGGCAGCAGGGTCAGGGTCAGCGCCGCCTGAGGCGCCAAGGTGAGTGGGCATTCACCCTCTTGCAGCACCACCCCTTGCTCGCACAACCGCCAACGTAGCCGCTCGTTATCCGTCACGCGAAACAGCAGCTCGCTCTCGATGCGTACCACCAGAGGGCTGTGTGACAGCAGCTCGAAGCGGAACGGCTGCTGGGCCCGCTTGGCCTCGAACAATGCGGGATGGGGCGTCCTGTCCGGGAACAGCAAGCCGTTGATGCAGAACTGGCGATCGTTTTGCAGATCGCCAAAATCACCGCCATAGGCCCAGAAATGGCGGCCATCCTCGGTCAACTTGTCGAGTCCCTGATCGACCCAATCCCAGACAAAGCCACCCTGCAGGCGAGGATGGTCACGAAATGCCCGCCAATATTCGGCGAAGCCACCCAGGCTGTTGCCCATGGCGTGAGCGTATTCGCACAGGATCAGCGGCCGCTGCTCGCCAGGCAGGCCGATCCACTTGGTCAGCGCCCACTTGGGCACCGCCGGGAAGGGTTGATCCTGATGGGTACGGGCATACATGGGGCAGATGATGTCGGTGGCCGGGGTGTCGGCACCGCCCCCCTCGTACTGGACCGGTCGGCTCGGGTCTGCCCGCTTGACCCAGGCATACATGGCATCGTGGGCCGCCCCATAGCCGGACTCATTGCCCAGGGACCAGATGATGATGCTGGGGTGGTTGAAATCGCGAGCGACCAGCCGGGTGACCCGTTCCAAAAAGGCCCCGCTCCAGTCGGGATCCTGCGCCAGGCGCCCCATGGGACTCATGCCGTGGGTCTCCAGATTGGCCTCATCCACCACATAGAGACCCAGCCTGTCACAGAGCCGGTAGAATTCGGGATGGTTGGGGTAATGGGCGCAGCGCACCGCGTTGAAGTTGTGCTGCTTCATCAGGATCAGATCCCGCGCCATGCTGGCCACATCGATGGCATGACCCCGGGCGGGATCATGCTCATGACGATTGGCGCCACGGATCAGCAAGGGCTGACCGTTGAGCCGCAGCAGGCCGCCCTGGATCTCCACCGCCCGAAAGCCCACATCATGGGCCTCGCTCTCTATGGGGGTACCCCGCTCATCGAGCAGGGTCAGGGTCAGACGATAGAGGTGCGGGGTCTCGGCGCTCCACTTGGCGGGATTGTCCACCTTCAGGATCAGTTCGGCATGGTCCTCAAAGCTCCCTTTCTCATCGATGATGGCCGTACCCACTCCCTGCTCCAGACTGGTCACCGGCTGATCACCCTGATAGAGGGTGGCTCTCAGACTCAGTCCGGCGCCACCCGCCACCCGCACCGCCAGCGTGAGCCGCGCATCCCGGTAGCAGGCATCGAGCAACGGGGTGATACGCAGATCGGCGATGTGGCGCTCAGGCTTATGGAGCAGCGTGACCGAGCGGAAGATGCCGGAAAGCCACCACATGTCCTGATCCTCGAGATAAGAACCATCGGACCAGCGCAGCACCAACAGGGCTATCCGGTTCTCCCCCTCGCGCAGACAAGGAGTCAGGTCGAACTCGGCGGGCAGGCGGCTGTCCTGGGAATAACCAACCCAGTGGCCGTTGCAAAACAGATGGCAGGCGCTGCTGACTCCATCCAGGATGATGCGCGTCTGTCCCGAAGCCAGCCAATTGGCGGGTAAATGCAGGTTGCGAGAGTAGCAACCGGTCGGATTCTGGCTTGGCACCCGAGGAGGATCACAGAGGAAGGGGTACTTGATATTGGTGTAGATGGGGCCATCGGTCTGCGGCCGTGTGCCCGGATAGGCACCATCTAGTTGCCAGTTGCCGGGCACCCGGATGAGGCAGGCATCGGCCAGATCCTGCTGAACCCACTGCTCGGGCACCAGCTCGGGAGTCTCGAAGAAGGAGAAGTGCCAGTCGCCGTCGAGCAGCAAGCGGGAGTCGGAGGGCAGATCGGCACGTGCCGCCTCTTCGTCGCGCCAACTGGCGAGGGGGGTATGCGCCGCTAGGCGATTGACCGAGGTTACCCCTTGGTTCTGCCAGTCTCGGCGCGCCAGAATCTCCCTGAGCATGTTTCCTCTCCCTGATTATTCGGAAAACAGCTGCAGTGTAGTGAAGTTTTTATGGGGAAACGGCGATCTGCCTCACAAAGATGTAAACGATTACACTTCGATAGATAAGGCCAGAATAATGCGGGGTGAGAGTCACAATAGTCATCATGCGAGCAACCCGCATTGTCCCGTCGATCGGGGGAGCTGGCCGCAGATCCCTCAACCTCCTGCCACGGTGGCATCGCTGAATATGCCAGAAACAGCAGACCCGCCATCAGGCGGGTCTGCTGTCTAAACGAGGCCAAGGTGGGGATTTAACTGCGCAGGGGGGCGACCGAGTGACGATTGATCAGGGTCGGCGTATAGATGCGGCTCTGTTGCGCCTCACCTTCACCTGCGGCCAGCTGCAGCGCCAACTTGGCCGCCTGGGCCGCCATGAGCTCGATGGGGTAGCGCATGGTAGAGAGTTTGGGTCTCAGGTATCTGGCGTAGATGATGTCATCGAAGCCAACCACGGACACCTCCTCCGGCACCTTGAAGCCGTTATCGGCCAACACGGAGATGGCGCCGGCCGCCATGGCGTCGTTGTAGGCCACCAGAGCGGTCACCTTCAGCCCCTTGGCGAGCAGATTGAGCATGGCGCGCTCTCCCCCCTCTTCATTGGGGGTGCCACACTCCACCAGTTCGGCATCTGCCACCACCCCCGCATCGCTCAGGGCGTCGCGATAGCCCTGCAACCGGGAGCTGGCATCTTCGATGGCGTGATCCGAACCGAGGAAACCAATACGGCGATGACCCAGCTCCAGCAGATGGCGCGTGGCGGTGGCGGCCCCCAAGCTGTTGTTGAGGGAGATACAGCGCCCCTTCAAGGCGGGAATATCTCTATTAATCAATACCATGCCTGGTACTCGCATGGCGTAATCAATCAGCACTTCGTCACTGAGCACCTTGCTGTGAACCACCAGGGCCTCACAGCGTTTGCCGATCAGCAGCTCGATGGCGCCCCGCTCCTGCTCCGCATTGTGAAAACCATTACCCATCAACAGGTGCAAGCCCCGCTCCACGGCGACCCCGGACACCCCCTTGATCAGGGCGCCGAAGAAGGGATCGGCCACATCATTGACCACCACCCCCATGGTGTCACAGGTACGGCTGACCAGGGCCCGCGCGTTGGCGTTGGGGGTGTAACCCAGCTCCGCCATGGCCTGCTGGACCAGGGCGCGCGAGGTGGCACTCGCCTTGGGAGAGTTGTTCATCACCCGTGAAACCGTTGCCACCGAGACATTGGCAAGACGGGCGACATCCTTGATGGTGCTCATGCTGTTTTCACTCTTTTCACTGACCGCGACCGGGTCATTATAACCAGCAATCCCTTTGATAACAGGGGAAAAGCGCACTGCCCCCGAGTCGGCTATAAACAAAAGAGTGTAATCGTTTACACAATATTGTTAACCCGCTCACAGTTTAGCCATCAGAGGCTCGGCTAGACTCCTGATCCACACCCCCTTTACCGGAGACAAGGGATGAAGGTATTGGTCACAGGCGGTTGCGGCTACATAGGCAGCCACACTTGCCTCGCACTGCAGGCCGCGGGTATCACACCGCTGATCCTGGATAATCTCTGCAACAGCAAGCTGGCCGTGCTGGATCGCATCGCCACCATTTCTGGTCAGAAGCCTGTTTTTTATCAAGGGGATATCAGGGATTCCGCCCTGCTGGATCGCATCTTCACCGAGCATGAGATTAGCGCCGTCATCCACTTTGCCGCGCTCAAGGCCGTCGGTGAATCGACCCGGATCCCGCTGGCCTATTACCAGAACAATGTCGCCGGTACCTTGGATTTGCTACAGGCCATGGCGCGGGCCCAGGTGCACAACCTGGTATTCAGCTCCTCGGCTACTGTCTATGGCGATCCGGCCAGCGTGCCGATCCGCGAGGAGTTCCCCCGCTCGGCCACCAACCCCTATGGCAGATCCAAGCTGATCATCGAGCAGATCCTCGAGGATCTGCAGGCCGCCGAACCCCAGTGGAGCATGACGCAACTGCGTTATTTCAATCCGGTTGGTGCCCATGAATCCGGCACCATGGGGGAGGATCCCCAGGGCATGCCCAACAATCTCATGCCCTTTTTGACTCAGGTGGCCATCGGCAGACGCCCGCAATTATCGGTATTTGGTAACGATTACCCCACCCTGGATGGCACAGGTGTTCGCGACTATATCCATGTGATGGATCTCGCAGAGGGCCACGTCAAGGCGCTGCAACACTGCGTCAGTCGCCCCGGCGTTCATGCCTATAACCTGGGAACGGGCCAGCCCCAGAGCGTATTGCAAATGGTTCAGGCATTCGAGCAGGCATGCGGCCGACCTGTTCCCTACGCCTTGGAACCAAGGCGCCCGGGAGACATCGCCGAGTGCTGGGCCGATCCCGCCAAGGCCGAACGTGAGCTGGGCTGGCATGCCACCCGGGATCTCCCGGCCATGTGCGCCGACAGCTGGCGCTGGCAATCCCTCAACCCCCAGGGTTATGACCAATGAGCCGCTTGCTGACCGCCGCTACCCGCTCGCTACGGCCCGGTGCCATAGCCTCCCTTTCCATGACAGACAGTCACGAGGTGTGATGATGTTCGATCCCCTGGATCACCCCCACCGCCGCTTCAATCCCCTGACCGGCCAGTATGTGCTGGTCTCCCCCCACAGGGCCAAGCGCCCCTGGCAGGGCCAGATTGAGAAGATAAGCGAGGCGCCGGGCCACGCCCATGATCCCGACTGTTTTCTCTGCGCCGGCAATACCCGCGTCAGTGGCGACAAGAACCCCGACTACAGCGACACCTTCGTCTTCACCAACGACTTTGCCGCCCTGATGCAGGACACCCCGGCTGCGCAGGAGGGCCAGGATCCGCTGCTGCAACTGGAGGCGGCCCGTGGCACCAGCCGGGTCATCTGCTTCTCGCCGGATCACGGCAAGACCCTGCCCGAGCTGGCCCTGCCCGAGATAGAGGCGGTGATCCATACCTGGCGCGACCAGGTGGCCGAGCTATCCCAGCAGTGGGATTGGGTGCAAGTCTTTGAAAACAAGGGCGCCGTCATGGGCTGCTCCAACCCTCACCCCCATGGTCAGATCTGGGGCAGCGATTTTCTGCCCAACGAGATAGCCAGGGAGCAGGAGCGCCAGCAGCAGTGGCTGGCCGAGCATGGCCGCCCCCTGCTGCTCGACTATGTGGAACGGGAACTGAAAGATAGATCCCGCATCGTGGTGGAGAGCGAACACTGGCTGGCGGTGGTCCCCTTCTGGGCCGCCTGGCCGTTCGAAACCCTGTTGCTGCCCAAGGCCCATGTGCCCTCCATGCTGGATCTCAGCCCGGCGCAGCAGCAGGACTTGGCCCTGGCCCTCAAGGAGCTCACCAGCCGCTACGACAACCTGTTCGAGTACAGCTTCCCCTACTCCATGGGCTGGCACTTCGCGCCGCCGCACTCGACTTGCCCCGAGGCCTGGCAGCTTCATGCCCACTTCTACCCGCCCCTGCTGCGCTCTGCCACTGTGCGCAAGTTCATGGTGGGCTTCGAGATGCTGGCCGAGACCCAGCGCGATCTCACCCCGGAGCAGGCCGCCGAGCGACTGCGTACCTTGAGCCCCATCCACTACAAGATGCGAGGATCCACCCCATGAATCACCCCAGCCACAGGGCCAGCGCCCTCTTCCACAAGGTGTTTGGCCGGGCCGCCGACCTGATGATCCGCGCGCCCGGTCGGGTCAACCTCATCGGCGAGCACACCGACTATAACGACGGCTTCGTGCTGCCCTGCGCCATCGATTACGAGACCTGCGTCGCCATCGGCCTGCGCCAGGATGCCAGGGTGCGGGTCATCGCCGCCGACTACGGGGAGGAGCACGACGAGTTCTCCCTGGATGCTCCCATCGAGCACCACCCGGACCAGCGCTGGAGCGACTATATCCGTGGCGTGGTGAAGTACCTGCAAGCGCGGGGCCAGCCCCTGCGCGGCCTGGATCTGGTGGTCTCCGGCAATGTGCCCCAGGGGGCCGGGCTCTCCTCCTCCGCCTCCCTGGAGGTGGCAATAGGCCAGGCCTTCAAGGAGGCGCTGAACCTCGACCTCAGCCAGGCCGAGATCGCCCTCAACGGTCAGCAGGCGGAGAACCAGTTTGTCGGCTGCAACTGCGGCATCATGGATCAGATGATCTCGGCCTGCGCCAAGCCGGACCATGCCCTGCTGCTCGATTGCCGCAGCCTGGAGAGTCGGCTCATCCCCATGCCGATGGATCTCGCTGTGCTCATCATCAACTCCAACGTGCGCCGTGGCCTGGTGGACAGCGAATACAACCTGCGCCGCCAGCAGTGCGAGGCCGCGGCCCGTCACTACGGCGTCAAGGCGCTGCGCGACCTCGATGCCGCCACCCTGGAGGCGAACAAGACCGGACTGGACGAGGCCTGCTATCGCCGTGCCCGCCACATCGTCGGCGAGAATGGCCGCACCCTGGCCGCCGCCGAGGCGCTCGCCTCAGGGGATCTGGTACGCCTCGGCGAACTGATGGCGCAGTCCCATACCGCCATGCGCGATGACTTCGAAATCACAGTGCCCCCCATCGATGGCCTGGTGGAGATCATCAAGGCAAAGATTGGCAGCGAAGGCGGGGTACGCATGACCGGCGGTGGCTTCGGGGGTTGCGTGGTCGCCCTGCTGCGCCCGGAGCGCTTGAATGAGGTGATCGCCGCCATCGACGTCGAATATCCCGCCCGTTTTGGCCTGCAGGCCGACAGCTATGTCTGCCGCGCCAGCGCCGGAGCGGGTCGGCTGTGAGATCCTTCGAGCTGGAAAATGAGTGCGGGCTGCGGCTACGCGGCCTCGATGTTGGTGCCACCCTGAGCTCCCTGAGTCTGCCGGTTGGTGGGATGAGGCGGGAGCTGCTGCTCGGCTGCTCCGACGCCGACTATCCGACCCAGCAGGTGTGGCTGGGGGCGGTGGCGGGACGTTTTGCCAACCGTATCGGGGGCGCAACCCTTGCGCGAGACGGCCAATGCTGGCCATTGGATGCCAATCAGCCTCCCCACACCCTCCATGGGGGGGCGGGGGGTTTTCATCGCCAACCCTGGCAGATTGAAACCCTGGAGGCCAGCCGGGTGCGGCTCAGCCTGTTCTCCCCGGATGGGGATCAGGGCTTTCCCGGCAACCTCAGGGTGGCGCTGGAATACCGGCTTGAGGAGCGGGATCTGGTGGTGGAGTGCTGGGTCAGTACCGATGCGCCGACCCCGGTCAGCCTGACCAGCCACGCCTACTTCAACCTCGATGGGGGGGGAGATGTGCGTCATCACAAGCTCACCCTGAAGGCGGACCGCTTCCTCGCCACGGATGCCAGCGGCCTGCCCTTGGCGCCCCACGCTGTCGAGGGCCCCTTCGATCTTCGTGGCGGTCGCCTCCTTGGGGATGAGTGGCTGAGCCACCCCCAGCAACGTCAGGCCAAGGGCTACGATCACGCCTTCCTGCTCAATGGGCCACCATCGGAATGGGCCGCCCTGCTGGTCTCGGGTGACGGACAGCTGGTGATGGAAGTGCATACCAACCAGCCCTCGCTGCAGCTCTACACCGGCAACTGGCTGGCCAAGACCCTGGGTCGTGACGGGCAGCGCTATCAGGATTACGACGGCCTCTGCCTGGAGGCCCAGCAGCTGCCGGACAGCCCGAACAGACCCGAGCTGGGGGATCCCTGGCTGCTGCCGGGTCAGCGCTATCACCACCTCACCCGCTACCGCTTTGAGCCTCGCTGAACCAGCACGGGTTTGAGCGATCAGCGAGAGGCGCTGACCCTGAGCGATCAGGAGAGGTCTGCCATGTCGGGCATGACTGGCCCGAGCCACTGAAACCGATGACATTGATATTCAAAAGGAACTTGTATGGATCAGCCCTATCAGGCCAACCCGGCTCGCTACCAGCAGCAGCCCTATCGCGCCGTCGGTCGCCACGGCTTGCGCCTGCCCGCCATCGCCCTCGGGCTCTGGCATAACTTCGGGGCAGAGGCCGCCCCCCAGCAGATGAGCGCCATGGTGCGTCAGGCATTCGACCTGGGTATCACTCACTTCGATCTGGCCAACAACTACGGGCCACCGCCGGGCAGTGCCGAGACAAGCTTCGGTCGCCTGCTCAAGCAGGATCTGGCCGCCCATCGCGATGAGCTGATCATCAGTACCAAGGCGGGCTACGTGATGTGGGATGGCCCCTATGGCGATGGCGGCAGTGCCAAGTATCTGTTTGCCAGCCTGCACCAGAGTCTGCGCCGCCTCGGCCTCGACTATGTGGACATCTTCTATCACCACAGGCCGGACTCGAACACGCCCCTGGAAGAGACTTGTCAGGCCCTGGCACTCATGGTGCGTCAGGGCAAGGCGCTCTATGTCGGTCTCTCCAACTATCCCGCCGAGCTGGCCCGTCAGGCCGCGATCCGGCTGGCAGAGCTGGGCACTCCCTGCCTGGTCAATCAGCTCAAATACTCCCTGTTTCAGCGGGAGATTGAAGAGCAGACCCTGCCGGTCTGCCATGAACAGGGCATGGGCGTGGTGGCCTTCTCGCCCCTGGCGGGAGGCCTGCTCAGCGACCGCTACCTGGCGGGCATTCCGGCCGATTCCCGCGCCGCCAGCCCCAGCCCTTTCCTCAAGCCGGACCAGCTCACGGCGGAAAAACTGGCCCGGATACGTGCCCTGCACGCCCTGGCCGAGGAGCGCGGACAGAGCCTGTCACAGCTGGCGCTGCAGTGGGTGCTGCGCGATGCCGTGGTCAGTAGCGCCCTCATTGGCGCCAGCAGGCCAGAACAGATCGTCAGCGCCGTTCAGGCCCTGGGTCAGCCCCCTCTGGATACAGCCTGGCAGCAACGGATCCTGACCGCCCTCGACTGAGCCAGCGGCAATATTCTCTGGTTGCCTGCGTGGTTTTCCGCCATCATTGGCGCGCCCCCGCTTGCGGGGGCGCATCATATCCAGACAACCAAGAGATCCGATCCATGACAGAGTACTACACCCTGTTTGTCGCATTCGTGTTAGGCGTAGTGGAAGGCCTGACCGAGTTTCTGCCCGTTTCCTCCACCGGCCATCTGATCATCGTCGGCCATCTGCTGGGCTTCGAAGGTCCCAAGGCCGCCACCTTCGAGGTGGTGATCCAGCTGGGCTCCATCCTGGCAGTCGTCGTCGTGTTCTGGCGCCGACTGTTCGGCCTCATCGGCATTCATTTTGGCCAGAAGCCCCCTCAGGATCACGCCACCCTCTCTCTGGTGCACATCATCCTCGGCATGTTGCCCGCCGTGGTGATAGGCCTCGCCATTCATAGCTGGATCAAGGCAAATCTGTTCGGCCCCCAGACGGTGATGTATGCCCTGGTCGCCGGCGGCATACTGCTGTTGATCGCCGAATGGAAACGCCCTGCGGTGCGCTCCGAAACCCTGGATGACATCAGCTACAAGCAAGCCTTTGGCATAGGCCTGTTCCAGTGTCTGGCACTCTGGCCCGGTTTCTCCCGCTCGGGAGCCACCATCAGTGGCGGCATGCTGATGGGGATCAGTCGCCAGGCGGCGGCCGAGTTCTCCTTCATACTGGCGGTCCCCATGATGATCGCGGCGAGCGGCCTGGATCTCTACAAGAGCCGGGACTTCCTCTCCATGACCGACTTCCCCATGTTTGCGGTCGGTTTTGTCACCGCCTTCGTGGTGGCCATGTTCGCCATCCGCACCTTCCTGGCGCTGATCCGTCGCCTCGATTTCGTGCCTTTTGCCATCTATCGCTTCGTCGTCGCCTTCGCCGTCTACATGGTGTTCGTGCATTAATCTGCCGTGACGAATCAGGCTTGAATGTGAAAAGGGACCCCAGGGTCCCTTTCTTGATGCGTCAATGGCGGTGCTGCCCCGCCGAGCCCTTGGCCTCAATAGAGATGCCCAGAGATACCATTGAGCAAGCGCGACAACCCCTTGGTGAACTGGATGGGGGCATCCTGCACCGTGTAGCAGAGACAGCCATCGACCGTGTGCGGACTGTGTGCATGGCGACTATCTCGCCAGATGAAATCACCGACCCCGTAGCGCTGATCGCCATCCTGCATGCTGCCCGCCAGCAGCAAGGTCAGTTCATAGCCCTGATGGGTATGCTCGGGAATGGCACCGCCCGCATCGATGTGCAACAGGCTGGCCCGCACCCCCAACTCTCCCAGGGGCAGGCTATGTTGGCGAACGGGTCCAAAATGCCGCCACTTGGGGGAGCGGTAACGGGCCAGCACCCTCGGCAGCCGATAACACCGACCCGCCACCTCAAGCTGGGTGTCGGTGTGAGACACAGGGATGAGTTCGGGCAGGGGTTGCTGCACTATCATGGCCAGCATGGCGTCCAGCTCGGGGGCGACCTGAACCGGCAGGGGGGCGGCCTCGAGCGCCTCGGCCAGCTGCGCCTCCCACAACGTCACCCGGGCGGCACATTCGGGGCAGAGCTCGCAATGGGCCGATACCCCGACCGCCAGGGGCAGGGGGAGCTCGTTGGCCGCGAAGGCACGCAGCATCTGCTCGGTCGGATGGGATTTAATCATGATACTGCTCCATAAATATGTGCGATCGATATGAGCCTGACCCCGGGGCACCACCCATCACAGGGTCGCTCCTGGTCATGACGAGGCTATTCATCATGACGTTCCACCTGCTCTTTGAGTTTCTGCAGGGCCAGTCGCAGCCGGGACTTGATGGTGCCAAGCGGTACGCCGAGTCGCTCGGCCAGCTCCTGCTGGGAGAGTTCCTGCAGGTAGATGCCACGCACTACCTGCTGCTGCGGCTCAGGCAGCACGCTGACGTAATGGGCCATCTGCCGTGTCAGCACCGCATCCTCGCCACCGGGTCCCTGGGGCAAGTCGGCCCCAAACTCCAGCAGGGGCCAGATCTCTTCGGCGCACAGGTCTTCACGACTGGCACGGCGGCGGCGCAACATGTCGAAGCATTGGTTGCGCATGACGGTGTAGATCCAGGTGCTGGGCGCCCCTTTCTCAGGGTGATAGAGCCGTGCCTTCTGCCAGACCAGCAGCATGGTCTCCTGAACCAGTTCCATGGCATTGGCGTCACTGCCAAGATGGCGCAAACCATAGTTGCGAATACGCGGCGCGAAGTGACGAAACAGGGCGGCAAAGGCCACCTTGTCGGCAGACTCGGCGACCCTTATCAGCTGGGTTTTCAGGTCGGGAACGCCTATGACTGTGTCCATCTGGGGCGAGATCCTGCTGTGAGTCCGTTGTGACTGGCCAGTATATGTCATAGCCCTTACCCTGGTTGCTACCGTGCCAATCAATACGGCCAGAGACTCCGTCTGGATCAGCGACGCCTTACTCTTTTTGGTCAAGGAGGGGACGCGCCCTCGCATCGGGCAAGCACCAACGGGGGAGATAAGTGATGGGAAAGGCCGCGATCAGTGACTGGCAACCAGCAGGTTGCTCAGCAAACTGAGGGCGGGGTGATAGTCCTCGCAGGCCATCAGCCACTGCTTCTGTTCGGGGGGAATGGGCAGCACCTCTATCCAGCGCTGGGCGACCCAGCAGGCATCGTCCCAGTCAGGTTCGCGATAGAGGGCGGCATATTCGGGGTAGTCACTGAACACCTCGCGCAGGGCCTGGGCCAGGTTGCGCTGATCCCGTGGCAGACGGCCACACTGCCAGAGCGGCAACTGCTCCACCTCACCGACCCGCAGGCCGTCCGGCTCCTGCCAGAGACGCTGGATACGCAATCGCTCCACCCCTTGCACCGTGATGCCCAGCAGGCCGTCCGGTAGCATGTCAAAGTCGATGATGCGCACCCGGGTGGCGATGGGGTACATGTTGCGCAACTCATCCCCCTGGCGGCTATCCCACATGCAGAGCCCAAAGCCGGCATCCCCCGCCTCGGCGATCATCCGCTGATATCTGGGCTCGAAGATGCGCAGCGGCATGATGCCACCGGGCAGCAAATGAACGGAGAGGGGAAAGAGCGCCAGTTTCATGTTTGCATCCTATTTCGTGTGCCTTCTCCTGATACGACACCCCAAAGTGGTCAGATCATTCAGACCAAGTAGGAATAAAAACCCCTATCACTATTAGGGGAAAATAGCCTGGACAAGCTGCTTCAATATGCAGTAGAAATGGATAAGTCGCAGACAACAACGCAATATCCTGCAAATCTGCGCACCAAGCAGTGAAATATCCGCCGCCTCAGGGGTGGAGGGTCATCCCTATAGTTTTCTCGGCCCGATGCGGGTAAAATTCACGCCCTTATATATCAGTCATATTTCGACGCATAACCTCGGTGGTCAGTCATGAAAGAGCATATTCATCATCTACTTGAACAGACGGTAGCCAACCTCAAATCCGCAGGCCTGCTGCCAGCGGAGCTGGAAGCCCGAGTGCTGGTAGATCGATGCAAGGATAAGGCTCATGGTGACCTGGCTACCAACCTGGCCATGCTGCTCGCCAAACCGGCCGGCAAGAACCCCCGTGAGCTGGCCGCCGCCATCATAGAACACTTGCCCGCCTCTGACCTGATCGCCAAGGTCGAGATTGCCGGTCCCGGCTTCATCAACTTCTTCTTCAATCAGCAGTGGCTGACCGGGCAGGTCGATGCCATGGTGGCCTGTGCCAACGCCAACGTGAAGCTGCCGACCCCGCAAACTGTGGTGGTGGATTACTCTGCCCCCAACGTGGCCAAAGAGATGGCGGTACACCACATTCGCTCCACCGTACTCGGTGACGTGGCGGCCCGCGCCCTGGAATTCCTGGGTCACAAGGTGATCCGCGCCAACCACATCGGTGACTGGGGCACCCAGTTCGGCATGCTGATCGCCTATCTGGAGAAGATGGAGAACGAGCACGCCAGCGACATGGAGCTCAAGGATCTCGAAGCCTTCTACACCCAGGCCAAGCGCCTGTATGACGAAGACCAGGCCTTCGCCGAGCGCGCCCGCAACTATGTGGTCAAGCTGCAGGGGGGCGATGAGTACTGCCGCACCATGTGGAAGAAGCTGGTCGACCTGACCATGGCCCAGAACCAGCGCAACTACGACCGCCTCAATGTCTTGCTGACCAACAAGGACATCATGGGCGAGTCCATGTACAACGACATGCTGCCCGGCATAGTGGCCGACCTGAAAGCCCAGGGACTGGCGGTCGAGAGCGAAGGCGCCACCGTGGTGTTCCTCGACGAGTTCAAGAACAAGGATGGCGAGCCCATGGGCGTCATCATCCAGAAGAGCGATGGCGGCTTCCTCTACACCACCACCGACATCGCCTGCGCCAAGTACCGTTACGAGACCCTCAAGGCCGATCGGGTGATGTACTTCATCGACTCCCGTCAACACCAGCACCTGATGCAGGCCTGGACCATCACCCGCAAGGCGGGTTATGTGCCGGCATCCGTGCCCCTCGAGCACCACGCCTTCGGCATGATGCTGGGCAAGGATGGTCGCCCTTACAAGACCCGCTCCGGCGGCACCGTCAAGCTGGTCGATCTGCTCAACGAAGCCGAGGAGCGCGCTGCCGCCCTGCTGGAGAACCGCAACAGCGACCTTAGCGCCGAAGAGAAAGCCGAGGTGGTGCACGCCATCGCCATCGGTGCGGTCAAATATGCGGATCTCTCCAAGAACCGCACCACAGACTACATCTTCGACTGGGACTTGATGCTGTCGTTTGAGGGCAACACCGCCCCTTACTTGCAGTACGCCTACACCCGCATCCAGTCCATCTTCCGCAAGGCCGGTGTCGATGTGAGCAGCCTCAGCGGCAACATCTCGCTCAACGAGGATGCCGAGCTGACCCTGGCCCAGAAGCTGATCCAGTTCTCCGATGCGGTCAATGGCGTGGCCGAGCGTGGCATGCCTCACCTGCTCTGTACTTACCTGTACGAGTTGTCCGGCAACTTCATGACCTTCTATGAAGCCTGCCCCATCAACAAGGACGGGGTAGAGCCGGAGGCACGTCAGAGCCGTCTGCTGCTCTGTGCCGCCACCGCCAAGGTGCTCAAGCTGGGCCTGGGCGTACTGGGCATCCACACCCTGGAGCGCATGTAATTCATGGCGACACGGGATTATGTGGGGAGTGGCTCAAGGAGACGAGCCGGTGGTCGCAATACCAAGAAGGCGCCACCTCGCCGCCGCTTTCCACTGATCCCCGTCTTGCTGGCGGGGGCGCTGGTGGTCGGCTTTGGTGCCTTCCTCTACCTCATCAATGGCAAGGCCGCCGATGGCCCGACCATCGAGGAGCAGGTGCGCGCCAATAAACCCAAGTCCGATGGCCATGCTCTCCCCCAGGAGAAGTGGAGCTATATCGAACGACTCGAGAACAAGCAGGTCGACATAGTGGAGCCGCCACCCCAGCCCGGGGTGCTGCCCCCGCCGCCAGCGGCGACCCTGACCCTGCAACCCGAGAAGCTGGCCAAGCCGGTGGAGACCAGCATACCCCAGCCTGGCACCCCCATAGGCCAAGTGCAGCCCTATCAGCCCAAGCCGGTCGGCGCCCCTGTGGCCAGCGCCCAGGAGCAGGCCATCGACCGCAAGGCCGAACGGGAGCGCATGGAGCGTGAGTTGCGTGCCGAGCTGGCGCAGGATCAGGCCCAGAA
This sequence comes from Aeromonas rivuli, assembly GCF_000820045.1. Taxonomy (GTDB): domain Bacteria; phylum Pseudomonadota; class Gammaproteobacteria; order Enterobacterales; family Aeromonadaceae; genus Aeromonas; species Aeromonas rivuli. The sequence goes on along the minus strand of NZ_CDBJ01000055.1, from coordinate 52,422 downwards.
AGCCAAAGCGGCCCAGACGGCTTCGACCGATGGCGGCCGTTACATGATGCAGTGTGCGGCTCTGCGTTCGCAGGATTCCGCAGAGTCTCTCAAGGCGCGTATTGCCTTCTCCGCCGGCCTGAGTGCCAGCTTGCAGAACATCAATACCGCCAACGGCGCCATCTACAAGGTGATGGTGGGCCCCTTCAACGGCAAGGCGGCGGCCGATGCGGCCAACCGCAAGCTGCAAGGTGCCGGCATCAGCGGCTGCATCCCCAAGAAGGGCTGACGACCCACCATAAAAAACGCGGCGCCGTGGCAACACGGCGCCGCGTTTTTTTATCCGTTTTTTACCCGCCCTGACGGCCGCCCTCCATCACAGACAGCCCAATCCCCTGCCAAACGTCGACCCACTCTCGAAACGGAATGAGGGTTGAAAAGCCGGATCGGCAACCCCATCTCTATTTTCATGCACAGTCATGGCCGTGAACCGGCTCAAGTGAGGTAAGTAAAGTGACGACCATAGTTTCAGTCCGCCGCAACGGCCAAGTCGTGATCGGAGGGGATGGCCAGGTATCCCTGGGCAACACCGTCATGAAGGGCAACGCCCGCAAGGTCCATCGTCTCTATAACGGCAAGGTGCTGGCGGGTTTCGCCGGTGGTACCGCCGACGCCTTTACCCTGCTTGAGCGCTTCGAAGCCAAACTGCAGGCTCATCAGGGCAATCTGGAGCGCGCCGCCGTGGCCCTGGCCAAGGATTGGCGTACCGACCGTGCCCTACGCCGCCTCGAGGCCCTGCTGGCGGTCGCCGACGAGCACAAATCCTTCATCATCACCGGCAACGGTGACGTGGTACAGCCGGAGCATGATCTGATCGCCATCGGCTCGGGCGGCAACTTCGCCCAGTCTGCGGCCACCGCCCTGCTGGAAAATACCGAGCTGGATGCCAAATCCATCGTCGAGAAGTCCCTCAAGATTGCGGGCGACATCTGCGTCTTTACCAATGGCAACCACACCATCGAAGTGCTGGACTATGCCGCTAAATAACGCGCCACTCGCCATGCCTGAGTAAAGCGACCCATTTTGCACGGGGTGGGCCCTGCCCGCCCCGGATACAGGAATTTCATCATGTCCGAGATGACCCCGAGAGAAATCGTCCACGAGCTGGACAGACACATCATCGGCCAGGCCGATGCCAAGCGTGCGGTGGCCGTGGCCCTGCGCAACCGCTGGCGCCGCATGCAGCTCAGCGAAGAGATGCGCCATGAAGTGACCCCGAAAAATATCCTGATGATAGGCCCGACCGGGGTCGGCAAGACCGAAATCGCCCGTCGTCTCGCCAAGCTGGCCAACGCCCCCTTCATCAAGGTGGAAGCGACCAAGTTCACCGAAGTCGGCTATGTCGGCAAGGAAGTGGACAGCATCATCCGCGATCTCACCGATGTGGCCATCAAGCTCATCCGTGAATCCGAGATGGAGAAGAACAAATACCGCGCCGAGGAAGCCGCCGAAGAGCGCATCCTCGACGCCCTGCTGCCCAACCCCCGCAACAGCTGGGGTGAAGAGGAGAAGGCCGACAACTCCAACAGCCGCCAGATCTTCCGCAAGAAACTGCGGGAAGGTCAGCTGGATGACAAGGAGATAGAGCTGGACTTGGCCGCCCAGCAGATGGGCGTCGAGATCATGGCTCCTCCCGGCATGGAGGAGATGACCAACCAGTTGCAGGGGCTGTTCCAGAACCTGGGCCAGGGTCAGAAGAAGAAGCGCAAACTCAAGGTCAAGGAGGCCATGAAGGCCCTGATCGAAGAGGAGGCCGCTCGTCTGGTCAACCCAGAAGAGCTGAAGCAAAAAGCGATCCATGCGGTCGAGAACAACGGCATCGTCTTCCTCGACGAGATAGACAAGATCTGCAAGCGTGGTGAATCCTCAGGCCCCGACGTCTCCCGCGAGGGGGTACAGCGGGACCTGCTGCCCCTGGTCGAGGGCTGCACCGTCAACACCAAGCACGGCATGGTGAAGACTGACCATATCCTGTTTGTCGCCTCCGGCGCCTTCCAGGTGGCGCGCCCCTCCGATCTCATCCCCGAGCTGCAGGGCCGTCTGCCGATCCGGGTTGAGCTGACCGCGCTGACCACGGGTGACTTCGAGCGCATCCTGACCGAACCGAACGCCTCCCTGACCGATCAATATCAAGCCCTGATGGCGACCGAAGGGGTCAAGATCGAGTTCACTCAGGATGGCATTCGCCGTCTGGCCGAAGCGGCATGGCAGGTCAATGAACGCACCGAGAACATCGGTGCCCGCCGTCTGCATACCGTGATGGAGCGTCTGATGGAAGACATCTCCTATGATGCCTCCGAGAAGTCCGGCGAGACCTTCGTCATCAATGCCGACTACGTCAATGCTCACCTCGGGGCCCTGATCGAAGATGAGGATCTGAGCCGCTACATCCTGTAAGCGAGTCTCGGCACAGCGCTGACTTTCCTGGACGCCTCCACGATGGAGGCGTCTTTTTTGTGTCTCATGATCCTCACACCACCGCCAGCGCCTCCTCCCGGCTGCGCCCCACCAGCCAGAACGCCAGAGCAATCAGCAGGGCGCTCAGGGCAAAGAGGGCCTGGGTGCCGAACACCAGCTCGCTGGCCATATTCAGGCCCTGATCTCCCACCAGGGCGGCGAACAGGCCGCCGAGCCCGGCCACCCCGGTCAACTGGCCCAGATTGCGCGACAGGGTCAGCAGACCGGCCACGGCGCCCCGGGTCTGCTCGCTCGCCTCCCCCACCACGGCACTGTTGTTGGCGGTCTGGAACAATGCATAACCGGCGGTCAGCAGCAGTATGGGCAGCAGATAGCCGAGCGGGCCGAACTGCCCCGCCGCCCCGGCCAAGCCGAGGGCAGCAGTCCCCATGACTGCCAGCCCCAGCCGGACCACCCGCCGCGCACCCAGCCTGTCCACCAGCCAGCCGGCGGGCATACCCGTCAAGGCGGCCAGCAGGGGCCCCCCCGAGATCATGAGCCCGACCGTCGCCATATCGAGGCCGAACGCTCCCCGCAGGTAGAAGGGGCCGATCAGCAGGGTCAGCACCATGACACTGGCCACCAGCGCACTGGCGAGCAAGCCCCCCCTGAGCCGGGGGGCGGCCAGCAGCACCAGTGGCAACAGGGGAGAGGGGTCGAGGCGCTCGCGGCGAATGAACAGCGCAGTGACAAGCAAGGCCCCCGCCCCCCACCAGAGGGCCAGGGAGCCCCCCAGGGTCAATGCCAGGCCGTAGCAGAGCAGGGCCGCCACCAGCAGTGACAGGCTAGCGAGGTTCATCCTCTCCTTCTGTGGCGAGGAGCCGTCCCGGGGCAGACCGAGCCGGGCACAGCCCAGCGCCAGCAGGCTGAGGGGTACCAGCAGCAGAAAGGGAGCCTGCCAGCCCAACCCGTCGATCAACAGACCGCCAAACGAGGGGCCAAGGGCTGTACCGCAGGCCGACAGGGTACCGAGCAGTCCCATGCTCCAGCCACGCCGCTCTGGTGGCACCAGCTGGCCCACCATGGCCAGCGCGAGCACCAGCATGCAGGCCGCCCCGGCCCCCTGCAGGGCCCGCGCCGCAATCAGCCAACCTATGGTGGGTGCCAGGGCGCACAGCAGGGACGCCAATGCGAACAGTCCCATGCCCCAGAGCAGCAAACGCCGCCGGCCAAACCTGTCCCCAAGCCGCCCGGCCACCACTGTCAGGCAGGTGATCCCCAGCAGGTAGGCCACCAGCACCCACTGCACGCTGGCAAAGGGCACGGCAAACACCTGCCCCAGGGCGGGCAGTACCATGTTGGCCATGCTCCCCGCCAGCATGGGCAGCAGGGTGGCGAGGCCGAGTGCCAGCAAGCCTGCACGGCGCGTAGCGGATGAGTGAGGAGCGATGGCGTTGGGCATGGGCATGGGCATGGGCATGGGCATGGGCAGAGTCTCGGCAGCTGAGGATATCGACAAGGCTAGCCGGAGGGATAAAACAGCGGAAGACGCACGGCTTGCAGCTTATAGCTGCACGACGCGCCATATGAAGAGCCGGATCCTCGCGTATGATGAGGCGAGAGGCACCACCATGAGGCGGTCACCCTGACGGCTAGGCGAGGCAAGATCATGAGCACACCCGATTTCAATCTGCTGCTAACCCTGGAGGCGCTGCTCGATGAGGGCAGCGTGGCCGGGGCGGCCAGGCGGCTGAAACTCAGCCCCTCCGCCATGAGCCGGGCCCTGGCCCGGCTGCGCGCGACCACCGGGGATCCCCTGCTGGTACGCGCGGGCCGGGGGCTGGTGCCCACCCCCCGCGCCCTGGCCCTGCGCGAACGGGTCAGCCAGCTGGTGCAGGAGGCCGAGGCCGTGCTGCGCCCCCAGCAGGAGGTGGATCCGGCCAGCCTGGTGCGCACCTTCCGGCTGAGGGCCAGCGACGGTTTCGTGGAGAGTGTCGGGGCGGCCCTGCTGGCACGGCTCGCCACCGAGGCGCCCGGGGTGCGGCTGCATTTCATGACCAAGCCCGACAAGGAGAGCCACGCCCTGCGCGGCGGTGAGCTGGATTTCGAGACCGGGGTGATCGGGGCCAACACGGCGCCCGAGCTGCACACCCAGGCGCTGTTTCAGGATCGCTTCGTCGCCGTGGTGCGTCCCGGTCACCCCCTGTGCGAAGGCCCACTGACCGCCGCCCGCTATGCCGACGCCCGCCATATTATGGTGTCACGGCGCGCTCAGGAGCACGGCCCCGTCGATGAGGCGCTCGCCGTCTTCAAGCTGGAGCGCACCATCACCACCCTGGTGCCGGGATTTGCCACTGCGCTGGCGCTGGTGCGGGGCAGCGATCTGGTGGCCACGGTGCCCGCCCTGCACTGCGCCGCCCTGCACGCCGATCTGGTGACCCTGCCCCTGCCCTTCCCCTTGCCCAAAATCACCCTGGCCCTGCTCTGGCATCCTCGGCTGGACGCCGATCCGGCCCACCGCTGGCTGCGCACCCTCATCCGCGAAACCTGCGCCCGCGCCCCCTATCAGGCCAATCCGAAAGAGCAGTGATCTGCGCCGTCATAGCCAGGCGCACCAACCAGATGCCACACAGTGAAAGCACCTCTGCCGAGGTGTTTTTTTCATGATGCCTGACCAGGCGGGCCAGCTCCTCTTGCACCTCCTGGCCTCATGACAGCCGAAGTCCAGAATGCACCACTGGTATACCTATTTATGCATAGCTTTCTATTTCACCAACTTACCCCTTAGGAGATATATAAATAGACACTTGATTTGCATCAATAGCCCACCACTGCTCACTGGTTAGCCTTGGCTCAGATATGACGTTTTATAACTCCAAATCAGAGGCACTCATGAGCAAAGTCAGGCTGGCCGTCATCGGCAACGGCATGGTGGGGCACCGCTTCATCGAAGAGTTGATCGAGCAGGCCGATCCGGACCGGTTCGAGATCACCGTCTTCGGTGCAGAACCGCGTCCCGCCTACGATCGTGTCCATCTCTCCTCCTACTTCTCCCACCACACCAGCGAAGATCTCTCCCTCGTCAAACCCGGTTTCTACCAGAAGCACGGCATCCGTCTGCTGCTCGGCGAGGCGGTGAAAAAAATCGACAGGGCGGCCCGCGAAGTGCACTCCAACAAGGGCACTGTGGTCGGCTACGACAAGCTGGTGCTGGCCACCGGCTCCTACCCCTGGGTGCCGCCCATCCAGGGCAGTCAGCACCACGAGTGCTTCGTCTATCGCACCATCGAAGATCTGAAAGCCATCCGCAGCGCCGCCAAGAGCGGCAAGAGTGGTGTTGTGATCGGGGGCGGCCTGCTTGGCCTGGAGGCGGCCGGTGCCCTCAAGGCGCTGGGCCTCGAGACCCATGTGGTGGAGTTTGCCCCGGTATTGATGGCGGAGCAGCTCGACGGCCAGGGCGGCCAGCTGCTGCGCCGCAAGATCGAGTCCATGGGGGTGCAGGTGCACACCAGCAAGAGCACCAGCGAGATCCTGATGCACGGCGGCAAGGAGGCCAAGCACCGCCTCGCCTTCGCCGACGGCAGCGCCCTTGACGTGGATGTGGTGGTCTTCTCCACCGGCATACGCCCGCAGGACACCCTGGGCCGTTACTCTGAGCTGGCCATCGCCGAGCGCGGCGGTGTGCTGATCGACGATCACTGCCTCACCTCAGACCCCGACATCTATGCCATCGGCGAGTGCGCCGCCTGGCAGGGTCGCTTCTTCGGCCTGGTGGCACCGGGCTACAAGATGGCCCAGGTCACCGTCGACCATCTGCTCGGCGGCGACAACCGCTTCGAGGGGGCGGACATGAGCGCCAAGCTCAAGCTGCTCGGCGTCTCCGTCGGCTCCATTGGTGATGCCCACGGCCGCACCCCGGGCAGCCACAGCTATGTGTTCCAGGACGACCAGGCCGGCGTCTACAAGAAGATAGTGGTGAGCGAAGACAACAGCCGCCTTCTCGGCGCCGTGCTGGTGGGTGATGTGGAAGATTACGGCAACCTGCTGCAGCTGATGCTCAACGCCCTGCCGCTGCCGAGCCACCCGGACACCCTGATCCTGCCAGCCTATGCCGGGGCCAAACCGACCCTGGGGGTGGATGCCCTGCCGGCCAGCGCCCAGATCTGCTCCTGCTTCGACGTCTCCAAGGGCGACATCGCCCAGGCGGTGGCCGAGGGTCACACCACGCTCGCCGCCATCAAGCAGCACACCAAGGCCGGTACCGGCTGTGGCGGCTGCGTGCCGCTCATCAGCCAGGTGCTCAACGCCGAACTGGTGAAGCAGGGCATAGAGGTCAACAACCACCTCTGCGCTCACTTCCCCCACTCCCGCCAGGAGCTGTTCCACCTGGTCAAGGTGGAAGGGATCAAGAGCTTCGACGAGCTGCTGGCCAGACACGGACACGGTTATGGCTGCGAAGTGTGCAAACCGACTGTCGGCTCCATCCTCGCCTCCTGCTGGAACGGCTATGTGCTGAGCCCGCTCAATACCCAGCTGCAGGACACCAACGACATCTTCCTCGGCAACATGCAAAAGGACGGCAGCTACTCCGTCATCCCGCGCATGGCCGGTGGTGAAGTGACCCCGGAAGGCTTGCTGGCGGTGGCCGAAGTGGCCCGCGACTACAAGCTCTACACCAAGATCACCGGCGCCCAGCGCATCGGCCTGTTCGGGGCCCAGAAGGATGATCTGCCCGCCATCTGGCGCAAATTGCTGGCCGCCGGCTTCGAGACCGGTCAGGCCTACGCCAAGGCGCTGCGCATGGCCAAGACCTGCGTCGGCAGCACCTGGTGCCGCTTCGGCGTGCAGGACAGCGTTGGCCTCGGGGTCTTCCTTGAGAACCGCTACAAGGGCATCCGCACCCCCCACAAGATGAAGTTCGGTGTCTCCGGTTGCACCCGCGAATGTGCGGAAGCCCAGGGCAAGGACGTCGGCATCATCGCCACGGACGCGGGCTGGAACCTCTATGTGGGTGGCAACGGCGGCATGAAGCCGCGCCACGCCGACCTGCTGGCCTCGGATCTGGACCGTGAGAGCCTCATCCAGCTGATCGACCGCTTTATGATGTTCTACGTCACCAGCGCCGACAAACTACAGCGCACCTCGGTCTGGCTCGGCAACCTGGAAGGGGGCGTCGACTACCTGCGCGAGGTGATCGTCGACGACAAGCTCGGGTTGAACGAGACCCTGGAGCGCGATATCCAGACCCTGATCGACAGCTACGAGTGCGAATGGTCCCGCACCCTCAATGAGGAGGAAGCGCTCAAGCGCTTCAGCCACTTCATCAACAGCGACAAGCGCGACCCGGACGTGCAGTTCGTCAGCGAGCGTGACCAGCACAGACCCGCCACCCCGGCCGAGCGCATCCCCGTCTATCAGATCGACATGGAGGCAAAGTAATGAAATTAGCCTGCCAACTGAATGACATCCTGCCGGGGACCGGCGTCTGCGCACTCATTGAAGGTCGCCAGAATATGCCTGTTTCGCTCGATGTGGAGGTTCAATCATGAAATTCGCCTGCCAACTCAACGACATCCTGCCGGGAACCGGTGTGTGCGCACTCATTGAAGGTCGCCAGATCGCGCTGTTCCGCCCGAGCGCGGCCGCCGAGGTATTCGCCATCGACAACCGGGATCCCTTCTTCGCCGCCAACGTGCTGTCGCGCGGCATCATAGGTGAACACGAGGGTGAGCTCTGGGTCGCCAGCCCGCTCAAGAAGCAGCACTTTCGCCTGAGCGACGGCCACTGCCTCGAAAATGCCGCCATGTCGATTGCGGCCTATGCCGTTGAAGTGCGCGATCAGCAAGTCTGGGTCGCCGTCTAACATAAGACCCCACCCCGGCCCGGCCCTTCGCAAGGGGAGGGAGCAAAAAGCACCTCCCCCTTGACAAGGGGGAGGCAGGGAGGGGGTAACACATTGTCAGGGCTGCCTGCGGGCGGCCCGCTTAAAGAGAACCAGCATGTATACAGACACCATCAACAAGTGCGCCGCCAACGCGGCCCGCATCAACCGCTTCGAGCGCAGCGACAAACTCGGCTTCTGGCTCAGCTCCGCCATGGCGGGGGCCTATGTGGGCCTCGGCATCATCCTCATCTTCACCCTGGGCAATCTGGTGGATCCGGCCATCCGTCCGCTGGTGATGGGGGCCACCTTCGGCATCGCCCTGACCTTAGTTGTCATCGCCGGCTCCGAGCTGTTCACCGGCCACACCATGTTCCTCACCTTCGGGGTGAAGACGGGCAAGATCTCCATGGCCGATCTGCTGCGCATCCTGCCCCAGACCTGGGCTGGCAACCTGCTCGGCTCCATCGCGGTGGCGCTGATCTACTCCTACGGCGGCAGCCTGCTGCCGGACGCGGGCAGCCTGGCTCACAAGGTGGCGCTGGCCAAGACCCAGGCCCCGGCCCTGACCCTGTTCATGAAGGGGGTGCTGTGCAACTGGCTGGTCTGCCTCGCCATCTGGATGGCGCTGCGCACCGAGGGCGCGGCCAAGTTCATCGCCATCTGGTGGTGCCTGCTGGCCTTCATCGCCTCCGGTTATGAGCACTCGATCGCCAACATGACCCTGTTCGCCCTCTCCTGGTTCGGCGCTCACTCAGACGCCTACACCCTCGGTGGCATCGGCCACAACCTGCTATGGGTCACCCTCGGCAATACCGTCTCCGGCGCGATCTTCATGGGTCTCGGTTACTGGTATGCCACCCCCAAGGCGGAGCGTCCCGTCCCCGTGACCGACGCCGCCACCGCCACCGCCAGCCAGACCCAAACCGCCTGATCCGGAGGCCCCATGGACTACTTGCCCATCTTTTGCCGACTCGACAACAAACCCGTGCTGCTGGTTGGCGGCGGTGACGTGGCGGAGCGCAAGGCGCGCCTGCTGCTGGACGCCGGCGCCCGACTGACCCTGGTCTCCCCCACGCTCGACCCCGAGCTGGCGGGGCTGGCCGCCAGCGGGGCGATCGACTGGCTGGCCGCCGAATTCGAGCCAGCGCAGCTGGCGGGCAAGTGGTTGGTGGTGGCCGCCACCGACAGGCGCGAGGTCAATGCGCTGGTCTATCAGAGCGCCAATCAGGCGCGGATCTTTGCCAACGTGGTGGACGACCCCAAACGCTCCAGCTTCATCATGCCGTCCATCATCGACAGATCGCCGCTGATGGTGGCCATCTCCTCCGGCGGCAAGGCCCCAGTGCTGGCCCGTTTGCTGCGCGAGAAACTCGAGGCCCTGCTGCCCCAGCATCTCGGCTCTGTGGCGGCCTTTGCCGGCGGCCTGAGAGACAGGGTCAAGGCCCGCTTCCCTAGCATGGGGGAGCGCCGCCAGTTCTGGGAGCGGCTGCTCGGCGCCGACCGGCTCGGTCAGGCGCTGGCGCGCGGCGACAAGGCTGCCGCCAACCAGCTGGCCGACGCGCTCTTTGCCGAGGAGGCCGCCGCCAAGGGCGAGGTGATCCTGGTGGGCGCCGGCCCCGGCGATCCCGGCCTGCTCACCCTGCACGCCCTGCGCCAGATGCAGCAGGCGGATGTGGTGGTCTATGACCGGCTGGTGTCGGACGAGGTGATGGCCCTGGTGCGGCGCGATGCCAGACGCATCTTCGTCGGCAAGCAGGCGGGCAACCACTGCGTGCCCCAGGAGGGCATCAACCAACTCTTACTGGAGGAAGCCAGGAAGGGGTTGCGGGTGGTGCGGCTGAAAGGTGGCGACCCCTTCATCTTCGGCCGGGGCGGCGAGGAGCTGGAGACGTTGGTCGGCAGCGGCGTGGGCTTTCAGGTGGTGCCGGGGATCACGGCGGCGAGCGGCTGCGCCGCCTACGCGGGCATCCCTCTCACCCACCGCGATCACGCCCAGAGCGTGCGCTTCGTCACCGCTCACGGCAAGGGCGGTGCCCGGGATCTCGACTGGCCCCTGCTGGCCCGGGATCGGCAGACCCTGGTGTTCTACATGGGGCTTTCATCCTGCGCCGTGATCCGCGAACAGTTGCTGGCCCACGGCAAGGGGGGCGACACCCCGGTGGCACTGATCGAGCGCGGCACCCAACCGAGCCAGCGGGTCATTCGTGGCACCCTGGACCAGTTGCCGGAGCTGGCCATGGGGGTCGAGAGCCCGGCCCTCATCATGGTCGGCTCTGTCGTCACCCTGGCGGACAAGCTCGCCTGGTTCGGACAGTCGGCGTCTGAGGAGAAGGCCTCGGCCTGAGGATTAGCCACCTCGATTCCCGTCATAAAAAGCGCGGCTCCCGTGGCCGCGTTCTATGCTGAACATCGCGATGCAGATGGCGAGATGGAAGCCGCCAGTCACTTGTTGTTCAAGGAATATTCATTGAAATGCCGGGCCCAGTCCCTATACTGGATCCACCTGTTTCCAGCGGTGGACTGACTCAATGGAATACAATACTTCAGAACTGTGCGACATCTATCAGGACATGGTCGATGTGCTCGAACCCATGCTCTGCTCCTTCGGCGGACGCGCCTCCTTCGGTGGTGTCATTACCACTGTCAAATGCTTCGAATCCAACGGTCTGATCCGTGAAATCGTCAAAGAGAACGGCATAGGCCGGGTATTGCTGGTCGATGGCGGCGGCTCCATGCGCAGGGCGTTGATCGACGGCGAGATCGCCACCACGGCGGCCCAGAATGAGTGGGAAGGGATCGTCTGCTACGGCTGCGTGCGCGAGGTCGATGTGCTGGAGGATCTGGATCTCGGTATTCAGGCCCTGGCCGCCATTCCAGTCGGCGCCGACAGCAAGGATGTGGGAGAAACGGATCTGCCGGTCAACTTCGGGGGAGTCACCTTCCTGCCGGACGATCACCTCTATGCCGATACCACCGGGGTCATTCTCTCCCCGGATCCGCTGGATATCGAATAAGCTGATCCATGTTTGCAGAATGGGGGCCTTGGCTCCCATTTTTTATGGGAAAATTCGGGGAAAATTCGGGGAAAATGGCTAGAAAATCGGGGAAAAAAGACAAAAAAAGAGGGCCAGAAAAACTGGCCCTATAACTGGAAGCAATGTGAGCAATGTCGTGCTTTCACAAGAAGTCACCATGTTGGAACTGATGGGGCCTATCCCGGAACGCAAGTTAACAATAATCATTCTCATTTAACTTGGCAACTGTTATTTGCCGATATTTCAAAAAATGTGCAAAAAATTGACCACCCTGGGGTGGCCAACTGGATCATCTCTGCTGACAAGCCGGGAACTCAGACATTGCGCGCCTCGCCCTGCAGGGCAGCAGGATTGGGATCCCCCACCAGCTTGCGGCTGAGGTAGCGCAGCAAGACGCCATAGAGTGGCACGAACAAACCCAGGCTTATCAGCAGCTTGAATACATAGTCCACGGTCGCTATCTCGACCCAGTGCTCCGCCATGAAGGGATCATCACTGCGCCAGAAGGCGATGCTGAAGAAGGCAAGGGTATCGACCAGATTGCCGATCAGGGTCGATGCCGCCGGTGCCACCCACCAGGCCTTGAGCAGCCGCAGGCGGTTGAACACTATCACGTCCATGAACTGACCGATCAGATACGCCATGAAGCTGGCCAGGGCAATCCGGGCCACGAACAGATTGAAGGTCGCCAGATTGGCGATGCCCTGATAACTGCCCTCGAAGAAGAGCACGGACAGCACATAGGAGACCAGCAAGGCTGGCAGCATGACTCGCTGGATGATCTTGCGCGCCAGACCGGCGCCGAAGACTCGGACAGTCAGGTCAGTGGCAAGGAAAATGAACGGAAAGCTGAAAGCTCCCCAGGTGGTGTGAAAGCCGAAAATGGTGATCGGCAATTGCACCAGGTAGTTGCTGCTGGCGATGATCAGTATGTGGAACAACGCGAGTCGCGTCAGCGCCGTCTGGTGCTGAGCAGGGGTCAGATTCATATTGTGACCTTTTTGGTTAATGGGGTTAGGGAACCCATAGCGCCACCATGGCGCTAATACGGCAGTGATCGAGGGGCGGCATTATACGCCCCCCGCGCCATAGTTCAATCCTTGTACCGTCGACTCAGCCAGCGCAGCGTTGCACGCCCCTCCTCGTCATCGGCGCTGAGCCAGCAGCCGCTATGATGCTCGAAGTGCAGCCAGATGCGGCTCTCTTCAAACGTCAGTTGCCAACTGTGGCGATCGGCGCCGCTATCTTGCTGTAGCAGCTCCAATTCCCACTCATCCAGCAGACCGGCAGCCAGGGCCGGGAAGTTGTCCCAATCGAGATCAGGATGGGTCAGCAGCAGGGTGCCGCTCGCCTCATCCATGCCCACCAACTGCCAGCTCAATGACATAGACGTCCCCATCCATGGTCTCCTACCCGGTTGAGTTGTCGGCTTGAGCACTGATTCAGCTGCTGCATGAGAGCGCCTCTCCCTGATACCAGCTGGGGTGCGGCGTGGCGAGATCTTCGAATTCGCTCTGCTCGGCATAGGGATGCTGCAACGCAGCATAAAGGCGCTCGAAGGGGGTCATATCCCCCCGCTCTGCCGCCTCTATCACCTGCTGGGCCAGGGCATTGCGCAGCACGTACTTGGGATTGAGCTGGTTCATGCGCGCGCGACGCGACCCGCTCTCCTCCCCCTCCCGGGCGAGACGCTCACGATAGCTTGTCAGCCAACCTTGCCAGAGTGCGGCATCGGGCAGCAGGGCAAGCAGGGACGCAGGCCAGGGGCCGTTCGGCTCGACGAGCGCCAGACGGCGCAGGAAGAGGTGGTAATCAACTCCGTCCACCGCCAGCTGCTGGAACATCTGGCGGAACAGGGCGGGATCCTCCTCCTCCCACTGCGTCAGCCCCAGCTTGCCGCGCATCAGCTCGGAGTAGTGCAGCATCAGATGATGTTCATACTGACCCAGTGCCGCGGCCAGGGCCTCGCCGTCCACATGATCCGCCAGGGCCTGGGCCAGTTTCTGCAGGTTCCAGTAACCCACGGCAGGCTGCTGGCTCAGGGCATAACGGCCGCCACTGTCGGTGTGATTGCAGACAAAGTCGGGCTCGTAGCCATCGATGAAGCCGTAGGGACCGTAATCCAGAGTCAGCCCCAGGATAGACATGTTGTCCGTGTTCATCACCCCGTGGGTGAAGCCAACGGCTTGCCACTTGGCGATGAGCCGCGCGGTACGCCGCACCACCTCGGCGAACAACTCGGCGCCGTTCTCAAGCTCAGGGAAATGGTGGCGCAGCAGGTAATCGATGAGAGCCGGGATCTTCTCCCCCTGGCCGCTCCAGGCGAAGTATTCAAACTGGCCGAAGCGGATATGGCAGGGAGCGGTGCGCAGTACCGTCGCCCCCGTCTCCACCGTCTCGCGATAGACGGGCTCGTCACTGCCGACCAGTACCAGGGCGCGGGTAGTGGGGATGCCGAGGGCATGCAGCGCCTCGGAGGCCAGGTACTCGCGGATGCTGGAACGCAATACGGCGCGCCCGTCTCCGAAGCGGGAGAAGGGGGTCTTGCCAGCGCCCTTCAGATGCAGGTCCCAAAGCTCACCGTCCGGGGTCTGCTGCTGGCCGAGCAACAGGGCGCGGCCATCACCGAGGCGCGCACTGTAGCCGCCGAATTGATGGCCAGCATAGACCTGGGCCACCGGCTCCATGCCCGGCAAGGGCTTGGCCTGACCGCAACAGGCAAGCCAGTCGGCATCCGTCACCCCCGCCAACCCCAGTTCGGCGAGCAGGGGGCGATTGAGGTGCAGCAGGCGAGGATTGGCCAGGGGCTGGGGGGTGACCGGCTCGCAGGCCCAGGGCAATTCGGTGGCAAAAGTATTGATAAGCTTCATGGTGGTGCGATTCGTCCCTGCGTATGCTCGTGTCACTCTGTTATACCGCCGTCGGCCCAATCCGGCCAACGGGCGATGGTCCAATTTCATTTCAAGGAGAAGAAGATGCACAAATGGCTATATGCCCTGCCCCTGCTGGCACTGGTATGGGGACATCAGGCCAAGGCGGCCGATGTCGAGGCGGGCAAGGCGAAGGCGGTGGTGTGCGCTGCCTGCCATGGCATCGATGGCAAGGCCAGTGTCGCCAGCTACCCGCATCTGGCGGGTCAGAACGCAGCTTATCTCGCCAAACAGATGGAGGCGTTTCGCGATGGCGATCGCAAGGAACCCTTGATGGCACCCTTCATGGCCATGCTCAGCGATGCGGATATCGACAACCTCGCCGCCTACTACGCCAGCTTGAAGTGACCTTGTGCGCCCGGTAGACGGGCGCCTCATCCCTGCCGCTATATCAATCAGACCCGGCACTTTTGCGGTCGATTACGCTGCGCTAATCGACCCTAGCGCCGGCAGTAGTCGATGATCAGATCCATGAAGGCCTCGCCGAAGCGCTCCAGCTTGCGCTGGCCGACCCCATTGACCGCCAGTAGCTCCATCTCGGTCATCGGCATGAGCTGGGCCATCTCTACCAAGGTGGCATCGTTGAACACCACGTAGGGCGGCACCTCCTCCTGTTCGGCGATCTGCTTGCGCAGGCCGCGCAGCTCCTTGAAGAGCCGCTTGTCGTAGTTAGCGCTGTCGAGCAGGCCATTGCGCTTCTCCTTGCGGCTGGAGATCGGCTGCAGCCGTGGCACCGCCAGCGCCAGCCTCACCTCGCCGCGCAGCACGGGGCGAGCCGCCTCGGTCAGCTGCAACACCAGGTTGCGGGTGATGTTCTGAGTCAGCAGCCCCTTGTGGATCAGCTGGCGAATGACGCTCATCCAGTATTCGTGGCTCTGATCCTTGCCGATGCCATAGGTCGACAGCTTGTCATGACCATGATCCTTGATGCGCTGGTTGAGCGACCCTCTGAGCACCTCCACCACATAGCCTACCCCGAAGGCCTGACCCACTCGCCAGACGCAGGAGAGCGCCTTCTGGGCATCCTCGCTGCCATCGTAGCTCTGGGGAGGATCCAGGCAGATGTCGCAGTTGCCACACGGCTTGTCGTTGTACTCGCTGAAATAGTTGAGCAGCACCTGACGGCGGCAAGTCTGGGCCTCGGCGAAGGCCGCCATCACGTTGAGCTTGTATTGCTCCACCTGTAACTGCTGGGGATTCTCGATGTTGTCGAGCAGGCGCCGTACCCGGCCAATGTCGGCGGGATCATAGAGCAGCAGCGCCTCGGCTGGCGTGCCATCGCGCCCGGCCCGGCCCGTCTCCTGATAATAAGATTCGATGTTCTTGGGC
This sequence comes from Aeromonas rivuli, assembly GCF_000820045.1. Lineage (GTDB taxonomy): Bacteria > Pseudomonadota > Gammaproteobacteria > Enterobacterales > Aeromonadaceae > Aeromonas > Aeromonas rivuli. The sequence continues at coordinate 36,808 of NZ_CDBJ01000055.1, read as the reverse complement.
ACGTCGTAGTGCACCACGAAACGCACATTGGGCTTGTCGATACCCATGCCGAATGCCACCGTCGCCACCACTATCTCGACGTCATCCTTGAGGAAGTCTTCCTGGGTGCGCTGGCGCTGTTCCAGGGGCAGGCCGGCATGATAGGGGGCCGCCTTGCTGCCGTGACGCACCAGGCGCTCGGCCACCTCCTCCACCCGGTTGCGACTGGAGCAGTACACAATGCCGCAGTTGCCCTTCTGGCCCTGGACGTAACGCAGTAGCTGCTCCGCCGCCTTGAACTTCTCCACCAGGCTGTAGCGGATGTTGGGTCTGTCAAAGCTGGCGGTGTGAACGAAGGGATCCTGCAACTCGAGGCGATGCAGTATGTCGCGCCGGGTCGCCTCATCGGCGGTGGCGGTGAGCGCCACAACGGGGACATGGGGGAACCACTGCTTGAGTCGGCCAAGGGCTGCGTACTCCGGGCGAAAATCATGCCCCCACTGGGAGACGCAGTGGGCCTCGTCGATAGCGAACAGGCCCAGGGGTTGCTCGGCCAGACGGTCCATGAATTCGTGCTGCAGCAACCGCTCGGGGGAGACATAGACAATCTTGATCTCGCCCCGGCGCATGGCGGCAAAGTGCTGGATCAGCTCTTCCCGGCTCAGCGCCGAGTTGATGTAGGCAGCCGCCACCCCGTTCGCTCTCAGGCTATCGACCTGATCCTTCATCAGGGAGATGAGGGGAGAGACGACCACCCCCAGCCCGGGTCGCAGCAGCGCCGGGATCTGGTAACAGAGGGATTTTCCACCGCCGGTGGGCTTGAGCACCAGACCGTCACGCCCCGCGATGATCTGTTCGATGATCTCCTGCTGGCCCGGCCGAAATTGCTGGTAGCCGAATACCGCCTGCAACAGGCTGAGGGGAGTCTCTGGCGGAGAATCGGGCAGGGTATCGGCGATGGCGGTCATGGTCTCTCCTCTGGGGGCGCCATTCTAAAGCAGCGGGCCCCCACAATAAACCTGCCATTGCGGATGTTAATGTCTTGTTGCAGACTGGCTGGAGTTTTTACTCGGCTTGTGCAGGGATGGATAGATGAAAGAGATGATGAAGAAGATGGCGCTAAGTGGCATTGCCACACTGTTCGCCGAGCAGATGCCATTCAACCAGCTGCTGGGCATCCGGGTGACCCACTATGACTTCGAGCGGGTCGAGCTGCGGATAGGCATGGAGGGGAAACTGGTCGGCAACCCCTTCCACAACATATTGCACGGGGGTGTCACCGCCAGCCTGCTCGATGTGGCGGGGGGCATGATAGTGGCCGCCTCCTGCCTCGACGAGCTGGAGGATTTCTCCCCCAGCTATCTCAAGGAGCGCTTCTCCCGTCTCGGCACCATAGACCTGCGAGTCGACTACCTGCGCCCTGGCCGGGGCACCGAGTTCATTGCCACCGCCCACATCATCCGATCCGGCAGCAAGGTGGCGGTTGCCCGCATGGAGCTGCACAACGAAGAGGGGACTCATATCGCCTTCGGCACCGGTACCTATCTGGTTGGTTAAACGCCTCGATTGCATAAAAACAGCGATGTTAATCCATTTTTAATCATTAGATTCCCCTCCCCCTCATCGTCATCGGGTCCATACTGGAAGTCGGGATTGTCATGCAGAAGGGAGAAGGAGATGAGTGCGAGTCTGGCAGTTGCATCACCCAGTGTCTTGTTGCAGCAACTTGAATCCATGTGCAATGAGGTGCAGACACCCGAGTGTCGCCACTGGCTGGAACAGGAGCTTCAGGGCTATGCCCCGGATGCTCAACTGCCCTGGTACCGCATAGTCCCCTGTCGGCAACGTGGTCACTTTCTGGATCTGAACACAGGACGCTATCTGACTTGCCATATCGGCAGTCAAACGCTTTGCCAACGCGATTTGGCCAACGTTCAGTTCATTTATGCCCGCGCCCCTGCCGCTCAGTATTTACTGCATCCCAGTTCCGGTATAGAGCCTTGGCCCGTCGATCTCAAGGAGCAATACCAAGCCTTGCTGATCCCTGGTCACCTCTGTCTGCAAGCCTGGCACGAGCCCGTTTCTTCGTTGCGGATGAGGCTGATGGAAGGCATTGAACACTTCATCAGCGAGTATCCCAAACACGCGGCTCTGCAACCACAACACAGCTTCAAGGCGTTGCAGCACAGCCACTGGCATATCTGAGTGAGCGCCTGGCGCGCAAGGAGGGCACCATAGACAAGACCCATAGCGAACTAGTGAAAATCTGAAAGATCACGGGATCTACCACAGGTCTCACCCAGGGCCACCAAGCGGTGGCCCGACTTTTTGTGCGCGCCACCCACGGCTGAATGCAGCACCACTCTCAGTGGGGCAACTGGCGCAATGCCATGACCCGAACGGAAAACTGCTGGATGTCAGAATGCGAAAAGGCCGCTCTATTGAGCGGCCTTTTCTAAAAATGGTCGGTGTGAGAGGATTCGAACCTCCGACCCCTTCGTCCCGAACGAAGTGCGCTACCAAGCTGCGCTACACACCGATGTCTGCGGGGCGAGAATTTACCTAATGCCCGCACAAGGCACAAGTCTTTTTTCAGTTAACGCCTAAAAAAGCCGTGGTTAGTTCAACTCTTGGGCTATCGGCGCCAAGCGTCGAAAATCCCGCCCAGTCGGGACAGCCCAGCCACCTGAGCCATCGCCTTTGCCCATCTTCATACCACCGGGCGAAAAGCTGCCGGCCCCATCAGACGACGGCTCCAGTCCGCGACAGTGCCGTGTTCCAACCAGTGCGCCGCATGTTGCCGCCAACCCGGCGACAGGGCCGGGGTCTCGGTGAGCAGCAGCAGATCATCTTCATTGCGCACCTGATTGAAGAGGATGTCGGCACAACGTTTCACGCTTAAGGCAGGATAGGGGCTATCCACCAGGATCAGCTCGGCATCCGGCGCTATCACCCCCTCCTCCAACACCCGCAGCAGCCAGCCACAGCGGCCACTGAGCTGCATCACCTGGGAGACCTGGGCCTGGGCATAACCAAAGCGCAGATTGAGCTTGAAGCAGGGGGAGCGCGGCTGGCTGATCTGGATGAGTGCCTCACCGAGCCGATAGACATCACCGATGCAAGCAGCGGTTTCGGTCAGGCCGAGCCCGGAGAGGTTTTCACCAAAGGCCGCTGGCTGCCAGGGAGTGCCGGGCTCGGGCAGTGCCATGGCCTGTTGCCAGGTCTGCCACCAGGCATAATGTTCCGCGGGGTAGTAGTGCAGGGCGCGCTCTATGCCGCCATGATGGCGAGTCTCGGTCTGCTCGTCTCCGCTCAGCCCCTGCAAGGAGCAGAAGATGGCATCAGTGACGACTGACTTGTGAATGGCGCTGACCAGACCGGGGGCCAGTTCGGCACCAGATCCAGTGAAGAGGGAAATCCGCATTCTCATCCTCCTGATTGACGAGAGAATGCGGATGTTATCAGACTCAGGTCACCGACTGCATCTGCAGCATCTGGGAGATTTCCGCCCGGCGCCGCTTCTCGGCACGGGCCATCAGGAACCAGCTGGCGAAGGTGAAGATGGAGACGGAGAGCAATATCAGGCTCGCCACCGCGTTGATCTCCGGCTTGACCCCCAGACGCACCGCGGAGAATACCTCCATCGGCAGGGTGGTAGAGCCAGGTCCGGAGACGAAGCTGGCGAGCACCAGGTCATCCAGCGACAGGGCGAATGACATCATGCCACCGGCGGCCAGCGAGGGGGCAATCATGGGGATGGTGATCAGGAAGAACACCTTCCAGGGCTTGGCCCCCAGATCCATGGCCGCCTCCTCGATGGAGAGATCCAGCTCTCTCAACCGTGCCGACACCACCACGGCCACATAGGCGGTACAGAAGGTGGTGTGGGCGATCCAGATAGTCACCATGCCCCGCTCGGCGGGCCAGCCCACCAGCTGCGCCATGGCCACGAACAGCAACAGCAATGACAGGCCCGTGATCACCTCCGGCATGACCAGGGGTGCCGTGACCATGCCGCCAAACAGGGTGCGTCCCTTGAAATTGGCGATCCGGGTCAGCACGAAGGCCGCCAGGGTGCCCAATGCTACCGCGGCGATGGCAGTGTAGAAGGCGATCTCGAGAGAACGCATCACGGCCGTCATCAACTGGGTATTTTCGAGCAGCCCAAAATACCACTTCAGGGACCAGCCCCCCCAGACCGTCACCAACTTGGAGGCGTTGAAGGAGTAGATCACCATGATGACCATGGGCAGGTAGATAAACAGCAAGCCGAGCACCAGCATCAGGCTGGGAAAATTGATGCGCTTCATGCCTTGCCCTCCAGCTCTTTGGCCTGGTTACGGTTGAACAGAATGATGGGGATGATCAACACCACCAGCATGACCACAGCCAGGGCCGAGGCGACGGGCCAGTCGCGGTTGTTGAAGAACTCCTGCCACATCACCTTGCCTATCATCAGGGTCTCGGGACCGCCGAGCAGTTCGGGGATGACGAACTCACCCACCACCGGAATGAACACCAGCATGCAGCCAGCGATGATGCCGTTCTTGGAGAGCGGTACCGTGATCTTCCAGAAGCTGTTGGTGTCGCTCGACCCCAGATCGGCCGCGGCTTCCAGCAGGCTCATGTCATGCTTCACCAGGTTGGCATAGAGCGGCAAAATCATGAACGGCAGATAGGAGTAAACCACGCCTATATAGACCGCCAGGTTGGTATTGAGGATCTGGATCGGCTCACTGATGAGCCCCATGTTCAGCAAGAAGCCATTGAGCAGGCCATTGTTGCTGAGAATGCCCATCCAGGCATACACCCGGATCAGGATGGCCGTCCAGGTCGGCATCATGATCAGCAGCAGCAGCACCGTCTGATTCTCCTTGCTGGCCCGGGCGATGGCATAGGCCATGGGATAACCGATCAGCAGGCAGATCAGGGTGCTGAAGAACGCCATCTTGAGGGAGCCCAGATAGGCCGCCAGATAGAGATCATCATCGCCGAGCAGCACATAGTTGCCCAGATTCAGCAATATGGTCAGCTGATCATCGGCCCAGCTCACCACGTCTGTGTAAGGAGGAATGGCCACGTCCGCTTCGGCGAAGCTTATCTTCACCACTATGATGAAGGGCAGCAGGAAGAAGAGGAACAGCCAGAAGAAGGGGATGCCGATCACCAGCTGGCGGCCCCCCAACCGCTTGAGTCGTCTCAGTGGGGTCATGATTGCAATACCACGCCGCTGTCATCTTCCCAGTAGAGGAACACCTGGTCATCCCAGGTCGGCCGCTTGCCGTGACGTTCGGCATTGGCGATGAAGGCCTGCACAATTTTGCCCGAGGGCAGCTGGATGTGATAAACGGAGTGGCCGCCCAGATAGGCGATGTCGTACACCTGTCCTGTGGTCCAGTTGAAGTCGGGATGCTCCAGCTCACTCGGTTTCTGAGTGCTCATCAGCAGCTTCTCCGGACGCAAGGCGTAGGAGACCTTCTTGTTCTCGGCGCGGGAGCTGATGCCGTGCCCCACATAGATGGGCTGCTCCAGATCCGCACAGGCGATGATGGCGTGGTCCTGCTCATCCGCCACCAGCAAGCCATCGAACAGATTGACGTTGCCGATGAACTCGCACACCTGCCGACTGACCGGGGTCTCGTAGATATCTTTCGGGCTGCCAATCTGCTCGATGCAGCCCAGGTGCATGATGGCGATACGCTCGGCCATGGTCATGGCCTCTTCCTGATCATGGGTCACCATGACGCAGGTCACCCCGACCCGCTCGATGATCTCCACCAGCTCGAGCTGCATCTGCGAACGCAACTTCTTGTCCAGTGCCCCCATGGGCTCATCGAGCAGCAACAGCTTGGGGCGCTTGGCCAGGGAACGGGCCAGGGCAACCCGCTGGCGCTGACCACCTGAGAGCTGATGGGGTTTGCGCTTGGCATACTGACTCATCTGCACCAGCTTGAGCATCTCCTCCACCCGGGCGTCGATCTCGGCCTTGGCCAGACCGTCCTGCTTGAGGCCGAAGGCGATGTTCTGGGCCACCGACATGTGCGGGAACAGGGCGTAGGACTGGAACATCATGTTGATCGGACGCTCATAGGGCGGCATGTCGGTGATGTCGACCCCATCGAGGAAGAGCCGTCCCTCACTCGGACGCTCGAAGCCTGCCAGCATCCGCAACAGGGTGGATTTCCCCGAGCCGGAGCCGCCAAGCAGGGCAAAGATCTCGCCCTTGTTGATGGTCAGCGAGACGTTGTCGACCGCCAGGGTCTCATCGAACTGCTTGCTGATCCTGTCTATTTTTACCAGCACCTCTTTGGGTTGCTGGCTGCCCTCGAGGGCTTTCTTATAGGCGCTGGAGGCTATTGCCATTACCACTCACTCCCGACTTGAAATAGTGACCGGAGGGTCAATCCATAAAAACAACTGGCGCCCAAGCGGGCGCCAAGGTTAGGTCCCGGACTTGATTTTGGTCCAACTCCGGGTCATCAGGCGCTGTACTGTGCGGGGATGTGCCTCCTGCACATAGAGCCGCTTCAGCACATCCTGGGGGGGGTACACAGACGGGTTGTCACGGACGCTCTCATCCATGAAGGGTCCCGCCTTGGCATTGGGGTTGGCGTAGCCCACATAATCGCTCACCTTGGCTATCGCCTCCGGGGTAAGCAGATAATTGATCAGGGCATGGGCCTCTTTCACATTGCTGGCATCGGTGGGGATCGCCAGCATGTCGAACCAGAGGTTGCCGCCCTCCTTGGGAATGCTGTAGGCGATATTGATGCCCTTGCCTGCTTCCTCGGCCCGCGCGGCCGCCTGCAACACATCCCCCGAGAAACCGGCGGCGACACAGATGTTGCCGTTGGCGAGATCGGAGATGTACTTGGAAGAGTGGAAGTAGGTGACGTAGGGGCGTACCGCCAGCAGCTTCTGTTCCGCCAGCTTGATGTCGGCGGGATCGTGACTGTTGGGATCCTTGCCAAGGTAATTGAGCACGGCCGGGATCATCTCATCGGCAGAATCGAGGAAAGCCACCCCGCAATGGGTCAGCTTCTTGATGTTTTCCGGCTCGAAGAGCATCCCCCAGGAGTCTATCTTGTCGACCCCCAGCGCCTGCTTCACCTTGTCAACGTTATAACCAATGCCATTGGTGCCCCACAGATAAGGGATCGCATAGAAGTGACCCGGATCCGCCTTCTCAAGCTGATGCATCAGAGTCGGTTCCAGATTGACCATATTGGGCAGCAGGGACTTGTCCAGTTTCTGGAAAGCACCAGCCTTTATCTGTTTGGCGAGGAAATTGTTGGACGGCACCACCAGATCGTAACCGGTGCGCCCTGTCAGCAGTTTGCCTTCCAGGGTTTCGTTGGAATCAAACACGTCATAGACGGTCTCGATGCCTGTCGCCTTCTGGAAATCACTGAGGGTGGTCTCACCGATATAGTCAGACCAGTTGTAAAAATGCACCACCGGCTGGGCCAGTGCTGCGTTTGCCAACCCCAGTGTCAGGGTCATCGTCATTATCTTGGAAATGTGCACGTCTTAACTCCTTTATGTCCTTGGAAGAGAGGTTCCGCATCCATACGGTCGTCTGCCCACCTTGCGTGGGAACCCTCCCGGCCAAACGGCAGACCGGGAGGGGTATTGCGGTTATTTGCCGGACTTTATCTTGGTCCAGCTGCGGGTCATGACACGCTGCACCTTGGCGGGAAGATCCGGGAAGGTGTAGATCTTCGCCAGGGTCTCGTCGCTCGGATAGATACCCGGATCGTTGCGGATCTCGGCGGACACCAGTGGCACTGAGGCCTTGTTGCCGCTCGGATAGCTGACCGCGTCGGAGATCTTGGCGATCACCTCGGGCTTCATCAGGTAGTTGAGGAACACATGGGCGGACTCGACGTTCTTGGCATCGGCCGGGATGGCCAGCATGTCAAAGAAGCTGCCTGCCCCCTCTTTCGGGATGACATAGGTCAGATTGACGCCATTCTTGGCTTCGATCGCCCGGGACTTGGATTGCTGCAGGTCACCCGAGTAGCCGACGGCCACACAGATATTGCCGTTGGCCAGATCCGAGATGTACTTGGAGGAGTGGAAATAGGCGGTATAAGGGCGAATGGAGAGGAACAGCTCCTCGGCCTTCTTCAGCTCTTTCGGATCCTGGCTGTCTGGCTTGAAGCCCAGGTATTTCAGGGCAGCCGGCAGCATCTCGGTCGGTGAATCCAGGAAGGAGACACCACACTCTTTCAGCTTGGCCATGTTCTCTGGCTTGAACACCAGATCCCAGGAATCGACTGGCGCATCCGTCCCCAGGGCCGCCTTCACCTTGTCGATGTTGTAGGCGTAGCCGATGGTGCCCCACAGATAGGGGATCGAGTACAGATTACCCGGGTCGCTCGGCTCCAGCGCCTTGAGCAAGGAGGTGTCCAGATTCTGCCAGTTCGGCAACTTGGTCTTATCCAGCTTCTGGAATACGCCCGCCTTGATCTGCTTGGCCAGGAAAGGGTTGGACGGCACGACCACGTCGTAGCCGGAGCTCCCTGCCAGCAGCTTGGCTTCCAGCACTTCATTACTGTCAAACACGTCATAGACGACCTTGATGCCCGTCTCTTTCTGGAAGTCTTCCAGGGTGGTGGGCCCTATGTAGTCGCTCCAGTTATAGACATGCAGCACCTTGTCATCGGCCATGGCACCGGCACTGAACAGACCCAGCGCCATGGAGGCGGCCAGCATTCCTGTTTTGAAAGACATCATCCTTGTCTCCTAAGCAAATGTATGCGCACGGCAATCGGGCCAGGGCTCGATTAACCTGCCAGCCTCTCTGCCGTCAGATCTAAACTGCGCCTGGCCAAATTGACCAATTCATCAACCTGTTCCTCGGTGATCACCAAGGGGGGCGATATGATCATGGTATCGCCGACAGCCCTCATCACCAAGCCATTGTTAAAGCAGAACTCCCGGCACGTCATGCCCGCATTGGCCGAGGCCGGGAAGCGGGCATTTGTCCCCTTGTCCTGCACTATTTCCAGCGCAGCCACCAAGCCCTTGCCCCGGGTTTCCCCGACGATGGGATGATCGGCCAGTTCGCGCCAGCGACGCTGCAAATAGGGGCCGATATTATCATGTACCCGCTTAACTATGCTTTCACTTTGCATAAGCTGGATGTTGGCAATGGCCACGGCGCAGGCGACCGGATGGCCCGAGTAGGTGAAGCCATGATTGAACTCACCGCCCTGCTCGATCAATACCTTGGCGACCCTGTCGCCGACCATGACGGCCCCCATGGGCAGATAGCCGGAGGTGATGCCCTTGGCCAGACACATGAGATCGGGTTTGATGCCAAAGTCCTCACTGGCAAACCAGTGTCCGGTCCGACCGAAGCCGCAGATCACCTCGTCGGCGATGAGCAAGATGCCGTACTTGTCGCAGATGCGCTGGATCTCGGGCCAGTAGCTGTCAGGGGGAATGATGACGCCACCAGCACCCTGAATGGGTTCGCCGATGAAGGCCGCCACCTTCTCCACCCCCAGCGCCAGGATCTTCTCTTCCAGCTGACGGGCCCGGGCCAGGCCGAAGTCATGGGGCGTCATGCCCTGACCCTCACCGAAGTGATAGGGCTGATCGATATGCACTATGCCCGGGATCGGCAAACCGCCCTGGGCATGCATGCCCGACATGCCCCCCAGGCTGGCACCGGCCACGGTGGAGCCGTGATAGGCGTTATGACGGCTGATGATCACCTGCTTGTCCGGTTGCCCCAGGCTCGCCCAATAGTGGCGCACCATGCGCAGCACGGTGTCGTTGCACTCAGACCCTGAGCCGGTGAAGAAGACACGATTGAGGTGGGCCGGCGTCACCTCGGCCAACAGGGTGGCAAGCTGCACCGCTGGCGGGTGGCTGGTCTGGAAGAAGAGGTTGTAATAAGGCAACTGCTGCATCTGCCGGGTGGCCGCGTCCACCAGCTCCTGACGGCCATAGCCCATGTTGACGCACCAGAGACCCGCCATGCCATCGAGGATCTTGTGCCCCTCTGAGTCTTCGAGATAGACCCCTTGCGCCCCGGTGATGATGCGGCTGCCCTTCTGGTTCAGGGCCTGGAAATGGGTAAAGGGGTGCAGATGGTGGCTGGCGTCTTGTTGCTGCCACGCTTTGGTATTCGACATGAATTGCTCCTCGGTTCCTTCGATATGAGCGGGGGAGACCCTGTCGGCCTCCCCTGATGTGGGGCTAGACGTTCAGCAGCAGGAACTCACGCTCCCAACGACTGATCACCCCGAAGTAGGTCTCGTACTCCTTGCGCTTGACCGCCACGAAGGCCTCAACAAAGCGCTCACCCAGCATCTCCTTGATGGGTTCACACTGTTCCAGGTGGCTCAGAGCCTCCTCCAGAGTACGTGGCAGGCTATAGGGCAGGTCGTAGGCGCTGCTCTTCATCTCGGGCAGGGGCATGAGCTTCTCCTGCATGCCGAGATAGCCACAGGCCAGGGTCGCGGCCAGCGCCAGATAAGGGTTGGCGTCAGCGCCGGCGAAACGGTTCTCAACCCGACGGCCACTGGTCTCGGAATAAGGCACGCGCAGGCCGCAGGTGCGGTTCTCCACCCCCCACTGCACGTTGCGTGGCGCACTCTCACCGAACGTCAGACGGCGGTAGGAGTTGACGTTCGGTGCCAGCAACGCCGTCACTGCAGGCGTGTATTTCTGCAAGCCGGCGATGAAGTGCAGGAACAATTCGGTGTTGCCGCCATTCTCAGTGCCAAACAGGTTGCGCCCTTCGCTATCGACCAGGCTCTGGTGGATGTGCATGGCCGACCCCGGCTCGTCGCTCATCGGCTTGGCCATGAAGGTGGCGTAGATGCCGTGACGGTGCGCGGCCTCACGCATGGTGCGCTTGAACAGGAACACCTGATCGGCCAACTCGATGGCATCCCCATGGAGGAAGTTGATCTCCATCTGGGCGGCACCGGACTCGTGGACCAGGGTATCGACCTCCAGATTCTGGGCCTCGCAGTAGTCGTACATGTCCTCGAAGATGGGATCGAACTCGTTGACCGCATCGATACTGAATGACTGGCGAGCCGTCTCCGGGCGGCCATTGCGGCCCACCGGCGGCACCAGGGGGTAGTCAGGATCTTCGTTGCGCTTGACCAGATAGAACTCCAGTTCGGGCGCGACCACGGGTTTCCAGCCCTGCTTGTCGAAGCAGGAGAGCACCCGGCGCAATACGGAGCGTGGCGCTATGTCGATCAGGTTGCCGCTGGTGTCGAAACAGTCGTGGATCACCTGGGCGGTGGGTTCCAGCGCCCAGGGCACGAAACGTATGGTGTTGGGATCGGGGAAGAGGTGCATGTCCCGCTCCAGCGGGTCTATCATGCTGTCGTCATCCGGGTAATCCCCGGTCACTGTCTGGATGAAAATAACTTCGGGCAGGCGCATGCCACCCTCACGCAGAAACTTGCTGGCCGGAATGATCTTTCCCCGGGCGTTGCCGGTGAAATCCGGTATCAGGCATTCCACTTCCGTGATTCGGTTGGCATCCATCCAACCCTTGATACTGTCCATGTTAAACCCCGACTTGACGGTTGTCATTGGCAGGGGTGTCTAATATATGGAACACCCCTGTTGCAGATATGTAATCTCCGACTCCATAAAAGCCCGCCGTTATGGCGTCTGTCAAGCAGGTCTGTTTAAAAAACAATAAATAACCGTCTGGATAATGACCAGTTCGATGCGAAATACTAAACACTCACAGGAAGCAAACCTCAGGCGCCACCCCGTGCCGACAAGGATCGTCGTAGCGACTCGTGCTCAGTCAGAACCCGTCCTCTCCCCACCGATTATTTGCAAAGGCGCACACTCTTCGCTCACCGAGCTTTGCTTGCTGCCGTTTTTTTGGTACAAGGCCCGCCCTGATTTGCACGCTTTTCATCAGGATCAGTGGTAAATCGAGGACACAGGGCTTGGACTGCGCGCAGACCGCCCCCATAACTACGGAAAATTGGGTTAGTAACTGACTGGTAAACCTTATGTGTGATTTCATGACAAAAGACCAACTGGCCTACTACAAGGGACAGATGGAGGCGCAAATTGCAGAACTCGAAGAGCGCCTCAACTCCCAGGCCAGCCAGGCCATCGCCACCGATACCAACGAGATGGCTGATGAAATTGACCGGGCCAGCATCGAAGAGGCCCGCCGCCTGGAGCTCAACCGTATCGAGCACGACAAGTTGCACCTGCGCAAGCTGAGGGCAGCCATCCGTCGCATCAACGAGGGCGACTTCGGCTACTGCGAGTCCTGCGGCGACGAGATCTCTCTCAAGCGCCTGCAGGCCCGCCCGGAATCCCGTTACTGCGTTGAATGCCAGAGCACCAAGGAATTCAACGACACTCACGTATTCCGCCGCGTCGCTTGATATATGCCCGGCCCAGGTCATGCACCGGGGCCGGGTTGTTTTCTCTCCTTGCCATCCGTCACCCGTCACCCGTCACCAACCAGCGAGCGCTCCACACGAGGCGATAGCACTTTATTCTGTTAGACTCCGGACAGTTTCCCAGACTCTTCAGGAGAGCAGACAGTGAAATGGCTCATCACCCTGTGTCTGTGCCTGCCCTTGCTGGCTCAGGCGCAAGATCTCGTGGTCAAGATCCCCAAGCGTCCCGTCAACCACCTAGACAGTGACTATCAGCTCAAGCTGCTGGATCTGGCCCTGCGCCACTCGGGGCAAGCATTCAAGATAGAGCAGGTCGATGTCGACTTGAACCAGTTCACCCTGCAACAGCAGCTCAAAACCGGCAAAACCATCAATCTGTTCTGGATGGGCACCTCCAGCGCCCTGGAGTCTGCCATGTTGGCGGTGCCTGTGCCGCTGTTTCGCGGCCTGGAGGGGCTGAGACTCTCCTTCATCCATGAGAAGGATCAGGAGAAGTTCAGCCAGATAGAGACGTTGGAGCAGCTCAAGAAGATGAGAGCCGCCCAAGGCATCGGCTGGTCCGACAACAAGATCTATCAGGCGGCAGGCATCCCCACCTACATGACCCGCTTCACCAATCTATTCCGCCTGATGAATGACGGCGGCCGACTCGACTTCTTCCCGCGCAATATTGTGGAGATCTTCGCCGAACAGCGGGAATTGGCGAGCCAATATCCGAATCTGGTAGTAGAGCAGCACCTGCTGATCCGCTACCCCTTCGCCGAGTTCTTCTTCGTCAGTCCTCAATACCCCAAACTGGCCAAGGCCCTCACCCAGGGGCTGGAGTCCGCCTACGCCGATGGCAGCTTCATGCGCTTTTTCCGGGAGAACCCGGCCATTCGCACCGCCCTGGCCAGCGCCAATCTGGCCGGTCGCACCACCATCAAGCTGGCCAACCCGGACATGACCCCCTTGCTGCGCACTATTCCGGCCCAGTATTGGGATTATCCCCCCAGCCAGGGTCAGTAACGACCGCTGCCCATCCGTTATTGATGCCGATATGGAGAGACCCATGCGTTTCCTGAACACTCTGCTCACCGCCGTCCTGCTGCTCCCCGCCCTGGCCCATGGCAAGGCCGATACGGTCGGCGAGGTGAGCACCGCCTTCAAGCTGCTCGGACCCAATTACAAGATAGTGATCGAGGCCTTCGATGACCCGGACATTGCCGGCGTCACCTGCTATCTGGCTCGTCCCAAGACGGGGGGCGTCAAGGGCGGACTGGGTCTGGCCGAGGATCCCTCCCACGCCTCCCTCTCTTGCCATCAGACCGGCCCCATTGCCGTACCGGACCAGCTGAAACAGGGGGAGGAGGTGTTCGACGTCAACACCTCGCTGGTGTTCAAGGAGCAAAAAGTGGTGCGCTTCTTCGACAAGAAGCGGGGCAGCCTGGTCTATCTCACCTACAGCACCAAGCTGATTGACGGCTCCTACAAGAGCGCGGTCAGCGCCGTGCCCATCATGCCCTGGGGATAGCGTGCCGCTGCCCGGGTGATCCCCGGGCGCCAAACCCGATCGTTGCACAGAATGTGGAGTTGCAGATGTACCAGACCGTATTGGTAACAGGCGCCACCAGCGGCATAGGCTATGCCCTGGTGGAAGAGTTGACCCGGCAGGGTTACCGGGTCTTTGCCACCGGACGCAACCAGGAGGCCCTGACCCGCCTCAAGCGGGAGACCGGCTGCCTGGGGGAGACGGCGGATCTCGCCGATCCGGTCGCCCTGCTCGCCCTCTACGCCAGCGCCGAGCAGGCCCTTGGCCCCATAGACGTGCTGATCAACAACGCCGGCATGAATAGCCGCAAGGCCCCCCTGGTGGACACCACCTTGGAGGAGTTTGACCAGCAATACGCCATCAACCTGCGCGCCCCGTATCTGCTGGCACGGGAGGCGCTCAAGTCGATGCAGCCCCGCGGCCAGGGTTATCTCATCAACGTGGTGAGCACGGTCGCCAAGCGCAGCAGTGAAACCATGGGGGTCTACACCGCCATGAAGCAAGGTTTCGCTGGCTTGAGTCAGGTGATGATGAAGGAGGCCCAGCCCCATGGCATCAAGGTCACCACCCTCTACCCGGGGGGCACAGATACCAGCTTTCGTGCCCAGGCCAGGCCGCAATACATGCAGCCCGCCAGTGTGGCACGCACCCTGGTGCAACTGCTCTCACTGCCAGACGATGTGGTGATGCACGAGATGACCTTCCGCCCACAGGTGGAGCTGGAGTAAATCAGCGTGGCCGATTTCCGAGGCGGCGCAACCCCAACAGTCTGGTTGGTTTTCATCAAAACAACCCCAAGCTCTCGTCACCATGGTGAGTCGGCAGCGGTTTCAGGTGCCGTGCTCGCCTCCTTGTTGTAAATTAACCACATAACCCAAGTTGGAGATTCAACGATGCGCGTCGCCCTGTTCAGTACCAAGAGTTACGACAAGGAACACTTCCACCAGGCCAACAGCCAGTATGGCTTCGAGCTGGAGTTCTTCGATGTGCGGTTGGAAACCAAGACGGCGCGCCTTGCCCATGGTTTCCCCGTGGTCTGCCTGTTCGTCAACGATGACGCCGACCGGGAGGTGCTGACCGAGCTGGCCGCCAACGGCACTAAGGTGATCGCCCTGCGCTGCGCCGGTTACAACAACGTGGATCTGGCCGCCGCCAAGGAGCTGGGGCTGAAAGTGGTGCGGGTGCCTGCCTACTCCCCCGAGGCGGTCGCCGAGCACGCCGTCGGCCTGATGATGACCCTCAACCGCCGCATCCATAAGGCCTACCAGCGCACCCGCGACGCCAACTTCTCTCTGGAAGGCCTGGTCGGCTTCAACATGCACGGCCGTACCGCCGGCATCATAGGCACCGGCAAGATCGGCATCGCCACCCTGCGCATCCTCAAGGGCTTCGGCATGCGCCTGCTGGTCAGCGATCCCTACCCGAACCAGGCGGCCATCGATCTGGGCGCCGAGTACGTGGACATCGACACCCTGCTGCGCCAGTCCGACGTCATCAGCCTGCACTGCCCCCTGTTCAAGGAGAACTACCACCTGCTGAACAAGGAGGCCTTCGCCAAGATGAAGGACGGGGTGATGATCATCAACACCAGCCGGGGCGGCCTGCTCGACTCCAACGCCGCCATCGAGGCCCTCAAGACCTCCCGCATCGGCGCCCTGGGGCTGGACGTCTACGAGGAAGAGGAAGATCTCTTCTTCGAAGACAAGTCCAACGAGGTGATCACCGATGACGTGTTCCGCCGCCTCTCCGCCTGCCACAACGTGCTGTTCACCGGCCACCAGGCCTTCCTGACCCGCGAAGCCCTGCACGCCATCGCCGACACCACCCTCGGCAACATCCAGGCCATCGAGAGCCAGGGCCGCAGCGACAACGAGGTCGAGTCCTGAGGCAGGCCGCCCCGGCACGTCCCTCAGGGTCGACACCACTCTCGGCAACATCCAGGCCATAGCACAGAGCGGGAGCTGCCCCAACGAGGTTGATGTCTGAGGCAAGCCGCCCCGGCACGTCCCTCAGGGCCGCCACCACCCTCGGAACATCCAGGCTATCTGTCAGGATGGACGCAGCGACAACGAGGTCGAGTCCTGAGGCAGGCCGCCCCGGCTCGCCTCTGGCAGGCGAGCACCACTCTTTCTAATATCCAGCGCCGACTTGTGAGAGTCGGCGCAATTCGTTAGGCTGTCCGGCCCCTTTTTAGACAGGAGCCCGCCGCCCATGATTATCGGATTCGATTACGGCACATCCAACTGCGCCGTCGCCGTGATGGAGCAAGGCAGCCCCAGACTGTTGTCCCTCGGCGCCTCCCACTACCTGCCCTCTACCCTGCACGCTCCGCACCGGGATGCCATCGCCGGTCTGCTCGCCGAAGGGCTCTCTCCGACGCAGCAACAAAGCTACCTCAAGCTGCGCGGCCCTGTGGTGCAGCGTGCCCAGTCGGTACGCCGCCAGATGCGGGACGAGGGACTGATCGACGAACTCAGCTTCGGTGGCGCAGCCCTGGAGCGCTATCTGGAAGCCCCGGATGAGGGCTACTACATCAAGTCGCCCAAGTCCTTCCTCGGTGCCTACGGCCTCAAACCGCCACAGATAGCGCTGTTTGAAGACATCGTCTGCGCCATGATGCTGCACGTGCGCCAAGAGGCGGAGCAGCAGCTCGGCCAGCCGGTGCGCAGCGCCGTGATCGGTCGCCCGGTCAACTTCCAGGGACTGGCAGGGGAGGAGAGCAACCGCCAGGCCATCGCCATCCTCAGCGAGGCCGCCAGACTGGCGGGCTTCGAGCAGGTGGAATTCCTCTACGAACCCGTGGCCGCCGGCTTCGAGTTCGAGGCTCGCCTCAGCGAGGATGCCGTGGTGCTGGTAGTGGATATCGGCGGTGGTACCACCGACTGTTCCATGCTGCGCATGGGCCCCGGCTATCGAGACAGGCTGGATCGCAGCAGCGATCTGCTCGGCCACAGCGGTCAGCGCATCGGCGGCAACGACTTCGATATCCGCCTCACCGTCGAGGGCATGATGCCCCTGCTCGGCATGCATGAGACCCTCAAGACCGGCAAGCCGCTGCCCCATCCGCTGTTCTGGGATGCGGCCGCCATCAATGACGTCAGCGCCCAGAGCCGCTTCTACAGCCTGGAGACGGCGCGCTCCCTGCAAGAGCTGCAGCTCGACAGCCAGCCGGATAGCAAGCTGGGACGCCTCACGCGACTGCGGGCCCACAAACTCAGCCACCAGCTGGTCTGGCGCGCCGAGCAGGGCAAAATCAGCCTCTCGGATCAGACACACTGCCAGCAGCCACTCACCGAGCTGGAGCGGGATTTGCACGCCGAACTGACCCGGGATCAGCTGGCCGCGGCGGCCGCCCCCTTGCTGGAGAAGATCGGGGAGTTGATGGACGAAGCCATTGCCGCCGCCGGGGTCATGCCGGATCGCGTCTTCGTCACTGGCGGCAGCGCCCGCTCCCCCCTCATCAAGACCTACATCAACGCCAAGCTGCCCGCTATCCCGGTAGATGGCGGCGACGACTTCGGCTCGGTCGCCTCCGGCCTGGCCCGTTACGCCGAGCGGCTGTTTGGCTCTTGACCCAGCTGGAGTTCAGGCCCATAGCGGCAAAAAAGCGGCGACCTCAGGGTCGCCGCATCTATTTCCGGGCAGTGGCGTCTGGCTTGGCCGCTATCGGCACCCATCCAGTCATGAGAGGCTCCCAGGTCGTCTCGGGGCGACAGAAGCGGTCGGGGGAGCGCCCTGCGCCCCTGCCCCCACCCTCTCCCTGACGCTATCCTTAGGGCACTTATTAGCGGAGCCCTCCCATGTACAGATTTTTGCTGCTGGTGCTCGCCCTGCTCCTGCTCGGCGGTTGCAGCTCGGCCCCCCAACTGAGCCGCCAGGACCTCATGCACCACCACTGGGTGCTGGACAAGCTGGATGATCAACCCATCACAGTGCCTGCTCGCAACAGGCCGGATCTCGAGATAGGCGAACACTTCACCGTCAACGGCATCGCCGGTTGCAACCGCTACTTCGGTCAGGGTCGCCTCAAGGGCGATCGGCTGAAGGTCACCAACCTCGGCAGCACCAGCATGGCCTGCCTGGCCCCCCTCGACACCATAGAGCAGGCCGTGCTCGACACCCTGCAACAGGGCGCCACCCTGGAGGGCGACACCCAGCGGCTGATCCTGCAGGGAAAACGACATCGTCTGGAATACAAGTTGCGCGACTGGGTCTACTAAACCCGGGCTCCTCCACGCTGGAGGGCGACACCCAGCGGTTGATCCTGCAGGGAAAACGACATCGTCTGGAATACACGTTGCGCGACTGGGTCTACTAAACCCGGGCTCCTCGACCCAAGGCCACCACAAACAGGAGCACGGCCACGGCCGCTCTGTCGCGCAATAATGGACAGCGCATCAGGAACAAGGCCACAGTATGTGGCACAATATGGGCAGTGCACGCAACGGAGGCGGCCCCCATGTCGATGGATCACCTGTTTGACAAGATTAAACAACTGCCCACCATACCCCAGCTGCTTCACGAACTGATGCAGAGCTTCGGGGATGAAAATGCCCAGATCGACAAGATAGCCGCCAAGATCG
Source organism: Aeromonas rivuli (assembly GCF_000820045.1). GTDB lineage: Bacteria > Pseudomonadota > Gammaproteobacteria > Enterobacterales > Aeromonadaceae > Aeromonas > Aeromonas rivuli. The sequence continues at coordinate 18,302 of NZ_CDBJ01000055.1, read as the reverse complement.
CCATGGACCAGGTGATCAGCGTCAAGGTACTTCGCCTCGCCAACTCCGCCGCCCTGTGCCGGGGCAAAGAGGTCACCTCCATCGAGCAGGCCGTGATCCGGCTCGGCTTCAACCGCTTGCGCTCCCTGGTCGTGGCGTCCAGCATCATTGGCAGCTTCAAGGCCCCCCCCAGCTTCGACAAGCACCGCTTCTGGACCGAGACCTTTCAGGTCGCCACCATAGCCCGCATCCTGGCCCAGCAAGCCAAGGAGATGGATCCCGAGACCGCCTTCACCTGCGCCCTCATCCACAACATTGGGGAGCTGCTGATCCAGAGTGCCCTGCCCGAAGAGGCGGAGCTTATCCATCTGGCGGTGCAGCAGGGCAGCAGCCGGGTCGATGCCCAACGCGAGATGCTCGGCTACGACTATGCCCAGCTCGGCGCCGAGCTGGCCCGGCGCTGGCAGCTGGCGCCCGCCTTCGTGGTCGCCATCGACCAGCAACTCGACCCCCTTGCCCATCAACCGGTCAGCCGCGATGCCCTGCTGATCCGGCTGGCGGTATTCGTCTCCTTCGCCTGGCATGCCGGCGTCCCGGCCCAGACCATCATAGCCCGCTTCCCGACCCCGCTGGCCAAGCCCCTGGGGCTGGATATCAGCCAGTTGGCGGCGCAGCTTGAGACGCTCCATGAGCAGGGCAACGCCCTCGCCGAACTCCTGACCCAGTGAGCCTATGACCCAAGATATCCCGTTTCTGTTTCACCCTCAGGCGGCCCCCTGGTTTCAGGAAGGGCCCGATTCCCTGCTGCTGACCCTGTTCTGCGAGCAAACCGCCCCCATTCGCGAGGTCTGGCTGCGCCACGAGCCGGATAACGAGGAGTATCTGCTGCCCATGGCTCAGGTTGCGAGCCGGGACAGGTTGAAAATATGGCAGGTCAGACTGCCTCTGACGCAGGGGCAGGATCTGCAGCTCTACTGCTTCAAGTGCCTGACCGACGAGGGCCAGTGGTGGCTGCACGGCGCCGGGACAAGCCCTTCGGTGCCGCCCCGCGAGCAGCATTTTCGCTACAACAGCCGCCACCAGCCGCCAACCTGGGTGCAGGATCAGGTGTTCTACCAGATCTTCCCCGACCGGTTCTGCAACGGCGATCCCGCCTTGAGCGTGCGTCATCACGAGTATGAGTACGGCGGCAAGGCGGTGATCAGCAAGGCCTGGGGCGAGCCGGTCAGCCAGCAGGGTGAAGGCACCGCCAGCTGCGAGTTCTATGGCGGCGACCTGGCGGGGATAGACGCCAAGCTGCACTACCTGCACTCCCTCGGGGTGACCGCGCTCTATCTCAACCCCATTTTCGCCTCGCCGAGCAATCACAAGTACGACACCCAGGACTACTACAGCGTCGACCCCCATCTGGGCAGCAACGAGCGGTTGGCCGAACTGACCCGCAACCTGCGCCAGCGCGGCATGCGCATCATCCTGGACGCCGTGGTCAACCACACCTCGACCCAGCACCCCTGGTTCTGCCCGCCCCAGGGGGCCATGGGTAATCCGGACTCGGCGTTTCGCAAGTTCTATACCTTCGATCAGGAGGGGGACTATGTGAGCTGGAAGGGGATCCGCAGCCTGCCCAAGCTGGATTTTGCCAGCGAGCAGGTGCAGGACGCCGTCTATCGCGCCGAAGACGCCATCTTGCGCCATTGGATGCGGCCGCCCTACCAGATAGATGGCTGGCGCTTCGACGTCATCCACATGCTGGGGGAGCGCGGCACCGCCGAGGGCAATCCAGGCCATGTCCGCGCCATCCGCCATACCCTCAAGCAGGAGAATCCCGACGCCTATGTGCTTGGCGAGCACTTCTTCGAGGCGAGCCAGTGGCTGCAGGGGGATCAGGAGGACGGCGCCATGAACTACTACGGCTTCGCCCACCCGATCCGCGCCTTCCTGGCCGGGCAGGATATCGCCTATCACCCCATCAAGATCAGCGCCGCCGAGCTGGACACCTGGCTCAAACTGGCCCGGGCCCATGTCCCCTTCAAGAACCAGCTCGCCCAGTTCAACCTGCTGGACAGCCATGACACCGCGCGCTTCCTGCATCTGCTCGGTGAAGACAGAGCACGGATGATGCTGGCCGCCACCCTGCTGCTCACCTACATTGGCACGCCCAGCATCTACTACGGCGACGAAGTGGGCCTCTCCGGCGGCAATGACCCCGACTGCCGCCGCTGCTTCCCCTGGGACAGCACGGACTGGGATCATGTGCTGCACGATCACTATCGCCGCCTGATCCAGCTGCGCCGCCAGCGTCCCGCCCTGCGACGGGGCGACATCCAGACCCTCTACGCCGGCCCTCACAGCTATGTGTTCGCCCGCACCCTGCAAAGCGATCAGGTGGTGGTGGCCTGCAACCGCCACCCGAGCGAGCCGCGTACCATCCGCCTGCCCCTGTGGCAGACAGCCAGCCCCGCCAGCCGCTTCACCGACGCCTTCAACGGCGACAAGTTCGAGGTGATACAGGGCCAGCTGCACCTGACCATACCGGCCAATTCTGCCCGGGTGCTGCTCTCCAGCTAGTCAGTCCGGCGGGGCCAGACCCGGACATGGACCATCAAAAAACCGGAGCCTGGGCTCCGGTTTTTTTTGTGGGGTGACACAGGGCTCAGTAGTTGATGCTGACGTAGCTCACCTCGGGGACCTGCCACTCCTGCTTGAGGAAGACGGTCAGCACGAAGAAGAAGTTGGCGAGCAGGTTGGCAAAGCGCGGCAAGATGGGATCGTACGAGACACCGCTCTCTTCGAGGCGCACCAGCAGGCGCACCACCTTCTTGCTGGCACAGCGGCACAGATGCAGGGCCGGGATCGGCTGGGGGCCGCGGGGCAGCACGAAGCCGGTCACCCGGCCACGGCTGGCCTCGTTGTAGAAATCGTAACGCGCCTTGAGCCAGGCTATGTCCTCCTCGAAGATGCCGAGCCGACCGCGTACCGAGCCGTTGAGGTTGTAGATAAGCCGCTGCAGCTGGTCGAGATCCGCAAACACGGCGGCCTCTCCCTCGTTGCGCTCCCCGGGCAGCATGGCCATGACCCCCCCGACCTGACAGCAGAGTTCATCGGTCGCTATCTCGTAGTCGCACTGGAACTGGGTCTCGTAGATGAAGGGGTAGCAGAGCTCGCGGATGTCTTTCGGGCGCTTGTGGCTGCGTTGGCGCGCGGATTGCTGCACAGGTTGCCGCTCTGAAGGGGCCGCACCCGGCTCATCCTGGGCCGGGTTGGATTCTGACTGCTGGTCCATGACATTCTCACTCACGGGAAAAGTCGCAGTGTGCCAGCCCGGCGCGCCCCAGGCAAACCGGCGCGCCCGGCTCTCTCATCAGAGCCTCAGGTGGTGCCCAATAGTCGATAGGCGTTGAGCAAACGCTGATTAACAGCCATGAAGCTGGCCCCCCAGACTCCCTCACCAAAGCCTCAGGCGGTGCCTAAGAGTCGATAGGCGCTGAGCAGACGCTGATTAGCGGCCATGAAGCTGCCCCCTGACGCCCTCATCAAAGCCTCAGGTGGTGCCCAATAGTCGATAGGCGTTGAGCAGACGCTGGTTGGTGTCGATGAAGCTGGCCTCCTGGCTGGCATCGTCCCCGCGCGCCGCCAGCACGGTCGGCGTCAGCGCCTGCTGCTGACGCTCCGGCAACAGGGCATCGGCCTGTTGCTGCCAGCCCGCCAGCCTGGGCAGATAGTCCGCCAGGGGAGCCAGACTCTGCTGCAGGGCACTGCTGCCCTGATAACTCTGGCTGAGGCGGCTCGACTGCTTGAGACGCAGGGAGTAGGCCACCAGCTGGCCGTCATCCAGCCCGGGCAGCTGGGCCGGATCCAGACTCTGACCCAGCTTGCCGTTGAAGAAATGGTCCGCCAGGGAGTCGAGTCCCTTGACCAGATCGCCGATGGCGGCAAGCTCGGCATCCCCCAGATCCCCTTCGAGGGAGAAGCTGAAGTTCTGACTCAACTTGAGGCTGAACTGGCTGGCATTGCCCTGCTCCTGGGACTTGAGCTGCCAGCTGTCGTTGAAGCGCAGCATCACCCTGTCCCCATCCCGGGTCTCTATCTCCAGGGTGCCCTGCTGGCGATCGGCCATCTCGGCCGCCTTCATATCCACATTTGACACTTCCCCGAAGAACGCTTGCTCGAACTGATCCAGCCCGTCCTGGATCAGCTTGTAGCTCTGATCGATGCCGGTCTTGATATCTTCGTTGTCGGTCGCCTTGTCACCCAGCTGCTGGCGAGCATCGGCAAAGCCCATGTTCACCCCCTTGCGGGCCTGGGCCATCATGTCCGCAAGGGCCTCGTCGGACTTGCCATCGGCCCGCGCCGCGCCGAGTCGGCCGGTCACGAATTGCAGCACGTTGTCGGCCACCGCCTGGAAGTCGAACAGAGTCTCCGGGGTGATCTCTTTTACCGGCTCGACCCTGGGTGCCTGATAGCCCTTGCCGTTGACCTGAAGATGGAACTGCAACGCCTGCTGCACCAGTCCCTGCGCCCAGCGCGGTGCCCGGTTCAGGATCACCTCGTCATCACTGAGCCTGCTGCTGGCGTCGCTCGCAGGAGCATTGGCCAACGCCTTGCCCGGTGTCTCGCCGGCCTTGCCATGGCGCGCCTCATCGGTGCGTACCTCGCCACTCATCCGTCTGGGCTGACCCGCCCCCATGCCATCCATCTGCATCATGACTTCCTCATACAATCCCCGTTAGCAGCTTATCGGCCAGGACGACCGCTTCTTGACCACAAAAATGATCTCGCCCTCCTCTGCGGATCCCTCCTGCCATCGAGCAGGCAAAGGGGGGATTTAGCGACCATAAGGTCGCACTCCCCGCAGCGCTCCCCATCTTCATCCTGCGGAATAAACTGACCGGCTACTTATTGACCATAAAAAACTGGACAATCTGCGGCTGACTTTTAAAATCATGCCCCTTTGGGTGGCCCTGTGCCGCCCACCGCTTTCTGCCCGGCCCCATCGGCCGCATCTCGAGGTATGTCATGACCCAATCCGAGCGAACCCCGGCTGCTTATCAGGCCCAGTTAGCGGCCAAGGCCCAGCGCCTGCAGGCCCTGTTTGCCGGCTTCAATCCTCCTGCCCTCGAGGTCTACGCCTCCCCGGCCGAGCACTATCGGATGCGAGCCGAGTTTCGCCTCTGGCATGAAAAGGATGACCTCTACCATGTGATGTTCAATCAGGAGAGTCGCGAGCGCATCCGGGTCGATCAGTTCCCGGCCGCCAGCGCCCTGATCAACCAGGTGATGCAGCCCCTGCTGGAGGGCCTGCGCCCGGTCAAGGCGCTGCGCTTCAAGCTGTTCCAGATAGACTACCTCTCCACCCTCTCCGGCCAGCTCTGCATCAGCCTGCTCTATCATCGTCGCCTCGACGACCAGTGGCAGGTTGCCGCCGAGGTGCTGCGTGCCAGCTTGCAGGAGCAGGGTTTTGACGTGCGCATCATAGGTCGGGCCCACAAGCAGAAGATCTGCCTGGGGGAAGAGTTCGTGGTCGAGACCCTGAAGGTGCAGGGTCGGGAGTTCATCTACCAGCAGGTGGAAAACAGCTTCACCCAGCCCAACGCCGAGATTAACCAGCTGATGCTGGGCTGGGCCCAGGACGTGACCCGGGGCAGCGAGGGGGACTTGCTGGAGCTCTATTGCGGCAACGGCAACTTCTCCATCGCCCTGGCCCAGAATTTCCGCAAGGTGCTGGCCACCGAGATCGCCAAACCGAGCGTGGCCTCTGCCCAGTTCAATATCGCCGCCAACTGCGTGGAGAACCTGATCATACTGCGCATGTCCGCCGAGGAGTTCACCATGGCGATGCGTGGCGAACGGACGTTCAATCGCCTGGAGGGCATAGATCTCGCCGCCTACCAGTGCAACACCATCTTCGTCGATCCCCCCCGCGCCGGGCTGGATGAGGCCACGGTCAAGCTGGTGCAGGAGTACGACAACATCCTCTACATCTCGTGCAATCCGGATACCCTGATCGACAACATGCAGGCCCTGGGAGAGACCCACGAGGTGGCCCGCCTCGCCCTGTTTGATCAGTTCCCCTGGACCCATCATATGGAAGCGGGCATCTACCTGCGTCGCAAGGCGGGCTGATGCCACAGGGGACACATCGATCCCCCTCGACAGGCATAATGACAACAGGGCCCGCGGGCCCTGTTTTGATTAGTTATCCCGGTGCAGAGCGCTGGCGCAGCCGTTATGCTGGCGACAAGCGCATTCGCGCCATCGCCGGGGACCACGCCGCCATGCCACGCGTTCTGTTTGTTGAAGATGATCCCGAGATAGGCCAGCTCATCAGCAGCTGGCTCGGCCGCCACGATATCGACGTCCTGCTGGAAACCCGGGGCGATCTGGCGCTGGCCAGAGCCCTGGCCGAGCGGCCGGATCTGGTGCTGCTCGACATCATGCTGCCAGGGTTGGATGGTCTCTCCCTGTGCCGGGATCTGCGGCCACGTTTTGCCGGCCCCATCGTCATGCTCACTTCGCTGGACAGCGACATGAACCAGATCCTCAGTCTGGAGCTCGGGGCCAACGACTACATCCTCAAGACCACGCCGCCCCCCGTGCTGCTGGCCCGGCTGCGAGTCCAGTTCCGCCAGCAGGGGCAGGTGCCGCAATCGGCCGCCCTCATCACGCCGCCCCAGCGCCTGCAATTCGGTCGCCTGCGCATCGACGGCCCGGGGCGGGACGTGCGCCTCGATGGCAACAGCATCCCGCTCTCCACCAGCGACTTCGATCTCTTGTGGGAGCTGGCCTGCCATGCGGGCCAGATCCTGGGGCGGGAGGCGCTGTTTCGCAACCTGCGCAGTCGCGACTATGACGGCCAGGACCGCAGCATGGATGTCGCCATCTCGCGCCTGCGTCGCAAGCTCGGCGATGACACCACCCATCCGACCCGGATCAAGACGGTACGCCAGAAGGGCTACCTGCTGGTCCCCCAGGCCTGGGACTAATCGGGCGCCTGGCGGCCCAGTGCCGACGGCCAGCCCCCACTTCTGCCCAGAGGAAGAACGCCCATGCGCCGCCTGTTTATCCAGTTCTACCTGCTGCTGATCGGCTGTTTCACCCTGGCCATCCTGCTGATCGGCCTGGTCTACCAGGTCAGTGCCGAGCGGGCCGGTGACCGCTATCTGGAGCGGATGATGCAAGGCAGCCTCGGTCTGCTCACCGGTGAACTGGCTCGCTTGCCTCCAGAGCACTGGCCCGCCCGCATGACGGAACAGAGCCGTCAGCTCGCCCTGCCGTTGCAGACAGGCGCCCTCACCAGGCAGCCGCTCGCCAACGAGGATCAAGCCTTCCTGGCAGCAGGCAACATTGTCATCGTCGAGGAGGATGACACCTTCTTGCAACGCATCCCCGGTACCGACCAGGCTCTGATCGTCGGCCCGGTGCCCTACCTCTCCTACCTGCACGAACTGCACTGGGTCGACATCGGCCTGTTGCTGCTCATCGGCCTCTCCCTCGGCCTGCCGATCCTGCTCTGGCTGCGTCCCCACTGGCGCGGCCTGCAACGTCTGGAAGAGAGCGCACGCCGGGTGGGCGCCGGGGATCTCTCCAGCCGCACCGGCTTGGCCCCCGGCAGCAGTCTGGGCCAGGTCGGTCGGACCTTCGATAACATGGCCGAACAGCTGCAAGCCATGCTGGCCAGTCGCAAACAGCTGACCGATGCCATCGCCCATGAGCTGCGCACCCCGCTGGTCAGACTCCGTTACCGGCTCGCCATGCTGGATCCACAACCGGATGACGCAGAGCAGCAGGGGCTGGAGCGCGACCTCGGCGCGCTGGATGCCCTCATCGAGGAGATGCTCACCTACGCGCGGCTCGATAGGCCCGAGCTGCCCCTGCAATGCAGCGAGGTCGAGCTGGACGACTGGGCACAGAGCCGCCTCGTTGACTGGCAGGCACTGCGGCCGGACAGACGACTCACCCTCCAGCGTCCCGCCCATCCCCTGCCCTGGCGCGGCGACATCCGCCTGCTGGACAGAGCGCTGGAGAACCTCATCGGCAACGCCCTGCGCCATGCCACCAGCCGGGTGAGCCTCACCATGAGTCGGCAGCAGGATCACTATCTGCTGGAGGTGAGCGACGACGGCCCCGGCATAGACTCTGCCCTGGCGCCCCAGATCTTCGAGCCCTTCGTGCGGCTGGATCGCAGCCGGGACAGGCGCACCGGCGGCGCGGGCTTAGGGCTCGCCATAGTGCGCAGCATCGCCCGCCACCATGGCGGCGAGGTACAGTTGCTGCCCGCCGAGACGGGGGCCCGCTTCTGCCTCAGGCTGCCGGTACATTTGGATACAAACCGTCACCAGCCACTCACTGAAACGGATCGGGAGCAGCCTTAGGATGACGTCCATGGAGAAACGCTCCATGTCATCAAACCGAACGAGGAACTGGAATATGAAAAAGCTGATCCCCCTGAGCCTGGCTGCTCTCTTCGCCCTGACCTCCGGCTTCACCATGGCGGCCACCCCGACCAAGGCCGCCGCCCCTCACGCGACCCAGACCAAGGTGGTGAAAAAGCATCACAAGGCGGCTCACACCGCCGTCGCCCCTGCCAAGGTCAAATCCGCTGCGGCGGCACCCAAGGCCTGATCGCCACGGTTCGGCGTCACCTTAAGCGAGAAGGGGCCCCATCACGGGGCCCCTTCTGTTATTTCCAACCTGACAACCTGGGCTCAATCCAGCATGTAGTCAACCGGCAGCGCAATGCGGGCTACCCCGGAGGCTACCGCGGCCAGGGCCACGGCACGGGCCACCTTGGGCAGCAGGCGGGCATCCATCGGCTTGGGAATGACGTAATCCTTGCCAAAGCTGAGCGCATTCACCCCGGCGGCGGTCAGCACCTCGGCCGGTACAGGCTCCTTGGCCAGGGCGCGGAGCGCCTCTACCGCAGCCACCTTCATGGCATCGTTGATGCGGCTGGCACGCACGTCCAGGGCACCGCGGAAGATGAAGGGGAAACAGAGCACATTGTTGATCTGGTTCGGATAGTCGGAACGGCCCGTGCCCATGATGAGGTCATCGCGCACCCCGTGGGCCAGGGCGGGCTTGATCTCGGGATCCGGGTTGGAGCAGGCGAAGATCACCGGGCGCGGTGCCATCAGGGCAACCGCCTCGGCCGGCAGCACATCCGGGCCGGAGACGCCGACGAACACATCTGCCCCCTCGATCACCTCCATCAGGGTGCGCAGCGGCGTGTCGTTGGCGAAGCGCTGCTTGTACTGGTTGAGATCGGTGCGACCTGCGTGGATCACCCCCTGGCGGTCGAGCATGAAGATGTTCTGTGGCTGGGCGCCGCAGGTGATCAGCAAGTCCATGCAGGCGGTGGCTGCCGCGCCCGCACCCATGCAGACGATGCGGCTCTCAGGCAGGCTCTTGCCCTGAATGTCCAGGGCGTTGAGCAGGCCGGCAGCGGTGACGATGGCGGTGCCATGCTGGTCATCGTGAAACACAGGAATGTCGCAACGGGCGATCAGCGCTTGCTCGATCTCGAAACACTCCGGCGCCTTGATGTCTTCCAGATTGATGCCACCGAAGGTGTCGGCGATGGCCGCCACAGTGTCGATGAACTGCGCGCTGGTCTCGTGCTTGACCTCGATGTCGATGGCGTCGATGCCGGCGAAGCGCTTGAACAGCAAGGCCTTGCCCTCCATCACCGGCTTGGAAGCCAGCGGCCCCAGATTGCCCAACCCCAGGATGGCGGTGCCGTTGGAGATGACGGCAACCAGGTTGCCCTTGCCGGTGTAACGATAGGCATCATCCGGATTCGCGGCTATCTCGCGCACCGGCTCGGCCACGCCAGGGCTGTAGGCCAGCGCCAGATCCCGCGCCGTCTCGGCCGGTTTGGTGAGGGCGATGGCAATCTTGCCGGGAACTGGTTGAGCGTGATAATCGAGCGCTTGCTGACGCAGATCGGACATGGGAACCCCGAGGCAATGGATGAATTAAGGGAGAAAGCGTGACTCGCCCTGGGCGAGGGGCTGGGATCATAAAGAAAAGAGCGGGGCTTTCCCAGCAGAAAATATCGCCAAATTGCTGTTAAGCCCATACTCAACAGCAATCCATGCTGGCCATAACTACCCATTTAGTCGTAGATGTGGTTTCAGTCCATCACGGGAATGCCGACCAACTCTTCTGCCTGGCGCGCCAGCGCCTCCGTCATCCCCTGGAAAATAAACAGATGGAAGGGCAGCATGGCGAGCCAGTAAGCCAGCCCCCATGCCCCCTGCGGGTGCCAGTGAGCCGCAACCGTCAGCCGGGTCAAGCCGGAGGGTTCGGGGGTGATAGAAAATTCGAGCCGCCCCACCCCGGGCGCTTTCATGTTGAACAGCAACGCCAGCCTGCGCCCCTCTTCCACGCCGATGATCTGCCAGGAGTCGAGCATGTCTCCCTTCACGAAACGGTCCGGGTTGGTGCGCCCACGGGTCAGGGCCGGGCCGCCGATGGCCGCATCCATCCACTCCCGAATGGCCCAGAGGCTATTCATGTAGAAGTAACGCTGCTCTCCTCCCAGCCCTTGCAGCACCTGCCAGAGCGCCTCAGGAGGTGCCAGAGAGAGAGCGGTGCCGCTGGCCACCCTGTCATAGAAGCCGTACTCGGGATGGCGCCAGCGCAGTCCCAGGGGCGTCTCTTCCCCTTGTTGCTCGGCACCCAGCCTCTGCTCCAGCGCCAGACTCTCGGTCAGCGCCTCGTCGAAGCTGAGCAGGGTCTGGGGCAGCAGGGCTCGCAGGGGGCCATCATCGGCCGGGATGTCGTGCTTTAGGCCACCGACCAGGGCCTTGGCCACTGGTTGGGGCACCGAGGTGGCAAACTGCAGCCACCAGGCGGAGAGCCGCGGGGTCAGCAAGGGAATGGGAATGATGGGGCAGCGTTTGCCGATATGGGCGGCGAAGCGCTGCAACTGCTGCTGGTAGCTGAGCAGCTCCGGGCCCACGGCGTTGAGCACCTCGCCATCAACCCCTTCGGCCTCCACCAGACCGCCGAGGTAGTGGAGCAGGTTGGAGAGGGCGATGGGCGGCGTGCGGGAGCGCACCCACTTCGGCGTGACCATGAGCGGCAGGTTGAACACCAGATCCCGCATCACCTCGAACGCCGCCGAACCGGGCCCTATGATGATGCCGGAACGCAACTCCACCGTCGGCACCCCGGAGGCACGAAACAGCTCGCCGCAGTGGCGGCGGGAGTTGAGGTGGCGACTGTTGCACTGTTCAGGCTGGATGGCGCCCAGATAGATGATGCGGCGCACCCCGGCGGCATGGGCGGCGGCGGCAAAATTCTTCACCCCCTGCTGCTCGAGGCGATGGAAGTTGGCACCGGCCCCCATGGCATGCACCAGATAGAAGACGGTATCCACCCCGGCCAGGGCTTCAGGCAGGCTATCGGGCTTGAGCACATCGGCCAGGCGGAACTCAACCCCGGCAGGCAGGCGACAGGGGCGACGGGCCCCGGCGATCACCCTGTGCCCCGCCTCCTGCAAATAGGGCACTAAATGAGATCCGATATAACCGGCCGCCCCCATCACCAGACAACTTCTCATCCCGACGCTCCTTAGATCTCAACCCACCCCGTCATGGCCCTTGCCATGATCCGCCCCTCACCATAGGGTAATCCGGACCAATACAGAACGCCGGGCAACAAAAAAGGCGCCCGATGGGCGCCCTTTTCAGGATTCTTCAGAAGTAAGATTACTTCTTGGCAGTCAGACCACCGAAACGCTTGTTGAACTTGTCTACGCGGCCGCCGCTAGAAACTTCTTTCTGCTTGCCGGTATAGAACGGGTGGCAGGCGGAGCATACGTCCAGGCTCAGATCTTTGCCCAGAGTAGAGAAGGTGTTGATGACGTTACCGCAAGAACATTTGCAGGTGATGGCGACGTACTCAGGATGGATATTAGCTTTCATGGACAACCTCAATTATCAGGCCGTGTCGCCATCCGATCTCTTGTCGGACACCACACGATTGTTGAACACAGTTTCAAAGGCTGCGAATAATATAGGAAATGCCTGATAGCAGGCAAGTGGCTTCGCAGAAAAAATAGGCAACCCTTGGTGGATTCATCGCAAACGCTTGATCTGGTTCGTGTCGCAGTGCCGGTTCCTCTTCGCCGTCATTTCGACTATCTCTCCCCCCTGCCCCTGCCTGCGCCCGGTTGCCGGGTCGAGATCCCCTTTGGCCCCCAGACCCTGGTCGGCCTGGTGGTGGATCACCCGGCCGAGAGTCAGGTGCCCCGCGCCAAGCTCAAACCGATAAAACGGGTGCTGGACAGCGAGCCGGTGCTGGGCCCGGACATACTGGCGCTGATGGCCTGGAGTGCCAACTACTACCAGCATCCCCTGGGAGAGGTGCTGCCCCACGCCTTGCCGGCGCTGGTGCGCAAGGGGGAACCCACCGCCTACCGCGAGCTGGAGTTCTGGTTTGCCACCGAAGCCGGGATGGCAGTCGATCTCAACGAGCTCAAGCGCGCGCCTAAGCAGCAGCAAGCCCTGGCCCTGTTGCGCAAGGGACCCCAGACCCCCTCCGCCCTCAAGCTCGAAGAGATCCAGAGTGCGGCGCTCACCGCCCTGGAGAAGAAGGGGTTGCTGGAGAGACGCAGCCTGGAGCCGAGCCATGAGGGGGACTGGGCGAGTCGCTTCGAGGCGGGGGAGGGGCTGCGCCTCAACGGCGAGCAGGCGCTGGCGGTCTCCGCCATCACCAGTCAGAGCGATCAGTTCGGCGCCTTCCTGCTCGATGGCATCACTGGCTCGGGCAAGACCGAGGTTTACCTGAGCATCCTCGAGCCCCTGCTCAAGGCGGGCAAACAGGCGCTGGTGATGGTGCCCGAAATTGGTCTCACCCCCCAGACCATCAACCGCTTCCGGCGCCGCTTCCAGGTGCCCGTGGTGGCGATGAACTCAGCCATGAACGACAGGGAGCGGCTCGACGCCTGGCTCGCCTGCCGCGACGGCGGCGCCGCCATCCTGATCGGCACCCGCTCCGCGGTGTTCACCCCGTTCAAGAACCTCGGCATCATCATCATCGACGAGGAACACGACGGTTCCTTCAAGCAGCAGGATGGTTTTCGCTATCACGCCCGGGATCTGGCGGTGATGCGGGCCCATCGCGCCGGTATCCCAATCCTGCTCGGCTCTGCCACCCCCTCGCTGGAGACGCTGCACAATGCCCGCACCGGCAAGTACCACCACCTCAGCCTGACCCGGCGCGCCGGCAACGCCCAGACCGCCCGCCAGGTGATCCTGGACATCAAGAGCGTGCGGCTGCAGGCCGGGCTCTCCCCCCAGCTGGAGCAGCTGATGGGGTCGCACCTGGCGGCCGGCAACCAGGTGATGCTGTTTCTCAACCGCCGTGGCTATGCACCGTCGCTGATCTGCCACCAGTGCGGCTGGAGCGCCGCCTGCGAGCGTTGCGATGCCTGGTACACCTGGCATCAGGCCGGACGGCGGCTGCACTGCCACCACTGCGACAGCGTGCGCCCGCTGCCTCATAGCTGCCCGGAGTGTGGCAGCAACGAGCTGATCGGTTCAGGGGTCGGCACAGAACAGCTTGAACAGCTGCTCACTACCGTTTTCCCCCACTACCCTGTGGTGCGCATCGACAGGGACAACACCCGCCGCAAAGGCGAGCTGGAGACCCATCTCGGCGACATCAAGGCGGGCAAGTACAAGATCCTGATCGGCACCCAGATGCTGGCCAAGGGCCACCACTTCCCGGACGTAACCCTGGTGGGTCTGCTGGATGTGGATGGCGCCCTGTTTTCCGCCGATTTTCGCGCCGCCGAGAAGCTGGCCCAGCTCTACACCCAGGTGGCGGGCCGGGCCGGTCGCGCCAGCAAGCCCGGGCTGGTGGTGTTGCAGAGCCACCACCCCGAGCACGCCCTGCTGCAGGACTTGACCCAGAACGGTTACGGCCACTTCGCCGACACGGCGCTCAAGGAGCGCCGCCTGCTGGGGTTGCCGCCGTTCAGCTATCAGGGACTGTTCCGGGCCGAGGCCACCGGCCGGGACGAGGTGCAGCTGTTCCTCACCCGCCTCGCCGATACCCTGCGCAGCGCCCGCTATCCCCATGTGCAGGTGCTGGGCCCCATCAGCGGCTTCATGGAGCGCAAGGCGGGCAAGTTCCGGATGCAGCTGCTGGTGCAGGGGCCGAACCGGGCCCCCCTGGCCCAGCTGCTGGATTGGGCGGTGAAGGAGCTGGATGGCTGGACCGAAACCAAGAAGGTGCGCTGGAGCCTGGACATAGATCCCACCGAACTCAATTGAGCTAAGTTAAGCGGGCCCAAGGGGTTAAGGGTCGCTGGGACCAGCCCCAATCCCATATTGCCAAGCAGCAAGCCCGCCTCGTCATTGGCTATGCTCAAGGGCCAAATGCACGTTTTTCGCCGTGAGTCGGGTCTATTGACCCATAACTGACATCTGATGCGTATATAGCTCTCTTTCGATAACCAGAATTCAGACAAGGAGTCAGAGCGTGATCCCAGCCACTCTTAGCGTGACCACCACGGAGCTGCCCGAGCCGACCCGTACCCTGTTGCTGACCGGTCAGGATCCGGAGGTCAAACGCCGTGAAATTCTCACTTATTTTTGTCAGACCTTCGATCTCTATGACAGCCTGTTCGATTGCCTGGCCGACCCCCGAGCCTGGTTCAGCAAGGCCATCTCCCTGCGCCATCCGCTGATCTTCTATTACGGCCACACGGCCGCCTTCTTCATCAACAAGCTGCTGGCCGCCCGCCTCATCGAGAGGCGTATCGACGCCGACATAGAGGCCATGGTCGCCATCGGCGTCGACGAAATGAGCTGGGACGATCTTGACGAGACTCACTATGACTGGCCCAGGGTGGAGGCGCTGCGCAGCTATCGCGGCAAGGTGCGCGCCCGGGTCATCGACTTCATCAATCAGATGCCCATCACTCTGCCCATCGACTGGCAGAGCCCGGCCTGGGTGATCCTCATGGGCATAGAGCATGAGCGCATCCACCTCGAAACCTCGAGCGTATTGATCCGCCAGCTGCCACTGGACTGGGTGCGCAGCCAGCCCTATTGGCCCGCTTGCCAACGGGCGCGCCACCACCTGAGCGAAGTGCCAGGCAACAGCTTGTTACCGATAACCGGGGGCCAGATAACGCTAGGCAAGCGCGATGATACCTATGGCTGGGACAACGAATATGGCACTCGCAGCCTTGACATCGAGGCCTTCCAGGCCAGCCGCCTGCTGGTGAGCAATGGCGAATACCTTGCCTTCGTGCAGGATGGCGGTTATCAGACGCAAACCTGGTGGGATCAGGAGGGTTGGGGCTGGCGCCAATACGCCGGGGCCCAGATGCCCAGCTTCTGGCTCGGCGAACTGGCAAGCCCCGATCAGCTGCAACTGCGGCTGATGACCGAAGTGGTTGCCATGCCCTGGGACTGGCCGGTAGAGGTCAACCAGCTGGAGGCTGCCGCCTTCTGTCGCTGGAAATCGGCCAAGACCGGGCTGCCCATCCAGCTGCCGAGCGAGGCGCAGTGGGCACGGCTACGGGAGCAACTGGCTGGGGATCAACCCGATTGGCATCGGGCCCCTGGCAATATCAATCTGGCCGGTTTCGCCTCCCCCTGTCCGGTCGATATGTTCCCCCAGGGTGAGTTCTGCGATCTGGTCGGCAACGTCTGGCAGTGGACAGGCACCGCCATCGACGGCTTCGAGGGATTCCAGGTTCACCCTCTCTACGATGATTTCTCCACCCCCACCTTCGACGGCAAGCACACGCTGATCAAGGGGGGAAGCTGGATCTCCACCGGCAACGAGGCGCTCAAATCGGCTCGCTATGCCTTTCGCCGCCACTTCTTCCAGCATGCGGGTTTCCGCTATCTGGTCTCCCGCTATCAGGAACCCGTCATAGTGAACCCTTACGAAACCGATGCCCTAGTGGCCCAATATCTGGATTTCCAGTACGGTCCCAGCCATTTTGGCGTGGCCAACTACGCCAAGACCCTGGCCGATATCGCCAGCGAACTGTGCAGCAACCGCCAGAGGGCGCTCGACATAGGCTGCGCCACCGGCCGCGCCAGCTTCGAGCTGGCCCGCCACTTCCAACATGTGGATGGAGTGGATTACTCGGCCCGCTTCATCGATGTCGCCCTCTCCCTTGCCAAGCAGGACAGCTTTCGTTACGCCCTGCCCCAGGAGGGAGACCTGGTGCAATATTGCGAGGCGCGTCTCACCGAACATGATCTCGGCCCCGCACAGGCCGCGCGCATCCACTTCAGCCAGGGGGATGCCTGCAACCTCAAACCAAAATACGATCACTACGATCTGGTGCTCGCCTCCAACCTTATCGATCGGCTGCGTGAGCCTGCCCGCTTCCTGCGCGACATCTCACCCAGATTGCGTTCCGGCGGTCTGCTGATGCTCACCAGCCCTTACACCTGGCTCGAGGAGTACACCCCCAAGGCCAACTGGCTAGGTGGTGTGCGTGAGAATGGTGAAGCACTCAGCACCCATCAAGCACTGCAACGCTTGCTGGCCGCGGAGTTTGAAGAGCTATGCGAACCACGCGATATTCCCTTCGTCATTCGCGAGACGGCCCGCAAACATCAGCACACCCTTGCCCAGCTCACCATCTGGCGCAAGCGCTGATCCCCCCTTCGCTCACATCCGGATAACAAAAAGCCCCGCTCGAGCGGGGCTTGCTTTCTAGTCACTCGCGGCCATCGGCCAGTGCGGCATGAGCACCACTACCCTCTCGGTAGCGACGCGCCAGCACGGCGCACACCATCAGCTGGATCTGGTGGAAGATCATCAGTGGCAACACCATGACTCCAACACTGGCGGCTGGGAACAGCACATTGGCCATGGGCACGCCGTTTGCCAGACTCTTTTTGGAACCGCAAAACACAATGGTGATCTCATCTGCTCGGCAAAAACCAAGCCGACGACTGATCCAGACGTTCCAGGCCAGTATCAGGGCCAGCAAGAGGCAGCTCAGCAGCACTATGCTGCCCAGGTCATACCAACCTACCTGATGCCAGATACCCTGCACCACAGCCTCGCTGAAGGCCGTATAGACCACCAGGAGGATGGAACTTTGATCCAGCTTGCCGATCAGTGGTCGGTGGGAGTCGATCCAAGAAGCGATCAGTGGTCGAGAGAGATGACCTACCACGAACGGTAACATCAACTGCACCATGATGGACTGGATGGAGTGCCAGGTGTCCACCTCCGCGCCTTGCACATCGATCATCAGGCCCACCAAAATTGGGGAGAGGAAGATGCCAAGTATGCTGGACGCCGAGGCACTGCACACAGCGGCCGAGACATTGCCCCCCGCCATTGAGGTGAAGGCAATCGCCGATTGCACCGTTGCTGGCAGCGCACAGAGATAAAGAAAACCGAGGTAGATGGCCGGGCTCAGCCACTGGGGGACCAGGGGGGTAAGCAACAGCCCCAGTAGCGGAAACAGCAGGAAGGTACTGGCCATCACCACCAGATGCAACCGCCAGTGACCCAGCCCGGCGATGAGGTTCTGCCGTGACAACTTGGCGCCATGCATGAAGAACAACAACGCCACCGCCAGCTTGGTGAGGGTGGCAAACCAGAGGGCCAGCTGACCTTCACAGGGGAAGAAAGAGGCCAGACTCACCACCAGGATGAGCAGACAGGTAAAGGGATCCAGACGCACAGACAACCTCCATCAGAGTCACCTCATCCGAAATGAGGTCAGAGAACCGGGGCTCAGAGCCTCGGTGACAGGGGGATCAGCTTAACCGGATGGAGGGGGATGAGAAAGAGACGAAACAAGGTGAGGCGATTCATGTGCAGAAAGCAAAAAGGCCTCCCGCATGGGAGGCCTCTTCTAAATAGGTGCCTGACAGTGTCCTACTCTCGCATGGCGAATGCCACACTACCATCGGCGCTACCGCGTTTCACTTCTGAGTTCGGCATGGGATCAGGTGGGTCCACGGCGCTATTGCCGTCAGGCAAAAGCTGTATCACTAACTTAAAACTGGTGCTGATACCCAGAGTCGAACTGGGGACCTCATCCTTACCAAGGATGCGCTCTACCAACTGAGCCATATCAGCACACTAACCGGTAAAGAACACACTGTGTGCGTTATCTCAATCTGTTGTCCGCAACAACCTGACGTTGTTACACGACCAGTCACATCGCTGTGACCGTAATTAGGAGCCTGGCAGTGTCCTACTCTCGCATGGCGAATGCCACACTACCATCGGCGCTACCGCGTTTCACTTCTGAGTTCGGCATGGGATCAGGTGGGTCCACGGCGCTATGGCCGCCAGGCAAAAACTTCATCCGGAAA
>NZ_CDBJ01000054.1:62726-206939 GCF_000820045.1 Aeromonas rivuli | reverse complement strand
CTATTTCAGGACTAGACACTAGCTAATTCTTATGGGCGGCCAGCCGGGCTATGGGCCTTGTTGACCGCAGCCGTGCTACCCGCGTGACGACCCGAGCTGTTCACATCGGTGCGCACCAAAGGAGCGCTGTCGACGTGCTCGGCAACCGGCAGGGCAGGTACCTCGGCCGGGGTGGCCATGGGGGCAGATGCCTTGCGAGCCTGGGCCAGCAGACCACCGGCGGAGCGTACCGCCGGTTTGGCAGCGGGCTTGGCTTGAGCCACAGGGGCGGCAGGGGCAACCACAGGGGCTTGCTCTGCGACCACAGCCACGACAGCAGGGGTCTCGACCTCGACGGGGGTCACCACTGGCGCGGCTTCCACCTGAGCTTCCACCTTGGTTTCCACCTGAGCGGCGACAGCGTCGGCGGTCACTTCAGCCTGAGCGGTCTCAACCATGGCCGGCGCTGCTGGCTGAACGATCACCTCATGCACCTCGGCAGGGGCCTCGGTCACAACCGGAGCCGCAACAGGAGTCTCAACCAAAGCCTCAGTGACGACAGGGGCGGCGGTGTCAGCCACCTCGACCGGCGCTGGCTCTGCCATCACCACGGGGGCGGCCTCGACCATCTCGACCGGGGCAGCCTCAACGACGGCAACTGGCGCTGCCTGCTCGATCACCGGGGCGGCCGGTTCGTTGATCACAGCCTTGCTGGTATCAACGAAAGGCACTTCCGGCAGGTGGTGATCGTTGTCGATCACGGTGTGCTCGACCAGTGCGGCAGAGGCCTGAGTCGCGGCGGCAACGGCATCATGGCTCAGGGGAGCAAGCTGGGTCAGGGGCTCATTGCTCTCGACCTGGGGCTGTTCCTCTTCGCGCTGGCTGCGGGCATCTTCGTTGATGCGCTTGCGACGCTGGCCTTCGCTGCGTGAGCCACGGGGGTTGCGACGGGAGCGGCGCTGGCCGTCCTGCTCATCACCCTGCTCGGCGGGCGCAGCATCTACCGATTCAACCGGCAGATCGCTCTGAGGTGCATCGACACGGATCTGCTTGCGCATCTGGCGACGCTCGCGACGCTCGGCAACAATCAGCTCCTTCTCCTGGTGGATCTCTTGCGGAGTCTCAACCGGGGTCTGCAGCGGCTCGGTGGTGTTGATAGCCTGAACCTCAAGCTCGGCGCGGGGTTCGCGGGGCTGGCGAGGTTCACGCTCACCACGAGGCTCACGGGGCTGACGTGGTTCACGGGGCTGGCGAGGTTCACGTTCGACACGGGCTTCGCGATCCTGACGTGGTTCACGCTCGCCGCGAGGCTCACGGGGCTGGCGAGGCTCACGTTCCTGACGCGGTTCGCGCTCGGTACGTGGTTCACGTTCGACACGGGGTTCACGCTCAGTGCGAGCTTGATCCTGACGCGGCTCACGCTCTTTGCGCGGACGACGGGCACGATTGTCACCCTGCTCGCCACTCTTGGCATCACGGCGCTGCTCATTGTTGTCGTTGCGATTGCGGTTGCCCTGGCCTTGGCGGGGGCGGCGCTCGTCACGCTGATGGCGATGAGGCTCTTCCTTGCGCGCGTCGGTCTGCGCCGGTGCCGCAGGTTTGGCATCGGTGGCAGCCGGGCTGCTGGCGAAGATGCCGGCAATGGCCTTGAACAGTTTGCTGACCAGACCCGCTTCTGCCACGGCAGGGGCGGCAACAGGTGCAGCAGCCTGAGGGACAACGGCGGCAGGCGCTGGCTGGGCTGGCTGGATGAAGCCTTGCAGCAGCGGCTGTTCCCGCTCGACCACATTGGTCTGCTTGGGTTGATAGACCGGCTTGGCCACTTCGGTTTTCAGCTCATAGCTCACGGCTTCGGCGATCTCATTCTTGCGAATGCGGGTCACTTCGTAGTGAGGGGTTTCCAGATGCTGATTGGGGATGATGTAGAGGCGAACCTCGTTACGCTGCTCGAGGCTGGCGATGGAGCTGCGCTTCTCGTTGAGCAGGTAAGCGGCAACATCCACCGGCACCTGGGCATGAACCTGTTCGGTATTGTCCTTAAGCGCCTCTTCTTCGATAAGACGCAGGATAGAGAGGGCCAGTGATTCGTTGTCACGGATCACACCCTGACCCTGGCAACGGGGGCAGATATGGCTGCTGGATTCGTTGAGGGAGGGGCGCAGACGCTGGCGGGACATCTCCAGCAGACCGAAGCGGGAGATGCGGCCCAGCTGGATGCGGGCGCGGTCCTGGTGTACGGCTTCACGCAGACGGTTTTCCACTTCGCGCTGATGGCGAACCGGGGTCATGTCGATGAAGTCGATGACAATCAGGCCACCCAAGTCACGCAGGCGCAGCTGGCGAGCAATCTCGTCGGCCGCTTCCAGGTTGGTTTGCAGCGCCGTCTCTTCGATATCGCCGCCCTTGGTTGCCCGGGAGGAGTTGATATCGATGGAGGTCAGCGCCTCGGTCGGATCGATGACGATGCTGCCGCCGGAAGGCAGACGCACTTCACGCTGGAAGGCAGATTCAATCTGGCTCTCAATCTGGAAGTGGTTGAACAGCGCCACGTCACCTTGATACAGCTTCACCCGATTGAGGAAATCGGGACGAACCAGTTCGATGTGTGCCTTGGCACGCTCGAAGATGACGGGGTTGTCGATCAGGATCTCGCCGACATCGCGACGCAGATAGTCACGAATGGCACGCACGATCACGTTGCTTTCCTGATGGATGAGCACGGGGGCGTTACGTTGCAAGGAAGCCTTGTGAATGGAGTCCCAGTGGTTGAGCAGGACGTTCAGATCCCAGGAGAGTTCCTCAGGGGATTTACCCACACCGGCGGTACGCACGATCAGGCCCATGCCTTCCGGCACGGTCAGACCCGACAAAGCCTCTTTCAGCTCGGTACGCTCATCACCCTCGATACGGCGGGAGATGCCACCGGCGCGGGGGTTGTTCGGCATCAGCACCAGGTAGCTACCGGCCAGACTGATAAAGGTAGTGAGGGCCGCACCCTTGGTGCCACGCTCTTCTTTATCGATCTGAACGATCACTTCCTGGCCTTCGCGGACCACTTCTTTGATGTTGGGACGACCCTGATAGGAGTAACCGGAGGGGAAATAATTGCGGGCGATCTCCTTTAACGGCAGGAAACCGTGGCGCTCGGCGCCGTAGTCGACAAAAGCAGCTTCGAGACTGGGTTCTACGCGGGTGATTCGGCCCTTGTAGATGTTCGCTTTCTTCTGCTCGTGTCCCGGACTTTCAATATCCAAATCATAGAGCTGTTGTCCGTCAACCAGCGCTACGCGCAACTCCTCTTCCTGAGTCGCGTTGATTAGCATTCTTTTCATTGAGTTCTCATTATTTTGTCATTTTGATTTCCTCCACAGGATCCCGCCGGCGCCGGCCTCGGGTCTTCAGCATACTTGGGCAACCTCCCGGTTGGGGTATGCATGAGGCGCAAACTAAGGGCGCTCTGGTTCAGCCTTCTCGAGAAGGGATGAATAAGGGATGCCGGTGTGGAGACAAATAGCCGATTTTGTTTGCGTTCTCCATGCGCTGTACCTCGCCCCCGGGAACCGTCATGTTCTTGTAGATACGGCGTTTTGGGATTGGGTGGCATAATTCTTGGCCACTTAGTACAAGGCTTGAACACAATGACAAAACCTTGTTTATTATCCCATTTAAACGGCTTTTATAGCAAGGTGCCATTTTTCAACAAAGCATGGAGCCAAGGGGCCCGTGGGGTGTTAAAATCCGCGCCATGACACAGATACAACAACAAGTGCAGCTGCTCACCATCGAAGCTGAGCATGAAGGGCAGCGCATCGACAATTTTCTCAAGACTCAGTTAAAGGGCGTCCCCAAGAGCCTGATCTATCGCATCCTTCGCAAAGGGGAGGTGCGCGTCAACAAGAAGCGCATCAAACCTGAATACAAACTCATCTGCGGTGACGAGGTGCGGGTACCCCCCGTGCGCGTTGCCGAGAAAAACGAACTGCCTTCGGCCAATCTTGGCAGCATCCAGCGCCTGGAGAGTCAGATCCTGTTCGAAGACGACGCCATGATAGTGCTCAACAAACCGTCCGGCATGGCGGTGCACGGCGGCAGTGGCTTGAGCTTTGGCGTCATCGAGGGGCTGCGGGCCCTGCGCCCGGAAGCGCGCTTCCTGGAGCTGGTGCATCGCCTCGATCGCGATACCTCCGGTGTGTTGCTGGTCGCCAAGAAACGCAGCGCTCTGCGCAGTCTGCATGAACAACTGCGCGTCAAAACCATGCGCAAGCAGTATCTGGCGCTGGTGCGTGGCCAATGGCAACCTCACGTCAAGGTGGTCAATGCACCGCTGCGCAAGAACGATCTGCAATCCGGCGAGCGGGTGGTGCGGGTCACGGCCGATGGCAAGCCCTCCGAGACACGCTTTAGGATCGCGCGACAGTTTGCCGAGGCCACCTTGGTTGAATGCAGCCCGATCACCGGTCGTACCCACCAGATCCGGGTGCATACCCAGCATGCGGGTCACCCCATCGCGTGCGATGATAAATATGGTGAAGCGGCCTTTGACGAGAAAATGCGGAGCCAAGGGCTAAAACGCCTGTTCTTGCATGCCTGGAAGCTCACCTTCACCCATCCGGTCGATGGTCGTGAGGTATTGATCGAGGCGCCGCTGGCACCTGAGCTCGACAGCTTCCTCAATAAATTGGCTCGCTGATGGCTATCCGGCTCGCCATTTTTGACTGGGATGGCACCCTGATGGACTCCATCGGGCGAATTGTCGCTTGTGTGGAGCTGGCTGCCAGCGACTGCGGCTTGCCATTGCCAACGCAACAGCAGATCCAGCAGATCATTGGTTTGAGTCTGGGCGTGGGGCTGGCGGGGCTGTTTGGGCTGGAGGAGGGGAGTGAGCCCTGTGATCGGTTGATTGACCGTTATCGCTATCATTATCTCCATGACGATACCCCCAGCCCCTTGTTTGCTGGCGCCACTGAGTTGCTCCATGACTGGCACGGGCGCGGCATCTTGCTGGCGGTCGCCACCGGCAAGTCACGGCGAGGGCTGGACAGAGTCCTGGACGAGACAGGGTTAAGACCCTTGTTTGCTGCCAGTCGGGGCGCCGATGAGGCGAACTCCAAACCCGATCCTCTGATGTTGAGTCAGATCTTGGCCGAATTGGGCGTCGCGGTAGACGAGGCGGTGATGATAGGGGATTCCATTCACGATCTCGGCATGGCCAAGGCGCTTGGCATGGCGAGTATCGGTGTGACCTGGGGTGTCCATGACAAGGCGCGTCTGGCCGAGTTTGAGCCTCTCCTGATGGCCGACACCATGGCGCAGTTGCGTGCAGCCCTCGATTAGGCTCACTTGGTAACGGGATTGAGCTACAACATGACCTATGACAAGAGAGCGCTTCGGCGCTCTCTTGTCATTCAGGTCGTCTCGAATCTCTTCTTCTTTATACAGCAGGACCCATGTCAACCGACATGATCAAGGCTGCAACGCCATCAATGATCAAAATGCGGTGATGGCATGAGTGACTATGGGTCAGGGGAGCGAGAGGCCGTGGCAGGCCAGCAGTTCAACCAGACCGATCAGCGGCAGGCCGATCAGCGTATTGGGATCGCGTCCCTCCAGTCTCTGAAACAGCACTATGCCCAGCCCCTCACACTTGAAGCTACCGGCGCAATCCAGGGGCTGCTCGGCCTCGACATAACGACGGATTGCCGCCTCATCGAGGGAGCGGAAATGCACGGTGAAGGGTTCGACCAAGCTGTGACACTGGCCCGTGGCCGCATCGATCACCGCCAAGCCCGTATAGAAGGTGACACTTCGACCTTGGGCTGCCAGCAGCTGCGCCACGGCGCCCTCGACAGTGCCGGGTTTACCGAGGATCTTGTCCTGGCAGACGCACACCTGATCCGAGCCTATGATCAGACCCTGATCATGCAGATTGGCGACGGCCTGTGCCTTGGCGATGGCCAGCCGCAGCACCAGTTGCTGGGCTGATTCTCCGGGCTGGGGAGTCTCATCGACCGCGGGGGCCTGGCAGTCGAAAGGGAGGCCTAGCTTGGCGAGCAGAGCCTGCCGATAGCGAGAAGTAGAGGCGAGTATCAGCTTTTGTGTCATAATCCGCAGCCGGTGGGGATGAGTTCTGCCATGTTAAGGACTTTTGTCGTTAAAATCATCGGTGGTAAGGACTTTTTCCTTTGACTATCCCTTGTTGGACCTATAATATTCGCGCCCTATGCAAAAGGTGAAGTTGCCCGTTAAGGTTGATCCAGTCCGTAATGCCTTGAAGCTACTCGACTATGTCGGAATAGTGGAAAAGTCGCAGATGCCCAGATTGGAAGCATCAACCGCAGGCTTGCGAAGTGATGTGGATGTAACACTGCACTTTGGCAAAGATGTCCAGAAGTTGACCGTTATGGAAGGCACTGCCCATGCCGAGGTTGACCTGGTTTGCCAGCGTTGTGGAGATACATTTCAACACCTTTGTGAAGCTGAATTTATCTACACTCCGCTGTTTGAGAAAACAAACGAGGAAGAACTGCCGGAAGCTTATGAGCCCATTGAGTTGGACGAAAACGGCGAGATAGATCTTCATAAAATCCTGGAGGATGAACTTATCCTCTCGTTGCCTCAGGTCGCCATGCATCCGATGGATGCTTGTCCCAGGGGAAACATGGAGATGACATGGGGTGATATCGAACCTGCTGATGAGCGGCCAAATCCCTTTGCAGTTCTTGAAGAGCTTAAACGTAAGTGAATCTAGGAGTTAGCCTACCATGGCCGTACAACAGAACCGTAAAACCCGTTCCCGTCGTGGCATGCGTCGTTCCCACGATGCATTGACCAGCGCAGCACTGACTGTTGATCAGACCAGTGGTGAAATTCATCGTCGTCACCACGTGACTGCCGATGGTTTCTACCGCGGTAAAAAGGTAATCGCTTAAGGATTGCCTTTGTCTACGCTCAACGTCGCGCTAGACATAATGGGGGGAGATTTTGGCCCCTCTGAAACAGTGCCTGCCGCCGTGCAGGCACTGTCTCTTCTGCCCCAGCTCAATCTGATCCTGGTCGGCAATCAGACCAGCGTCACTCCGCTTCTGCGCCAACACGGCCTGCTCAATCATCCCCGCGTTCGTTTCGTGCATGCCTCCCAAGTTGTTGGGATGGGCGATAAACCGATCGTGGCGTTGCGTACCCTCAAAGATTCTTCCATGCGGGTCGTGCTGGATCTGGTCAAGAGTGGCGCGGCCGACGCCTGCGTCAGTGCCGGCAATACCGGTGCCCTGATGGCCATGGCCAAGTGTGTGCTCAAATCCCTGCCCGGGGTGGACAGACCGGCGCTGATCAAGGCGTTGCCAACCGTGGCGGGCAAGCGCACCGTCATGCTGGATCTGGGCGCCAATGTGAGCTGCGATGCCGATACCCTGCTGCAGTTTGCGGTCATGGGGTCCGTCGTGGCCGAACGGGTGGAGGGTATCGCGACGCCCCGTGTCGCGCTGCTCAACGTGGGGGAGGAGGAGATCAAAGGCAACGATTTGGTCCGTCATAGCGCCGAGCTGCTGCGTCAGTGCCCGGCCATCAACTTTACCGGCTTTATCGAGGGCGATTGCCTGTTCACCGGCCAGGCGGACGTCATCGTCTGCGATGGTTTCGTGGGCAATGTGGCGCTCAAGACGGCGGAGGGGGTGGTCCGTATGATGGGGCAACTGGCCGGCTATCCACGTAAAAAACGCACATTTCTTGGCTTGATCGCTGGCTTTATGCTCAAACGGCGTTTTTCTTACCTGAACCCCGACCAGTATAACGGCGCAAGTCTGTTAGGATTGCGCGGCATTGTGGTAAAAAGTCATGGGCGGGCCGAACGTCGCGCCCTCTGTACTGCGATCCTGCTGGCCGCACAAGAGGCCAAGCATCAACTTCCATTGCAAATAGCAGATCGCCTTGAATCTGTCTTTTCCGACAGGGATCTATAAGAACTCTATGCATAGCAAAATTCTGGGTACTGGCAGCTATCTGCCGAGTTCAGTGCGTACCAACGCCGATCTTGAGCAGATGGTTGAGACCAGTGATGAGTGGATCGTGGCACGCACTGGCATCCATGAGCGTCGTATCGCGGGTGAAGGCGAGACTGTCGCGACCCTCTCACATCAAGCCGCTCTGCGCGCACTGGAAGCCGCAGGCATCCAGGCCGCGGATCTGGATATGATAGTGCTGGCCACCACCAGTGCCGAAAATGCCTTCCCGGCCGCCGCCTGCGAGCTGCAAAATCTGTTGGACGTACCGGGGATCCCGGCGTTTGACATTGCCGCCGCCTGCGCAGGCTTCACCTATGCCCTCGCGGTGGCCGATCAGTTCATCAAGTCAGGGGCGGCGCGCCATGTGCTGGTCGTTGGCGCCGATGTGCTGTCGCGCATGTGCGATCCGCAAGATCGCGGCACCATCATCCTCTTCGGGGATGGGGCTGGGGCCGTGGTGGTCGGGGCCAGCGAGTCTCCTGGCATTCTCTCCACCCATCTTCATGCCGATGGCCGTTACGGCGATCTGCTCAAGCTGCCGCAACCGCGCCGTGGCCTGACGGGCGCAGAGCTCGAAGCCTACATGTATATGAAGGGCAACGACGTGTTCAAGGTCGCGGTGACGCGCCTGAGCGAGATAGTGACCGAGACCCTGGCGGCCAACGACATTGAGCCCAGCAAGCTGGATTGGCTGGTGCCTCATCAAGCCAACTTCCGTATCATCAGCGCCACCGCCAAGAAGCTTGGCATGGGGCTGGACAAAGTCATACTGACCCTGGACCGACACGGCAACACCTCGGCCGCCTCCGTGCCTATCGCCTTCGATGAAGGGGTGAGAGATGGCCGCATTCAACGCGGTCAGCTGGTGTTGCTCGAAGCCTTCGGTGGCGGTTTTGCCTGGGGCTCGGCGCTGATCCGTTTCTAATTTTCTTGCAAGAGCAGGGGGCGACACCGGTTGATAAACCGCTCGCGCCCGATTGATGTTTTCGCGTAAAGGAATTCATGATGACCCAATTTGCCATCGCTTTCCCGGGACAAGGCTCCCAGGCTGTCGGCATGCTGGCCGAGCTGGCCGAGCAACATGCCATCATCAAAGAGACCTTCGCCGAGGCGAGTCAGGTACTCGGTTATGACTTGCTCGAACTGGTCCTGCAGGGACCGGTCGAAGAGCTGGGCAAAACCTGGAAGACACAGCCAGCCCTGTTGAGCGCCTCAGTCGCGCTGTGGCGTCTGTGGCAGCAACAGGGTGGGGCAGTCCCCTCCGTCATGGCCGGTCACAGCCTGGGGGAGTATTCCGCCCTGGTGTGCAGCGGCGCCCTGGGCTTCACCGATGCGGTCAAGCTGGTTGAACTGCGCGGCCTGGCCATGCAGGAAGCCGTGCCGGAAGGGACGGGCGCCATGGCGGCCATCATCGGTCTGGATAACGAGGCCATTGCCGCCAACTGCGAACTGGCCGCTCAGGGTCAGGTGGTGTCGCCGGTCAACTTCAACTCCCCGGGCCAGGTCGTGATCGCCGGCCACAAAGAGGCGGTTGAACGGGCCAATATTCTGATGAAAGAGTCCGGCGCCAAGCGAGCACTGCCGCTGCCCGTCTCTGTGCCTTCACACTGCGCCTTGATGAAACCGGCTGCCGAAAAGCTGGCCGCGGCGCTAGATGGGATCGAGATCAAGGTTCCAAGTATCGCCGTCATCAATAATGTCGACGTTACCTGTGAACAGGATCCGGCTGCCATCAAGCAGGCGCTGGTGCGTCAGCTATTCAGCCCGGTGCGTTGGAGTGAGACGGTCGAGCGGATGGCCAACGATGGTGTCACCCTCGAGATCGAAATGGGTCCGGGCAAAGTACTGACCGGCCTCGCCAAACGTATCGACAAGCGCGTAGAAGGCATTCATGCCAATGATGCTGCCTCATTCGAGCAGGCGCTGGCCCAGTCCAAGTAAACAGGAGTAGAGCATGAGTTTTACCGATAAGGTTGTGTTGGTGACAGGTGCCAGTCGTGGCATTGGTCGCGCAATTGCCGAGACCTTCGTGGCCCGTGGCGCGAAAGTGGTAGGGACCGCGACCAGCGAGCGCGGCGCCGAGGCCATCAGTGCTTACCTGGGTGAGCATGGCTGCGGTCTGGCGCTGGATGTGACCAGCCCCGAATCCATCGAGGCCGTCTTTGCCGCCATCAAGGCGCGCTTTGGCGACATCGATATCCTGATCAACAACGCCGGTATCACCCGTGATAACCTGTTGATGCGAATGAAGGATGATGAGTGGAGCGAGATCATCGACACCAACCTCACCTCCCTCTATCGTCTGAGCAAGCCGGTGCTGCGTGCCATGATGAAAAAGCGTTATGGTCGTATCATCAGCATTGGTTCAGTCGTGGGCACCATGGGTAATGCAGGTCAGGTCAACTATGCCGCCGCCAAGGCGGGCCTGGTTGGTTTTACCAAGGCCCTTGCCCGTGAAGTGGGCTCCCGTGGTATCACGGTGAATGCCGTGGCTCCCGGTTTTATCGAGACCGATATGACCCGTGCCCTCAATGAGGAACAGCGTGCCGGTATCATGAGCCAGGTGCCTGCCGCCCGTTTGGGCGATCCGAAAGAAATTGCCGCCGCTGTGGTATTCTTGGCATCTGATGACGCCGCTTATATCACTGGCGAAACCCTGCATGTTAATGGCGGGATGTACATGGTGTAATCAATTTGTCGTCAGTTCTGCTCAAATTTGCGATAATACGCCGAAGTTTGGCACTTTTCGTGGTTTGACCAGCAGCAAGCTACTTGCAAACTAACGTCAATTGCATAAACTACCCCAACCAGACGCAATAGCGTATTTTTAAAGGAAAATTCAGGTCATGAGCAACATCGAAGAACGCGTAAAGAAAATCATCATCGAACAACTGGGTGTTAAAGAAGACGACGTCAAGAACGCTGCCTCTTTCGTCGACGACCTGGGCGCTGACTCTTTGGATACCGTTGAACTGGTAATGGCGCTGGAAGAAGAATTCGATACCGAAATCCCGGATGAAGAAGCCGAGAAGATCACCACTGTTCAAGCGGCTATCGATTACATCACCGCTAATCAGGAATAAGTTCCTGAACTAAAAGAAGCGGCCCAAGGGCCGCTTCTTTTATATCTACCCTCCTAAAAAAACACCTCGGAGTACCTCAGTGTCTAAACGCAGAGTCGTGGTGACCGGCTTGGGGATGCTTTCCCCGGTGGGTAACACCGCCGAATCCAGCTGGCAAGCCCTGCTTCAAGGGCAAAGTGGCATCAGCCTCATCGATCACTTCGATGCTACCGATTACGCCACCCGTTTCGCAGGCCTCATCAAAGAGTTCGATCCGGAACAGTACGGTATCAACCGTAAAGAAGCGCGCAAGATGGACCTCTTCATCCAGTACGGTGTCGCAGCCGGCATGCAGGCGCTGGACGATGCGGGGCTCGAGGTCAATGAGCAGAATGCCGAACGCATTGGCGTGGCCATCGGCTCTGGCATCGGTGGCCTGGGTCTTATCGAACAGAACCACAACAGCCTGATCGCTGGCGGCCCGCGCAAGCTGAGCCCCTTCTTCGTGCCGTCCACCATCATCAATATGGTGTCCGGTCATCTTTCCATCATGCGCGGATTGCGTGGCCCCAATATTGCCATCACCACCGCCTGCACCACGGGCACTCATGCCATCGGTTTTGGTGGTCGCATGATTGCTTATGGCGATGCGGATGTCATGGTCGTGGGCGGTACCGAGAAAGCCTCTACCCCGATGGGGATGGGTGGCTTTGCGGCGGCCAAGGCGCTCTCCAATCGCAATGACGAACCTCAGAAGGCGAGCCGTCCTTGGGACAAGGACCGCGATGGTTTCGTGCTGGGTGATGGCGCTGGAGTACTGGTGCTGGAAGAGTATGAACATGCCAAGGCCCGTGGCGCCAAGATGTATGCCGAGCTGGTTGGTTTTGGCATGAGTGGTGACGCCTACCACATGACGGCTCCTCCTGCCGATGGCAACGGTGGCGCTCGCGCCATGACCAATGCCATCAAGGATGCCGGCATAGCCCCAGAGGCTATTGGTTATATCAATGCCCACGGCACTTCGACTCCCTTGGGGGATGTGGCCGAGCTGCGCGGCATGAAGCAGGTCTTTGGTGAACACGCCAAGCAGCTGATGATCAGCTCCACCAAGTCGATGACGGGTCATCTGCTGGGTGCGGCGGGCGCCATCGAAGCCATCATTACCGTGCTGGCGCTGCGCGATCAGGTTGCGCCGCCCACCATCAATCTGGATAACCCGGATGATGAGTGCGATCTGGACCTGGTGCCCCATGTGGCCAAGGCGGGTCACTTCGAGTACGCCTTGTCCAATTCCTTTGGATTTGGCGGCACTAATGGCTCCCTGATCTTCAAACGCGTATAATTCGCGCCAGGGCAATATTCAATAGGCCCGATACGATTTCGTATCGGGCCTTTTTTATCGGAGGGATCCCGCTTGCTCATCAATGGTGTGTCCGACACGTTAATATCGGCCCGGGATCGGGGTCTGGCCTATGGGGATGGTCACTTTACGACTCTGCTGATCCGGGAGGGCAGGGCGTTGGCCTGGCCCGAGCACCTGGCCCGGTTGCAGCAAGGTTGTGAACGGCTAGCCATCACCGCCCCTGATTGGCACCAGCTTGCGGCAGAACTCGACACCCTGATCGCCGATCAAGCCCTTGGGGTCGCCAAGGTAGTGCTGACCCGGGGCGTAGGAGGGCGAGGTTACGATGGCACCGATTGCCATCAGACCACCCGTATCCTCTCGCTGTCCCCCTATCCTGACCACTATGCAGGCTGGCAGCAGCAAGGGATCGCCATCGGCGTCTGCCAGCAGCGGATCGGCGACAGCCCGATGTTGGCGGGGCTCAAGACCCTCAACCGTCTGGAACAAGTGTTGCTCAAGAGCGAACTTGCCAAGCAAGGCGCGGTCGAAGGAATAGTATTGAATTGCCGGGGATTTCTGGTTGAGGGTGTCAGTGCCAATCTGTTCTGGCGCCGTGGCATGACGGTGTTCACACCGGATCTCAGTCATGGAGGGGTCGATGGCATCATGCGTCGCCTGGTGATGGCGGCCCTGCGCAAGATGGGCGTGGAACTGCGCATTGTCGAAGCACCGCTGGAATCCCTCTGGCAGGCTGAAGAGGTCTGGCTGACCAACACCCTGATGGGCGTGGTCCCCATTACCCGAATTGAACATAAAGAGTACAGCGCACCGCTGTTAGTGCGCCGTTTACAGGAGCGTTTGCTAATTGAAGTTTAAGCGGCTTTACACCCTGATCGCAGGAGCAGCCTTGACCGCCGCATGTGCTGGCGGTTACGTCTATTACAAATGGCAGCAGGTGGAGACCCTGACCAACAAGGGGCCAACCAGGCTGTATACCGTCGAGAAAGGTTCCCATGCTGCCGGTCTCATCACCGAACTGGCCGAGGGAGAGGTCACTCCCTGGGCACTGCGGCTCTGGCTGCGTGGTCACCCTGAACTGGTGGCCATCAAGTCCGGTACCTACGAGATCAAAGAAGGGGAGTCCCTCAAGGAGACCCTCTCCCTGTTCGCCTCCGGTAAAGAATTTCACCTGAGCCTTACCTTCGTCGAAGGCTCCCGCTTCGAGGATTGGCAGAAGCAACTCGCCAGCGCCCCCTATCTGGAACGAGTCACCCTGGAGCAGGATGAGACCGAGCTGGCCCATGAGCTCGGCATCGACAATGGCAAACTGGAGGGATGGTTCCTGCCGGAAACCTATGCCTATACGGTGCATGCCAGCGATCTCTCCGTGCTGCGCCGCGCGCACCAGGACATGGAGGCTGTCTTGCAACATGCCTGGGAGAAACGCCAGCCCAATCTGCCGTACAAGACCCCTTACGAGGCCTTGATCATGGCGTCGATCATCGAAAAAGAGACCGGGGTACCGGAAGAGCGGGCCGAAATAGCGGGCGTCTTCGTCAATCGGCTGCGTCTTGGCATGAAGTTGCAGACCGATCCGACGGTGATCTACGGGGTCAAGGATCGCTATGACGGCAACATTCGCCGCAGCGATCTCACCGATGTGAATCCTTATAACACCTATGTGATCGATGGCCTGCCACCGACCCCCATTGCCATGCCGGGCAAGGCCTCCATCGAGGCGGCCCTCAATCCCAAGGCGAGCGACTATCTCTATTTCGTCGCCAAGGGGGGCGGAGCCCATTACTTCTCCAAGAGCCTCGAAGAGCATAATCAAGCGGTTCGCCAATACATTTTGAAGAAATCCTGATGTCCAAATTTATCGTGATCGAAGGTCTGGAAGGGGCGGGCAAGAGCTCCGCCGTCCGCTATGTGACCGACTACCTCAAGCGCCACGGAGCAGGGCAGATCGAATCTACCCGCGAGCCTGGCGGTACGCCGCTGGCCGAACGGATGCGGGCCATTGTCAAAGAGATCCATGACGAGCGCCTGACCATCGAAGCCGAGTTGCTGCTGATGTATGCCTCCCGGGTGCAACTGGTCGAGACGCGCATCAAGCCGGCCCTGGCCGATGGCATCTGGGTGGTGGGAGACAGGCACGATCTCTCCTCCCAGGCTTACCAGGGCGGGGGCCGCGGCATCGCGGCAAGCCTCATCAAGGCCATCAAGCAGGCGGTCCTCGGCGACTTCAAGCCGGACCTGACCCTCTACCTCGACATAGATCCGGCTCTGGGTCTGCAGCGAGCCCGCCATCGCGGCGAGTTGGACCGCATCGAACTGGAGCAGATCGGTTTCTTCGAGCGCACCCGGGCTCGCTATCTGGAACTGGCCGCCGAGGATCCCAGCATCTTGGTGATCGATGCCAGCCAGACCCCGGACAAGGTAAAAGCCTCTATCGAGGCGGCCCTGGATGCCCGTCTATGTATCCCTGGCTGATCCCCCATTGGCGGGCGCTGAGCCAGAGCGCCGAGGCTGGCCGGTTGGGTCATGCCTGGTTGCTGCAAGGGGATGCCGGGCTTGGCAAGGAGCAGCTGGCGGATCGGCTGGCCCGCTTGCATTTGTGTCATCAACCCCAAGGGGGCGAACCCTGCGATCATTGTCACTCCTGCCAACTGATCGACAAGGGTAATCACCCGGATCTGGGGGCCCTGCCGAGCGAGAGCAAGACCATTGGGGTGGATGCGGTTCGGGAGTTAAGTGCCAGGTTGCAGCGCTCCGCACAATTGGGTCATGGCAAGGTGGTGATCATTCCCGATGCCGAGCGGATGACGGAGGCGGCAGCCAATGCCTTGCTCAAAACCCTGGAAGAACCCGCCGGCGACAGCTTGCTGCTGTTGATTGCCTCGCAAGTATCCCGCCTGCTGCCGACCATTCGCAGCCGTTGCCACAAGCATGTCTGCCACATCCCCCCGGAAGCCGTCACCCTCAACTGGCTGGCCGAGCAAGGTCATCAAGGGACCCTGGCCCAGGTGCGGATCTGCCAGGGTGCCCCGCTGCGGGTACTCCATTACCTGGAGCAGGATCAGGACAAGGCGCGCCAGGAGTTGCTCGGCGGCTTCGTGCAGCTCGTACAGGAGCCGACCAGAATAAGCGGGCTCTGCAGCCAGTTGGGCCAAGATACCCAGGTCAGGTTGCACTGGTTACAGCTGCTGCTGTGTGATGCGCTCAAGACCCAGGGGGGCTGTGGCCATCAGCAGCTGGCGATGCCGGATCTGGCCGCCCTCAGTCACGAGCTTGCCGAGCGCCACTCCAGCGAACAGTTGCTCGATGCCGAGCAGCGACTGGTCGAACTCAAAGCGGCCTGTCAACCGGGGCAGTTATCCAACCCGACCATACATTTGATGAACTGGCTCAGCCATTGGCTGTGAACAGAGGAAAGTATTGATGTTACTCGTAGATTCCCATTGCCACCTGGACAGGTTGAGCTATGGCAGCAAGCAGACTGACTTGGCCGATGTGCTGGCCAAGGCAGCGGCCCGCCAAGTGGGGTACTTTCTGTGTGTCAGCGTGACCCAGCAGCAATTTCCCGGCATGTTGGCAGCCATTGCACCCTATCCACAGATATTTGCCTCTTGTGGCGTGCACCCCCTCAATCAGGATCCCGGCGTCGACGGCCCCTTGCTGCTAGAGCAGGCCAGGGATCCCCGGGTGGTTGCTATCGGCGAGACGGGGCTCGATTACTTTTACAGCCCTGAGAACAAAGAGGTGCAGCAAGCCTCTTTTCGGGAGCACATTCGCGTCGCGCGCGCCCTCAATAAACCGCTGATCATCCATACCCGTGATGCCCAGGATGATACGTTGCGGATCATGCGCGAAGAGGGGGCTGACTCGGTGGGCGGCGTACTGCACTGCTTCACCGAGTCCCTTGACATGGCCGAGGCCGCCATGGCCATGGGGTTTTATATTTCCATCTCGGGGATAGTGACCTTCAAGAGTGCGGCGGCTCTGCAAGAGGTGGTCAAGGCACTGCCGCTTGAGCGGTTATTGGTCGAGACGGATTCCCCCTATCTGGCGCCAGTGCCGCACAGGGGGAGGGAGAATGAACCTGCCTTCGTGGTCGAGGTGGCTCAGTTTATTGCCGACCTGCGCCAGATCCCCCTGTTGGAACTGGCCCAAGTGACCAGTCGCAACTTCTTCGCGCTTTTCTCCCTGGCAAAAGCCTGACCAGCAGGCCCCAACTATCGGGGCCTGTTTCTTCAAATACCCGCTACATTGTCACAGATTGAAGAGAGAATAGCGGGCCGTTATCTCTAACTTTCTGTTGAACTATCTCGCAATCCAATGTCAATAGGTGCTACCGCCCTGACCATCAGGGGGAAAACGGATATATACCAAAAGCCACTTCTTTGTCGCATCAATGATGAAACGGGGGTTGATTGATGCCACGGAGTTGCCCTCATTAATGACTTTCCATGAGTATCGATAATATTCATTATCGATACTTGATGATGTGAGAAGATCCTGTAAGATCCCTGAAACTTCACATGAAATCATATGGTTATCAGTGGCTTCTTCTCTTTTGCCAACGGCAGCTCCCCAGGGATTACAATCCGTCTTCGATACTCGGCTCAACAGTCGGGCACGCCGCTTCCTGCGCAGCGCCAAGGCCGAAACCACCCTCAACGCCTATCAGGCAGACACCCGCATCTTCGTGTACTGGTGCAAGTTACAGGGGCTGGATCCCCTGGCCACGACGCATCTGGACATCATGAACTTCCTGGCGGATCAGGCTGATGGCGTATTGGCGCACTGGGTCTGGCTCGACAAGGAGCGGGGCAGGGGAGAACTGCGTAATGGTGAACCGAGAAAACCCGCGACCCTGGTTCGACGGCTGGCCGGTATTCGGTATGCTTTTCGTCAGAAGGAAATAGAGCCCATGCCGACCGAACACAGCGAAATCAAGGAGATGATGCGCGGCATAGTACGGCTTGGGGATACTCGAAAACGCAAAACCGGGGCCTTGACCCTGCAACCATTGGCACAAGTGCTGGACGCCATCGACACAGACACCCTGGCCGGTTTGCGGGATCACACCCTGCTGCTGCTGATGTTCAGCGGGGCATTGCGTCGTTCGGAAGCGGCCAGGGTAGAGGTTGACGATCTCGATTTCGTCGGTCAGGGGGTGAGGCTGCGGCTCAAACCCAGCAAACATCAGTTGCACGAAACCGAGATAGCCTTGATCCCGGGTCAGCAATATTGCCCCGTCAGGGCTTTGCGCCACTGGCTGGTGATGAGTGGTATCCAGCAGGGAGCACTGTTTCGGCGCATGACTCGCTGGGGGCAGCTCATGCAGGAACCACTGGGTCCGCAAGGCATCAATCTGATGATCAAGCGCCGTACCGGCATGGCCATCGATGATCTCTATGTCAGTGGTCACAGCCTGAGGCGGGGTTTTATCACCTCTGCCGTCACCGCGGGCAAACCCATGAACAAGATCATTGAGGTCACCAGGCACAAGGACATGCGCACCCTGCAGGAGTACTTCGACGATGCCAACAAGTTCTCTGATCATGCCCTGCAAGGGTTGCTCTGAATCTTTACATGGTCACTTCGTGACGCCATTTGTTATGTTAAATAACCAGTGATGGTAAGATTGTTGCAACGGCATCTGGCAGGGGAGTCCATGGGGCAACCCACATTTTCCATCGGTACTTTTCTCTGATCCCCATAGCCCTTACTATCTGAAACCCAGGCAAAGAAATTGCAGCTCCCGGATTGAGGTCCGGCCACGCCTCTCCATGCATTGGCACGATCACCGGAGAGCAATAGCCGTAAGTGAGAGATAACATTTACATTTTTGGAGTTTAAACCTACCCATGACCACACCAGTGAATCACCAGGATAAGCAGGCTGAGCCCCTGGATAATGCCCAGCGTCAGCGTCAACATGTGAAGCGAAAGCAGGAGACCCATAGCCGCCTGCAATGCTGGATCAGTCAACGTCATGCGGACAGGCTGGCCGAACTCGGTGTGCGCCTCGAAGACAATCAAGCCTCACTGATAGAGCAGGCGATCGATCTGCTCTATCAACATGAGTCAGCCCCCGTGTCGGCCGAGATGCCCCATGCCGAGCTGGCCGAGTGTGAACCCGAGTCGGCTTGAGGGGATGATAAAAATAAGTATCGGGGTGATTGGCAGATATCAAAGGGCAGAATAAAAAGAGCCAGGTACGAATTCCATGTACCTGGCATAGGGGAATTGGCTCTTTGCAGAGCCGTGCGCTAACTGGTCGCAGATAAAATAAAGCGTAGCCAAGGCAGATGGCTTTGCAAGATCTGGAAAAACTTTCAACCAGTGTGTAGGTTTTTAAGACTCAAACAGGTTTGTGTCACGCACCAGGTCTCGGGGCAGGGCATTCTTGATGCGGCTGCCGACCCACTTGCCCAGTCCCAGGGCATAACCCTGATACCTCAGGATCACTTCACCCTGGCCGCTCTCGCCATCCGGATGCAGATCCCGGCCCATCATGAACTCCCGCGCCTGTTCGCTGTCGAGCTCGACCCACCCCTTGCGGGCCAGATGTCCCTGGGCCAGGGCCCATTCATGAGTCAGTCGATATCCCTTCTTATGGGTCTGCGCCAACTTGAGGCCGATGCGATCCAGCCTGATCTTGTTCATCAGCCGGGGAGCGAAGGGCAGGGGGAACAGCCATATTTCGTCATCGCGCACGAACAGGCTCCCCTGTGGGATCAGGCCATAATCGCGGTCCAGTTCGGCGATCAAGGTCTCGGCATCCCGGCTGTCCATGGGCGTGAACGGGAACTTGCCCAGACGGCCCGGCTTGAACATGGGGTTGGCGACCGAGTGATGCTTGCGCAATCTGGCAACGAAAAATCCTTCACTATCATATATTTGTGGCCAGACATGCAGGTACCCCTCGGCGGTGGTGGCCTGCTCTGCGCCGGGGAAAAGATCCGCCAGCGATTCAACGCTCAGGGCATCCCCGAAGCGCTCGCTCATGAAACGGCAGATATCCTGATTCTCTTCATGGCTGAGGGTACAGGTGGAGTAGACAATGACGCCCCCTGGTTTCAAGGCATGGAAGGCACTCTCGAGCAGGGTTCGTTGCACCTCGGCAATGTCGTTGATGCTGGCCAGACTCCAATTGCGAAACGCCTGATCGTCCTTGCGCACCGTGCCTTCCCCCGAGCAGGGGGCATCGAGCAAGATGGCGTCGAAGGTCTCCGGCAACCACTGACCGAATACCTTGGCATCGAAGTGGCTGAGCCCGATGTTGCTCACCCCGCAGCGCTGAACATTGGCGGCCAGCACCTTGACCCGGCTGCTGGAAAACTCATTGGCCACCAACATGCCCCGGTTCTCCATCAGCGCCGATATCTGGGTACTCTTGGAGCCGGGGGCCGCCGCCGCGTCGAGCAGCAACTCCGCCTCCTTCACACCGGCCGCCGCAAAGAGTGCCGTTACCGGCAACATGGAGCTCG
Organism: Aeromonas rivuli; assembly: GCF_000820045.1. Taxonomy (GTDB): domain Bacteria; phylum Pseudomonadota; class Gammaproteobacteria; order Enterobacterales; family Aeromonadaceae; genus Aeromonas; species Aeromonas rivuli. The sequence continues at coordinate 187,055 of NZ_CDBJ01000054.1, read as the reverse complement.
CCTCCTGGATATAGAAGAGTCCGAGCAAGTGTTCGGCCGTGTTACCCAGGGGCACGGTGTCTTCATCGGGGCGGGTCAGCCAGAAGCCTGTCTCGCACCAGGGGACGGGTTCGAGCAACCAGCCACGGCCCTGCATGCGGATCATGAAGGCATCTACCGTGATCTTGAGGGTATTGACCCGAATGCTGCGGCGCAGTGGCCGGCGGCAGCTCGCCACGAACTCATCCATGGAGAGATGTTCGGGCATGATGGCGGCAATGTGAGTCAAAAACGCGTCAGGAAGTAGGGTATTGTCGTGCACTTGGCATCTCGCTGGCCCAAAAACAGGGGCGACATCATAGCACAAGTCATGGCTGCAACCGAACGGCAGCGCCATGACGGCGATGCTATCATCTCGGCGATCAGGGCTACCCGCAGACCGCCAATAAAAAGCCCGGCACTGGGGCCGGGCTTGGATCCTGATCGCCGATCAGGGCAGGAGGCGGGGGCTCCAGCCTAGCCACTCTTCATCGGCCTTTTCATAGAGAGGGAAGCTCTGGCCGCTGCGCACGCGAGCCCCCACGTTCTTCTCGGGGGTCGTGAAGGCAATGCCGCCCGCCACCAGGCTCTGCAGGGTCTCCACCTGGATGCTGCCACCGGTCAGCCCTATGTCAGCCTTGACCCCGGACACATTCCAGAAACGGCTGTTTTCCCGCACCAGATAGGCGTATTCCGGCTCGACCTGCACCTTGACCCTGACCTCGCTACCATCGGGGGCGAGTGCCACCTGGCTCACGCTGCCGACCACCATCTTGCGAAACAGCAGCGGGCTGCCAACCGCCAAGCCATTGAGGGCCGGGCTCTTGAGGGTCAACATCAGGCCGGATTGCAGGGACTCATTCAGGGGGAAGCTCTGCTTGTTCGCTCCCTGGCCTGGCGCCGCTTCGATAAAGGATCCCTTCACCAGGGTATCGAGATTGGCCACGCCACCAAAGCCCAACTTGGCCTGCACCAGGGTAAAGCTGGCGCCAGATTGCAGGAAGCGGTCGGCATACTGTGCCTCGAGCTGAGCCTGGAAAATGACCTTGCCCAGGGCCGGATCCAATTTGACCGAGGCAATTTTGCCGATGTTGACCCCGCGATAGCGAATGGCGGAGCCAGCCCCGAGCCCGGGATTGCGATCGGCTATCAGGGCGAGGGGGCGCACCAGGGCCTGAGCCTGCTCCCTGTCTTCAAACAGCTGGCCATTGCCACGAGTTGCGGGAGAGTTCGCAAACTCTATGCCGCCACGCAGCAGGGTGGCCAAATTGCCCGCCTTGATCCGCACGCCATCCAGGCCGATATGGGTGTCGATGGCCGCTTTTTTCCAGAACTGGGTCTGGTTGCCGATGAGGGGGGCATAGATGGCGTCTATCTCAAGGCCTATGCGCACCTCGCCCTCACGGACCTTGAGCTGACTCACCTTGCCCGCCTGCAACCCCAGATAGAGCACAGGGGTGCCGAGGGAGAGGCCATCGGCCTGGCTGGCCGTCAACCACCAGGTCTTGGCCTTGGCCTTGGGTGAGCCGAGCAGAGCCAGTTGCTCATCCGGATAGAGCAGATCAATGCGCGGTCCCTGACTCGCCTGTACCAGCTTGATACCGCCGGCGAGCCAGCTGGCAGCTGGGCTGGTCTCCACCTTGATGCCACTGAGATCGGCCTGGATCTGCAAGGGCGCGGCCCGGTAGAAACGGGCACGATTGAGCAGCCCCTTGTATGGCTCCTCTATGGTCAGTTTGACTTGGGCATTGCCGCTGGCATCCAGGGTGAGGGTGCGAATGTTGCCCACCGTCAACCCCTTGTACCAGACGGGAGCCCCTTCGCTCAGACCGGACAAGTCATCCGTTTTGAGGGTCAGCGCCTGGCCACTGGCCGCCTTCTCGGCGCTCAATAGCAAGGTCCTGGCCCTGGGACCTGCCACATAATCGAGGCGGATGGCCGGGCCCGCCAGCAGGCGGTCACCATGTTCAAGCCCTGCCAGTGACAGATTGACGCTCTCCCACACCAGTCGGCTGGACTGAGTGATGCGAAACGCCTGCTCCGGGCTTATCAGGGCGCTGACCTCCCGACCATGATCGGTCAGACGAATGGGATCGACTCGGCCAATCTCTATTCCCTCATAGAGGATGGGCATCCCCTCTTTGACCGGCAGATCGCCCACCGACAAGGTGATGCGCTCGCCCCGGGCCGCCTCGGCCAGCCCCTTGTAGAGACTGAAAGTCTGACCGCGCTCAGCCTGGGGGGAGTCCGAGGGGGAGTCGAAGGCAATGCCTCCACTCAGGATGGAGGAGAGGCTGCCCGCCTCGACACTGACGCCAGCCAGGCTGAAGTTGCCCTTGATGCCACTGATGTTCCAGAAACGGGTATCGGCCTTGATCAGGTGCTCGAAGCGCGGCTCGATGACCACATCCAGCACAACCTGCTTGTCTCCCTCATCGAGGCGGGTATTGATGACGCTGCCCACTTCCAGACCGCGGAAATAGAGCTTGGCACCAATGCCGACTGAACCGAGGGAATCGGCGCTCAGGTGCAGGGTGCGTCCCTGAGCCTGATAGCCCGGGGGAGGGCCGTCGAGGGCATCGAACTCGTCATCGGGAGGATTGCTCTCCTTGCCCGGCATGACATTGATGTAATTGCCCGATACCAGGGTATCGAGTCCCGAGATCTCGGTCAGTGACGCCTTGGGGCTCACCAGCCAGAAGCCGGTGCCTTTGCGCATCAGCTCCCGTGCCCGGCTGTCGATTTTGGCAAGCACCGTTATCTTGCGGCCATCCTCGGCCAGGGCCAGCTCCTGCACGACGCCAATGGCGACCCCTTGATAACGCAGTTGGGTTTTGCCCGGCAAGATACCGTTGCCCTGCTCAAAGTTGACACGGATGAGCTGACCACTGCTCTGATACTGCTGATAGAGAAATCCCCCCGCCAGCAAGAGCGCGATGAAGGGGAGCAACCAGACCGGTGATAACCAGCGATGTTTCTTGATGACGGGTTCAGCCCCGACCATACCGACTCCTTATGGGCCGCAATGACGACCATCCAACGAAAAACTGACCCATCAACGCGCCGCCTTGTCCCACAGCAGCCGGGTATCCAGCATGCGGGCCGACAACATAGTGAGCAAGACAACACAGGCAAAGGCGGTGGCCCCCGGGCCTGCCCGCACATTGAGCAGCACGCCGCGATCGACCAGGGCAACCATGAGCGAGATGACAAACAAGTCCAGCATGGACCAGCGGCCAATGAAATCGATGATGCGATACATCACCAATTGACGACGACGGCGCACCGGCTTCTTGCGCTGCAATTGCCAGCAGATCCAGCCCAGCCCCAGGATCTTCATGATGGGCACGATGATGCTGGCGGTGAGCACTATGGTGGCGATGCCGGACATCTTACTGCGATAGAGGGCCATGATACCGCTGAAAATGGTGTCCGATTGCAATAACCCCTTATTGTAGAAGTGGGTAATGGGCAGGAGGTTGGCCGGCAACAGCATAAAGGTCGCCAGGGCCAGCAATCCCCATGACCAGAGCAGGGAGTGCGGGGTACGCACATGCAGGGCACTGTGGCAACGGGGGCAGAGATGACCCGCCTCGAAGCGCACCAGCAATCCGCAGTGGTGGCAGCGGCACATGCCGAGTTCACGGGCGCTGGTCATCGCTCCCCCTCGGCACAAAACTGCCTGGCAGGCATGCCCACGGATTCAAGGCTCCCCATCATGCTTGACCTCAGTGCGGGGCTTATCGAGCTCGACTTTTTCCCAGTAAGGGGCGGGATTGAACAGGATCAGCAGCGTCATGTTGAGCAACATCAGGATAAACAGGCTGAGCAGGCCACCGCCCAGGCGCACATCCGCGATGTCGATCAGCTTGAACAACGCCACCAACAGGCTGACCAGGTAGACCTCCAGCATGGCCCAGTGACGAAACACCGCCACCGCTTTGAGGGTCGGGGAAATGGTGCCAAGCCGTGTGGCCAGCCCGGAGGCGAGGGCAAAGATGCCGACCAGCAGCCCGGTCGGCGCCAGCACAGCGCACCAGAACACCAGGGATGCGACCAGATACTCATTGGCCTGCCAGAGCATATGAATGCCCCGCAGCAGGGTCGCCTGGGAGTTTTCGCCAGCGAGTCGCAAATAGAGCAGGGGTTCGAAAAATGCCGAGGGCAGCAGCAGCAACCCTGTGATGCTAAGCGCCATCAACTGGGAGGGACGAAACGCATAGCGACCATACAGATGCTGATGGCAACGGGGGCAATGGGCGTGACGGCGCAGCGGCAATAACTTACGTTCGATCAGTAAGTCACAGGCCGGACAGACGATCAGGTTATTGGGATCCGACATACGTTTTAACCTGTTGAAGGAGTTGGTGAAATTTACCCTAAAACCGGGTTGCTGTCTTGCCTGTCACATCAGTGCCACGAAAGTACCATCAAGGTCAGCCCACAGGGCTCCGCAGATAATCGAAGCCAACACAGGAAAGGAGCCATGATAGCCAGCCCATCCCTTCGGCCGAGAGCTTCTTGCCAGCCCCAATAATGTTGAGCTGTCGCCCATGGCCAACCCCACGACGCTGCGGTTCACCTCTCCTTGCTGGTGGACAGATGCCGTTGACGCTTTACGTCGGCTGAACCGGTGCAGGAGAGGGGCTTTTGAATCCAGGCTTTCCCCCCATTGACTCAATGAAGGCGCTTTTGGAAAGTCATGTTGCACCACTGTATATTCATACATATACTTTCCCTACCATCGATGAGGAGAAGAGCATGGCCGTTGAGATCAAATACGTTGTCACACGTGGGGGAGTAGAGAAGATGACCTTTGCCAGCAAGAAGGAGGCCGATGCCTATGACAAGCTGCTCGATACCGCGGACGAGCTGATGTCACTGCTGGGGGGCGCACCGATTGCACTCGATACCGCCCAGCAGGAGAGTCTGGCTTTCTACCTGGCCGAACAGCGAGATCTACTGCAGAACATATTGCGCGGCGGCAAGGCCCAGCCAGTCGTGACGAAAGAGGAGAAGAGCAAGGAGAAGCCGCTCAAGAGCGTCGCCTGACAGGATGGGGGGAGGGGGATGCTCATCTTGTCCCCCGCTACCCGCTCGAGAAGCGGCCCGCTTCCTCTCTCTTTTGCTTAACGCCCCTGCCGCTTAATGACTCACTCATTTGACACGCTGCCATGTCACACCCAGTAGCCAACCGGCGGGAGAGTCACCGGTGGCGAGCAGTAAACACTGAGCCACCCTTCGGCCAGGCCGGGAGCGCCCTCCCTCATGCCGCCGAACCAGGCCGCTCACCCATGACGATCAGCACGCGGCCGTCCTGTGGCAGCCAGTCCGCCCATTCGCAACCGTGAATATGCACACCATTGCATTTATCATCATTTTTAAAGCTATTTACCCCGAGAATTTTCTAACCAAAGCGCATTTATAATCACCAAGTTGCATATCAGTGGCACTCTGTTTCGCAGAAGCGGCTGTTCAGCGAGGGTTGGTTGTATTTCCGCTTCATTCAGGCAAAGACATGCAGATACCGATCCCACTCCCGCCCGCCATGCCCCTGTTCGACGGGCTCGCCTATCTGGAGGCGGGTAATGCCCAGGTAAATCTCCACCTGGCTCAGCTCAGTCTCAATCAGGTGCCAGATGCGGGCCTCGTCTACGAGCTTGCCGTCGACTGGCTGCTCGAACAGCGTCACAGTGAAAACAACTACAAGACCTATCGCAGCGAGCTCACCACCTTCCTGCACTGGTGCTTCAGCGAGCTTGCCGTCAGTCCGAAGGATCTGACCCGCCGCATCATGATGCGCTATCTCGACTACTGTCAGGCGCCGCCCCAAGCCCTGATCGCCTATCGCAATGTGGCGCAGTTTGTCAGCGACAAGGAGTGGGGGGAGCGGTTGCCCAATCCTCAATGGCGCCCCTTTCTCGGTAAACGTGAACTGGGCCGCGAGTTGCCTTACCGCCTGAGCGAGCAGGCCATGAAGACCAAACTCGCCATCCTGTCGGCCTTCTTCCAGTTCCTCATCCAGGAGGAGTACATGGAGAGAAATCCGGCCCTGCTGCTGCAGCGGGTCAAGCGTCCCACATCCTGCGATGCTGGCGAGCAGGCTCAGGCATTCAGCGAGTTGCAATGGTCCTATGTGATGCAGGCCGTCGATAAATTGGCCCAAGAGCAGCCCGATCAACACGAACGGACCCGCTTTCTGATCTGCCTGATGTATGCCTGCTATCTGCGAATTTCTGAAGTCGCGGCCCGGCCCGGCTTCACCCCGGTCATGAGCCAGTTTCGACGGGATACCAAGACGGGGGTCTGGGGTTACTTTATTCCCCGCAGCAAGGGTGGAAAACGGCGCACCGTGGCCGTCTCCCAGGCACTGCTTGAGGCTCTGACTCGCTATCGGCGCTTCCTGGGCCTGAGCCCTCTGCCCACTCCCGACGAGCAGATACCGCTCTTTGTGCGCCACAAGGCCGCCGCCCATGGCCGCGAACAGGGCGAGCTCAATGCCAACCTCGGCATTCGCCAGCTGCGCGATCTGGTCGATGCACTCATAGGCGCGGCGGCCGACTTGGCCGAAAATGATGGGTTTGCCCAAGATAGCGCCGAAATGCGCGTACTGACCGCGCACTCCATTCGCCATACCGGCATCACCCATGACATCAATCTCAATGGACGGCCTCTCTCCCATGTGCAAGCCGACGCGGGCCACGACAGCATAGATACCACCTCCAAATATTTGCATACCGCCAACAGTGAGCGCCATGAGAGCGCGGTGAGCAAGCAGCTCGACCGCCTGCAAGGTGACAAGTAGGGATGCACACAGCCGTGAGAGATAACCATTTCAAGCAATGGATACTGCAGAGCATGATGCCATGAGTGCAGATGATGAGATGGGTAGGGCGAACAGAGATGTCCGGCTGAGCGGTATTCGGTTTAGACGAGCCGTGGCAGGGAAGAGTAGCCACCTCCATCCTTTACCCTGAAAAATAGGCTCAAGGGTTTCGATGACTGGGGAAGGGGGAGCGCCACAGCGCCGCACAGGTCTAAGCCCCCCGGGAAGTAATACGGGGGGGAATTCAATCCTCACATGTTCAACTCAGCCACAGGGCAGGGGGGTTATCTTTTACCTTGTAGATTTTTGTTATTAAGGGGTTGTTTTATGAACAGCAATCCCAATATCCGTATGGAGCATCTGGCTCGGATAGGAGATACATATGGCCAAGAATATTCGCGGTAATGGGGATGGCCCGAACGGTGAAAACCAAACCTACACGATTCCTGGGCGAGGGGTTGTATCTCGCAGGGAGCTGACTAGGGAGATTGAGCAAGGGAAACATCCTGATTTTCACAATTACGAGCGTGATGGGATCGATTACGCCCGAGCAAACCCTGATGGGGCCAAGTCGAACAATATCGATAAGAAATAGCTCCGTTGATGCCGATAAATCCAGTTATCGGCGTTAAAAATCGAGGGGCTACCACAGCCCCTTGTTTCATTTTCCGATGTCAGGGGGGGGTCTTCAAGTCCTTCTTTTTGTTCTCCAGCATTTCTTCCAACTTCCGGATCTTCTTTTTCTGGTGCCAAAGGTAGAGCTTCATTGCGATTGTGATGACTGTTGCTATGGCTGCTGCAATCCTAAGCCAGCTCTCGATTGACATGTAATCTCCTGTTTAAAAAATGAGTGCACCTTTTAGTGCGCCATGTATTAGTGAGAGAGGAACGCATTGTGTTTGTTGTCCTCGTCTGGTTGTGCGGCAAACCTTGCCCACAACAATGCTTTAACCCAAGGATATTTCCATGACTACCAACTATACCGAACGAGACTCTAAGCTGACATTTTTGTTACCAGAAGCGTTTGATGTCAGCCGTTTCGGGCTTGTTGAATATCGCTCCACAACTGTGATAAATCGCACACGATACCCAGACCATACGCACGTTTTTACGTTTACACAGCTAGACGCACAGCCAGGCTCTCGGTTCAATCAGGCTTTGCACAACGCCATCCGTGACAAGACAATTGTGCAATTAAGAGTGACCCGCAATGGTTCAGTCATTCGTGATCTGAATGTTGTTGTGAGTGAATCAGCGACTGAAGAACCCAATGACTACCGCCTGAGCGTTGTGAAAGCGTGAAGATCAACCATCTAGGGGGCCTCCGGCCCCTTTGTCATACCCCTCAACCAGACTTCGCATAATGTCCTGTGGTTATGTTTAGCGCTGCCCGCCTGCTAAGTTGCGCAGCAGCAGGCGGCCCCAACGGGGGCGTTTAATATAACCCGCATTATGCGAAATCTTTTTAGTAACTGTTACCATATTCCCTTGCATTAATAGTAACTGTGACCCATAATCTATTTACGGTAACTGTTACCATAAATAGATGAGCGGAGGTTAATTATGGGTCGCGCTTGTTCTGTCTATCTTGAATGCCTTAAGACCACATATCGCTTTAATGCAGGGCAAATCTATTTCGTATATTACGAGACTGATACTCACTGGTTTAAGCAACATGAGACATGCGTTAGCCAAATTCGTAAATCTGATGGTGCTCTTGTTGGTTGCGACGATGAGCCCTTCATTGACAGGAACCAAACTTCATTCATCCTGGTGGATTCCGACATGAAAGACAAACACGACACTCAGACCAAAGAGCTCATTTCTACCAAGCGGGTCAGGGGTCGCCCCGTTACTGGCAAGGCCCTTACTCCAGCAGAGAAACAAGCCGCCTATCGTGCTCGCAAGGCTCAAAAATCCGTAACCGTTACCTTTAATCGTGATGCGGTCGATGTCCTTGAGAATCACGTTCGTGCCCTGGTTGCTGGCCATGATGTTCCGATGTCTCCGGATATGCTGGAATCCATCCTTGAATCCATCCGTTCTGCCACCCAGAGCCAGCTTGTTCAGGGGCGCTAGCCCCTATAAGGCGGCTCGCTTTCGTCCATGTTCGTGATGTAGGTGGGCCCGCCGCAACTTCTTTGGATTCTCTCCCTGTGGCAGTGTCCACCCCCTTCCTGCCAAACCGGTCTTTACTGCCCCGATAGAACGTCCACCCCTGAATCCTCCTGTCGTAGACAAGCGACTCTTCCAGGCTGCGATTTTTGGGCATGAAAAAACCCCAGCTTGGGGCAGGGGCTTTTGACTGGTCGAGGTCCGGGGGCCAGTGACACCCGGACTTTACCGTAACAACCTACGGTAATTACTTCCTCTTCTTCTTTAAGTACTCAAGATAATCATCCTCGGTTACGTTGGCTAACCCCTTAAGAATCAATATCTTAAGCACCTCTGTGTCCTTTAGAGCCGCCCTGGTTGTTGTAACTGCTTTGACAGTCTCAGTTTCAACCCTCCTCCATGTGGCGTCATCGATGTGTTTTGTTGGCATTTTGCTCGGCCTGTTGGTACGTCATCCCTACATTCTAACAAATTTGTTTCTGAGAACTCGGTTTTCTTGACTTATCAGAACTTAGAATCCAAGATTATCGCAATTCCTAATTTCTGAGAAAATCAGATGTTTTTTGACTGGTTAGCAATAGAACAAGATTTCGGCTTCCAGCTCCCACTGCTCGACGGGAACGCTTATGCCCGTCTTGTGATAGAGGAGGGGGAAGTGGTGGAAACTGGCTCGCTTTGCTCACCTGCCTACTCCCATAAAGGCTCTTTCTGCGACAGCGTCCTGATTAAGGTGAGTGGTTCATCTATTCGTATGTCTGGCAATCCCTCACGCTGGGGTCGCCTTGATAACGTCTGGGGCTTCCGCACCGTTGACGCCTGCGTCGCCGTATACAACCAGATTCTTGCTGATATTTATGGTCACTGTGACCGGATACCCAAATTCACCAAATGCACGAAGGTATTTTATGGACAAGGTACAGCACTCGAACACGTTGGCACCGATGGAGCGATTATTCGGGAATTACACATTACTGAAAATGTATCTGTGGGCGGTGGTAATGAGCGCGATTATATTAGCGGCCTTTCCACTCTTCGCTATCGCAACTCTATTCCTCGACTTCATAGCAATGGCTTTTCAGTAGATTGGCTCTCAAAGCAGGGCAATGCGGCCCTGATTTACCCAACCGTCTACGCAAAAGGCAATGAACTCGAGTTGCATTCCCTCGGTAAAATCGCCCGTAATTTCGGTGATGATTCCGACGAAATGCGCCATATACAAAACCTGATTTCATACGCCTATGCCGTTGGCATGGTACGGTTTGAACTCAAACTTAAAAATCGATTTCTCAAACGCGCAAACTTACTTTATTGGGGCTTATCAGACTACACCCAACTCGAATCACTTATAACCGAATTTACTCAAATAGACCAAAAGCTGAGTGTGACCGCCATGGACTTTGAAACTATATCAGGGCGTCTTCTTTCCTCTGGAATTGTTGAGACTACCCGCGCCGCAAACACGACTGCCATGTATGCCATTCAGTGGATGCACGGTCACAGCTTTGACATTGACAAGAAGGCTGTTCAAACACACCGCGCCCGACTCCGCAAAATCGGCATTGATATTGCGTCGCGCTGCAACGTGTCCAAATTCAGCCCGATATTTGTTACCGCTTGCCGTGAGGTTAAATCCAATATCCTCACCCCGCCGAGCTGGTACGAAATGCCCGTTACCATGAGGGCCGTAGCATGACCTCTCTCGCTATCTTTCTGCTAATCGGTATAGCCGCTTGCTTGCTTGTTGCTTTTATCAAACATAACGGGGAGAGAAAATGAACAGATATTGCAAATGCTGCCACCTCATTATTATTGGTAACGGTGACGATTATTGCTCCCGCCAGACCTGTGCCGATGTTCGCGCCGCTGCCGAGCATCAGAAACATATTGATGAACACGGTAAATACATTCTCCAGTGGGAAACCTATGACGCTAGAACGGAAATGCTCCGTTTTAACGACGAGGGCGAGTGTTATTACCATGCCTCATTAATCCGCGAACAAGTCGCCGACCTGTTCGTAATTAACCCTGACGGCTCGTCCGTTGAACTCCGCCAATAAGGTACTCGCACATGAAAATCGAAATCGTATCCGACAAAGTCACAGTCAAATCTGGTATCTCACAGCGCACCCAAAAGCCGTACAGCATCAACAAGCAGGAAGGTTTCTTCTTCGCTGCTGCGGACACTAAATATCCTGTTCGCTTCGAGTTCAACCTCGCCGAGGGGGCAACCGCCTTCGCGCCTGGCATGTATAAGTTCGACGACTCCAATTTCTACGTTGACCGCTTCGGCTCCCTGTCAATCTCCGGCCAGCTCGTTCTGCTGCCCCTGAATGCCAGCCAGCCCGCCACTCGCGTGGCCTGATTTACCCGTCTTTTGCCCTCGGTCAGGGCAGGGGACTTAACCAACCCAATAGGGAGATATGACCATGAAAAAATCCATCCTGTTCATGAAACGTGCCGCTGCTGGTCTTGCTGTTTCCGCTGTCTGCGCAACTTCCGCCCTGGCTGCCGTGCCCGCTGAGGCTGAAACCGCCATGGCTGATGGCCTTACTGACGTTCAGAAGTTCGGCGTTGCCGCGCTTCTCATCGTCATCGGTATCGCCGTCTATAAGTACATGAAGCGCGCTGTCTGACGCTTCTGGGGGTCTCCATGACATACCAGTACAAAGGGGTTTGTTATGGCGACCCCGATTCACTTCTAGCAGCGATGGCGTCCGATATGTCGGGCGTCTCCATTGGTGAAAACGGACAGCCTGTTTATTACCAAACCGCAGTTCAGGGCGAGCAGCTCATTACCTCTAGTACCGCTGGATTTTCGGTAACTGTTACCCCTCAACTTTATGAATGCCAGCTCGTCACTATTCAGGATGCCGCCATTTATAACGGTGGCGTAATTCTCATGTGGGTCACGGCTTTTGTGTATGTCGCCCTGGCTCGCTCTGCAAGCGCGGGGAATTGATATGACCGTTGACGCTATATACCTATCAATCGGCCTCCTTGGCGCTGCCGCAATTATTCTATGGAGGATGTGATGCGCTTATTACTCCTTCTTTTATTCACTTGCCCATCCGCATTTGCCGCATACACCACTATGACTATTGAGGGCGTTCAGCAAGCCAATGGCGTATGGACTGCCGCTGGCGTGATGGATACTCAGGGGTTTGTGCGCAAAACCGGACAAGTCGCCGTTATGGGGCAGACTCGCAACTTACCCGTTGCCCTGGCTGCTGATACCGCTGCCGCTGGCGCCTTACTTAAGGGGGCTGCTAGATTGGCTGGCCCGGTTGCCTTAGCTGCTGCGGCTTATGATGTTTATGAATGGGTCAATTCAGATGATGACATTGAAGCTTCTGGCGGGGAATGGGTTCAATCTTCTGGCACCGTTGAAAACTGGGGCTTTTACTGGCAGGCTAATGACTCTGTTCGCACTTGCCGAGAATCCTCGCATCAGCAAGCAGCTAATTGCCTTGTCGCTTTAAAAGGCTCTCATTATGAGACCCCAACCTGCGTTTACTCAACCCCCGATTCCTATTATTGCACTGCAAAAAACAAATTAAACCCTGCGGCACCAACAAGCTTTAATAGCAATAGAAAAACTTGTACCAGTTCAATTCCCACTGAATCTTGCGGAACACCTCCTTTAGCTGATGGTAATTGGTTTAATAACAAACTTGACCAACCCTCAATACCTCTTATTATTTCCGGCTGGAACAATATCCCAGCCCTTTCAACCCAACCAACCCCAATCACCTCCACTGATTTCACTCCTTTTTCAGACTGGATGGGGCAGCCTTATTTTAAAGACGGCAACTGGTTCCGAGATAGAATGGATGTTTCTCCCGCACCCACATCCAGCCAACCTAATCGAGTTCGTGTCGATATTGGCCCAATTAAACTTGATGGCATGACAGACCCCAATGTTAAACCTGATGACACACCAGCAAGTGGCTCAACTGCACCTAAAGAGCAAACCAAGTTTTGTGATGATAACCCTAACTCCATTGCTTGCGCTGAATTAGGGACGCTTGAGGACGAGCCAATTACCCCCGTTGAGATACCATTCCAAATTACACCACAGTCACCTTGGGGCTCTGATAACGCCAATTGCCCAGCACCAAAAGTTATTAGCCTTAGTACTGGCGGTGTCGTTGAAATTACCTATCAGCCAACTTGTGATTTTCTTGCAGGCATACGCCCTGCTGTACTCGCGCTTGCGTTTTTGGCGGCACTTTATATTGCGCTAGGAATCCCAGTAGGGAAGGGGGACTAAATGCCACTTGCAGCCTGGTTGCTTTCAATTGCATCACCGATAGTCATCCGGGTTCTCACTCAGCTCGGTATCGGTATTGTTTCATTTGTCGGTGTTGAGGCCGCCGTTAACCAATTTATTTCACTTGCACAAACCCATTGGCTTGGCTTGCCTGCCAACGTGCTCCAGTTCATGGCTATAGGTGGCTTTAACACAGCCCTTGGCATCATTGCGGGTGGCATTAGCGCTCGCTTAACCCTGATGGTATTCAAGAGGTTCACACTCAAATGATAACCCTCATTACAGGCGTTCCCGGTGCTGGAAAGACCCTTTACGCCGTTGACCAAATACTCGTTCCTGAAAGCAAAACTGAGCGCCCCTTGTTCATTGATGGGATACCTGACTTGCTCATTCGCCATGAGCCCGCACCAGACCCCTTAGATTGGCCTAAGTGGGCCCCTGAGGGCGCTCACATCGTCATTGATGAGGTTCAGCGCATTTGGCGTCCAGAGGCTGCTGGCAGGGCCATTCCAGATTCTATTGCCCAACTTGAGACCCATCGGCATAGGGGTCTCGATTTCACTATCATGACTCAGCACCCCAGCTTGCTACACAGCAACGTTCGTCGCCTTGTTGGTCGCCATATACACGTTCGTCGGACACCACTTGGCGTCTATATCTATGAGTATCCAGAGTGCATGAACTCCCCGGATACCGCTTACAAGAATGCCCTTACTAAGGTTCGTTGGCCGCACCCCAAACGCTCCTTTGGTGTATATAAGAGCGCATCTATTCATCAAAAGGTTAAATTTCGCATACCCAAGCCGCTAATTGTGCTCATTTTCTGTATCCTCGGATTAGCCTATTTGGGCTTCAGCATCTTTCAAGACCATTTTGGTGACAAGTCCGTTAAGGCTATTCACCCTCAGGCACAACCAGCTCAACCATCAATTCAAACCGCCCAGCCTTCACCATCAGCGCCCATTTCCACACCCGAAAAGGAGGTTGATATTCGAGAGCAATTTATCCCGCGCGTCCAGGGTGAACCTAACACAGCTCCAGCTTATGACCACCTTCGAAGCGTGGTCACAATGCCCGTTGTTGCCGCCTGTATTGCAGATGACCACCGTTGCATGTGCTACACCCAGCAGATGACCAAGGTTGAAATGGCAGATGCCCAGTGCCGTGAGCGTGTAACTCGCGGGTCGTTCGACCCGTACCGAGATGCGACGAAGGAGCGCGCGGTGCGGGGCGAACCCACCAGAGTAGAGCAAACGGAATCGTAGTGCTCTGTTATCTCTAACTTTTCACCCTGACGCCGATAACCCAACTTATCGGCGTCTTCTTTTTCGTGTTCCTGGCCAACTGGGTGAATGCGCATAATGTATATTATGTTAAATTGCATATTCCATTTCCTGTTACGTATATCTGAACTGTGTATAATGGCAACAATTGCTTCCTCTCTCCGACCGGATGTCTTAAGTGGCTGAATTAAAATCAGAACAACTGAAACCCGCTTTTGCGATTGACCGTTTTGTTCCCTTGAGCGAACTCGAACCTATTCCCTTCGCCGCCTTGCAACCCAGAGCCATCTCCGCCATCAAACGCCTGGCCAGTTTCGATGGCGATTGCCCGGTGATGCTGATCAACGGCTTCCCCGGCGCAGATTACGAGCAAGTGTGCCGCATCCTGATTGCCGATACCCATGGCAAGGATGGCGATCTGTTTGACCTCTGCTACACCGAGAATCTCAACAACCCGTACAAGCCTATCTGGCTGCGCCTGCAACCTGGCTCCGGGGTCGAGTTTTGCGAAATGGTTGGCGAACTGCTCAAGTTGATGGGCCATCATCTGGATGCCGAGCGCCTCGTCACTCGCATCATGCGCAAGCAGAAAAATGACCCCAAGATAGCCGATTTTCTCTCGGACTTAGCGGCGCATGTCGCCCTCGGCCTCGAATTTCAGCACCCTGTACTCATCAACCTGCTTATCCATCACGACGAGCAGCAAGCCCCCGTGGTCTATGGCCGCGATCTCAACTGGGACACGCTGTTTGGCTCCATCAACTATCAGACTGAGCAAGGCTCCGTCTATGCCAACCAGCACCTGCTGGAGCCGGGTCTGATGCGTGAAGCCAATGGTGGTTATCTCATCTTGCAACTCGATGAGCTGCTCGATCAGCCCCATCTCTGGTTCAAGCTCAAGAATGCCATCTTCAAGGGCGAGCTGGACTGGAATGCCTATCAGGAAGGCAAGACGCTGACGCCTTTCTTTACCCCTGAGGCCACCCCCATTCGGCTCAAGCTGATCCTGGTGGGCGACAGGCTCGAAGTGGCCGAGTTCCAGATGCTGGACAGAGACATGTCCGAGCGGATCTTCCTGCGGGCAGACTTGGTTTCCGAGGTCGAAATCGACGATGAACTGCCCGACTTTCTCGGCTATCTGGCCTGGATCCGGCAACGCTGGTCGCTGCTCGACTTTACCCCGGCAGCCCAGGCCGCACTCTGTCGCCATGCCAGCCGACTCTGCGACCATCAGGAGTGGCTCTCTCTCTCAGAGGTACAGCTCACGGCCCTGATGCGTCTGGCCGACAGCCTGGCCCGGGAGTTCGAGGCCCAGATCATCGACCATGACCATATTGTGCACGCCCTGGCCGAGCAGGATTATCGCCTCAACTATCTGGTCGAACAGTCCGATCAGGGGGTCATCGATGGCCAGATCCTGTTGCAGACCGAAGGGGAAGAGATTGGCCAGATCAATGGCCTCTCCGTCATTCAGGTCGCCGGCCACCCCTATGATTTTGGCGAACCAGTGCGCCTCACCGCCACCGTTCACCTGGGGGATGGCGATGTGGCGGATATCGAACGCAAGGCGGAGCTGGCTGGCCATATCCACGCCAAGGCGATGATGATCATTCACGGCTACCTCTCCAACAAGTTTGGTGCCGAGAACCCCTCCCCGCTGTCAGCCAACCTGGTGTTCGAGCAGTCTTATCATGAGATTGACGGCGACAGCGCCTCCCTGACCGGGCTCTGTGCCCTGCTCTCCGCCCTCGCCCGTCAACCCATCTATCAGCACTTCGCCGTCACCGGCGCCGTCGATCAGTTTGGTAATGTGCAGGCGGTCGGCGGGGTCAACGAGAAGATTGAAGGCTTCTTCCGGGTATGCCAGATCCACGGTCTCAATGGTAAACAGGGGATCTTGCTGCCGGGCACCAATGCTCAGCAGCTCAACCTCTCCGACGAGGTGATCGCCGCCGTCGAGCAGGGCCTGTTCCATATCCACCCGGTGGATCATGTGGAAGAAGCCATCGAGATGCTGACGGGCTGCGTGGCTGGCGAGCCGGACATGGCCGATACCCTGTTTGGCCGGATCCAGCAGCGGCTGGACGATCTTAACGGCACCTTGCCAAAAACAGGCATAATGCGCACCATACTGGGCCGTCTGTTTGGCCATTAACAAGTGATCGGAGTTGTTTAGCGCACAAGTGTACGCTAGATTGGCTCCGCTTTGACTCATATGAAGGATACACAGCGTGACCCAAGATAAAACCGCCTCCGCAGCTCCCCTCTCCCTGTGTGAACAAGGCAAGAGCTCGTTCTCTCGCGAAGAGCTGCTCGCTTGCAGCCGTGGCGAACTGTTCGGTGAAGGCAACAGCCAGTTGCCCGCCCCCAACATGTTGATGATGGATCGCATCGTCACTATCAACGACAACGGCGGCGAGCACGGCAAGGGTGAAATCGTGGCAGAGCTCGACATCACGCCGGACCTCTGGTTCTTCGATTGCCACTTCCCGGGTGATCCCGTCATGCCGGGCTGTCTGGGTCTGGATGCCATGTGGCAACTGGTTGGCTTCTTCCTTGGCTGGAAAGGTGGCCCCGGCAAAGGCCGCGCCCTGGGCGTGGGTGAAGTGAAATTTACTGGCCAGATCCTGCCGACCGCCAAGAAGGTCAGCTACAAGATCACCTTCAAGCGTGTCATCAACCGCAAGCTGGTAATGGGCATTGCCGATGGCGTGGTCGAGGTGGATGGTCGTCCCATCTACAGCGCCACCGATCTGAAAGTGGGTCTGTTCAAGGACACCACCAGCTTCTGATATCGCCGCCTTGCGCGCACGATACGCAATGCAAAGGGGCCTGTCGGGCCCCTTTCCTGTCTTTGAATGGTGATGAAGTCACTACTTCATGAAGAGTCCTGAACTCCGTCCTTCCATGGCATCACGCCACCCTCCCAGCCAATGGCCACGAGCGTCCAGACACTGATACGGACAAGATTCGCTATTTTTACCGACAACGCCTGCCTGATAACCGCGAGCGCGAGCTCTTTCCAGACGGTCCCGTTTTTGTCTCTTCATATTCTACAACCCTCTTCGTTGAACGAAAAAAGCGACCAATTTTTCATCGGTCGCTTTCATCATTAACGCAAGGGTAAAGGCAGGTCAAACAAAAATTCCGATGCTAATCAGGCCATGTGACACAAGACACTGAACTCCATTAAATTTTTATGACTCACTTTTTTAGCCTCGACGACGTAGCCAGGCAAAGGGCAGACCCAACAGAGTCAACCAGAACAGGCTGCCACCACCACCGCCCTCGTCACCATCCTGACCAGTCTGGTTGACGACCGGAGGATTGGAGACAACGCGATTCGCCGGTACACCTTCGTAGTTGGTGCTATCCGGGCTCATCTTGATGCTGACTACGCTCGCATTGATGCGGTTATTCAGATCGCTCTCATTGGCGTAACGGAAAGCCGTCGCCGCTATGGTGCCATCGGGGCTGATGCCGCTGGCATAAGCGATATGGTAATAGACACCATTCTGGCTGCAGCTCTTGCTGCCGGCATCATTCAGACCACAGATGAGATCGTTCAGGTACCAGTTGTTGCCATTGGCGGCGCTCAGCAGGAAGGCCTCCTGCATGCGGTTGGTACCGCCGGTCACCGGCTGGGTCTGATGGCGGGAGTCACGCCAGCCAACCACCATGTTGTGATCGTTGATGGCGGCCGCTTCCGAGTTGGCACCGTTGATCGGCTTGTCCTTGAGGGGCACGCTGGCGTTGCTGCTCGGGCTGTTCAGGTTGAAGACAAACATCTCGGTCGGGCGGTTCTGGCCCTTGTTGGTGCCAAAGCGCTGGTTACCGATGACGTAGCCATTGGCGTTGACGCCGCTCGCCCAGCTGCCGCGCAGGCTGGCATCGCTGTCATCAGGCTTGCCCTCTGACAAGGGGATGGCGGTGGTGGCGCCAGTACTCTTGCTGGCCAGATCCAATGTCCAGTAAGTGGCCAGATCCAGGCTGTGCTCCGACACTTCCTCGTCGGTGGCAGAGTAGCCCACGGCAACCCAGCTGCCATCCTTGAGCTTGACGGCCTGAGCGGCAGAGGCGGTCTGCACCATGTTGCTGTCATTGTCGTAATAGCTGCCCGGCTGGAACAGGCTCACGGCACCATTGTCCACCAGCCAGAAGGCGGCCTGGGTGTCGGTACCGGGGCAATAACGGTAGTCACCGAAGTTGTCGTCATCACCGTTGAAGCAATCTTTGTATTCGTCGGTGTCGACCTTGCGGTTTTTGCCGGTGGCCGCAGTGCCGGTGATCAGATACTGGCTGCCACTGACCTGCGCCACACTGGTGGCACTGCTCAGCACGTTGGTGCTGTTGACCTTGTAGTTACCTTCCAGAGCCACCTGATTGCCGCTATCGATAACGGCAAAGGCGGTGCGGCTATTGGCCAAGTTGTTGACCGCATTCTTGCTCGCCTTGTAGCCGACGTAGGTGCCGCTCTCCGGGCCCATGGCCACGGCAAGGCCATCGGTCTCGCTGCCAGAAACCCCTATGCTGTCGCGCTGGGAGGTGGCATCGAGGAAATCACGGCGCCAATCAAAGCCAAAGTTCGCGTTGTCTTCCCAGAAGGCGTCACAGACATCCCCAGAGAGGATGCAATCCTGCTCGAAGCGGAATCTGTCCACCAGGAAGTCGGAGAAGGGAGTGGTCGAGAAGAAGTTTCCCGCATCATTCTTCGACTTCACCGCCAGCACACTGTTGTCCGCGCTGATCCCGGTCGCATAGCCCTGCCCCACTTCCGTTATCTTGAAGAAGGGGTTCTGTGCCGCCTGCGCATTGAGGCTGGCGCCGACCAGTACGGCCAGTATGGATAATTGCTTTTTCATCTACGTCCTTAGTCCTGATGTTTCAACGCTTCCAACTCCTCCCAACGGGAGAAGGCCTGATCC
This sequence comes from Aeromonas rivuli, assembly GCF_000820045.1. Lineage (GTDB taxonomy): Bacteria > Pseudomonadota > Gammaproteobacteria > Enterobacterales > Aeromonadaceae > Aeromonas > Aeromonas rivuli. The sequence continues at coordinate 167,618 of NZ_CDBJ01000054.1, read as the reverse complement.
AGTGCTGCTTCAGCAGCACTCAGGGCATTTAGCTTCTGCTGTGTCTGCTCGGCACTGAGCGAGAAGAAGCCGGGCTCATTGACTTCGCCCTGCAATGTATCAAGTTCGGCTTCAAGTTGCTCCAGTTTTGCTGGCAACTCATCAAGCTCCAACTGCACCTTGTAGGAGAGCTTGCGGGCCTTCTTGACGGGCTCGCTCGCCACTGCGACCGTCTCTGTCACCTGCGCTGCTTTACTCGCCGCCTTGGCAGGCTGCGCCGCTTGCAGGGCACGGGTATCCATCATGTCGGCATAACCGCCCACATAATCGCTGATGCGGCCATCCCCTTCAAACAACCAGCAACCGGTGACCGTATTGTCGATGAAACGACGATCATGGCTGACCAGCAGCAGGGTGCCGGGATAGTCCGCCAGCAGCTCCTCCAGCAATTCCAGCGTTTCGACATCCAGATCGTTGGTTGGTTCATCCAGAATCAACAAGTTACTGGGCTTGAGGAACAGTTTGGCCAACAGTAGACGGTTTTTCTCACCCCCTGACAAGGCCTTGACCGGGGTACGGGCCCGCTTGGGTTCAAACAAGAAGTCCTGCAGGTAGCCCAGAATATGGCGGGAGCGGCCACGCACCATCACTTCCTGCTTGCCCTCCCCCACGTTGTCCATCACCGTCTGCTCGGGATCGAGCTGATCGCGATACTGGTCAAAATAGGCCACTTCCAGCTTGGTGCCGCCCTTGACCACGCCGCGGCTGGGCTCGAGTTGACCGAGCAGCAGCTTGATAAGGGTCGACTTGCCACAACCGTTGGGGCCCACCAGGGCAATCTTGTCGCCACGCAGCACTTGCAAGTCCAACCCCTGGAACAGGGTGCGATCGCCAAAGTCCAAGCCAAGCCCTTCGGTCTCGAACACCAGCTTGCCGGAGCGATTGACGTCGTCCATCTGCAGCTTGGCCTTGCCCTGCAGCTCGCGGCGCTGACTGCGCTCCATGCGCATGGCTTCGAGGGCGCGAACCCGGCCTTCGTTACGGGTACGGCGGGCCTTGATGCCCTGACGGACCCACACCTCTTCCTGGGCCAGCTTGCGATCGAACTCGGCGTTCTTCAGCTCCTCGACCCGCAGCCACTCCTCTTTCCCGAGCAGATACTGGTCGTAGTTGCCGGGCCAGGAGGTGATCTCGCCGCGATCGAGATCGATGATCCGGGTCGCCAGCTTGTGGATGAACTCCCGATCGTGAGAGATGAACACGATGGCGCCACGGAAATCTTTCAGGAACTCTTCCAGCCAGTTGATGGCCTCGATGTCCAGGTGGTTGGTCGGCTCATCGAGCAGCAGCAGATCCGGATCGCAGGCCAGGGCGCGGGCCAGGGCCACTTTACGCAGCCAGCCGCCGGAGAGGCTGTCCAGGGTCGCGTCGGGGTCGAGGTTGAGCAGGGTCAGCACCTGGCTGATGCGGGTCTCGAACTGCCAGCCATTCTGGTAATCGAGCTGCTCTTGCAACTCGCTCATGATGCGAATGTTGGCGTCGGAGGGATCGTGGGCCAACTCCATGGAGATATGGTGATACTGCTTGAGGATCTCGCCGACCCCGGCCAGCCCTTCGGCGGTGTAATCGAACACCGTCAGATCGCTGGAGGCGGGGGGATCCTGCTCGAGGCGGGTCACCTTCAACTCCTGCTGCTGCACCATGCGGCCGTCATCGAGGGGCAATTCGCCGGCGATGACCTTCATCAGGGTGGACTTGCCCGCCCCGTTGCGGCCCACCAGACAGAGACGCTCACCGCGCTCTATGCTCAGTTCGGCATTGTCGAGCAGCGGGAAATCACTGAACGACAGACAAGCGCCGTGCAATGTTAATAAAGCCATGTCTTTTCCTTAATTCTTCATGAAAAAGCGGGACAGACCCGGTCTGCCCCACTCTCAATATCACAGGTACACAATAGTGATCCGTTTACGCCTTCACCCAGTCGTCAAGCTCGGTCAGGGTGAAGGGCCAGCCAAGCTCTCGGCCGGCCTCATCTCGCAGCACCGGGATGCGCACCCGGTAAGCGGCCAACCAGTCGGCATCCTCCATGATGTCGCACTGGCGGGTTTGCGCGGCCAATCCCGCCTCCTCCACCAGCTGCCAGGCCTGCTCGCACAGATGACAACCGTCGGTATGAAACAGGGTCAGCATCAGCCGGCATCTACCGGTGTGTCGGCGTGGGTGATCAACCAGCAGTTGTGGATGTGCACGTTGCGTTCGAAATCTTTTGGCCGGGTCTTGCTGGTGATGTTCTGCGCCTTGAGGCCCGCGGCTTCCAGACCGGCCAGATCCATCTTGAAGTGACGCTTGTTGTTGGAGAACACCAGGGTGCCGTCCGCCGCCAGCAGACGCTTGAGGTGTTGCAACAGCAGCAGGTGATCGCGCTGCACGTCGAAGCTCTCGTCCATCCGCTTGGAGTTGGAGAAGGTGGGCGGATCGATGAAGATGAGATCGTATTGTCCATCGGCCTCGGAGAGCCATTTCAGGCAGTCGGCCTGCACGAACTTGTGTTGACGACCGACCTGGGAGTTCAGACGCATGTTGTCCTGCGCCCAATCCAGATAGGTGTAAGACATGTCGACCGTGGTGGTCTCGCTAGCCCCCCCCAGCGCCGCGTGCACGGTGGCACTGCCGGTATAGGCGAACAGGTTCAGGAAGCGCTTGCCCTGGGCCATCTGGCCCAACATGCGGCGGGTCTGACGGTGATCCAGGAACAGGCCGGTATCCAGGTAGTCATAGAGGTTGACCCAGAGGCGGGCACCGTACTCCTGCACTTCCATCCGGTGCTGCTCGGTAGAGAGCTTCTGATACTGCTGCTTACCCTCCTGACGCTCGCGCACCTTGAGGATCACCTTCTCGCCGTCCATGCCGGTCACCTTGATGGCGGCCTGCACCATGTCGAGCAGACGCTGACGGGTCTTCTGGGCGGGGATGTCCTTGGGCGCGGCATACTCCTGCACCACCAGGTAATCCTGATAGCGGTCGATGGCAGCGTTGTATTCCGGCAAGTCCGCATCGTAGATGCGGTAGCAGTCGATGCCCTCTTTACTGGCCCACTTCTCCAGGGTCTTGAGGTTCTTGCGCAGGCGGTTGGCGAAATCCTGGGCCACCTCTTTCTGGGAGGCCACGGAGTCCAGGGCAATCTGGTAGTTGCGCAGCTGACACTCCAGCGCACCGTTGAACAGGCGATACTGCTTGTCGGCCCGCAGGCGCAGACAGCTCAGCAGCTCCGGCGAGGCAGACAGAATGGAGACGCGCCAGCCCTGGAAGCTGCGACGCAGGGCATCGCCCAGCGCCTGGTGCACTTCGAGCAGGGCCGGGAATTCACCCAGACGCTCGCCATAGGGCGGGTTGGAGATGAGCATGCCCACCTGACGGGCCTCGCCTTCTACCGCTGGCATCGGCAGCGGGTTCTCCAACGCGGTCACGTCGGCCTGCTTGAAGGTGATGAAATGATCCACCCCGGCCGCCTTGGCGTTGTCGCGGGCCTTCATCAATACGCGAGGATCGGCGTCACAACCAAACAACTTGACCTCGCAGCGCTGCATGCCGCGCTTGGCACGCACCTGGGCTTCCATCATCAGGCTCTGCCACAGCTCGGCATCGTGTTGCAGCCAGCGATCGAAACCAAACCGCTCGCGGCGCAGGGCCGGCGCCATGTCGGCGGCGACGAAGGCCGCTTCGATAAGCAGGGTGCCGGAGCCGCACATGGGGTCCATCATCGGCTCACCGGCCCAACCGCTGCGGGCTATCATGGCCATGGCCAGGTTCTCTTTGAGCGGCGCCTCGCCGGTGCCCTGGCGATAGAAACGCTGGTGCAGGGCCGGGCCCGACAAGTCCAGGGTGATATTGGCCTTGCCCTTGCCCAGGTGCGCCATGATGCGAATATCCGGCGACTTCTTGTCGATGTCCGGGCGCACATGGCCGCGCTTGGTGAAGCGATCGACGATGGCATCCTTGATCTTCAGCGCGCCATATTGGGTATTGCGGATGGCGGGGTTGGTACCGGTAAAGTCCACCGCTATGGTGGCGGTACCGGGGAAGTGCTCTTCCCAGGCAATGGTGTGGGCGCCCAGATAGAGATCCAGATCGTCATTCATCTGGAATTCGGAGAGCACCAGCACGATGCGGGAGGCAAAGCGGCTCCACAGGCAGGCCTTGTAGCCAATGACCAGTTCGCCTTTGAAATGGACGCCGGCCACGGTCTCACGGACCTGCTCTGCGCCCAGGGTGGTCAGCTCATCGGCCAACAGGTTTTCCAGCCCCTTGGGGCAGGTTGCAAAGAATTCTTTCATCACGCTCACGGGGATGCCATAAAAAGTGCCGTATTATACCTCATTCACGGCCAGCTTGGCGCCCCGATCATCGCCCCCTCCCCCTCAATTCATCACCAATCGCCCAGAAGTGCAGCAACGGCGACCGTCATATGCTCCGAAGCATCATCCGGAGCGCTCACTCAAGGGGGATGGAACCGTTCAGCGCGAGGGGGGATGGGGGCTATCGGGTGGCTGTTGCACCAAGAGAGCGAGTCATTGAGCAGGAAGCGGCAATGGGGGGATGTTAATCAACTGACCTGGCGCAGCGCCGGCGCGGCTTGATGGTAGTGACCGAAGCGATTGTTCATCACCTTGATCACCGCAAAGCGGGGCATCAGCTTGTTGCCGCTGAGCATCAGCTCCCCGGTGAGATTGAGGCAGACACTGGCCTGCTCCCCGGCCTCGATCACCATGAAGGTGCCTTGACCATCCTGGGTATGCATGATGACCAGTTCCCCTTGTTGCGGCGCCATCAGTTGGCCCAGTTCAATAAAGAACCAGCTTTGGGGCATCAGGGGTTTATAGAAGCGGTGCACAGCGATGGCATTTAATACCAGCTGCACCTGTTGAGGGATGCTCCAATTGAGATCGGCTGCATGATCCATCAGCTGGTAATAGAGGGACGCATCTTCGACACAAAAAGCTTGAGTAGCAAATGAGGCGGGCACCAACTGACGACCTTGATATTCTGTCGCGAATACCATGTCATCGCTCAGCTCCAACATCAGGCGGTCGGACTTCGCATCATAATGCCATTGCCATTGATCATTTGGTTGGAGAAACATGAGGCGCCCTTCCTTGCTACTGTAATTCGACTTTATTATATGTCGATAATTTCAGCAACGTTAATTCGGGGCGCCCTTATATTAAATTGACTAAATGCGTCAGATATTGGTCACGATCTCTTTGACCAAGGCCGGTCCTTTATAAATAAAGCCGCTATATATCTGAACCAGCGTAGCCCCCGCCTGCAGCTTCTCGCGGGCGGCCAGGGCACTGTCCACTCCTCCGACACCGATAATAGGCAAGGCACCTTTTAATTCCTGTGCCAATAGACGGATAACCTCGGTGCTCTTGTGTTGCAAGGGACGACCACTCAATCCACCCATTTCACCAGCATGGGGCATGTCATAGATCATGTCACGGGCTAGCGTGGTATTAGTGGCGATGACCCCATCGATCCCATTTTTAATCAAGGATCCTGCAACTTGCTTAATTTCATCCAGACTAAGATCCGGTGCAATCTTGACCGCCACAGGGACATACTTCTTATATTGTGCCGCCAGGAGCTGCTGACGTTCCTTGAGGGCTGCCAGTAGATCATCCAGCGCCTCCCCATACTGCAATTGACGCAGGCCAGGTGTATTGGGAGATGAAATATTGACCGCAATATAACCGGCATGATCATAAACCTTGTCCATGCAGATCAGGTAATCATCCTTGCCATTCTCAATGGGCGTATCTTTATTTTTGCCGATATTAATACCGATCACCCCCTGGTATTTCGCGGCCTTGACCCGCTCGACCAGGTGATCAACCCCCAGGTTATTGAAGCCCATACGGTTGATGATCCCCTCTGCCGGTACTACCCGAAACAGCCTGGGCTTGTCATTGCCACTCTGGGGCTTGGGGGTCACAGTCCCCACCTCGATGAAGCCGAACCCCATGGCGCCAAAGGCATCTATGCACTCGCCATCTTTATCGAGCCCCGCGGCCAGGCCCACCGGGTTGGCAAAATTAAGCCCCATACAGGTGACGGGGCGCGTTGGCAGGGATTGACGGAAGAAGATATCGAGGGGCGTGCCATGAAGGCGGGAGAGCTGTTTGAGAGAGAGTTCGTGAGCCTTTTCCGGATCGAGCTTGAACAACAAATGCCTGGCGAGGGGGTAAAACATCTTTGCTCCTTAAAAAAAGCCCCGGCAACTGGCCGGGGCTTTCATGGTTATGCCGATGCTCGGCAATTCAACTGGAGCAGGTTCAACTCCCGCAAGGCCACCGAGAACTTGGCGAACTCGTGAGTACTGGTGGTCTTGAAGTCGGCCAACATATGGGTCCAACGGGACAAGAGTTGCTCATGCTCCGCAATCCAGTTGGCCAGTATGGTATCGCATTCTCCCTGATCTTTGCACCCTTCCAATACCACTGAGGTGAGACTGCGTTGCTGCCAGTCCAGATCCTCGCGGAAGGAGGCCCGCGCCATCGCCTGCCAGTGGTTGCCCACCGGCTGATGGTTGACCTGCTCCAGGAACCAGTGCAGATCCAGCTTGGCACCGAGCCGGTAGTACACATTGGCCACCCGCAGTATGTCGCTGTGCTGATCCGCCGCAATCTGAGCCAGATCCAGCGAAGAGAAGAGGCTGCTCATGTGGGCGACCTGACGGGCGATATGCTCAGGCACCTGTTTGGCCACCAGGGTTTCGACGGCCTGGCGATGCTCGGCCACTTCGCTCTCCTCCATCACCTCGTAGAGGTGCTCGCCCAGGGTCTCGAAGGCGGGACGGAAGAAGGCGATGTTGTCGCTGATGCTCCAGCTGCGGTTGCGGGCACGCAGGAACCAGCGGGTGGCGCGGCGCACGATGCGGCGACTGGCAAACATCAACTCGAGCTGAGTCTCGGCACTCACCTGGTTATCCAGGGATTCGATGTCCCGCCACAGGGGGTCGAAACCGAACACTTCGCGGGCCATGGCGAAGCAGGCGGCCACTTCGGCCACCGAGGCGCCGGTCTCATCCTTCATCCGGGTCGCAAAGTTGAGCCCCATGTCGTTGACCAGCATGTTGGCCACGCGGGTGGCGATGATCTCGCCGCGCAGCGGATGCTGAGCCAGGGCCTCGCCGAAGCGCTGCTGCAACTGCTCGGGGAAGCTGGTGACCAGCATGCGGGCCAGGAAGGGCTCATCGGTGATCTCGGGGCAGTTGAGCTGCTCCTTGAGCACCATCTTGCCGTAAGCCACCAGCACCGCCAATTCGGGGCGGGTCAGCCCCTGCCCTGCCGCCATCCGCTCGGACAACTCCTCATCCGATGGCAGGAACTCCAGCGCCCTGTCCAGCTTGCCTTCACGCTCCAGCCCCTGGATGAAACGCTGCTGCTCTTTGAGCTGATCCGCCGCGCGGTAACTGGTAACCGAGATGGACTGGGATTGGCGATAGGCGTTGGTCAGCACGATATCGGCCACCGCATCCGTCATCTCGTAGAGCATCTGGTTGCGCTGCTTGAGGGTCAGATCCCCTGCCGCCACCAGCTGGTTGAGCAGTATCTTGATGTTGACCTCGTTGTCGGAGCAATCTACCCCGCCCACGTTGTCGGTAAAATCGGTGTTGATGTGGCCGCCCTGGCTGGCGTATTCGATACGGCCCAGCTGCGTGAAGCCCAGGTTACCGCCCTCACCGACGATACGGGCACGCAGGTCGCGACCATTGACGCGCAGGGCATCGTTGCTGCGATCGCCCACCTCGCCATCGCTCTCTTTGTGGCTCTTGACGTAGGTGCCGATGCCGCCGTTCCAGAGCAAGTCCACGTTCAGGCAGAGCAGTGCCTTGATCAGCTCGTTTGGCGCCATGCTGGCCTTGTCGGTGCCAAGCAGGGTCTGAATTTGCGGACTCAGCTTGATGGACTTGGCCGAGCGCAGGAAGATGCCGCCCCCTACGGAGATAAGCTCACGGTTGTAGTCGTCCCAGCTCGAACCCGGCAGCTCGAACAGACGCTTGCGCTCGGCGAAGGTGCTGGCCGTATCCGGGGTCGGGTCGATGAAGATGTGCATGTGGTTGAAGGCGCCCACCAACTGGGTGTGCTCGGAGAGCAGCATGCCGTTGCCAAACACGTCACCGGCCATGTCGCCTATGCCCACGCAGCTGAAGTCGGTGGTCTGGCAGTTGATCTCAAGCTCACGGAAGTGGCGCTTGACCGACTCCCAGGCGCCCCGCGCCGTGATGCCCATCTTCTTGTGGTCATAACCGACCGAACCGCCGGAGGCGAAGGCATCGCCGAGCCAGTGACCATATTCATGGCTGATCTCGTTGGCGATGTCGGAGAAGGTGGCGGTGCCCTTGTCGGCCGCGACCACCAGGTAGTAATCATCCTCGTCGTGGCGTACCACCTGTTTGGGCGGGATCACCTCCCCCTGGAGGATGTTGTCGGTGACATCGAGCAGGCCGCGGATAAACAGGCGATAGCAGGCCTTGCCCTCTTCCTGAATGACGGCGCGGGCGGCACCCACCGGCATCTGCTTGCAGTAGAAGCCCCCCTTGGCGCCGACTGGCACTATGACGGTATTCTTCACCTGCTGCGCCTTGACCAGACCCAGCACCTCGGTGCGGAAATCTTCCTTGCGATCGGACCAGCGCAGCCCGCCCCGGGCCACCTTGCCCCAGCGCAGATGCACCCCTTCTACCCGTGGCGAGTAGACGAAGATCTCGAACTTGGGCAGAGGCTGTGGCATGTCGCTGATACCGGACGGCGCCAGCTTGAAGGAGATATAGGGCTTGATGTTGCCTTGCGCGTCCGGCTGGTAATAGTTGGTGCGCAGGGTCGCCTCTATCATCTCCATGTAGCGGCGGATGATGCGGTCATCGTCCAGGTTCGCCACCAGATCCAGCTTGGCCGTCAGGGTGTCGTGTAGCGTCTGCAGCGCCGCGCCATCCTGGTTCAGTGCAGGATCTAGGCGAGCCTCGAACAGGGAGAACAGCAGCTGGGCCAGCTCGGGATAACGGGTCAGGGTCTCTTCGATATAGGACTGGCTGAAGGAGACGCCGGTCTGGCGCATGTACTTGGCATAGGCGCGCAGCACCGAGACCTGACGGCCGGTGAGGTTGGCGCCCAGCACCAGGCGGTTGAAACCATCATCTTCCAGGGCCTTGTTCCAGACGCTGGCGAAGGCCTGCTGGAAGCGCTGCTGGCTCTTGGCCAGGCTGAAAGGCTGATCGCCACGCAGCAGCATGGAGAAGTCGAGGATCCAGAACACTTCACCATTCGGGGTCTTGACCTCATAGGGAGTCTCGCCGATGACCCTCAGCCCCATGTTTTCCAGCATGGGCAAGACATCGGACAAGTGGATCGGCTCGGTACGGTGGAACAGCTTGAGGCGCACCCGGCGATCGTTCTCCTCTTCCTGAGCACGGTAGAACAGCATGCCAAGGGGCTCGGCTTCGCTCAGGTTCTCCAGGGCGATGATGTCGGCCACGGCGGAGCCCGGCAGCACATCTTCTTTATAAGCACGGGGGAAGGCATCGTTGAAGCGGCGGCTCAGTTCATTGCCCTGGGCCTCGCCATAGTGGGCAAGCAGCACCGAATCCAGGCGATCGTCCCAGCTGCGGGCGGCTTCAATCAGGTTGTTCTGCACTTGGTTCACGTCCACATCCACGTTGTTATTGTTCACTCGAACTATGTAATGGGTCCGGGCCAGCACGCCTTCGGAGAAGTAGACATTGAACTCCACCTCTTCGTTGCTGCCGAAATGCTGTTGCAGGATCTGCTGGGTCTTGACTCGCAGCGCCGTGTTGTAGCGCTCCTTGGTGACATAGACCATGCAGGAGAAGAAGCGGCCATAGACGTCACGGCGCACGAACAGGCGCAGCATGTCGCGCTCCTGCATGGCCAACACCCCGAGACCGGTGGCGAGCAGCTCCTCTTCCCGGGCCTGGATCAGCTCATCACGGGGATAGGTTTCCAGCACATTGAGCAATGCCTTGTAGGCGTGGGAACCCTTCTCATGGCCAGAGGCCACCATGATGCGCTCGAGGCGATGGCTGATGAGGGGGATCTGGGTGGCGCTGGTGTTGTAGATGGAGGAGGCGTAGAGACCGATGAAGCGATCTTCGCCTATCACCTTGCCATGTTCATCGAAGCGTTTGATGCCGATGTAATCCACGTAGGCCGGGCGATGCACCCGGGACTTGCTGTTGGACTTGGTCAGGATCAGCAGATGATTGGAGAGGGCCGCATGACGGGCACTGGCGGGCATGGTGCCCAGACGCTGGCCCTCGTCCTTGATGGAGTTCTTCATCAGGCCAAGGCTCGAATCGGGCTGGGGCAGGATCTCGTGATCCCCCTCTATCGCCTTGACGTCATAACGGCGGTAACCCATCAGGGTGAAGTTGTGGGCAGCAACCCATTTGAGGAAGGAAACCGTGGACTCCACCTCTTCCTTGCTCACCGGACTGTTGCGTTTTGGCAGATCCTCGATGATCTCGTTGAGGCGCGCCAGCATGGGCTGCCAGTCACCTACCGCCAACGCCACTTCCCCCGCGACCGAATCGAGTTCGGCGGCCAGGGCGGCCATCTGTTCATCCGAGGTCAGGTGATCTATCTCGATGAGGAAGGCGGTCTCGGCCGATGTCTGCTGCGCCGTCTGATCCAGATCCAGAATGGCCTCTATCTTGCCATCCTTGCTGCGAATGAGGTGCAGAGGTTGATGCAGCATCATGTGCGCCGTGATGTTGAGACGCTTGAGGGTCATGCGGATGGAGTCCACCAGGAAGGGGGAGTCCTGCAAGATGACTTCGACTATGGTGTGCGGTGACTGCCAGCCATGACGGGTCAGCTCCGGGTTGTAGACCCGGATATAGGGCGCCGTGCTGTCCCGCTGGTTGAGGGCATTCCACAGGCTCAAGGCGGCGCCATACAGATCGCTGTCATTGCGATCATGCAGGTCATCGCTCGCCATGTTGCCGTAGAACTTGGCAACGAAGCGCTCGACCAGGGAGGCACTCTTCTGAGGCAGTTTTTGATGGATCAGGTTGAGAACGTTTTCGAGCAGAACTGAGGTAGGGGCGTCTTTCAATGCCATTGCTATATTCCTTATCGGACCGACATCACCGACAGAGACATCCACCCTGGATGCCCACTGGTACAGAGTTGTGCGAAGTGTAATGGGTCGGATCCCGGAAGGCGAGCAAAGCTGATAATGGAATGTTAAAAACTAGCGGCAGATCACGGCTCAAGCTGTCATAAATTTTGCCATCGGCGTAAAAAACAGAAAATACCACTGATAAAATGCGTTTTAACCTGATAGTTAGTGACTTTAAGCAGATAATTACGCGGTTTACTGTTTGGTTTTTGTTAATTTATGCGTTCCAGGCCGATAAAGCGATGATCGTCCTGAGTCTTGAGCAAGAAACGACCATGAACCCCTTCCTGCCCGACGAAAGGGCGGATTTTATCCAGTCCCAGTTCCAGCGTCAGTCCCTGATCAGAGCGCACCACCAGGCGCCGGGCATGGCCCTGATACATCAGCAGTATCTCGTCTCGCGACAGATGTAATCCGAAGGTGAATTGCTTCATACCCTTGCCCTCCTCTACCACAGTTCAGCTCGCCTCGTCTGGAGGCTGATTCACGACAAACAACAGGGCCGGACATGCGCCCGGCCCTGTTTTTCTTAGCAACAACTTACTGGGCCAGCGCCTTGGCCACCTTCTCGTAGAGATCCCGGGCCAAGTCGGGCAAGGCCTGCAACCGCAGCAGTTCGGTACGGATCAGGCGCTTGCGCTCCTCATCCAGTCGCTTGAACTGGATAAGCGGGGTGATGAGGCGCGAGGCCACCTGGGGATTGATGCTGTTGAGCTCAATCAAGATGTCGGTCAGGAAACGGTAACCCGCGCCATCTCTGGCATGGAACTGCACCTGGTTGCCCATGGCAAAACTGCCGATCAGCGCCCGCAGTCGATTGGGGTTGCGAATGCTGAACATCGGGTGGGCCATGGCCTGCCTGATCTCGCCGAGTACATCGGCGGCGGGCTTGGCACCGACCAGACGCAACCAGTTGTCCAGCACCAGGCCATCTTTGGCCCACTTGCCTTCAAAATCGGCCAGCAGTGCGGCCCGGCATGGTAGCAGATGCTGGTTGGCAATCTGCAGGGCGGTCAGGGTGTCGGTCATGTTGTCCGCCCCCTGGTATTGCTGACGCACCAGCCGATCGGTCAACTCGTCATCCAGACGCGCCAGATAGCCCAGCACCACCCCCTTGAGGGCCCGTTTGGCCATGTCATCGTGGACCACCCGATAACCATCGAGCAGCAGGCTCTGGTAGCTGGCGAGCAGGCGATCGCCAAATGCCTGGGCCAGGGCTGTGCCTATGGCACCCCGCACGGCATGAATGGCGTCGATGTCGGCCACCTCGAACAGCTCGGCCAGAGTAGCCTCCCCCGGCAAGGCCAGGATCTCGGCCTTGAGGGCGGGATCCAGCCCGGCTTCGTCCAGGATGGCCACGAAGGCGGCAACCAGATCCGATGACAGCGTCACCTCTTTCCCCAGCTGATGCGCGGCCACATTGACGATCACCGCCTTGTTGATCAGCATCTGGGCGGCATCCCAGCGGGCAAACTCGTTGCGGGCGTGGCGCATCAGGAAGGCGAGATCCCTGTCGCTGTAGTCATAGTGCAGCTTGACCGGCGCGGAGAAGTCCCGCAGCAGGGAGATCACGGGTTTGGCAGGCACCTGATCGAAGACGAAGGTCTGCTCTGCTTCCAGCACGTCGAGCACGTTGCCGATGGCCTTGCCCCGGTTCTGCAGCGGGATCACCGCACCCTCGGCATCATACAACTCGATATCGAGGGGGATGTGCAGCGGCAGCTTCTGGGGTTGATCCTGAGTCGGCGGCGTGTGCTGGCTGACATGGAGGCGATAGACGCCGGTGGCGGCATCATAGTCGTCACGGACTGTCAGCTCAGGGGTGCCGGACTGACTGTACCAGCGGCGGAAACGGGTCAAATCGACCCCGGAGGCATCCTCCATCGCCTGCACGAAGTCGTCGCAGGTGGCGGCCGAGCCGTCGTGACGCTCGAAGTAGAGGCCCATGCCGGCCTGGAAGGCAGCTTCCCCCAACAAGACATGCAGCATGCGGATCACTTCCGAGCCCTTCTCGTAGACGGTCAGGGTGTAGAAGTTGTTCATCTCGATCACCACATCCGGGCGGATCGGGTGGGCCATGGGGCCGGCATCTTCGGCAAACTGGGGGCCGCGCACGGTGCGCACGTTGTTGATGCGGTTGACACCGCGCGAGCCCAGATCCGAGGAGAACTCCTGATCCCGGAACACCGTCAGTCCCTCTTTGAGGCTGAGCTGGAACCAGTCGCGGCAAGTGACTCTGTTGCCGGTCCAGTTATGGAAGTATTCGTGCCCTATGACCCGCTCGATGCCGTGATAGTCGCTGTCGGTCGCGGTCTGCGGATTGGCCAGCACGAACTTGGAGTTGAAAACGTTGAGTCCCTTGTTCTCCATGGCACCCATGTTGAAGAAATCCACCGCGACGATCATATAGATGTCGAGGTCGTATTCGAGGCCGAAGCGCTGCTCGTCCCAACGCATGGAGTTGATGAGGCTCTCCATGGCAAAACCGGCGCGGTCCAGGTTGCCCTTGTCGACGAAGATCTCGAGGGCCACCTCGCGCCCGCTCATGGTCACGAAGTGATCGCGCTGCACGTCGAAGTCACCGGCCACCAGGGCAAACAGGTAGCTGGGTTTGGGGAAGGGATCCTGCCACTGCACGAAGTGGCGGCCGCCATCCAGATTGCCGCTCGCCACCTTGTTGCCGTTGGAGAGCAGATAAGGGAATTTCGCCTTGTCGGCGGTGATGCGGGTGCTGTAGCGGGCCAGGATGTCGGGCCTGTCCAGGTAATAGGTGATGCGACGGAAGCCCTCCGCCTCACACTGGGTGCAATAGGCATCACCAGACTTGTAAAGTCCCTCGAGGGCCGTGTTGGCGGCGGCATCCAGGTCGGTGACTATGGTCAACACGCACTCGGCGGGCAGGTTGCTGAGCCGCAGCTGGTTGTCGGTCAGCTCATACTGCTCACAGGCTACCCCGTCGATGCTGATGCTCACCAGATGCAGATTTTCGCCATCCAGGATCAGGGCTTCATTGTGCTCGCCGTTGCGGCGGACTCGGGAAATGGCGGTGACCCGGCACAGGGGTTCCTCGAGCTGAAAGTCGAGATCTATGCTGTCGATCCAATAGAGAGGGGCTTGATAATCCTGGCGATATTTGGCCGTCATGGCCTGATGGTGATCGGTCATTATTATGTGCTTCCACGCTTGTTATGGGCGTAACGAGGCTGTCACAAGCCCATCCTTGGGTCAAATGGTTTACATTCAGGCAAGAAAAAGGGCGACTGTGATGTCGCCCTTTTCGTTATAGCTATGGGTCACTAACCGCGTTTTGGCTCCATCTTGACCAGGTCTGCCGTGATATTGGCAGACTCAAGCAAGAACTCATCCGGCGCCTCAAAATCGGTGGGCAACTCGTCCAGGCTCTTGATGGCAGGCTTGCCCATCCGCGCCAGGCGCTCGTTGGCCCGCAACAAGGCCAGTGCATCTTGCTTGTCCTGCTCGGCGCGGCGATCCGCTTCGTTCAGGGAGAGGGATTTCTTGTCCTTCTCGGCGCGATACTCCTTGATGTCCTGCAACACGTAGGCGAACTCCGGATCTGTCTCGATCCGCGCCTGGTGTGCCGCCGCCAACTTGGGCAACAAGCTGGTGAAGCTACCTATCTTCTGGTAGTCCGCCGAGGCTATCTTGTCCCAAGGCAGGGCGTGGAACTCACGGCTCTCCCCCGTCTCTTCCGGGGTGACCGGGGTCGGGAAGCTGATGTCCGGGGCGACACCCTTGTTCTGGGTGCTGCCGCCATCGATGCGGTAGAACTTGGCGATGGTGTACTGCACGTGACCCAGGGGATGATCGTAGAAGTCATACACCTTGGCCAGGCTGCGATGCTGCTGCACAGTGCCCTTGCCGAACGAGTTCTCCCCCAGGATCAGGGCACGGCCGTAATCTTGCATGGCAGCGGCAAAGATCTCGGAGGCCGAGGCACTGTACCTGTCGATCAGCACCGACATGGGGCCGCCGTAGTAGACTTGACCATCATCATCGCCATTGACCGAGATGCGACCCATGTGATCGCGGATCTGTACCACGGGACCGCTGGCGAAGAAGAGACCGCTCAGGGCAGAGGCTTCGGTGAGGGCACCGCCGCCGTTGCTGCGCAGATCCACCACCAGGCCGTCCACTTTCTGCTTGTTGAGGCTGGCCAGCTCCTTGATGACATCATCGTGCAGGTTGACATAGAAGCTCGGGATCTCGAGTACCCCTATCTTCTTGCCCTCGGCCTTGATCACCTTGGACTTGGCGGCCCTGTCTTCCAGACGCACCTTGTCCCGGGTCAGCTCGACCTGTTCTGTCTTGACGCTGGCACCCTTGCCACGCTGGATCTCGAGGCGCACCTTGCTACCCTTGGGACCCTTGATGAGTTCGACCACGTCATCGAGACGCCAGCCAATCACATCGACCACCTTGCCATCTTCCTGACCCACGCCGACGATTTTGTCATCAGGCTTGAGGTTGTTGGACTTGGCGGCCGGCCCCCCCGGGACCAGGGAACGGATCACCGTGAAGTCATCGTCCGCCTGCAACACGGCACCAATGCCTTCCAGCGAGAGGTTCATCTCGGTGTTGAAGCGATCGGCGTTGCGCGGGGAGAGATAACTGGTGTGAGGCTCGATGGCGCGGGAGAAGGAGTTCATGAACAGCTGGAACACGTCCTCGCTCTCGGTCTGGGACATCCGCTTGATGGCGTTGTTGTAACGCTTGCCAAGCAGCTCCTTGATCTCGGGCCACTCCTTGCCGCTGAGCTTGAGGCTCAGGGCATCGAACTTGACCCGCTGACGCCACAGCTCATTGAGCTCGGCTTCATCCTTGGGCCAGGGCGCCCCTTCCCGGTCAAAGATGTATTCATCTTTCTGGGTGAAATCGAAGGGGGTATCGAGCAGTTTGAGGGCGTATTCGAACCGCTCATAGCGCCGCTGCTGACCGAGATTGAACATGTCGTAGGCGGGCGCCAGACGACCACGCTCCAGATCGGTATCGAAGCCGTCGCGGTATTTGTCAAACCGGCGAATATCAGAAGCCAAGAACAGGTTGCGACTGAAATCCAGATTCTCCAGATATTTGTCAAAGACAACTTCCGAGAAGGCATCATCCAGCTTGAACTGCTTGTAGTGGGAGCGAGTAAACAGATTGGCAATTCGCTTGCTAGCCGTAGCATGTTGGCTCTCTTGAGCCAACACAGGCAAATCACTTTCCTTGAGCACCGGCTCGATGGCCTGTGCAAGCCCGGCAATAGCCAGGCTACAGGCGACGAGGGAGAAACGAATTACGCCATGCTTCAACATTTGTCTCCTTAGAGAACCAGATGCTCGAATTTGACGCGCAGCATCATGCCGGTCTGCAGCTGAACCTGCACATCATCCTTGGTAATTTCCTTGATGGTCGCCGGGACAGGAGACTTACCCAGTACCACATTGACGGTTTGCTCAACTTTCAGCTCACCCGCCTCGGCCTGACGATACTGCTTAGGAGCAGCGGCAGGTGCGGTCTCGGTCTTGCGCGGAGCAGGACGACGAGGCTTCTTGGGTTTATCTTCGCGCTTGGCATCGGCCTTGGCCTCGCCGGTTGGCTCTTTCTTGTCGTCTTTGGCACGACGGCTGGCGAAGACTTTGTCTTTGCTCTCTTTCAGCGCTTGCTTGGCGTGCTCGATATGCTCTTCGGTCAACAATTCGCCCGGGTTACCATCGAGGTCGACGCGAGCCTGGCCAGCTTTGAGGCCGTGCAGGTAACGCCAGCTGGAAGTGTATTGACGCAGAGCAGAGCGCAGCATGGTCTTGGAGACCCTCTCGTCGTCAGCAAGACGCGCTGCCAGATCCTGGAAGATGCCAATCTTGAGTGGCTTGGCCTCTCCTTCTGCGATGAAGCAGGCCGGGAATTTCTCGACCAGGTAGGCGACGATCTCTTTACTGTTCTTCAGCTTTTCAGTGTTTTCCATGTATAACCTTGGCTTTCATATAAACGCACGGGCAACCCCGGGCACAACAAAGGCCCCATTATAGAGAGCTTGGGACCTTTTGCGAACCATCTCGCACTTAACTTACAGCAGGCGTTCCAATATTTTGACCGTTTCTTCCAGTCCAAGCCGGTCAATTTGGTCAAAACGGTTGAAAACGGGACTGTCAATATCCAATACCCCGATGATGACACCCTCACGACGCAGCGGGATCACTATCTCCGAATTGCTGGCCCCATCGCAGGCAATGTGCCCTTCGAATTGATGAACATCATCGATGAGCTGTGTCTCGCCTGTTGCCACCGCAGTGCCACAGACCCCGCGGCCAACCGGGATCCGTACACAGGCGGGCTTGCCCTGGAAGGGCCCCAGTACCAGGGTCTCTCCCTGCAACAGGTAAAAACCGACCCAGTTGATCTCGGTCAGTTCCTGATTGAGCAGGGCGCTGAGGTTGGCGAGAGTGGCGACAAGATCCGGCTCCCCTTCCAGCAGTGCCTGGGCCTGCTGGTTGAGCAGTCGATAAAAGTTTTGTTTTTCAATCATGATGAAATGGTCTTGATTCCCTTAATAATCAGAGCAAGGTACCGCCCTGCCTGAAAAATTCAAATTAAATTTGCGACAGCTCCCCCTAACGGGTCACCGAGAGCGCCATCTGCTGGCGCTGGCCATTGCTCCATTCAATGGTAAGCAGCCACACCATGCGGTGGCTGGTGCAGGCCCCCACCTGCGTGCTGGCCTGCCACTGCCCCTCCCCTTGCTGGCTGAACAACACCGGGATGCGGCCCATGAACATCTCCTGCCCCTCCAGCCAGCTTTTGATGGGTGTCACCCCCGAAGCCACCCCACTGAGTTGCAACTGGAAGTCATGTTCGGGGTGAATGGGTTGGTCCTCAAGTGACACTGTCAGCGACGAATCGGCGATGGTGGCGCGGCAGGGGCTGTGGGACAGATCACAGATCTGATCATTTTTCTGGCTGTCCGAGGCGGCTGGCGCCCCATCAAACCAGGTGCGATAGGCCATCAGCCCCAGCAAAATGGTCATCACTATGAGTAGATGAGCAAATTTGCGTGAAGTCAGTCTCTCTTTCATTAAAAAACAACCTTGTAAGCTAACTTTTAAATGCCATTTTCGTGATCTTACTCATGGTAAAAACGACACGATGCGACTCCGGGCGGAGCCAAATATATCACTGTTTATACTGTTATTTTACCTGCCGGTTCAGTATCATTCCCATCGAATTTTTCATTTAGCTACTTTTTGCTTTTCCTTTCGTTAACAGACATTAACAACCGGAAGGCAGTCGCTGATGAATTTAGTTGTCAGTCCTTGTCACAGGACAAAAATCAAACAACAGCAGCATCGGAAGCGGAATACAACGATGAGCCATACAACAAACCACCCTGAGTACAACTACAAGGTTGTCCGTCAGTTCACCGTCATGACTATTGTCTGGGGAATTGTCGGCATGTCGGTAGGGGTACTGATTGCAGCCCAACTTATCTGGCCTGCCCTCAACTTCGATACCCCCTGGCTGACCTACAGCCGCCTTCGCCCCCTGCACACCAACGCGGTTATCTTCGCCTTCGGTTGCAGCGCCCTGATGGCGACCTCCTTCTACGTGGCACAGCGCACCTGCCAGACCCGGCTATTTGGTGGCCCCTTGGTCGGCTTCGTGTTCTGGGGTTGGCAAGCCATCATCATCGCCGCTGCCATCTCCCTGCCCATGGGGTACACCAGCTCGAAAGAGTACGCCGAACTGGAGTGGCCCATCGACATCGCCATCGCCGTGGTCTGGGTCTCTTACGCCATCGTCTTCTTTGGCACCCTGATGAAGCGCACCACCTCCCACATCTATGTGGCGAACTGGTTCTTCGGCGCCTTCATCATCACGGTGGCCGTGCTGCACATCGTCAATAACCTGGAGATCCCGGTCAGCGGAATGAAGTCCTACTCCGTCTACTCGGGCGCCACCGATGCCATGGTGCAGTGGTGGTATGGCCATAACGCGGTCGGCTTCCTGCTCACCGCCGGCTTCCTGGGGATGATGTACTATTTCGTGCCCAAGCAGGCCGGTCGTCCGGTCTACTCCTACCGCCTCTCCATCGTGCACTTCTGGGCGCTGATCTCCCTCTACATCTGGGCCGGTCCGCACCACCTGCACTACACGGCGCTGCCTGACTGGGCACAGTCATTGGGGATGGTGATGTCCCTCATCCTGTTCGTGCCCTCCTGGGGCGGCATGATCAACGGCATCATGACCCTGTCCGGCGCCTGGCATAAACTGCGTTACGATCCGGTGCTGCGTTTCCTGATCGTCTCGCTGTCGTTCTATGGCATGTCCACCTTCGAAGGCCCCATGATGGCCATCAAGACCGTCAATGCCCTCTCCCACTACACCGACTGGACCATAGGCCACGTCCACTCCGGCGCCCTGGGCTGGGTTGCCATGATCTCCATCGGTGCCGTCTACCACCTGATCCCTAACCTGTTCGACCAGGGGCGGATGTACAGCGTGCGCCTGATCAACATCCACTTCTGGCTGGCCACCGTCGGCACCGTGCTCTACATCGTCGCCATGTGGATTTCCGGCGTGATGCAGGGCCTGATGTGGCGTGCGGTCAACGATGACGGCACCTTGACCTACAGCTTCGTGGAGGCACTGCAGGCTTCCTATCCCTTCTACTTCGTGCGCTTCCTGGGTGGCTGTTTCTTCGTCACCGGTATGCTGCTGATGGCCTACAACGCCTATCGCACCATTACTGCGCCCAAGGGTTCCCTCGAACCCATCGCGCAGCCAGCCTGATCTGAAGGGGTTAAAGCATGAGCAATAATAATCGTCACGAAATCTTTGAAAAAAGCGTCCCCATGCTGGTGATAGGCATCATCTTTGCCATCAGCCTGGGAGGCCTGGTCGAGATCACGCCGCTGTTCTTCCAGAAGCAGACCAATGAGCCGGTGGAGGGCCTCAAGGCCTACACCGCCCTGCAGATGGAAGGTCGTGATATTTACATCCGCGAAGGCTGTACCGTCTGTCACAGCCAGATGATCCGCCCGTTCCGCGCCGAGACCGAGCGTTACGGTCACTACTCGGTCGCCGGAGAGAGCGTCTGGGAGCACCCCTTCCTGTGGGGCTCCAAGCGTACCGGCCCGGATCTGGCCCGGGTCGGCGGTCGTTACTCCGATGACTGGCACCGCGCTCACCTGATCAACCCGCGCGACGTGG
Source organism: Aeromonas rivuli (assembly GCF_000820045.1). GTDB lineage: Bacteria > Pseudomonadota > Gammaproteobacteria > Enterobacterales > Aeromonadaceae > Aeromonas > Aeromonas rivuli. Next base: position 147,233 of record NZ_CDBJ01000054.1, on the reverse strand, counting down.
TCCCCGAGTCCAACATGCCGAGTTTCCCCTGGCTTGAAACCAATGTCTTGAGCGGCGAACTGACCGGCAAGAAGCTGGCGCTATTCCGGGATCACTTCGGTGTGCCCTATACGGATGCAGACATCGAGGGTGCCAAGGACGCGGTGAAAGGCAAGAGTGAGCTCGATGCCCTGATCGCCTATCTGCAATCACTGGGCCATGCCTTGAAATAAGGAGTATGGAAATGGATTACGGCACTTTTCGCGGACTCTACACCCTGCTGCTGATGCTGATGATGTTTGGCATCATCGGCTGGGCTTACAGCAAGCGCCGCAAAGCCTCCTTTGACGAGGCCGCCAACCTGGTTTTTGCCGACGACGAGCAACCCAGTGCTGATAACAAGAACGCAGGAGCGAAGCAATAATGAGCACTCTGTTAAGCATTTTTGTGACCTTGGTGTCACTGGGTACCATAGTGGGCTGCTTCTTGCTGCTCATGTGGTGTCGCAATGACAAGATGGGTGTCGAAGAGGGCCAGTCCATGGGCCACGCCTTCGACGGCATCGAAGAGCTGAACAACCCACTGCCCAAATGGTGGACCTACATGTTCCTCTTCATGATAGTGATTGGGCTGCTCTACCTGCTCGCCTTCCCGGGACTGGGTAACTGGAAGGGGCTGCTGGGCTGGCAGAGCTCCCACCAGGACATCCGCTCCCTGGCGCAAGGCAAGGCCGCCGCCGAGGCTGCCAAGAGCAATGGCAGTGCGGTCGAGTATGACCGTGAGCTGGCCAAGGCGGATGCCGTCTACGGCGCCAAGTTCAAGGAGTTGGCCTATCAGGCCGATGGCAAGACCTATAAAGCCATCGAGGAGATAGCCGCCGATCCTGAGGCTCGCAAGGTTGGTCAACGCCTCTTCTTGCAAAACTGCGCCCAGTGCCATGGCTCGGATGCCCGCGGCGGTCGCGGCTTCCCGAACCTGACCGATGCCGAATGGCAGTGGGGCGGCAAGCCGTCCGACATCAAGACCACCATCATGAATGGCCGTCAGGGCATCATGGCAGCCTGGGGAGATATCCTGGGCAAGGATGGCGTCAAAGAGGTGGCCTCCTATGTGCTGAACCTGTCCGGTCGCAAGGTCGACATGGTGGAAGCCAAGAAAGGGGAGACACGCTTCGCAGTGTGCGCCGCCTGCCACGGCCCGGATGCCAAGGGTGGCACCGCCTTTGGCGCCCCGGATCTCACCAACACCACCTGGCTCTATGGCGGTTCCCGTCAGGTCGTCGAGGAGACCATCACCCATGGTCGTCACGGCGTGATGCCAGCCTGGAAAGATATCCTGGGTGAAGACAAGGTGCAGCTGCTCGCCTCCTATGTGTACGGTTTGTCCCACACTGGCGAAAGCGCGCAATAACAGCAGTAACATGTGATAAACACGTGATTACTCAGCAAAAAGCCTCGACTCTTCGAGGCTTTTTGTTATCTTGTTTTGTCTAAAAATCCTCAGTTTCGTTAATCATAGGTTTCGGTAGCACTATGACTCAACCCTGGTATCGCCAATTCTGGCCCTGGTTCATCATCGCCCTTCCCGCCACTGTCGTCGTCGCCGGCATTGCCACCGCCATCATTGCCAGCAAGGATGGGGTCAATCTGGTGGCGGAGGACTATTACAAGCAAGGGAAAGAGATCAATCAGGATCTCAGCAAGTTTGACCGTGCCGAGGCGCTCAACGTCCACATCGCGTTGAACCTTCAGGAGAGCGAACTGACCCTCAAGCCGGTGAGCGGCGATCTGGTCCCCAATCAGGCCCTGCGCCTTTCTCTGTTCCACCCGACTCTGGCGGGTCGTGACAGCGACTATCTGCTCACCAGCGATGCCAGCGGCGTCTATCGCTTGCACCTCGACCAACCCCTCACCGGCAAGTGGCATATCCGGGTCGATGCCTTCGACCATGAGTGGCGCTTGCAAGAGACAGTACATTTCCCCCTGGCAGCGCCGGTCGAACTCGATCCCAAGGGACGCTAGTCATGACGGGCTGTTTCCACTGTGGCGAGCCGGTACCTGCCAACAGCCAGTATGCCTTCGAGATAAAAGGCATTCTCCGCCCCATGTGCTGCCCTGGCTGCCAGGCCGTGGCCCAGACCATCATGGAGTGCGGCCTCGCCAGTTATTACGAACACCGCACCGCCCCCGGCGCCAAGGGGGAGCTGATCCCCGCCGAACTGGCCGCCCTCAGCCACTATGACTTGGCCGAGGTACAGCAGGAGTTTGTCACCGACTCCGGGACGCTGCGGGAGATCCAGCTCAGTGTCGAAGGGCTCAGCTGCGCCGCCTGTGCCTGGCTCATCGAACGCCATCTCAACACTCTCGATGGCTTGAGCTACATCGTGGTCAACAGCACCACCCACAGGGCCCGCATCAAGTGGGATCCCTTGCAGCTCTCCCTGAGCGACATCCTCAAGGGGTTCGCCCGGATAGGCTATCGCGCCTACCCCTTCCAGACCCATCAACAAGAAGCCCTCTATGCCCGCGAGGTGAAGAGCTACCTCTATCGCATGGGATTGGCGGGTCTGGGGTCCATGCAGGTGATGATGTGCGCCGTAGCCCTCTATATGGATCTCTTCATCAGTGTCGAAGAGGAGTTCATGATCTACTTCAAGTGGATAAGCCTGCTTCTCTCCACCCCCATCATGATCTACTCGGCCCAGCCATTTTACCTGGGCGCCTGGCGCAGCCTGCGCCAAGGGCAGCTCTCCATGGATGTGTCGGTATCCCTGGCGCTGATCGGTGCCTTCGTCGCCTCCATCTGGGCCACCGTCTTCAACACCGGTGAGGTCTATTACGACTCCATCACCATGTTCGTCTTCTTCCTGCTGCTCGGCCGATTTCTCGAGTTGCGGGCCAGGCGCAAGGCCTCGGAGTCGAGCTCCAACCTGGCACGTTTGGTACCCATCATGGCAACCCTGGTCGATGAGCAGGGCGACCATGAGGTGGCCGCCAAGACCCTCAAGGTAGGGGACAGCGTGCGGGTGCTGGCCGGTGCCACCCTCCCCGGCGATGGCATCATCGTCGAGGGAGAGGCCAACGTGAACGAGGCCATGCTGACCGGAGAGCAGTTACCCCTGTGCAAGCGCCGTGGCGACACCGTCTATGCGGGCACCATCAATACCGACGCCCCGCTGCTGGTGCGGGTCAATCAGCCCATCGCCCAGTCTCGTATCGCCCAGATCATGCGCCTGCAGGATGAGGCACTCATCGACAAACCGGCCATCGCCGAGCTGGCCGATACCCTCTCCCGCCACTTCATCCTGGTGTTGCTGATCATTGCCGCGCTGGTCTGGACTTACTGGCACCTCCATCAACCGGATCAGGCCTTCTGGATAGCCCTGGCGGTCCTGGTCGCCACCTGCCCCTGCGCCTTGTCGCTGGCCACACCGACCGCGCTCACCTCGGCCACGGCCCACCTCACCCGCACCGGCATATTGCTGCGCCGCGGCCATGTGCTCGATATCCTGACCCGGGCCAACCGGGTGGTGATGGACAAGACAGGCACCCTCACCACCGGGGAGGTGCGCCTCGCCGCCATCCAGCTGCTTGGCAATCAGGATGAGGCTCGCTGCCTGGCCATCGCCCGGGCGTTGGAGTCCCAATCCGAACACCCCATCGCCCGCGCCTTTCGCGCCCCGGGAGAGGTACTGCTCGCCACTCGCGACATCCAGCCGGTGATCGGCCACGGCGTCGCCGGCCTCATTGCCGGGCAGTCCTATCGACTCGGCAGCGCCCGCTGGCTTGGTATTTCACCGGATGAAGAGGTGCCAGGCCTGAGCGTTTATCTTGCCGATGACAAGGGCCCCCTCGCCCGCTTCTTGTTGGAAGACAGCCTGCGCCCGGATGCCCTGGCCCTGATCCAGGCCTTCAAGGCCGCCGGGCTCAAGACCACCATACTCACCGGCGATGGTTCCGCTCAGGCCGACGAGGTGGCACGTACCCTGGGGGTGGACGAGTTGGTGAAGGGCGTGACCCCGGATGGCAAGCTGGCTTATCTCAAGGCGTGCGAAGCGAGGGGTGACATCAGTATCATGGTGGGGGACGGCATCAACGACGCCCCCGTGCTGGCCGGGGCGCACGCCTCTTTTGCCATGGCGGGGGGCACGGATCTGGCGAAAAACAGTGCCGATGCCATCCTGTTGGCCGATGATCTCACCCGCATGCTGGAGGCCCGCACCCTGGCGCTGCGGACCCGCAGGATCATCAAGGAGAACTTCGCCTGGTCCATCGGTTACAACCTGCTGGTATTGCCCCTGGCGGCCAGCGGCTGGCTGCCCCCCTATCTGGCGGCGGCAGGGATGTCCCTGAGCTCCCTCATTGTGGTCACCAACTCCATGCGCCTGAACCGGTGAAGGAGATTGCCCATGCAAATGCAGTTTCACGACTCACTGCGTCAAGCAGGATCTTGGCTGACAACTCGTTTACCATGACCCCGGCCACTCCCATCGCAAGGCTTGCCCCATGAACATCATCTTCATTCTGATCCCCATCGCCATCCTGTTCGTGGTCATCGCCGTGTTCGTCTTCTTCTGGGCCATACGCTCGGAGCAGTTCGAGGATCTCGATCGCCAGGGCTCCAACATCCTGTTTGATGAAGACGCCACGTCAACCACAACCAGCAAGCGCCCATCCGATGACCACCAACCTTGATCTGCTGGGGGCTCTGCTGGTCGGACTCGCCGGGGCAGGCCACTGCATCGGCATGTGCGGCGGTGTCTCGGCTGCGCTCTCCATGGCCATTCCGCCAGCGCAGCAGCATTTCACAGGCCGGCTCAGCTATCTGCTCTATTACAATCTGGGTCGCATCCTCAGCTATGTGATGGCTGGCGCCCTGGTGGGCGGTCTGCTTGCCACCACGGGGGAGTTGGGGGCGGGCAAGCAGGCTCTGCTCTATCTGCGCTTGTTCGCCGGGGGGCTCATGATAGCCCTGGGGCTTTATTTGGCTGGCTGGTGGCAGGGAATATTGCTGCTCGAGCGGCTCGGCGCCCGGCTCTGGCCCAGGCTCAGGCCACTGGCAGGCAAGTTCCTCCCCTTCCGCCATCCACTCCAGGCGCTGCCTTTTGGCATGGTGTGGGGTTGGCTGCCCTGCGGCCTGGTCTATTCCATGCTGACCTGGAGTGCGGCGGCAGGCTCCGCCACCAAGGGCGCCCTCATCATGCTCTGTTTCGGCATAGGCACACTGCCCACCCTGTTTGCCCTGGGTGGCCTGGCGGACAGACTGCGATATTGGCTCACCCTGCGCAGCCTGCGTCTCACCGGCGCTTTGCTGTTGATTGCCTATGGTCTGCACACCCTCTGGGTCGGCCTGGCATCCCTTTGAAACCCTATCCAAAATGGATGGGTTGGTGGTAGACTTGATTGATATAAATCAATTATTCAAATGAGCCTATGATCCCGGACAAGAAACCTGGCAGACGTATTCAGAGCGGTGGCTGTGCAATTCATTGCCAGGATTGCAGCATCAGCCAGCTCTGCATTCCCTTCAGCCTCAATGACAGCGAACTGGATCAGCTCGACAGCATCATTGAGCGCAAGAAGCCTATTCAGAAAGGTGAAGAGCTGTTCAAGGCTGGCGACGAGCTGAAATCCCTCTACGCCATCCGCTCCGGGACCATCAAGTCTTACACCATCACAGAGCAAGGGGACGAGCAGATCACCGCCTTCCACCTCGCGGGTGATCTGGTCGGGTTTGATGCCATCAACAAGCACATCCATCCCTCCTTCGCCCAGGCGCTGGAAACGGCCATGGTGTGCGAGATCCCCTTCGATGTCCTCGACGATCTTTCCGGCAAGATGCCCAAGCTGCGCCAGCAGATCATGCGGTTGATGAGCAACGAGATCATGGGGGATCAGGAGATGATACTGCTGCTCTCCAAGAAGAATGCCGAGGAGCGCCTCGCGGCCTTCCTGAGCAACCTCTCCCAGCGCTTCTCCGAGCGTGGTTTCTCCGCCAAGGAGTTTCGTCTCTCCATGACCCGGGGCGACATCGGCAATTATCTGGGGTTGACCGTCGAGACCATCAGCCGGCTGCTGGGTCGCTTCCAGAAGTCAGAGCTCATTGCGGTCAAAGGCAAATACATTACCGTGCTCAATCACAATGCCCTCGCCACCATGGCCGGCACCCCTCGCCAGCCCTGCGCCTGATCACAGACTCTTCTCTTGCGCCGGATCAAGTTGACCCCAATAATTTGATCCGGCCCACGTCATTACTGCTTCTCCTACGCTAAGCTATAAAAGCTAAAGGCCTGTCATCATTGGTCTTTTGTCCAAGGAGGAGCCCATGGTCAAGTACCGAAAAATCCTGGTAGTTATCAACCCGGAACAAGAGCGCCAAATTGCACTCGAGCGCGCAGTCAAAGTAGCCGAGCTGGAAACAGACGCACAGCTGACCCTGTTATTGACCATCTACGACTTCTCGTATGAGATGACCGCCATGCTCTCGAGCGAGGAGCGTGACGAGATGCGCGCCGGCGTCATCAGTCAACGTCAGGAGTGGCTGGACGAGATCCTCACCCCCTATCGTGCCAGGGGCATGCAGTGTGAGGTCAAGGTCATCTGGCACAGCCGTCCCTTCGAGTCCGTCATTCAGGAGGTGCTCAACGGCAAACATGATCTGGTGGTCAAGGCGACCCATCACCACAACTTCCTGCAGACCTTCATCTTCACCCCCACCGACTGGCATCTGCTGCGCAAGTGCCCCTGCCCGGTATTGTTGGTAAAAGAGGGTCATTGGCAGCGGGGCGGCAATATCATCGCCGCCATCAACTGTTCGAGTGATGACAAGGAGCAGCAGGATCTCAATGATCGCATCACGGAGGAGGGGATGGGGGTCGCCGACCTGCTCGGCGCCAGCCTCTATCTGGTCAATACCTTCCCTGGCACCCCTGTCAATGTCGCCATCGAGCTGCCCGAGTTCGATCCCCACGCCTACAACGAGGCGATCCGCCGGCATCATGAGTCCCTGCTGCTCGCCCATGCCGACAAATATCAGATAAACCACCTCTGGACCAAGGTCGCCGAAGGCTTGCCCGAAGAGGTGCTGCCGGATCTGGCCGAGGAGCTCAAAGCGAGTCTGATGATCATGGGCAGCGTTGGCCGTACCGGCCTCTCGGCCGCCTTGCTCGGCAACACGGCCGAGCAGGTGATAGACCGCTTGCCCTGCGACATCCTGATCCTCAAGCCGACCGACTATCAATGCCCGGTCGAGACGAAGTCGAGCCAACCGTAACGCATCCTTGCCCTCCCCCGGGACATGGCTATAATAAGCCGCTTATTTTTGTCCCGGGTTTGAGGTCATGGTGCAAGAGCTGAACACCAAAGATAAATACAGTTTCAACAAGCTGCAGAAGCGCCTCAGGCGCAACGTAGGTCAGGCCATCGCCGACTTCAACATGATTGAAGAGGGTGACAAGGTGATGGTCTGCCTCTCTGGCGGCAAGGACAGCTACGGTATGCTCGACATACTGCTGAGCCTGCAGGCCAGTGCCCCCATCCATTTCGACCTCATCGCCGTCAACCTGGATCAGAAGCAGCCAGGCTTCCCAGAGCACATACTGCCCGCCTATCTGGCTGAGCTGGGTGTTCCCTTCGAAGTGGTCGAGGAAGATACCTACGCCATCGTCAAAGAGAAGGTGCCCGAAGGCAAGACCACCTGCGCCCTCTGCTCACGACTGCGTCGCGGCATCCTCTATCGCCGCGCCCTGGAGCTGGGTTGCACCAAGATAGCCCTCGGCCATCACAGAGACGACATTCTCGAGACGCTGTTCCTCAACATGTTCTACGGTGGCAAGCTCAAGTCCATGCCGCCCAAGCTGGTGAGTGACGATGGCAAGAACGTGGTCATCCGCCCCCTCGCCTACTGCAAGGAGAAGGATCTGGCGCGCTACGCCGAGATCAAGGAGTTCCCCATCATTCCTTGCAACCTCTGTGGCTCCCAGGAGAACCTGCAGCGCAAGGCGATCAAGCAGATGATGCAGGATTGGGATCGCCGCTTCCCGGGCCGTATCGAAACCATGTTCACCGCCATTCAGGATGTGGTGCCGAGTCACCTGCTCGATCACAAGCTGTTCGATTTCAAGAGCATCAACCGCGACTCCGGCATCATAGATGGCGGCGACAAGGCATTCGATCCCCCCGAGCTGCCGACGGCTCCCCTGCTCAACATCGACGAGATGGACAGGCTGGATGTGATTGAGGTTCGCTAGGCGCGGCCCTTGGCACTCACGCTGTTTCAGAGCAGCATCAGCCTGTCAAAAAGGAGCGCCGAGGCGCTCCTTTTTTACTCTCACAACTCACCGGGCCATGGTCAGCCCTTGTGCAACCAGGGAGTGAGCCGGATCAGTTCACCATTGGGTTGCAGGGTGCCCCCTTCGAACGCAGACAGCTGGGCATTGCCCAGCAGCAGAGAGCCCTCTTTCCAGGGCAGAGCCAGCTGCTCACTCCCCTTGTCCAGATAGGCGGTGCCGCTCACAGGTGCAAGGGATACCCGCACGCCAGCCACCTCGGGCAGAAAGTGTTTGCCGACCATACCCGCCATCTTGTCGAGCAGGGCCTGCATGTCCCGCTGGGCGGCCGCGATCTCGCTCAGGGCAACCCGCCCTTCACTGTCAGGCTTGAGACTGGCCATCACCTGTACCGACAGATCGCAGCGCTCATGGGGCGCGTCCATCTCGAGCAGCACCTTGCCCTTGTCGAGATAGACCTGCTCATCAAACGGCAGAGTCAGGCCACCGTCGGCTGCGACCTCCGCGGGCCTGTCCCTGTTGTCGCTGTGGATGCGTACCGACTGCGCCAGACAGGGTTGCCCCGTCTCCGAGTCCCGCAAATAGAAACCGAGTCTGGCCAGGCCGAAGTCAGCCTTGCGCTCCGTCTTCATATGGCCATAGAAGGTGCCGTAATCGAGCACCAGGGATTGCGCCAACAGCGGCGCTGGCAGCAAGGCTCCCCCCACCATCAGGCACGTTAAAAGCCTTTTCATGTCAAATCCTTATGCATTGAAATGATCCGCCGCCGTGGGCGCCTCGCTCACTTCCACCGCGACGCCGCACAGCTCCCGGTAGAGGATGCCTTTGCAGTTGAAATAGAGGGGGGCTACCCAGATAAGCCCCAATCCCATGGGGATCATGGCCAGCAGGCAGAGTCCCAGCATGATGCCGTGGAGCAATAACAGCGAGGGCCAACCGCGCGCAAACACCTTGAGCGACACCAGGATCGCCTGAGCCGGACTCAGACCCCGCTCCAGCACCAGCGGCACGGTAAACAGCAATCCCATGCCAACCAATGCGGAGGGGATAAGGGCCAGCATCATGGGCAGTCCCAACAGATCGAACAGGGGGCCAAACAGACTGGTCAACAGGCTGCCGAGCAGGCTGAGCAAGGCTAGACGCAGAAAGTGACGGAAGAAATCGAACACCTGGCTGGCGCGGGCCCGCACCCCGATCGCCTGCTGCAGCCCCAGCATATCGAGGGCCGAGCTCATGGGTGCCATCACCACTGTGATCAGCAAGCTGATAAACATGGCGCTATCGAGGCCCTCCTTCTCACTCTCGAGCAAGGGGGCGAGCAGCACATTGCTGAGCAGGATCCAGATTGCCATGACGCCCATGATGGCCAGCAACATCCCCAATCCATTGCTGCGGGTCTGTTGCCAACTCTCTTGCAGTATTGCCCTTACATCGAGCCGATACCCTTTGCTCATGGACTCCTCGAGAGAGCCGCCGATCCGCATTCTATTACTCAATTGACTATCCAACATCGAAAACCACTGATCCAAGGTGGCACATTATAGCGATTTGACCGGGCATGCGTAGCCGTTTTTCCTGTTATCTGCCGTTCATAAAGCCATTGATTTCACAGGCCAACGGCCGAGCGGCTCACCATTTTGACCGTTCGATGATCAGCCAGATTAATGGTGTTCGTCAGCGCCGACTTGGCCCCTGCCCGGCATGGGGGTAGCATGCCCAAGACCCATTTGATGGTCGGCGTCCCCCAGCCTTGTGCGCCCAGCCCCCTAACCCAAGGAGAACAGCAATGTCTGAACTGACCCTCTATCTCGCCCCCGGCACCTGTGCCATGGCGGTACGTATCGCCCTGGTGGAAGCCGGTGCCCCACACCAGATCAAGCAGCTTGATCTCGCTGCCGGTGAGCAGCGCAGCCCAGAGTATCTGGCCATCAACCCCAAGGGGCGGGTGCCGGCTCTGGTCACCGAGCATGGCGTCTTGACCGAGACCCCGGCCCTGCTGCTCTATGTGGCGCAGCGCTTCCCAACCGCGAAGCTGGCACCACTGCAGGACTTTTTCCTGCTGGCCAGGATGCAGGAGGTCAACCTCTTCCTCGCCGCCACCCTGCATATCTCCCATGCCCACGGGCGCCGTGGCAGCCGCTGGGCCGATGACGAGCATGCCATCGCCGCCATGAAGGCCAAGATGCCGCAAAACATGCGCGATGGTTTCGCCGAGATAGAAAACCACTATCTGGTCGGTCCCTGGGTGCTGGGGGAGCAATTCAGCCTGGCCGATATCTATCTGTTCGTGGTGGCCAGCTGGCTCAAGAGCGATGGCGTGGCCATCGATGAATTTCCCAAGGTGGCGGCGCACAGTCGCCGGATGCTGGCCCGCTCTGCCGTGCAGCAGGCACTTGCCATCTGATCCCCAGCGCGGGAGCCTGCGTGCGGGCACCCGCTTTTTCACCTCGAATCCCCCACCATTGAGATCGTTTTCACACTTTCGTTACTGATCACTGGATCCAGCAACGATTAACGCCTACCTTCCACCCACCACGCAACCGGTTGCGTAACCGGTTGCCTACTTCAACACAGAGACGCAGGCTCTCGCCTGATGAGGTGCTGTATGAAACGAGGCAAGCTGCTCAATGCCCCCCTGAGCGCCCTGGTGGCCCGGATGGGGCATACCGACGAGATAGTGGTGTGCGACGCCGGACTCCCCATTCCCCTGGGCCCGGAACGTATCGACCTGGCGCTGATCCCCGGCACCCCGAGTCTGGAAACCGTGCTCGGCGCCCTGCTCACCGATCTGGTGGTGGAGCGAGTCCTGCTCGCCAGCGAACTCAAATCGGTCAGCCCCCTCACCCATCAGGCGCTGCTCGATCAGCTGGAGGCCCATGCGCGGGATCAGGGCAAGCCCATCACCATCGACTACCTCTCTCACGAGGCGTTCAAAATCCGTAGCCAGGCCAGCAAGGCGATAGTGCGCAGCGGCGAGGTCACTCCCTACGCCAACCTGATCCTCTGCGCCGGCGTCGCCTTTTGACTGCCCAAGGAGCCAAGATGAGCACAACCCCTATCCCCATCCTCGAGCTTGGCGGCATCGTCAAGACCTTCCCCGGAGTACGGGCCCTCGACGAGGCGGGGCTCAAGGTCTATCCCGGTGAGGTGATGGCCCTGCTCGGCGAGAATGGGGCGGGTAAATCCACCCTGATGAAGGTGCTGACCGGCATCTATCAGGCCGACAGCGGCACCCTCAGTTATCGCGGTCAGCCGGTACGTTTCAAGGGGCCCCGCGACTCCCAGGATCAGGGGATCAGCATCATCCATCAGGAGCTGAACCTGCTGCCGGAACTCTCCATCGCCGCCAACATCTTCCTCGGCCGCGAGCCCCGCACCCGCTTTGGCAACATTGACCATGGCCAGTTGCGTGCTCGCGCCGGCGCCCTGCTGCAGCGGCTCGGGGTCAAGCACAGGCCGGACACCCGGCTCGGCAACCTCTCCATCGGCGAGCAGCAGATGGTGGAGATAGCCAAGGCCCTGTCGTTCGATGCCAGCGTCATCATCATGGACGAGCCCACCGACGCCCTCACCGACACAGAGACGGCGCAGCTGTTCACCGTGATCCGCGAGCTGCGCGCCCAGGGCTGCGGCATCGTCTACATCTCCCATCGTCTCAAAGAAGTCTTCGAAATCTGTGACAGGGTCACGGTACTGCGCGATGGCAAGTGGATTGGCGAGCAGCCGGTGAGTGAACTCGACGAAGACAGGATCATCGAGATGATGGTCGGCCGTCGCCTGGAAGAGCAGTACCCGCGTCTTAGCCGCGATCTTGGCCCCGTCAGCCTGATGGTCGAGGGCGTGGCGGGCCCCGGGGTGCGCGAGGTGAGCTTTACCCTGCATCAGGGTGAGATCCTCGGCTTCAGCGGCCTGATGGGATCAGGGCGCACCGAGCTGATGAAGCTCATCTATGGCGCCAGCCCTCTGAGCGCCGGCCAGGTCGAGGTCGACGGCCAGCCCCTCCGGCCCCGCAGCCCGGCCGATGGTCTGGCCGCGGGCATTGCCTATATCTCGGAGGATCGCAAGGGTGATGGCCTGGTGCTGGAGTTATCGGTACGGGAGAACATGAGCCTGTGCGCCCTTGGGGAATTCAACAAGGGCGGCCGCATCGACGGCAAGGCCGAGCGTCAGGCGGTAGAGGACTATGTGCGTCTGTTCAACATCAAGACCCCGAGCACCGAACAGCTCATCAAGCTGCTCTCCGGTGGCAACCAGCAGAAGGTGGCCATCGCCAAGGGGCTGCTCACCCGTCCCAAGGTGCTGATCCTCGATGAGCCGACCCGCGGCGTCGACGTCGGCGCCAAGAAAGAGATCTACCAGCTCATCAACCGCTTCAAGCAGGAGGGGATGAGCATCATCCTGGTCTCCTCCGAGATGCCGGAAGTGCTCGGCATGAGCGATCGCATCCTGGTGATGCACGAGGGGCGCATCAGCGCCGAATTTGATACCAAAGACGCCAATCAGGAGAAGCTGATGGCGGCGGCGGTCGGAAAACAGTGGCAAGTAGCACAAGAGGCGATTTCATGACAACCCAGACCCTGACCCGCACCGGCTTCCTGAGCAAGCAGTGGTGGATAGAGAACAAATCCCTGGTGGCGCTGCTGGTGCTCATCGGCGTGGTCTCCTTCTTGAGCCCCAACTTCTTCACCGCCGACAACCTGCTCAACATACTGCGCCAGACCTCGGTCAACGCCATCATGGCGGTCGGCATGACGCTGGTCATCCTGACCGCCGGCATCGATCTGTCGGTCGGCTCAGTCCTGGCTCTGTGCGGCGCCCTGGCCGCGACCATGGTCGCCATGGAGCTGCCCATCGCCCTGGTCATCCCCCTCACCCTGGGGGCCGGTGCCCTGCTCGGCGGCGTCAGCGGTCTCATCATCGCCAAGGGCAAGGTGCAAGCCTTCATCGCCACCCTGGTCACCATGACCGCCCTGCGCGGCGTGACCATGGTCTACACCGAGGGGCGGCCCATCTCCACCGGCTTCAGCGAAGGATCCGATCACTTCGCCTGGCTCGGCACCGGCTATCTGCTCGGTCTGCCGGTGCCGATCTGGCTGATGGCCATCGTCTTCCTGCTCGCCTGGTACCTGCTCAACCACACCCGTCTGGGGCGCTACATCTATGCCCTGGGCGGCAACGAGTCGGCCACTCGCCTCTCCGGCATCAATGTGGACAGAGTCAAGCTGGCGGTCTATGCCATCTGCGGCGCCCTCTCCGCCCTGGCAGGCCTCATCGTCACCTCCCGCCTGTCGTCGGCACAACCCACCGCGGGCATGGGGTATGAACTCGACGCCATCGCCGCCGTGGTACTGGGGGGCACCAGTCTGATGGGGGGCAAGGGGCGCATCATGGGCACCCTGATAGGCGCGCTCATCATCGGTTTCCTCAACAATGCCCTCAACCTGCTCGACGTCTCCTCCTATTACCAGATGATCGCCAAGGCCAGCGTGATACTGCTCGCCGTGATGATCGACAACAAAAGCAAATAACGACAACCACACGCACCCATAACAAAAAGCACAAGGAATGAAACGATGAAAAAGCTCAATACCCTGCTCGCCGCCGCCATCATGTCCGTGCTGGGCACCGCCCAGGCAGCCGATCACTCGTTGGCCATGGTGGTCTCCACCCTCAACAACCCCTTCTTCGTCACCATGAAGGAGGGTGCCGAGGCCAAGGCCAAGGAGCTCGGTTATGACCTGGTGGTGCTCGACTCCCAGAACGATCCGGCCAAGGAGCTCGCCAACGTGGAAGATCTGACGGTGCGCAAGGTGAGCGCCATTCTGATCAACCCCACCGATTCGGACGCGGTCGGCAACGCCATCCGCCTGGCCAACAAGGCCAATATCCCGGTGCTGACCCTGGACCGCGGCGCGGCCCAGGGTGAGGTCAAGGCCCACATCGCCTCCGACAACGTGGCCGGTGGCAAGCTGGCGGGCGACTTCATCGCCGAGCAGCTGGGGAACGGCGCCAAGGTGATCCAGCTCGAAGGGATCGCTGGCACCTCGGCGGCCCGGGATCGCGGCGAGGGTTTCGCCCTGGCGGTGAAGGGTCATCAGCTGGATGTGCTGGCCTCCCAGCCTGCCGACTTTGACCGTACCAAGGGTCTGAACGTGATGGAGAACTTGCTGGCGGCTCACCCGACCGTCCAGGCCGTGTTCGCCCAGAACGACGAGATGGCGCTGGGTGCCATTCGCGCCGTACAGGCCGCCGGCAAGCAGGTGATGATCGTCGGTTTCGATGGCACCGATGATGGCAAGGCCGCGGTCGCCCGTGGCAAACTGGCCGCCACCATCGCCCAGCAGCCGGCGCTGATCGGTGCCATTGGCGTCGAGACCGCCGACAAGGTACTCAAGGGCCAACCGGTAGAAAAATCCATACCCGTTCCCCTGCAAGTGGTCAGCAAGTAACAGTGGCTGGGGGAGGCTAGCCTCCCCCTCTCAGTCGAACACAATCAGCGGTGTCTCTCGCCTTGGGCAGTCCCAAGTCAAGATGCATCAAGGGAAGCAACATTATGAATCGTCTCGTCGTTCTGGGCAGTGTCAATGCCGATCACGTGCTGCGGGTGCCGCACTTTCCCCGCCCGGGTGAGACCCTGGCCGGTCACAGTTACCGAGTGGTACCCGGCGGCAAGGGCGCCAACCAGGCGGTCGCCGCCGCCCGCCTCGGCGCCGAGGTCTCCTTCATCGCCCGCATAGGGGCAGACGCCATAGGCCGCGAGATGCGCGCAGGCTTTGCCGAGGATGGTATCGACGTCGGGGCGGTGGAAGAAGATGCCACCCTACCCACCGGCATCGCCATCATCTATGTGAGTGATGAGGGGGAGAACAGCATAGGCCTCTCCGCCGAGGCCAATGGCGCCCTCTGCCCGGCCATGGTACAGCGCCATGGTCGCCTCATCGCCGAGGCGCACACCCTGCTGTTGCAGCTGGAGGTGCCCCTGGAGAGCGTCTTCGAGGCAGCCCGTCTGGCCCGCGCCGGTGGCACCCGGGTGGTGCTCAATCCGGCGCCTGCCCAGCCCTTGCCTGCCGAGCTGCTGGCGCTGGTGGATCTCATCACCCCCAACCAGACCGAGGCCGAGCTGCTGACCGGGGTGGCGGTCACCGATGAGGCGAGCGCGGCTCAGGCGGCGGCCCGCTTCCACCAGATGGGGATCAGCGATGTGATGATCACCCTGGGCTCCCAGGGCGTCTATTGCAGCAACACCCGGCAGCAACAACTGATCCCGGGCTTTCGGGTCGAGGCGGTAGACACCACGGCGGCCGGGGATACCTTCAATGGCGCCCTGTTGGCCGCCGAACTGGCGGGGTTGGACTTTCCAGCGGCGGTTCGTTTCGCCCATGGCGCCGCGGCGCTGTCGGTGACCCGGCTCGGCGCCCAGAGCGCCATTCCCCACAAGGAGGAGGTGACCGCCTTCCTCGACGGGCAGCAAGGCTGATGGCCAACATCAAGCAAGTCGCAGCCCAGGCCGGGGTCTCCACCACCACGGTGTCCCACGTCATCAATGAGACTCGCGTCGTCGCCGATGCGACCCGCGAGCGGGTCTTCGCCGCCATGGAGAGCCTCAACTATGCCCCCAGCCTGGTGGCCCGCAGCCTCAAGGTGAAAGAGACCAACAGCATCGGCATGCTGGTCACTACCTCCAGCAACCCCTTCTTCGCGGAAGTGGTGCGCGGGGTGGAGCGCTACTGCTTCGAGCAGGGTTACAACCTGATGCTGGGCAACACCGAGGGCCAGACCGAGACCGCGCTCTCCTACCTCAAGATGATGCTGCGCAAACGGGTGGATGGGCTGCTGATCATGTGCAGCGAGGGGCAGCAGGAGGTGTTCAACCAGCTCGACTGGCTGGATAACCTGCCGGTGGTGGTCATGGACTGGGGGCTGGACAGCGACAGAGTCGATCTCATCGCCGACAACTCTCATCTGGGTGGTTACCTGGCAACCCGCCACCTGATAGGGCTGGGTCACAGGGACATTGGCTGCATCATGGGCCCGGCCGGACGCGCCCCTGCGACCCAGCGCCTGGCCGGTTTCGAGCAGGCGATGGAAGAGGCCCAGCTGGCCGTGCGCCCGGCGTGGCTGCAAGCCGGTGAGTTCGATTGTGCCAGCGGTTTCAATGCCATGCAGACCCTGCTGGCTCAACCTGAACGGCCGAGCGCTCTGTTTGTGTTCAACGACATGATGGCCATGGGGGCCATCAGCGCCATTCATCAGGCCGGGCTCAGGGTGCCGGAAGATATCTCCCTCATCGGCTATGACAATGTCGAGCTGGCCCAATACCTGTCACCGCCGCTCACCACCATCAATCAGCCCAAGGAGGCGCTGGGCCGTCTCGCCGTGACCCGGCTGTTGGCTCGCATCAATGGTCAGCAGATAGAGAACCGCTTGATCACCCTGGAGCCAAATCTGGTGATCCGTCAATCCTGCCGCCGCCTCTAAGGCCCATGCAGCCAAACAACAGAAAGGGAGCTCAGGGCTCCCTTTCTGTTGTTCCGGCATATCTGTATTCCCGACATAGCAAGCCGCTTACTGCCCCGGCTGGGCGGGACAGCTCTCACCGCCGGGCAGGCCTGAGGGTCTTGAGGCCAATGGCTTGCACCAAGGGCTGCAAGGCCGCAGCCTCCTCTTCGCCCTCACGGCACGGAGTCCAGTAGGCCAGCGGCCAGCCCCCTCTTGCCAGGGCCAGGGTGGCGCTGCCAATCTCCTCTAAAGCCAGCACCAGGCCTGCCTTGAGCACCTGCTGCTTGAGCTCGGCATCGTCTCTGGCCAGATAAGGCAAGCCTGCGATGAAGCAAGCCGGCGTCAAGGTCACCAGAGGGCTGCGCAGCAGTCGAAGGAGCTGCGTCTTGCTCAGCCCCAGCAGCAAGGGCTGCGACGTCATGGTATGCGCCTGGGCCAGTACCCGGGAGAGCACCTCCTCGAGCAGGCCGGACTCCTCCAGCCAGTTGAGGCTGCATGCCTCTCCCTGCCCCCAGTTGAGGCTGAGCCGCATCGCTACCGGTTGAGGATGATGGGCCTCCATCATGGGTTCCAACACCAGGGTCAACGGCATGCCCAGCCCCCGCTCCAGCCAGATCTGCAACCCTCTCACCCGGTTGTGGCGCAGTTGCAACTGGCCGAGCATGGCATGGCTGAATTGCACCAGATCCCCCTGCTGGCCCCCCTTGGCCTGATTGAGGGCCAGGATGCAGTGATCGATCAGCCTGTCTCTGTCCTCCCCCCGCTGTGCCAGCGCCAGGCCGAGGCGACAGGCGAGCTGGAAGCTGCTCTCCCTGGTGCGAAACTCGAACGCAAGCAAGGCGATCAGCTCCTCTGCCCGGGCGAGGTAACTCCCATCATCGGGACACTGGTCGAGCACACAGGCAAACTCGTCACCGCCGAGGCGAAAGGCATCGCCATGGGGCCAGGCATCCAGCTTGTCGGCAACGACCTGCAACAGGCGATCACCGACCTGATAACCCAGCTGATCATTGACGAGTTTGAAGCGTTTGAGATCCAGAATGACCAGTGCCACCAGCGGGGCCCGGCTCAGGCTGACATCGAGCCGCTCGTGCATGGCGAGCCGATTGCCAAGCTGAGTGAGGGGATCGGTGCGAGCCTGACGACGATTGAGCACATTGGCCCGCACCAGCGCAGCCACCAGCAGCACACCGGCGACCAGCAAGGTGAGTTGCCAGACCTGCAGCAACAGCATATTGCGGCGGATCTGGGTGATGGAGGCCTCCCTCGCCTCCCCGGTCAGCACCACCCGGCTGATCTGCTCGAGCCGTTTGGTGCAAGCGATCAGATGCTTTTGCATGTGATCGAGCTCGGGCCCCTCCACCAGCTTGCCTGCATCCATTTGTGACTCGATCAGCTTGAGATCAGCCAGCAGGTCATTGGCGATACCAGCCAGACCAAGCTGGCCACGCACGACCCGGGTCTCATCGCTCACCAGGAAGACATCGATCCGGTTCCAGAACAGATCGTACTCGAGGGAGAGGGTCGCCATGTCCCCCACCCCGGCGCGGTAGAGCTTCAACTCATAGAGGAAGCGCTGTGAATCGAGCAACAGCTGGTGAATGTTCCAGTGGGAGCCGCGATAGAAGTAGTCGACCAGCCGTTCATGCTTTTTCTGCAGCATCAGCCCCCAGATGAAGGAGCCGATAAACAGCAGACAGACCCCTATCAGTAGCGGGTTTTGCAGCGAGCGCCGTGTCAATCCAATACCTCTAACCGGACAATCTGCCACACCATCGAGGCCTGCACATTGGGATCTTCACTCAATTTGGGATGATCGGAGAAGGGCACCAGCAGCCAGAGCGGCCCTTTGTTGCGGCGGGTCAACATCTTGCCATTCTCGCTCATGGCCAGGATCAGCGGGTAGTCGGCATAGTCCGAGAGCCTGACCTCATGGCTGTAATTGTTCAGGGCCACCACATTGACCCGGTCGGCATTGGGGCTGACCTGCCTGATCAGGTCGCGCAGCAAGGGGCCGCGATAGCCATGCTTGCCCTTGGTCCAGGGGGTCTCCGTTTCGAAGGCAACCTGAGGCAGGGATCCCAGTTCGCGGAGCCCATACTCTTTGCTGACACCGCCAGGGGCGGTCAACGTCAGAATGGGGCTCTCCACGGCCTGCGCCCATGGCGCCATCACACCGCTCAACAGCAAGGCGGCGACCAGCCACCTGGTGAATATGTGTCTTTGCATCCAGCATCCCTCTATTGTGACATCCATCAACACTGTCTCATTCGAGTGTGCTGACTTATCATCTGGAGTGCAACTTTATTGGCTTTGCTTAATTAAAACAGTGAGATAAATGATTAGCACCGAGCAGTGGATCCAGGGTCAGTGGCGATCCCTCATCTCCATCCAATCCTCCCCGGAGACGGGCTTGGGTTTGTGCACCCCGCAACGTTGCAGCAACTCGTCAACATAGGCTGGCACCAAGAGGGAAGCGGGGCCATAGCGTTTCTCATCGAACTGGCTCTCCAGTTCGCTCGGCTCCAGGTTGAGCTCTATGGTGTGGGCACCATTGAGGCCTGCCTCATGGACAAAACCCGCCGCCGGATAGACGGCCCCCGAGGTGCCGATGGAGATGAAGAGATCGCATTGTGCCAGGGCGCCATAGATGCGATCCAGACCCAGAGGCATCTCGCCAAACCAGACCACATGGGGGCGCAGCGGCTGGGGAAACTGACAGCAGGAGCAGAGTTCCTCCTGATGCAAGTCACCACGCCACTCGATGACTTGTCCCGAGACGGGGCAACGCGCCCTGAGCAGCTCGCCATGCATATGGATAAGCCGCTGGCTACCCGCCCGCTCATGCAGATTGTCGATGTTCTGGGTGATCAGGGTGATCTGTTCGGGATAGAGACGCTCCAGCCGCGCCAGTGCGTAATGGGCCGGATTGGGATGGATCTGCTCTTGCTGCAACTGTTGGCGGCGGGCGTTGTAGAAGCCCTGCACCAGGACGGGATCCCGATGGTAGCCCTCAGGGGTGGCCACGTCTTCCACCTTGTGCTCCTCCCAGAGGCCATCACTGGCACGAAAGGTCTTGATACCCGACTCGGCCGAGATACCGGCCCCGGTCAGTATCACTATGTGTTTGGGCGCTTGCATGCACAACTCCTTGACGCAGCCGATGGGGAGACCTTAACACAGGCGTCCTGAGGGGGCCTATTCGCCCTTGGTCTTAGAACCGCGCGGTGGGGGCAGTCCATCGACCAGCACCCGGCAACCCCAGCCAGGGATCCAACACACTGAGATCGAGCCGCACGAAGATGAGTTCACGCCCCGTCACCAAGGTGAGCGGCAGCCCCAGACTCTTGAGCAGCGCCAGCATGGGTCTGTTCTGGGCCAGCACCTCGGCGGTCCACTCGCGAATGCCCTCCCCCCGCGCCAATATGGCCAGGGCCAGCAACAGGCGACGACCCGCACCCTTGTGCTGAAAATGATCGGCGACGATACAGGCAAACTCGGCTCTGTCCGGATGCAGGCGACGACGGATTGACTGAGCCTGAGCCAGGGGGGCGCCCCGGCTGTCGCTGAGCAACAAGGAGATCTGTCTATCCCTCGGATACTGGAGGAAGAAGGCCACCTGCTCGGCGGTGGGATGCTGCTTGGCGCGCATGAAGCGCAGGTAGACGCTGTACTGACTCAGCTCCTCGAACGCTTGCACGATGCGTGTCTCATCGGCGGGCCCCAACTCCGTAAGGTGGCACACCGTCCCCCCCAGGGTCATTGCCAGCGGCAGATCGGCACGGGTCAGCGCCGGCTGCCAACCGGCGAGTCCGCGCGCAAGCCGGGCCTCGTCCTGGGGCCAGCAGAGATAACGGGTCACCTACCAGTATCCCGCCGCACCCCGGGTGCGCCAACTCTCCTCATCCAGCAACTTGACGCTGTCATCCAGATAGATGTCGATGCCTATCTCACGAACCCGCTCCATGAAGCGGCCAAGCAGAGAGTCTGGCGCCGCGCGCTCCCACTCCTGCAAGAGAGGCTGGCCGAGCAGCAACTGCTGAAACGGCAAGCGCTCGAGCAGATCGAATGGCAAGTGCTCGCCATTATCGAGCAACAGTGCCAGCTTGACCCCCGCCAGACTGGCTTGCAGCACCAGGGCGAAGGCGGCCTGATCCCCGAGCAGGGCATCCCGGCGCTGGATCACCAGGGTGAGCGCCTGAGGCGTGCGATCCAGGCTGTCAAGCCAGGCTTTGAGTACTTGCCAGTCAGTTGCGCAGCCGGTGAAAGGCAACCAGTGCGCTCCCTGCAAGGGGGGATTGGATTTGAGAGAGAGTGTGCCTATCCCTTGCCCCTGCCAGTTGCGCACGGTGCGGCGCAGCCCCTTGAGCCGCCGCAGCCGCTGGTTGCCAAGATAGAGCCCCTTGAGCTGGCGCAGCAGCTCTTCGCCCTGGAGCGGCTTGGCGAGGGCGGCCAGCACATTGAAACCGGCGTCATGGAGCAGACGACGGCTGCCATCGAGCAGGGTCTGCTCATGGGCGGAGAGCAAGATGATCGGCAAGCTCTGATATTGACGGTTGGCAAGCAACAGACTGATGGCATCCTGCTCCGCCAGACTCAAGTCACAGAGCAAGAGCCGGGTCTTGCCCTCGGCCAGGAGCGCCAGGCAGCTGGCGCCATCTTGCACCCAGCGGCACGGCAGACCCAGCTGCTGGATCTGTTGCTGCAACTGGGCACCTTGAAAAGGGTGGTCTTCGAGCAGCAGCAGCTCGAAATCTGCCAGCCAGGCGAGCCACTGCTGCTGACGCAGCGCGAGGGCCGCCTGCCAATCCTGGCTGAGACGGCAAACCCCCTCGTGATCCTGCGTCATGGCGGCAAAGTACTCCGTGCCAGCATGCTCGCCTGGGTCATACAAGGCGATGGCACCGGTGGCAAACAACCCTGTCCATTGCCAGCTGGCATCGGGTCGGGCACGCCACAGGGAGACATAGTCGGGTAACCCCGCAGCCTTGGCCGCCTCATAAGCGTTATTATCCAGGGCATACAGGGTCAGGGTATGAAAACCGGACTCCTGTTCTGTCGGGGATTCCAACAGAGCCATCAGCTCTTCATCTGTGATGATCATCAGTTTGTCTCTCGGTCAGCTGGTGCGCCGTCTCATCCAGGGCCTGGCGCAGCAACAGGATCAGGGGTAGCTCGGGCTCCCTGTGCCAGCGAGCCATCGCCTGCAGCAGAGGCTGGGCCGCGACCATTTTCGCAGCCCCCCTGATCTTGTGTAAATACGCATCTCTCTCAGTGGCTTGTTGGCCGGCAAGGGCCTCGGCCAACTTGTCGATGTCTTCGGTGGTGGTGGTCAGGTAGAGAGCGATCAACTCATCGCTCAGGAGTGGCATGGCCAACCGACCCTCAGGGATAGGGCTCTGCCTGTCCGGCGCAGACCCGGTCCGGGATCCCGGCTCATCCCCAGGGGACGGCAATGCCCGCGGGATCCGGTGCAGCAGCGCGGCCAGGGTCTCCAGACGCAGGGGTTTTTCGAGGCGACCAGTGCAACCGCAAGCCGTCAGGCGCAGCGCCGCCTGCTCACTCACATCGGCGGTGACGATATAGATGGGCAGTGCCTTGTGCTCGGCAGTAGCCCTGAGTTGCTGGCAGAGCTCGGCGCCATCCATCAACGGCATCTGCAGATCGGTCAACACCAGATCCACGGGGTGTTCCCGCAGCATGTCGAGGGCCTGCAGCCCATGGTTCGCACACCACACCTGGGCGCCGAGCTGACGGAGCTGCATGCTGATCAGCGCTCTGTTCATGTCGTGATCCTCGACCAGTAACACCCGCAGTCCCGCCCCGGCCTGGGTCAGATTGACGCTCATGGTCTCGCTGACGTTCTCTTGCAACAGGCTCACCAGGGTGCCGGGTATCCAACTCTTGCCCTGCCAGCGCCAGGTCAGCAAACCATGCTCATCGAGCTGCGTGCCAAGGCAGGGGATCCCCTCCTCCGGTTCGACCGGCGTCAACCCATAACGGGCCAACCAGGGATCCACCCCCTCGCGCTCACTATCCGGCAAACTGATGGCCAGCCGCGTGACGGTGCTCTCCCTGGCTGCCTCCATATCCGATACGAGCAGAGGCACTTTGCCGATGAAGCGGCTGCCGCCACCCAGACCCGGGGTCATGGCAATGGTGCCGCCCATCTGTTCGAGCAGTTGGCGACAAATGGCCAGGCCGAGTCCGGTACCCTGCGCCCTGAGTTGACCACTGACCTCCCCCTGTTCGAAGGGCTCGAACAGTCGCGCCAGCAACTCTGCCGCAATGCCGGGTCCCTGATCGTCAACCCCGAGCCTGAGCCAGGATTTACCCCCATCGAGTTGCAGATCGGCCCACAGGCAGACAGTGCCCCGGGTGCTGAACTTGATGGCATTGGAGAGCAGGTTATGCAGCAGCTGCTGCACCCTGTGGGGATCAATCTCGAACCGGTTGGGCAAGTCAGCGCTCAATTTCAGCCTCAGCTGCAGGCCCTTGTTACGCGCCTTGGGCCAGTGCACCGCAATGACACGCTCGCACAACAGCGCCAGATCCGTCGGTTGTGGCGCCAGGCTCAACTTGCCGCTCTCATTGCGGCTGAAATCGAGCACATCATTGAGCAGGCCAAGCAGCTCATCCCCGGCCTGACGCACACTGGTCACGGCCCCCTGCTGCTGATCGGACAGAGGGGTGGTCGCGAGCCACTCCAGCCAGCCGAGAATGGCATTCATGGGGGTGCGTATCTCATGGCTGATGGCCGCAAGGAAACGTCCCTTGGCCTGCATCGCCTGCTCCGCCCTGGCATGGGATCGTTGCAGTGCCTGCTCTTGCGCCACCCGCATGGTCACATCCAGCACCACGCCGTAGACCCGCCAGCCATCCTCATCCAGGCGCCGCCCCCGGCCATGGAACTGCAACCAGCGCAGCCCTTCGGCGGGATGTTGATATCGCAGGACATAGGAGAAGGGCTGACCCGCCTCCAGCATGGCGGGCATATCCACCTGCAGCTGATACCTGTCTCTGCCGTTCAGGGCGGCCAGGGCATCAAGGGGCTCACGGCGCAGTCGATTGTTCGATACCCCGAGCAGCTCGAAGCTGCCACGACTGACAAATTCCAGCTCGCCGAGGAGACCGTCGCGCAGCAGGAACTGCACCACCATGCCGGGCACCGTATTGGTCAGCGCCCGCAAGCGACGCTCCGCCTGGCGTGAGAATCGCTCCCGCTCGCGCAGTGAGCTGATATCGGAGAGCGCAATCAGCTCCCCGGCGGGCCCCTGGTGGCCGAGGCGCAGCGGTATCTGGGCGTAGGAGAAGACCCGCTCTCCCAGGGTCAACTCCCCCTCGGTGGCACCCTGTTCGGGGGCCGGCAGGGTCAGCGGGCCTGGATGACGGGCCTCCAGCCGTTTGCCACGTTTATTGCGCTTGATGATGTCGCCGTTGCCATCCCGCAGGAACACGGGGACCGGCAGGGCCTGGAACAGGGACTCACGAAACCGGCTCTCGACGGCCAGAGCCTGTTCCGCCGCCAGACGCTGGGCCACCTCCTTGGAGAGCTGCTGGCGAGAGCGCCAGATCAACATTATCACGGCGGCGCTGATCAACAGCGCCAGCAGCACCGAACCGAACAGCACCCAGTAGCTGACGCCACTCTGCTGGGTGAGAGTGAGCCTGTGCCAGCGCTGGGTCAGCTCCGCCATCTGCTCGCGGTTGAGGGTCATCAACCCCTGATCCAGCACGCTGGCCAGCAACAGATGCTGGCGGTTGACCGCAAAGCTCAGGGCAAAGCTGTCATCGAGTTCACGCACATTGAGTTCGGCCAACTGATTGCTGCGCAGGGGGTATTGCAGCTGGTAGAGCTCGCTCAGCAACCAGTCCGCATTGCCACTGCGCAGTTCGCTCAGGCCCTGATCCACATCATCGACCCGCACCCAGGCGGCATTGCCATAGCCGGAGAGCATGTCCGGATCATAGAGGCTGGTCGGCACCAGCACCCGCTCGCCGCTCAGCTCGCTCAGTCGCTTGATCTGCCTGGACTTGAGGGAAACCAGGGCGAAACGATTCTCGGCGATGGTGCGGGTAAACTCGAACTCCTGACCAAGACGAGGGGATTCGAGCAGGCCGGCCATCATGTCGGCCTCCCCACGCCTGAGTTTGTCCAGCGCCTCTTCCCGGCTGGCAGCGGGCACTGTCTCAAACCGCAAGCCGGTCTGCTGACCCACCCAGCGCAGCACATCGCCACTCCAGCCCCTGAGCTGGCCCTGATCATCGACGCCGCTATAGGGCATCAAGTCCGGGTTGATCACCAGCCGCACCCGGCTCCCCCGTCCTGCCAGCCAGGCCTGCTCCTCATCGGTAAAGTGCACCGGGTTGATGGTCTGCTTGCCATCGGCCAGATAGCGCTCCAGATCCTGATAGAGGGCGCCCGGGGTCAGATAGCGAATACCGGTGTCGACCAGGCGCTTCAGCTCGGGCTTATCCCCCATCTCCAGCCGGTAGCCAATGACCCAATCATCACTGCGCAGTCGCCTCAGCCGCAACCCTTCGGCCGGGTTTTGCCGCATCAGATGGCGCAGTTGCAGATAGTCGCCCAGATAGGCACTCCCCTCGCCGGCCTTGAGTGCCTCAAACCAGCGATCGGGATTGGCGAGGGTCAGCTGAGTGGCTCTGGGGTAGAGCCGGCTCAGACGTTTGCTCTGCTGCCAGACGGGGGATACCAGAAAGATGGCGTTATTGAGTTTGCCACGGTAGAGAATGGCGGACTCGGACTCGAGTATGGTGCGGCTATAGAGGTAACCCGCGCGGGGTGTCGGGGCAGGGCCTATGCTCGGCACCAGATCGCATCGCCCGGATCGCAACCCGTCCCGAACCGCTTCCCAGCTGTCGAGTCGTATTTTGATCAGGGGGATCGGCAGTGTGTTGGCCAGCCTGTCGAGTTGATCCATCAAAAAGCCACCCTTCTTCTCCAGATAGGGGGAACGCACCAGGCTGGGATAGCAGAAGGTGAGCTGGTCAATGGACGAGACATAGTGCTGGGTCGAGGGGGGCAACGGCAGCACCATGGCGTGAGCCGTGCCGGCCAGCAGGCTGGCCAACAGAAAAATCGCGCGGATCATGACATAGCAAAAGCCAGGCAGACGCCTGGCTTTTCGTTAGTTAACTCAAGACTCATTGGGTTCGACCGTCTCAACCCTGGCCTTGAGTTTCTGGCCGGGGCGGAAGGTCACCACCCGACGGGCGCTGATGGGAATATCCTCGCCCGTCTTGGGGTTACGTCCTGGACGCTGGTTCTTCTCACGAAGATCAAAATTACCGAAGCCCGAGATTTTGACTTGTTCGCCGCGTTCCAGCGCCTGTCGGATCTCCTCAAAGAAGGCTTCCACCATATCTTTGGCTTCACGCTTGCTCATCCCGAGCTGGGTGAACAGGTGCTCTGCAATGTCGGCTTTGGTAAGCGCCATAGATCAATCCCTCAAGGATGCATTCAACTCTTCACCGAGGGCCCGCACGACATTGTCTACGGTCTCGGCAATCTCTTTCTCCTCCAGGGTGCGCTGGGTGTCTTGCAATACAAGACTGATGGCCAGGCTCTTCTTGTCCTCTGCCATACCAGCACCCTGGTATACGTCAAACAAGTTTATTCCAACTAACTGATTTCCGCCAACTTTTTTAATTACTGCGAGCACATCACCGGCCAGAACCGCAGCGTCGACCACCACGGCGATGTCGCGACGGTTGGCCGGGAAGCGGGACACTTCGGCCGCAACCGGCACCTTGGCAGGGATCAACTTGTTCAACTCCAGCTCGAACATGATGGCACGGGTCTTGAGACCCAGCTTCTTCTCGAGGCTCGGGTGGATCACGCCGATGTGGCCGATCACCGCGCCGTTGCGCAGTATGGCCGCGCTCTGGCCCGGGTGCAGGGCACTGTGTTCGGTACGTGCGAAGCTGAAGCTGGCCCCTTCGGCGGTGAGATCCAGTACCGCTTCCAGATCCCCTTTCAAATCAAAGAAGTCGCTGCCGCGGCTCTTGATGTCCCAGTGCTCATCGCTCTGGTTGCCGGTGATGATGCCGGCCAGCATCGGCTCCTGACGGATGCCGTTTTCGGCACGCTCGTCCTTGATGAAGCGCAGACCCTGCTCGAACAGACGCACACGGCCCTGCTGGCGGTTCTGGTTGTAGACCACCGCCTGCACCAGACCCGGGAACAGAGAGACGCGCATGGCGGACATCTCGACCGAGATTGGATTGGGCAGCACCAGGGCATCGCTCTGGGGGAACAGAGCCTGCTGAGCCTTGGGATCCACGAAGCTGTAGGTGATGGCTTCCTGAAAACCGCGGTCGACCAGCAGATCACGTACCCGCTTGAGGGTCACCTGGCCTTCGGCCTGCTCCACCATCGCCAGAGAGGCGGCGGGTTTGAGGTTCGGGATCTTGTTGTAGCCGTAGATGCGGGCCACTTCCTCGATGAGGTCTTCCTCGATGGCGATGTCGAAACGCCAGGAGGGGGCCAGCGCGGTCCAGCCGTCGGCGTCAACCGTCACCTGCATGCCGAGGCGGGTCAGGATCTCGAGCACCTGGGCGTCGGCCACGCTGATGCCGATCACCTTGTCGAGCTTGGCACGGCGCAGCTTGATGGGGGTAGCCTTGGGCAGATGGGCATCGGATTTGACCTCGATGACCGGACCGGCTTCGCCGCCGCACTCTCCGCCACAAATGTCCAGCAGCAGGCGGGTGGCTCTGTCCATCACCTTGGCTTGCAGCTCGGGATCGACCCCGCGCTCGAAGCGGTGGGAAGAGTCGGTGTGCAGACCGTAGGCACGGGCCCGGCCGGTGATGGAGAGCGGCGCGAAGAAGGCGCACTCCAGCAGGATGTCGGTGGTGGTCTCGGACACACCGGTGCGATCGCCGCCGAAGATACCGGCCATGCAGGCAGGGCCTTGTGTATCGGCAATCACCAGGGTGGTCTCTTTGAGCTTCACCTCGGTACCGTCCAGCAGGGTCATCGGCTCATCGCTCTTGGCGCGGCGTACAACCAGTTCCCCTTCCAGCTTGGCCAAGTCGAAGGCATGCATCGGCTGACCATATTCCAGCAGCAGGAAGTTGGTGATGTCGACGATAGCGTCGATGGAGCGAATGCCGCCACGGCGCAGCTTCTCTTGCATCCAGAGCGGGCTCTGCGCTTGCAAGTTCAGCCCCTTGATGACGCGGCCCAGATAACGGGGGCAATCGGCGGTTGCTTCAACCCGGATCGGGAAGGTCGCGTCTATGGTAGCGGCAGCAGGGGTCCAGTTCGGCTCGACCACATCCACGCTGTTGAGCACGCCAATCTCGCGGGCCAGACCTGCAATGCCGAGGCAATCGGCCCGGTTCGGGGTCAAGTCCACGTCGATGGCGACGTCGTTCAGATTCAAGTAGTCGCGAATGTCGGTGCCGATGGGGGCATCACTCGGCAGCTCGATGATGCCGTCCGCTTCCACCTCGATACCCAGCTCGCTGAAGGAGCAGAGCATGCCGTGAGACGGCTGGCCACGCAGCTTGGCCTTCTTGATGGTGAAATCGCCCGGCAGGGTCGCCCCGACTTTGGCCACACACACTTTCAAGCCGGTGCGGCAGTTCGGCGCGCCGCAGACGATGTCCAGCAGCTCGGCTTCGCCCACGTTGATCTTGGTCACCCGCAGCTTGTCGGCATCCGGATGCTGGGCACACTCGACCACTTCACCCACGACCACGTTGTTGAACTGGCCAGCGACTGCCTCGATGGCGTCCACTTCCAGACCCGCCATGGTGATCTGCTCGGCCAGTGCGTTGTCACTCAACTCGGTGCGGACCCACTCCATCACCCAGGATTTACTGAATTTCATGTTCTCTCGCCCTTACTTGAACTGCTTGAGGAAGCGCAGATCGTTTTCGAAGAAGGCACGCAGGTCATTGACCCCGTAACGCAGCATGGTCAGACGCTCAACGCCCATGCCGAAGGCAAAGCCGGAGTATTTTTCCGGATCGATGCCGACCGAACGCAGCACGTTCGGGTGCACCATGCCGCAGCCCAGCACTTCCAGCCACTTGCCGTTCTTGCCCATCACGTCCACTTCGGCGCTCGGCTCGGTGAACGGGAAGTAGGAAGGACGGAAGCGAATGGTCAAGTCTTCCTCGAAGTAGTTGCGCAGGAAGTCGTGCAGTATGCCCTTCAGCTCGGTAAAGCTGGCATGCTCGTCCACCAGCAGACCTTCGACCTGATGGAACATCGGGGTGTGGGTCATGTCGTAGTCGTTACGATAGACGCGGCCCGGCGCAATAATGCGAATTGGCGGCTGTTGCTGCTGCATGGTGCGGATCTGCACACCGGAAGTGTGGGTACGCAGCATCAGATCGGGATTGAAGTAGAAGGTATCGTGATCGGTACGCGCCGGGTGATGAGCCGGAATGTTCAGCGCATCGAAGTTGTGGAAACCATCTTCAATCTCGGGACCGCGCTCGACCTTGAAACCCATCTCGCCAAACAGACGTTCGATGCGCTCAATGGTGCGGGTCACCGGGTGCAAACCACCGTTCTCGATGCGGCGGCCCGGCAGGCTGATGTCGATGGTCTCGGCGGCCAGCTTCTGGTTCAGCTCCTGGGCGGCGAGATCATCGCGGCGCGCATTCAGGGCATCTTGCACCTGCTGCTTGGCCTGGTTGATCACGGCGCCGGCTGCGGGACGCGCCTCGGCGGACAAGGCACCCAGGGTCTTCATCTGCTCGGTAAAAAAGCCTTTTTTACCCAGATATTTGACCCGGATCTCGTCGAGGGTCGCCACGTCATTGACGCCCTCAATTTCGGCCTTGGCCTGGCCGACTACTTCTTCAAGCTGTTGCATGTCTTCCTCGTCACCACTCCCGAAACAGGAGCCTGTAGGCTAAATAAGGTCAAGAGGGGGATAATACAAAAAAAGCCCCTTGGCTGACCATAGTTAAGGTAGCCTTTTCTCCCGAGAAATCATTTTGTTATCGGGTAAGAGGCTGACTTGATCCCCTCCCCCCGTTAAATATGGGGCGACAACACTAGTTTGTTGGCATATACGACATCATATTGCAGATATACGGAGGTAACAGTCGGGTCTGGTAACAGAATTCGGTGAATTGCAGATACAAAAAAGGAGGCCTGGGCCTCCTTTTATCTTTCATAACAGAACCGGATTAAACCAGCGCTGCTTTAGCCTTTTCAACCAGGGCGGTGAAAGCCAACTTGTCGTGAACAGCGATATCGGACAGGATCTTGCGATCGATTTCGATAGACGCTTTCTTCAGACCGTTGATCAGACGGCTGTAGGACAGACCATTCTGACGGGCTGCAGC
The DNA here is from genome assembly GCF_000820045.1 of Aeromonas rivuli. Taxonomy (GTDB): domain Bacteria; phylum Pseudomonadota; class Gammaproteobacteria; order Enterobacterales; family Aeromonadaceae; genus Aeromonas; species Aeromonas rivuli. The sequence continues at coordinate 117,133 of NZ_CDBJ01000054.1, read as the reverse complement.
GTTGATACGTGCAATCCACAGCTGACGGAACTGACGCTTTTTCTGGCGACGGTCACGATAGGCATACTGACCAGCTTTGGTTACCGCTTGTACCGCTACGCGGTAGACACGGGAACGGGCGCCGTAGTAACCCTTGGCGGCTTTCATTACTTTCTTGTGACGAGCGCGAGCAGTCACACCACGTTTAACTCTTGGCATTTTTCACATCCCCCTTATGCGTACGGCAGACAAGCGACAACACGTTTGTGGTCGGCAGCAGAAACCATGAACTTCGGCCCCAGCTTACGCTTACGCTTACTGCTCTTCTTGGTCAGGATGTGACGCAGGTGGTTATGCTTGCACTTGAAGCGACCTGAGCCAGTCTTCTTGAAGCGCTTTGCAGCACCCCGGTTGGTTTTCATCTTCGGCATTTCATACTCCGCATTGTGAGTGACAACAAAATCGCAAGGCGAACCGACTCATGGGGCGAACCCATGAGTCAATTTCTTGTGGGCCTTAAGATTTCTTCTTAGGTGCGAGAACCATCACAGCTTGACGGCCTTCGACTTTCGGGAACGACTCGACTACGGCCAGCTCTTCCAGATCGTTCTTGACGCGCTCCAGTACCTTGATACCAAGATCCTGGTGAGCCATTTCACGACCGCGGAAGCGCAGGGTGACCTTCGCCTTGTCCCCGTCTTCTAAAAAGCGAACCAGGTTGCGTAGTTTTACCTGATAGTCGCCTTCGTCTGTACCAGGACGGAATTTGATTTCCTTGACCTGGACAACTTTCTGCTTTTTCTTCTGTTCTTTGGTGGTCTTGCTCTTCTCGTAGAGGAATTTGCCGTAATCCATGATTCGGCAAACGGGCGGTTCAGCGTTAGGGCTGATCTCGACCAGATCTACTCCAGCCTCAAGGGCCAAGTTCAGTGCATCATGGATTTCGACGACGCCCAAAGGCTCACCATCAAGTCCAGTCAAACGAACTTCTTTCAGACGAATCTCGGTATTGATCCGGTGAGCGCGGGCTTGCGGTTGCTTGCCCAGTTTTTTTCCGCCTTTTATAGCTTATTCCTCCACTTTCTTTTGTCCGCGGGTCTGAACTTCCTGGGACAGTAGAGCGATTAGCTCTTCAACAGGATAAGTGCCCAGGTCAGCCCCTTTACGAGTCCGTACTGCAATCTGACCGGCTTCAACTTCTTTATCGCCACAGACCAGCATGAAAGGTACTCGTTTCAAAGTATGCTCGCGGATTTTAAAGCCAATCTTCTCATTTCTCAAGTCCGCTTTTGCACGAAGGCCCGCATCATTCAATGCTTTGGCCACTTTTACGGCATAATCGGCCTGATTATCCGTGATATTCATCACCACGGCCTGAGTCGGTGCCAACCAGGTAGGGAACAGTCCTGCGTACTCTTCGGTCAATATGCCGATGAAGCGCTCGATGGACCCCAAGATGGCGCGATGTATCATCACGGGGACGTGACGCTCGTTGTCCTCGCCCACATAAGTGGCGCCCAGCCGACCTGGCAGGGCGAAATCGAGCTGCACTGTACCACACTGCCACGCACGATCCAGGCAATCGTGCAGGGTGAATTCAATTTTAGGGCCGTAGAACGCCCCTTCACCCGGCTGCAGATCGTACTTCAGGCCGTTCAGCACCAGGGCTTCGGCCAGGGCCGCTTCGGCGCGATCCCAGGCTTCATCTGAACCGATGCGCTGTTCCGGACGAGTCGAAAGCTTGACCACGATGTTTTCGAAGCCAAAGGTGCCGTAGACGTCATAGACCATACGGATACAGGCCGAAACCTCTTCCATGATCTGATCTTCGGTACAGAAGATGTGAGCGTCATCCTGGGTAAAACCACGGACTCGCATCAGACCATGCAGGGAACCGGACGGCTCATTGCGGTGGCAGGAGCCAAACTCGGCCATGCGCAATGGCAGGTCGCGGTAGGACTTGAGGCCCTGGTTGAAGATCTGCACGTGACCCGGGCAGTTCATCGGCTTGATGGCGTACTCACGGTTCTCGGACTGGGTAGTGAACATGCCTTGGGCATATTTATCCCAGTGACCGGAGCGTTCCCACAGCACGCGATCCATCATGGAGGGGCCTTTCACCTCCTGATAGTCATACTCACGCAGCTTGGTGCGCATGAAGGTTTCCAGCTCACGGAAGATGGTCCAGCCATCGTTGTGCCAGAACACCATGCCGGGGGCCTCTTCCTGCATGTGATACAGGTCGAGCTGCTTGCCAATTTTTCGGTGGTCACGCTTGGCGGCCTCTTCGAGGCGTTGCAAGTAGGCCTTGAGCTGCTTCTTGTCGGCCCAGGCGGTACCGTAAATACGCTGCAGCATCTTGTTGTTGGAGTCGCCACGCCAGTAAGCGCCGGACATCTTCTGCAACTTGAAATGGTGGCAATGACGCATGTTGGGCACGTGGGGGCCACGACACATGTCGACGTACTCTTCGTGATGATAGAGACCGGGCTTATCATCACGGGCGATATTCTGATCCAGGATCTCGACTTTATAGCTCTCGCCACGGGCCGCGAACACATCGCGCGCCTCCTGCCAGGAGACCCGCTTCTTGACGACGTCATAATCCTTGTCTGCCAACTCGAGCATACGGGCTTCCAGTGCAGCCATGTCCTCTTCGGTCAGGGTATGATCGAGATCGACGTCATAGTAGAAGCCGTTGTCGATGACAGGACCTATGGCCATCTTGGTCTGCGGCCAGAGTTGCTTGATGGCATGACCGAGCAGGTGCGCGCAGGAGTGACGCAGGATCTCGAGACCCTCTTCGTCTTTGGCGGTGATGATGGAGAGCTGGGCATCGGCTTCGATCAGCTCGCAGGCATCCACCAGTTCACCGTTCACCCGACCGGCAATGCACGCCTTGGCGAGACCGGGACCTATGTCCGCGGCGACGTCCATGACGGAAACGGCCTGGGCAAATTGACGTTGACTGCCGTCAGGCAGAGTAATGATTGGCATGATTGCTTCCTTGACAGTGGTGACCCCTACCAAAGGCCACGTGTGAATTGAAAATATCCTTCAATATCAAGCAACTCACCTTGATGTTTCACCGTTCACAATACGGCTGCTACACGCGGTGATACGCACTTTACTCCGTGCGAGGCTATCCATTAACGGGGACAGTCGAGGATTGTATCAGACGTGACAACCCAGACAAGTTTGAATGGTCGCTATCTGGGCGCGAGAAGAATCCATTACTCAGCGGCCACAATGTGGATCATCGCGCCCGGCATGGACAATCAACCCAGCTTCATCACGCTGGCACAGCGCGAAAAGTAAAGCATGTGACACCCTCGGGCAGAAGAGGCTGGCACGCCAACGAGAGCGATGGGAGCCCCCCGACAAAGGGCCATGTTCAGAATGCCACACTGGCATGCGCTGGCACGCGGTGCTCCCGATACACAGCAACCAGTGTCCGCAGGGCATCGCGCGAGCGGTGATCCGTCAGTGTCGAATGGAGCATGATCCTCGACGAGGGCAACGCGGGCAGGCCCAGACGCTGCCCTACTTCCACCGCATCGGGTGGCGCCAGACGGCAAGATAACGCAGCGACCGCCAGCCCGGCCGACACGGCGGCCATGACGGCCGAATGACCTCCACCAACAAAGACTTCACTCCACTCAATGTCAGCACCACTCAGTGCTCGAATGGCGATGTCGCGCACACCACAACAAGGTGCGAGGGCGGCCAGTCGTACCGGTTTCCCTGGCTGATGATAGAAGCCGGGAGCGGCAAACCAGCCAAAGTGCTCCGGCCCCAAATCTTCACCACTGCGGCGATCATCTTCCTGGCGGACAATCACAGCGTCGAGCGCCCCTTCGTCAAAGGCGTTGAGCAAGCTGCGGGAATTCTCCAGCCGCACTTCGATTGTCAGGGCGGGATCGCGCTCGCTGAGCCGTGCCAACAACAACGGGATTTCGGGCCCCGCCACATGCTCGGCAATGCCCAACCGAAAGCGTCGGCTTTCGCAAACCAGCGCGACCATGGCGCGGTCATGGGCGGCAACGAACTCACGGGCCGGATTGAGAAAGACACTGCCCTGCGCCGACAGCCGCACCAGCCTGGGGGTGCGTTCGAGCAGTTTGTAGCCGAGTCGATCCTCCAGGCGCTTCAATTTCACGCTGATGGCGCCCTGGGTCGTCCCCAGGGCCTCGGCGGCTCTGGTGAAACTCTGAAAATCAGCGATGGTGACGAATGCCAGCACCGACTCCACATCAAGCACCTGTCGAGTCATGAACCATCCAAATTTGTTGTCTCTGATATACCCAACCATACCATTGAGCAATAGTTCTGTATTCCCTAACATCCTTCATCGAGGTGTCGTACGTGTCTTTTTGCGTGCGGCTCGCTCTTGAGGTGGCGCCTAACAGGCCCCCCATGTTCCCATCATTTGAAGGTACCCCATGACACTGTCACCAAGACGCCAAGGCTCCTTTGCCCTGGCTGCCGTCTGCTTGTCCGCGTTGATGCTGGGACTGGAGATTTCCAGCGTCCCGCCCATTCTATCCACCATAGAGCAGGTCATGGGAGCCAGTTTCCGGCAGCTCCAATGGATCATGGCCGCCTATACCATTGCGATGACAACCATCCTGATGGGCGTTGGTACCCTGGCCGACCGTTACGGTCGTAAACGCATCTTCACCATCGGCATTCTTGCCTTCGGCGTCACGTCGCTCATCTGTGGACTGGCCGAGAGCGCCGCCGTGTTGATCGTGGCACGCTTTCTCCAGGGATTGAGTGCTGCGATGATGCTGATCTGCCAGATTGCCATCTTGTCCAATCAGTTTCGGGATGGGCGTGAACGCGGCGCCGCCTTTGCCTGGTGGGGGATGGTGTTCGGCGCCGGTCTCGGCTTTGGCCCGATAGTGGGTGGCGCCATCCTGGCGCTGGCGAGCTGGCAATGGGTATTTCTGATCCACGCGGTCCTGGCCGTCATGACCTTGCTGCTCAGCCAGATAGGGGTGCAGGAGTCCCGCGATCCTCATGCGACCCACCTCGATATCAAAGGGATCGCCACCTTGTCGGTTGCCGTGTTCTGCCTGGTCCTGTTCGTCACTCAAGGTCCGGTGCTTGGATTTGGCAGTGCCGCCGCCATGAGCATCATAGGAATGTCCATGCTGAGCTTCGCCAGTTTCGTGGTTGCCGAGCGAACCAGCCGTAGGCCCATGCTGGAGTTCTCAATGTTTCGGGTGCGCAACTTTTCCGGTGCCTTGCTCGGATCCATGGGGCAAAACTTCAGCTTCTGGCCATTCATCATCTATCTGCCGATCTATTTCCATGTGGCTTTGGGGTATGACAACGTGCAGACCGGCCTCGCCCTGCTGGCCTACACCTTGCCCACCCTGTTCATCCCGCCACTGGCTGAACGCTTGGCGATGCGCTATCAAGCCGGCATCGTGATCCCTGTGGGGCTATCGATCATCGGCATGGGCTTCGTGCTGATGAGAGCTGGCAGCCAGTCTGCCCAACCGGGCTGGCTGCTCTTGCCGGGGGCCGTCTTGGCAGGAATTGGGCTGGGTTTAACCAACACCACAACCACCAACACTATTACCGCCGCAGTATCAGCCGAACGGGTAGGCATGGCGTCGGGAGCAGATACCAGCGCCAGGATGATCTCGCTGGCATTCAACATCGCCGTGATGGGGTTCATTCTGGTTGAAGGCATCATGGCCTATCTGCGCAACAAGTTGGGTATTGTCGAGGGGGCGAGCCTGCGGCTTTTCGCGGAAAAAATAGCCGCCGGGGATATCGCTGTGCTGGAGCAACATAGCGCCTTGCTGCCGCACATCGCCATCCCCGCCGAAGCGGTCAATGAGGCTCTGGTCGCCGGATTTGGCTGGGTCATGGTTTATGGGGCGGCCAGCGCCTTCCTGCTGGCAGCGATCAGTTTCTTCATCTTTTCACCCGGGAGATCCGTACAGCGCAATCCCGAAATGCCGCAGAACACCTAGCAAAGGCCGCAAAGGGCGGGAAACTGCACCACCCTGTGGGCTAACTCACGCCAGGAGACGAGTCACGGCCCCTGAGACTCATCACGCGCCCCAAACAATAAGGAGGTCTGGTAGTTGATGGCAGACCTCCTTCTTTCGCAGCTCAAGCCAACCCTGTCATTGGCCGGATCAGCTGGCCCCAACCAGCAGTGGCTGCCAGTTGAAATCGAACTGGCTCTTGCCCTCCTCCGCCAGGGTCAGCTCCTCCAACACCCGCAGCGCCATCTTGTTGCCCCCCTGGGCGGCCTGAAACAGCCACTGCCTGGCCTGAACCAGGTCCACCCGGCCATTGACCCCCATCAGATGCAAAATGCCAAGCTTGAGCATGGCGGGCACATCACCGTTGCGGGCCGCCAGATCCATCCAGTGAAACGCCAGCGCCAGATCCTGCGTCACCCCATGACCGCGCAGATAAACCTCCCCCAAGCGATATTGACCAAAGGCATCACCCCCCTCGGCAGCCAGGCGATAGAGGCGAATCGCCTCAGCCACATCCGCGGTACTGCCCTGCCCCAGCTCATGGCTCCATCCCATCAAGGCCTGCGCTCTGGGTTCTCCCGCCTCGGCTTTCAACTGCCAGATCCCGACGGCTTGACTGAAACGCCCCTGCTGCCAGGCGCGCTGGGCACTGTGCATCTCGTCTGCACCATCCGGCAGCAGACGCCAGATCAGCACACCGGTCAGGCCAATGAACAACCAGCGGTAGCGTGACTTTGTCATAAGGAGTTCCGTGATCCAGTTCGCATTTGGTTTATGTAAACGAAATGTAATCTGGAACGCAAGCCTGAGCAGTACCGGGGGTTTGCGTCAGCCCCTGGCCCCTCCCCATCCTCATTGGATGAGGGGCCCATCCCACTGTCGTCTGGCGACTTGTCTTTGTCGGTCTCATCGCTCACAATGACTGTATATAAACACAGTTATTATGAGCAGTGAGAGATGGCTGGACGCGGTACCCTTCACAACCTGGATCATCGTTTCAGTGGCCTCCGCATCGAGGCCGTCGACGATGGCTGGCAACAAGGCATCGACTGGGCGCCCGAGTTTATGAATAGCGCCCCTCAAACCCAGGTGCACGGGATCCAGGCCAGGAGCATCATCAGCCATAACCAGTCGCCGGATGTACCCTTTAGTCGCTCCATCAACCCCTATCAGGGTTGTGAACATGGCTGTATTTATTGCTATGCCAGGCCCAGCCATGCCTACCTGGAGCTCTCCCCAGGGCTCGATTTTGAAACAAAACTGTTTGCCAAGCTCAACGCCGCCCACCTATTGCGTCAGGCATTTTCCAAACCCGGATATCAACCACAGACCATCGTCATTGGCGCCAATACCGATCCCTATCAGCCCATTGAGCAGCAATACCGCCTCACCCGCGCCTTGCTCGAAGTGATGCTGGCCCACAAGCATCCGGTAGGCATCATTACCAAGAGCGCCATGGTGCTCAGAGACCTCGAGTTGCTACAGGCTCTCGCCAGCGAAGACTTGTGCCACGTCATGGTCTCGGTCACCACACTGGATGAGGATCTCAGGCGAAAACTGGAACCCAGAGCCAGTACGGGGCAGGGACGGCTGGCGGTGATCGGCAAGCTGGCACGGGCCGGGATCCCGGTGGGAGTACTGGCAGCCCCCATGATCCCCAGGCTCAACGGATCTGAACTCGAGCAGATCATCAGCGCGGCCGCCGCGCAGGGGGCCAACCAGGCTGACTACATCTTGCTGCGCCTGCCCCATGAGCTGACGCAGCTCTTTGATGACTGGCTGACGTTGCACTATCCCGACAAGCGGCAGGCTGTCCTGAATCAACTGAAAGCCAGCCGGGAAGGCCGGCTCAATAGCCCGGCCTTCGGGGATCGCATGCGTGGCAGCGGCCAGTTTGCCGAGCTGCTTGCCCAGCGCTTTCGGCTGATCTGCAAACGCTCGGGGCTCAACTCGGCTCATACGCCCCTTAATCAACGCGCTTTTATCCGCCCCCATCAACAGTTCGAACTGTTCTAGCGTCACCCGCCCCGCCAACCCATCGAGATGAAAGGATGACAGCGTGGCAACAGACGGTGAGCCGGGCATCCAGGCAATGGGAGCAGACACAGGATGGAGAGGTTCAGGAGGGAACCGCGAACCCAAGTGAAACCATGGGATCACGGATAATGGAGTATCAAGAGTGGGAGCGTAGAGCGGAGCAAGGACTCTGCTGCGGGTAGTTACCACCAGGTCCTGGCTGGCACTGCCATCCCCAGGATGGCCCTGTGGCATCTAGCGGGAGACATATCCCCTCTCCCGCTTTACCACTGCCCCCTGCAGCGCAGAGAGCGGCTGAGCTTCAGGACGATTGGCTGCCTTTTAGCAATTCAACCGGGATCCTGGATGGCTCAAAGGCCACCAACTCCTCTTCCCGCTCAGCCCCAGACTCATCCCCGAACCATTTCGACCACCAGAGTTGTAACATCGCAGACTCCTCGACATGACACGACACCGGCTGATGTCGAGTGCAGCTTATCCTTGTGCCATGACAACCAGATGACATTCGGTCCTGCCGGCCAAGGAGCTCATGCTGAGCGAGACAACGCCAGCCAGATCCAAGGTTGCCGCCAGCCAACTGCAGACCATAAAAAAGAGCGCCCTAAGGCGCTCTTTTTTGCAGCAACTAGCCAACTCGGCCAGACGATGGAGTATTACTCCTCATCGGCCTGTTCGGCTTGATCACTCTGCTGAGCCTCGCCCGACTCGGGGACGATGTCACCTGCGGCGGCGGTACCGGCTTCAGCCGACTCACCATCCATCAGGACCTCTTCCTCGTCGCTTTCGGCGATACGCTGCAGACCGACCACTGTCTCATCTTCACCGGTACGGATCAGACGAACACCACCGGTGTTACGGCCTATGATGCTCACCTCGGCAACGCGAGTACGCACCAGGGTGCCGCCATTGGTGATCAGCATGATCTGGTCGGTATCTTCGACCTGGATCGCATCGATCACCTTGCCGTTACGCTCGTCCACCTTGATGGAGCGAACGCCCTGGGTACCACGGCTCTTGGTCGGGTACTCGGTCAGCGCGGTACGCTTGCCATAACCGTTCTCGGTAGCGGTCAGGATGGCGCCTTCGCCACGGGGGACGATGAGAGAGACCACCTTGTCGCCATTGAGCAGACGGATACCCCGTACCCCACCGGCGGTACGACCCATGGGGCGAACCCCCTTGAAGGTGCCCTTGGTTTCGCTGCCTTCGGCGGCGTCACTGCTGTCGTCATCACTGACGGCATCGGCTTCCACATCCTCATCGGCGTCGCTATCGTTCTCGACATCCGCATCGGCGCGGCCGCTGCCTTCATTGAAGCGAACCACCTTGCCCGCATCGGAGAACAACATGATCTCGTTGCTGCCATCGGTGATGTCCACGCCAATCAGCTCATCGCCCTCTTTGAGGTTGATGGCACGAATGCCGGAGGAGAGCGGACGGCTGAACGCTGACAGGCTGGTCTTCTTCACGGTACCGTCGGCGGTGGCGAAGAACACATACTTGTCGTCGCTATACTCTTTGACCGGCAGGATGGCGGTGATACGTTCACCCTCTTCCAGCGGCAGCAAGTTGATGATCGGGCGGCCACGGGCGCTACGGGACGCCTCAGGCAGCTGATACACCTTGAGCCAGTAGACCTTGCCACGGGTGGAGAAGCACAAAATGGTGTCGTGGGTGTTGGCCACCAACAGACGCTCCACAAAGTCCTCTTCCTTGATCCGGGTGGCCGACTTGCCACGACCACCGCGGCGCTGGGCCTCGTAGTCGGTCAGCGGCTGATACTTCACATAACCCTGGTGAGAGAGGGTCACCACCACGTCTTCCGGGGTGATCAGATCTTCGATGTTGATCTCGGCGCTGGAGGCGCTGATCTCGGTGCGACGCTCGTCGCCATACTGCTCGCGCACGGCCAGCAGTTCATCGCGGATCACTTCCATCAGGCGTTCCGGGCTTGCCAGAATGAACAGCAGCTCGGCGATCAGATCCAGTAGAGATTGGTACTCTTCCAGGATCTTCTCGTGCTCCAGACCGGTCAGCTTGTGCAGACGCAGGTCAAGGATGGCCTGGGCCTGCTGCTCGGTCAGGAAGTACTGGCCTTCACGGATACCGAACTCAGGCTCCAGCCACTCGGGGCGGGCTGCATCGTCACCGGCTTTTTCCAGCATGCCGGCCACGTTGCCGAGCTCCCAGCCGCGCGCGACCAGCTTGGCCTTCGCGTCGGCAGGGGTGTCGGAGTGACGGATCAGCTCGATGATGGGGTCAATGTTGGCCAGCGCAACAGCCAGACCTTCCAGGATGTGCGCCCGATCCCGCGCCTTGCGCAGTTCGAACACGGTCCGGCGGGTCACTACCTCACGGCGGTGCAGCAGGAAGGCATCCAGGATCTCTTTAAGGTTCATCACCTTGGGCTGGTTGTTATCGAGCGCCACCATGTTGATGCCGAACGTGGTCTGCATCTGGGTGTGCTTGTAGAGATTGTTCAGCACAATCTCGCCGGACTCGCCGCGCTTGATCTCGATAACGATGCGCATGCCGTCTTTATCAGACTCATCGCGCAGGGCACTGATGCCCTCGAGTTTCTTCTCTTTGACCAGCTCGGCGATCTTCTCGATCAACCGCGCCTTGTTCACCTGATAAGGCAGCTCGTGAACGATGATGGTCTCGCGACTCGTCTTCTCGTCCACTTCCACTTCGGCCTTGGCACGCACATAGACGGAGCCGCGACCGGTGCGGTAGGCCTGCACGATGCCGGAACGACCGTTGATGATGGCGCCGGTGGGGAAGTCTGGGCCGCTGATGTAGGTCATCAGCTCATCGATGGTGAGGGAGCCATTTTCGATCAGCGCCAGACAGCCGTTCACTATCTCGGTGAGATTATGAGGCGGAATGTTGGTCGCCATGCCCACCGCGATACCGGAGGAGCCGTTGACCAGCAGGTTGGGCACCTTGGTGGGCATGACAGCCGGGATCAGCTCGGTGCCGTCATAGTTGGGCACCCAGTCCACGGTCTCTTTGTCCAGATCGGCCAGCAGCTCATGGGAGATGCGCGCCATCCGGACTTCGGTATAACGCATGGCGGCGGCGCTGTCGCCGTCGACCGAACCGAAGTTACCCTGACCGTCGACCATCATGTAACGCATGGAAAAATCCTGCGCCATGCGGACGATGGTGTCATACACGGCACTGTCGCCGTGGGGGTGGTATTTACCGATTACGTCACCGACCACACGGGCCGATTTTTTATAGGGCTTGTTCCAGTCGTTCCCCAACTCGTTCATAGCAAACAGAACGCGGCGGTGAACCGGTTTCAAGCCATCACGCACATCCGGCAGAGCTCGTCCTACGATCACGCTCATGGCGTAATCCAGATAGGAACTCTTGAGCTCTTCTTCGATGTTGATCGGCGTGATCTCTCTGGCCAGATCGCTCATAGAAAGCCTTAATCCCTAATTAGTTGTTCTTTGGCATAAACAGCGCGACATAGTAACACAACAAGGGCCATTGCTTAAGTCGGAAATCGGGCTGGTTTGCATAAGTTGGTTCGTTATAATGCCCGCCAGGACAATAGATTGCGCTCCCGACGGGTCGAGCGCCCTGCCACAGGATTTTGCCAAGATGAACACTGACGCCAATGTCGATCTGACAGAAATTGCCAAATTCGAAGCCATCGCCTCCCGCTGGTGGGATCTGGAGGGTGAGTTCAAGCCGCTGCATCAAATCAACCCGGTGCGCCTTGACTGGATCACCGACAAGAGTGGCGGCCTGTTTGGCAAGCCGGTGCTCGACATCGGCTGCGGCGGCGGCATTCTCTCCGAGAGCATGGCCCGCCGTGGCGCCAAGGTGACCGGCATCGACATGGGCAAGGAGCCCCTCGGGGTCGCCCGCCTCCACGCCCTGGAACAGGGGGTCGAACTTCACTACCAGCAGATGACCGCCGAGCAGCACGCCGATGAGGCGCCCGGTCAGTACGATGTGGTGACCTGCATGGAGATGCTCGAGCACGTGCCGGATCCCGCCTCGGTGCTGCGTGCCATCGCCACCCTGGTGCGCCCGGGCGGCCGGGTGTTCGTCTCGACCATCAACCGCAACCCCAAGTCGTTCCTGATGATGATTGTCGGCGCCGAATACCTGATGAAAATGGTGCCCAAGGGGACCCATGACCACAAAAAATTCATCACCCCCGCCGAACTGTGTCGCATGGGTGAGGCCGCGGGCCTGCTGGTACGGGACATGAGCGGGGTGCACTACTCGCCGCTCACCGGCCACTTCAAGCTGGGCGCCAACGTCGATGTCAACTACATGGTGGAGTTTGTCCGCCCGGAGCTGGGTTGATGAGTACCCGCCAGACAAGCGTGCGCTGCGTGCTGTTCGACCTGGACGGCACCCTGCTCGACACCGCCCCGGACTTGGGCGCCGCGGTCAACCATGTGCTGATAAGCGAAGGCTTTGCCCCGCTCTCGGATGAGATCATTCGCCAGACCACCTCCCACGGGGCGCTCGGCCTGCTCAAGGCGGGTTTGGGGGACGAGCTGCTGGAAGAGCTGGGGGCGACGCGCCTGCGCAGCGCCCTGCTCGATTACTACGCCAGCCATCTGTGCGTCGGCACCCGCCCCTACGAGGGCATGATCGATCTCATCGAATGGCTGGACGAGCGGTCCCTGCCCTGGGGCATCGTCACCAACAAGCCGGGCTTTTTGACCGAGCCGCTGCTGGCGGCCCTGCCGGCCCTGGCCAGCTGTGGCGTGACGGTCAGCGCCGATACCCTGCCGGTGCGCAAGCCCGACCCCGCCCCCATGTATTTCGCCTGTGAGCAGTTAGGGGTCGAGGCCGCTCACTGCCTCTATGTCGGCGACCATGTGCGCGACATCGAGGCGGGCCGCAACGCCGGCATGTTGACCGCCATCGCCGGCTGGGGCTACCTGCATGGGGAGGATGACCCGGCTGCCTGGGGGGCGGATCTGCACTTTGATACGGTGCAGGCGTTGCATCACTGGTTGCGCTACGAACTCGGGTGACGCACAGCCAGACTCGCTGGATCCCGCCGGGATCAAAGATGGCCCATCCCGGCGCGTGCTCATGCCGCAGATGCGTCGCCGAGGGACCCTTGTCGCCATCCACTTGCCATCATTAACATGAAACAGACAGGGCCCGACGGGCCCTGTCTGTTTGCACGCACGGCACAGGCTCGATGACTCACTTTTTCACCGTTCTGCGCGGGGAACGTTGCCGCATAATGGCGACCATTTTTGGCGCGGATCGCACAGGGATTGTGCAAGGATCCAGAGGGGTGCGATTGCTAGTAAAACGGGGCTAGTTTCGCAAGAAAAAAAAGTTATTTTAATTTTATATCTTGGATAGGCAGGCTTGCTTTTCAGGGAGCGGACGAAGGAAAACCCGTTCACTGTGAGCAGTCACTAACTATCATGAGACACCCACAATTTATCCACAGCTATACCCCCATCCATACGTTGCAAAGCTGTGATGACCTCACTATCTTGTAGCTCGAACTCAAAATAACACTACATCTTGTGCCTCACCGCATATCGTCCCACTAGAAACGAGGGGCGAATTGGCTTGCTTGTCAAGCCTTGCGGTGAGTTTTTCGGGAATCAACTAAAGGTCATCAGCCAATGAACTTGTTTGTGACGAAGCGTAACGGCCACAAAGAACCCATCGATCTGGATAAAATTCACCGTGTGCTCGACTGGGCCGCTGAGGGACTCGACCACGTCTCAGTCTCCCAGGTAGAACTCAAGTCCCACATCCAGTTCTATGACGGTATCCGTACCGCCGACATCCACGAAACCGTCATCAAGGCTACCGCTGATCTGATCTCCGAACAGAGCCCGGATTACCAGTACATGGCAGCCCGTCTGGCCATCTTCCACCTGCGCAAGAAAGCCTACGGCCAGTTCGAACCGCCCCACCTCTACCAGCATGTCGCCCGTCTGGTAGACATGGGCAAGTACGACAAGCACCTGCTGACCGACTACAGCCAGGCCGAATTCGAGGAGCTCAACGAGCACCTGGATCACTGGCGTGACATGGACTTCTCCTACGCCGCCGTCAAACAGCTCGAAGGCAAATACCTGGTCCAGAACCGCGTCACCGGCGAGATCTACGAGAGCCCGCAGTTCCTCTATATCCTGGTAGCGGCCTGCCTCTTCTCCAAGTACCCGAAAGAGACTCGCCTGAGCTATATCAAGCGCTTCTATGATGCGGTCTCGACCTTCAAGATCTCCCTGCCGACCCCGATCATGAGCGGCGTGCGCACCCCGACACGTCAGTTCAGCTCCTGCGTGCTGATCGAGTGTGATGACAGCCTGGACTCCATCAATGCCACCGCCAGCGCCATCGTCCGTTATGTCTCCCAGCGCGCCGGCATCGGCATCAACGCTGGCCGCATTCGTGGTCTGGGCAGCCCCATTCGTGGTGGCGAAGCCTTCCACACCGGTTGCATCCCCTTCTACAAGTACTTCCAGACTGCGGTCAAATGCTGCTCCCAGGGCGGCGTGCGCGGCGGTGCCGCCACCCTGTTCTACCCCCTGTGGCACACCGAGGTGGAGAGCTTGCTGGTCCTGAAAAACAACCGCGGCGTGGAAGAGAACCGGGTCCGTCACATGGACTACGGGGTGCAGATCAACAAGCTGATGTACCAGCGCCTCATCAAGGGCGGTGACATCTCCTTGTTCTCCCCCTCCGATGCCCCCGGCCTGTACGACGCCTTCTTCGCGGATCAGGACAAGTTCGAGCAGCTCTACGTCAAGTACGAGCAGGATCCGGCCATTCGCAAGAAGACCATCAAGGCGGTGGATCTCTTCTCTCTGATGATGCAGGAGCGCGCCGGTACCGGTCGTATCTACATCCAGAACGTGGATCACTGCAACACCCACAGCCCGTTCGATCCGAGCGTGGCGCCGGTACGTCAATCCAACCTCTGCCTGGAAATTGCGCTGCCGACCAAGCCGCTCAATAACGTGGATGACGACAGTGGCGAGATTGCCCTGTGCACCCTGTCGGCCTTCAACCTCGGCGCCATCGAGAAGCTCGAAGATCTCGAAGAGATGGCCGATCTGGCCGTGCGCGCCCTGGATGCCCTGCTCGACTATCAGGACTACCCGCTCAAGGCCGCCCAGAAAGGCAGCATGAACCGCCGTACCCTGGGGATAGGCGTCATCAACTACGCCTACTACCTGGCCAAGAACGGCGCCCGTTACTCCGACGGTTCTGGTCTGGCGCTCACCCACCGCACCTTCGAGGCGATCCAGTTCTATCTGCTCAAAGCCTCGGTACAGCTGGCCCGTGAATTCGGCCCCTGCCCGGCCTTCAACGAGACCACTTACGCCCAGGGCATACTGCCCATCGATACCTATAAAAAGGATCTGGACGTGTTGTGCCAGGAGCCGCTGCACCTGGACTGGGAAACCTTGCGCGAAGAGATCAAGACCGTGGGTCTGCGCAACTCCACCCTGACCGCCCTGATGCCGAGCGAAACTTCCAGCCAGATCTCCAACGCCACCAACGGCATCGAGCCGCCGCGCGGCCTGGTGTCGGTCAAGGCCTCCAAGGATGGCATCCTCAAGCAGGTGGTGCCCGAGTACGAGCGCCTCAAGGATCAATACGAGCTGCTCTGGAAACAACCGAGCGTCGATGGTTACCTGCAGCTGGTCGGCATCATGCAGAAGTTTGTGGATCAGGCGATCTCTGCCAACACCAACTATGATCCGGCCCGTTTCGAAGGCAACAAGGTGCCGATGAAGCAGCTGCTCAAGGATCTGCTGACCGCCTACAAATACGGCCTCAAGACCCTCTATTATCACAACACCCGTGACGGGGCTGACGACACCCAGGCCGACATGCAAGATGACGGCTGTGCCGGCGGCGCCTGCAAGATCTGATAAACACCGAGCGGGAGCCTTCACTCCCGCTCTCCTGTTTCCCAATTCAAGACATTCAAATCACCATGGCTTATTCAACGTTTTGCCAGACCCAGAATGACCAGCTCAAGGAACCCATGTTCTTTGGCCAGCCGGTCAACGTGGCCCGTTATGATCAACAAAAATATGATGTATTCGAGCGGCTGATCGAGAAGCAGCTCTCCTTCTTCTGGCGCCCGGAAGAGGTGGACGTCTCGCGGGATCGCATCGACTACCATGCCCTGCCCCCCCACGAGCAGCACATCTTCATTTCCAACTTGAAGTATCAGACGCTGCTGGACTCCATTCAGGGCCGCAGCCCAAACGTGGCGCTGCTGCCGCTGGTCTCCATCCCGGAGCTGGAGACCTGGATTGAGACCTGGGCCTTCTCCGAGACCATCCACTCGCGCTCCTATACCCATATCATCCGCAACATCGTCAACAGCCCCTCCCAGGTGTTTGACGACATTGTGACCAACGAGCAGATCCTCAAGCGCGCTGGCTCCATCAGTTGCTACTATGACGACCTCATCGAGGCGACCGCGCTCTATAACCTGCACGGTGCCGGTACCCATATGGTCAACGGCGCTGAGCGCACCATCGACCTCCATGAGCTCAAGAAGAAGCTCTATCTGTGTCTGATGAGTGTCAACGCCCTGGAGGCGATCCGCTTCTACGTCAGCTTTGCCTGCTCCTTTGCCTTCGCCGAGCGCGAACTGATGGAGGGCAACGCCAAGATCATCAAGATGATCGCCCGTGATGAAGCCCTGCACCTGACTGGCACCCAGCACATGCTCAACCTGATGCGCAGCGGCCAGGACGATCCCGAGATGGCCATCGTGGCTCAGGAGTGTGAGCAGGCCTGCTTCGACATCTTCAAGGAAGCGGCCGAGCAGGAGAAGGAGTGGGCAGAGTACCTGTTCCAGGACGGCTCCATGATTGGCCTGAACAAGGACATCCTCTGCCAGTACGTAGAGTACATCACCAACCTGCGCATGGCTGCCGTCGGGCTGCCGTCCGCCTTTAGCGGCGCCAAGCAAAACCCTATTCCCTGGATCAACACCTGGCTGTCGTCTGACAACGTCCAGGTCGCCCCCCAGGAAGTGGAAGTGAGCTCCTATCTGGTCGGTCAGATAGACAGCGAAGTGAGTCATGAAGATCTCGGTGACTTCGAGCTGTGAGTGAGGCCCTGCTGGCGCCAGAGCGGGCCGCCCAGACCCCAGGGGTTGAACGCGAGCCGGCGTTGGCCATCATAGATAGCCAGCACGGCCCCATGCAGGTTCGCCCTGGCGAGGCGTTGCTCGACACCCTGGAGCGCCACGGCCACCAGCTGGAGTATCAGTGTCGCAGCGGCTATTGCGGCGCCTGCCGCACTCCTCTGCTGGCGGGCAAGGTGTACTACCCGGAGCCTCCCCTTGCCTTCGTCGAAGCGGGGCAGTGTCTGCCCTGTTGCTGTCGCCCGGTGGGCGACATCACCCTCGATCTCAGTCACCACGACTAGCGCCTCACCACCAGATCCCCAGAGCCCTCCATCGAGGGCTTTGTGTTATCCGCCAGCGGCGGTCTGCCAAACCATGTTGATATGCTCAGCCCCACTCCCAGCCAGTGCATGCTGCTCGCCCCGCCCCTCCAGACAATCTTGAGCCACGCCTGTGTCTGCGCATCTGCCTGCCCGTCTGGCAGCTGCGACGGCCCGCCACACCGCTTGCGAGGAAGGGAGAGAAGCCCGCCCCTGCACCAGCCACGGTCTGCACGCAAAAAAAATGCCCTCCGAAGAGGGCATGTCCATGTCTGACACGTAGCCAGATTGCTGACCGTCGATTTAGACGTTACGGCTGACCACAGGGTGATCCAGCAGGGCCTCGTCTTCGGCCATGCAGGCTGCCGCGGTGAACAAGACGTCGGTGGAGCTGTTAAGGGCTGTCTCGGCGGAATCTTGCAGCACACCGATGATGAAGCCGACCGCGACCACCTGCATGGCGACATCATTGCTGATGCCAAACAGGCTGCAGGCCAGAGGGATCAACAGCAGGGAGCCGCCGGCTACCCCAGATGCGCCACAGGCGCTGATGGTTGCGACCACGCTGAGCAGCACTGCCGTGGCCAAATCCACCTGCAGACCCAGGGTATGGGCCGCCGCCAGACTCAGTACCGTGATGGTGATGGCGGCACCAGCCATGTTGATGGTGGCTCCCAGGGGGATGGAGACCGCATAGGTGTCCTTGGGCAGCTTGAGCTTCTCGCACAGGGCCATGTTGACCGGGATGTTGGCGGCGGAGCTACGGGTGAAGAAGGCGGTCACACCGCTCTCTTTCAGGCAGGTCAACACCAGCGGATAAGGGTTGCGCTTTATCTTCCAGAAGACGATGAGCGGGTTGACCACAAAGGCGATGAACAACATGCTGCCGATCAGCACCATCAGCAGATGGGCGTAACCAAGCAACGCCTCGAAGCCGGTCTCGGCCAGGGTGGATGCGACCAGACCCAGGATGCCGAGCGGGGCGCAGCGGATCACCGCCTTGACGATGATAGAGACCCCATCGGACAAGTCGGAAACCAGCACCTTGGTGCTCTCACTGGCGTGACGCAGCACGATGCCAAGGGCGATGGCCCAGGCCAGGATGCCGATGTAGTTGGCTTCCATCAAGGCCTTGACCGGGTTGCTCACCACGTTGAACAGCAGGGTCTGCAACACCTCGATGATGCCCCCAGGCGGGGTGACATCGGCGGTATTGGCCACCAGATGCAGGCTGGAGGGGAACATGAAGCTGGCCAGCACGGCCACCAGCGCGGCGGCGAAGGTACCGAACAGGTAAAGACCGAGCAGCGGGCGGATATTGGTCTTCTGACCCTGCTTGTGACCCGTGATGGAGGCGGTCACCAGCACGAAGACCAGTATGGGGGCCACGGCCTTGAGGGCACCGACAAACAGGTTGCCGAGCAGACCTGCCGATTTGGCCCACTCAGGAGCGAGCAAGGCCAGCACTATGCCAACGATCAAACCGATCAGGATCTGGCTGACCAGACTGGTGCGATTGATCAGACGAAGGAGGGGGTGTTGTTGTGTCATCTATGTAGTCCCTGTGCACACACGGTGCTTGAATCATGAAGTCCTGCGGCGAACCTATTTCATTCGGAACCAACCGAACGAACCCGCCAGCTGCGGGAAGACCTTCTCGAGGGGGTCTCTGTTCCAGGCGGGGGTCGCACCCATGGAATATCCCACCTGCAACATCTTTTTTCCACACATACACCACGAAAATCCCATTTCACATCACAAAAAAACCACAACAATGAGATAACACCATATCAACAACCGCCAGAACGAAGCCAAATGCCACTCTCTTGGCGTCCCTGGCCGATCCTGGCCGGGTCCAGGTGGTATCATGGGGTTTTCCTCAGGATGCCGCCCTATGATCGCCTCTTTGCTTGAACAACACTTCGGTTTCACCCAGCTCAGACCCGGGCAACAGGCAGTCATGGAGCAGATATTGGCAGGACGCAGCGCCGCGGCCATCTTCCCGACAGGCTCCGGCAAGTCTCTTTGCTATCAACTGCCCGCCCTGGCCCTGCCCCACCTGACCCTGGTCATCTCCCCGCTCATCGCCCTGATGCAGGATCAGCTCGCCTTCTTGCAGCGCAAAGGGATAGCCGCAGCCACGCTGGATTCGAGCCTGACCCCGGAGCAGAGCCGTGAGGTGATGCGGCAGATAGAGGCTGGCGAGCTCAAGATCCTGATGATCTCGGTCGAGCGACTCAAAAACGAGCGCTTTCGCCGCTTCATCGCCGGGGTGCCGCTCTCGTTGATGGTGGTGGACGAAGCGCACTGCATCTCGGAGTGGGGCCACAACTTTCGTCCCGATTACCTCAAGCTGCCCGAACACAGGCGCGCTCTTAATATCCCCCAGGTACTGCTGCTGACCGCCACCGCCACGCGGGCCGTGATGCAGGACATGCAACGCAAGTTCGATATCGACGATCAGGGGCTGGTGGTGACCGGTTTCTACCGCCCCAATCTGGACTTGAATGTTGTGCCTATTGAACCCGGCTTGCGTGACCGCTGGCTGGCGCAGGAGATAGGGCGAGCGCCTGGCGCCCCGACCATCGTCTATGTCACCCTGCAACACACCGCCGAGGCGTGCGCCGCCAATCTGGCCCGGGCCGGGTTTCGGGCCCGTGCCTATCATGCCGGGCTGGGCGCTGATCTTCGCCGGGAGATACAGCAGTCCTTCATGACTGGCCAGCTCGACTGCATTGTCGCCACCATCGCCTTTGGCATGGGGATAGACAAGGCCGATATTCGCCGGGTCATCCATTACGACTTGCCCAAGTCCATCGAGAACTACAGCCAGGAGATAGGCCGTGCCGGGCGAGATGGCCAGCTCTCCCACTGCACTGTGCTGGCCAACCGGGCTCAGCTGCCGGTGCTGGAGAACTTCGTCTATGGGGATACCCCGGACCGCGCCGCCATCCGTCAACTGTTGGCCCAACTGCCCCCTGCGGGGGAGTCCTGGGAGTTCGTGCTGCTGCGCCTCTCCAACGAGACCAATATTCGCCAGCTTCCCCTCAAGACACTCCTGGTCTATCTGGAACTGGCCGGCGTGCTGAGCCCGGCTTATAGCTATTTTGCCGACTATCGCTTCAAGTTCATCGCAGACAAAGCCGCCATATTGGCGCGTTTTGGCGAGGGGCGTCGCCACTTTCTCGAGGCCCTGTTCGCCTCTGCCCCTCAGGCTCGCAGCTGGTGCACCATGGATTTTGAGGCCCTCTGGCAGGGGTATCAGGGGGAACGATCCCGCGCCGTGGCCGCCCTCGACTATCTGCAGCAACAGGGGCTCATCGAACTGGAGAGCAAGCAGATGACCGAGGTTTATCAGGTGCAGAATGCACCGAGCAGCCTCGATGTCCTCGCCGATGAGCTTCATGCTCTGTTCGAGCAAAAGGAGCAGAGCGAACTGGCCAGGTTGCAAGGCCTGCTCGCCTTCTTCACCTCACCCACCTGCCTGAGCCACTCCCTTGCCCACCATTTTGCCGATGAGCAAGCGCCGGCCTTATGCGGTCACTGTTCGGTCTGTCGCGGCCAGGTGGCGGAGCTGCCTGTTCACCTCGCCCCACAACTGCCCAATGAAGCCGGGATCCGCGCCTGGTGCGATCCGCTGGCGAGCCTGTTGCCCCAACCAACACCCAGGGTGCTGGCGCGCTTCCTGTGCGGCATCAGCACGCCGCTCACCACCCGCCTCAAGGCGGGCAAGCTGGCTGGCTTCGGGAGGCTGAGCGAGGTGCCCTTTGCGCAGGTGATGGCACTGGTGACCCAGGCCTATGGTGTGCAAGTCTCCAAATAGACTCATTTGTTCCGTCTTGGGGATTCCGGCCAAGAATGCCGGTTAGCGTGCTGAAGAGATAAGGAGGATAACAGGAGGGCCTGCGCCGAAAAAATAAGACCCTCGCAGATGCGAGGGTCAAGCCAACGGAAACGTGCTTAAACAGAGCTTTGTTTTCGGACACTGAGACGCCTTCTTGCTAAAGCAGCGCAGCACCGAACACAGGGCCAATCTAGAGCAGCCTGAATGTAGCGTCAATGTAAAAATTAGACTCAAGACTCTAAGTTTTGAGCATTACGTTAACGCTTACGTAAAGCACATTCCACTGTGACATTCCCCAAGGCACGGCTGGCCTGCCCTGGGGCGATAGCGATCCTCTCCCTCATCCCATTCGTACTTTTTTATTGAAGAATGATGAAACATTTATTTTTTATCTCTTTGACATTTACCCAGCTATCGTGGCAGAAATAATTTAACAGTCAGTAACATACAGCATCTGCTGACTGCCTCCCACCCAAAGGGCCAGGGAAGCGAGCCAACCGATTTAATCCCGTTAACGGTGATGGATTACTGGGGGCTGTTGACTAGGCTTAAGAGGAAAGTACAACAAGGGTAAGAAACCGGTCATTTTAGGGTAAGCGACTATAACGAGGGCTAAGTTATGGGCATCTTCGAGCATTACCAACAGCGTTATGAGCAAGCCAGGGAAGAGGAGTACAGCATTCAGGAGTTCCTGGACATGTGCAAACAGGATAAATCCTGCTACGCCTCCGCCGCCGAACGTCTACTGGTCGCCATCGGCGATCCCGAGATGGTTGATACCGCCACAAATCCACGACTCAGTCGCCTCTTCTCAAATCGAGTCGTTGCACGCTATCCGGCATTCAAAGATTTCTATGGCATGGAAGAAGCCATCGAACAGATCGTCTCCTACCTCAAACACTCGGCCCAGGGGCTGGAGGAGAAGAAACAGATCCTCTATCTGCTGGGTCCGGTTGGCGGCGGTAAATCCTCCCTGGCCGAGAAGCTCAAATCCCTGATGCAGAAGGTGCCCATTTACCGGATCAAAGGTTCCCCGGTCAACGATCACCCCTTCTGCCTGTTTGACATGGAGGAGGACGGTGAGCTGCTGGAGAAAGAGTACGGCATACCCCGCCGTTACCTGCGTCCCATCATGTCTCCCTGGGCGGCAAAGCGTCTCACCGAATACGGTGGTGACATCAGCAAGTTCAAGGTAGAGAAGATCAACCCCTCCATCCTGCACCAGATCGCCATCGCCAAGACGGAGCCCGGTGATGAGAACAATCAGGACATCTCTTCCCTGGTTGGCAAGGTCGATATCCGCATGCTGGAACACTTTGCCCAGGATGACGCCGATGCTTACTCCTACTCCGGGGCCCTGTGCAAGGCCAACCAGGGCATGATGGAGTTCGTCGAGATGTTCAAGGCCCCCATCAAGGTGCTGCACCCGCTGCTGACCGCGACGCAAGAAGGCAACTACAACGGCACCGAAGGGCTCTCTGCCCTCCCCTTTGACGGTATCTTGCTGGCTCACTCCAACGAATCCGAATGGCAGCACTTCAAGAACAACCGCAACAACGAAGCCTTCCTCGACCGCGTCTATATCGTCAAGGTGCCATACTGCCTGCGCGTCTCGGAAGAGGTGAAAATCTACGAGAAGTTGCTCACCAACAGCGAACTGACCGAGGCCAAGTGCGCCCCGGGAACCCTGGAGCTCCTCGGCCAGTTTACCGTCTTGTCACGACTCAAGGAGCCGGAGAACTCCAGCCTCTACTCCAAGATGCGGGTCTATGATGGCGAGAGTCTCAAAGACACGGATCCCAAAGCAAAAAGCTATCAGGAGTACCGGGATTATGCCGGGGTCGATGAGGGGATGAATGGCCTGTCGACCCGCTTCGCATTCAAGATATTGTCGCGGGTGTTCAACTTCGATCATGCCGAGGTCGCGGCCAACCCGGTGCATCTCTTCTATGTGCTGGAGCAACAGATAGAGCGGGAACAGTTCCCGCAAGAGATCCACGATCGCTACCTGGAGTTCATCAAGGGCTACCTCACCCCGCGTTACGTGGAGTTCATCGGCAAGGAGATCCAGACCGCTTATCTCGAGTCCTACTCGGAGTACGGCCAGAACATCTTCGATCGCTACGTCACTTATGCGGATTTCTGGATCCAGGATCAGGAGTATCGGGATCCAGAGACGGGCCAGCTGTTTGACCGCGCCTCCCTCAACAGCGAGCTGGAGAAGATAGAAAAACCGGCAGGCATCAGCAACCCGAAAGATTTTCGCAACGAAATCGTCAACTTCGTGCTGCGGGCCCGGGCCAACAACGCCGGTCGCAATCCGAACTGGACCAGCTACGAGAAGCTGCGCACCGTCATCGAGAAGAAGATGTTCTCCAATACCGAGGAGCTGCTGCCGGTTATCTCCTTCAACAGCAAGACCTCGGCGGAAGAGCAGAAGAAACACGATAACTTTGTCGAGCGGATGATGGAGAAGGGCTACACCCGTAAACAGGTGCGGCTGCTCTCCGAATGGTATCTCAGGGTACGCAAGTCATCCTGAGCCTGACGGCTTTGCCAAGGGGGAGTTATGGCGCACTTTATCGACCGCAGGCTCAACGGCAAGAACAAAAGCGCTGTCAATCGGCAGCGCTTCATCCGCCGCTACAAGAAGCAGATCAAACAAGCGGTCTCGGATGCCGTCTCCAAGCGCAGCATCCAGGACGTAGACAAAGGCGAGAGCATCAGCATCCCGACGCGGGACATTGGCGAGCCCCATTTTCACCAGGGTCAGGGGGGAAAACGGGAGATGGTGCACCCGGGTAACGATCAATTCGTCTCCGGGGACAAGATAGACAGACCCAAGGGCGGTGGCGCAGGTCAGGGCGCGGGTGAAGGTCAGGCCTCCAATCAGGGGGAAGGAAGCGATGACTTCGTGTTCCAGATCTCCAAGGAGGAGTATCTGGATCTCTTGTTCGAAGATTTGGAACTGCCCCACCTGCAAAAGACGCAGCTCAACCAGCTGATGGAGATGAAGACCTACCGGGCTGGCTACACCTCAAACGGGGTGCCGGCCAATATCAACGTAGTGCGTTCCCTGCGCAACTCACTGGCGCGACGCATGGCACTGCAAGCGGGCAAGAAACGCACTCTGCGTGAACTTGAAGCGCGCATGCTGTTGCTTCAGCAAGATCCGAGCGAACACTTTGCTGAGATCACACTGCTTGAGAAGGAGATCCGCGACCTGAAAAAACGGATCGATGCCGTGCCTTTTATCGATACCTTCGATCTCAAGTTCAATAACTTCGTCAAACGGCCGGTTCCCTCCAGTCAGGCGGTGATGTTCTGCCTGATGGATGTCTCCGGCTCCATGGATCAGGCCACCAAGGAGATGGCCAAACGCTTCTACATCCTGCTCTACCTCTTCCTGAGCCGTACTTACAAGAATGTGGAGGTGGTCTATATCCGCCACCACACCCAGGCCAAGGAGGTGGACGAGCATGAGTTCTTCTACTCCCAGGAGACGGGGGGCACCATCGTCTCCAGCGCGCTCAAGATGATGAGCGACATCATGGATGAGCGCTACCCCACCAATCAGTGGAACATCTACGCCGCCCAAGCCTCCGATGGCGACAACTGGGCAGACGATTCGCCCCAGTGTAAAGAGATCCTGCTGCGCGACATCATGCCGCGGGTTCGCTACTACTCCTATATCGAGATCACCACCCGGGCCCACCAGACTCTGTGGCACGAATACGAGTCGGTGGCGAGCCACTACTCCTACTTTGCCATGGAACATATCCGCAAGGTGGAGGACATCTATCCGGTATTCAGGGAACTGTTCAAGAAGCAAGCGGCCTAGGGGGGCATATGACAGAGACAGCCAGAACCTTTGCGCCCTTCGATGATGGGCCAGACTGGAACTTCGATCTGCTGGAGATCTACCACAAGGAGATAGCGCGCGTCGCCAAGCACTATCGCCTGGATACCTACCCCAACCAGATAGAGGTGATCACCGCCGAACAGATGATGGATGCCTACTCCAGCGTCGGCATGCCCATTGGCTACCAGCATTGGTCATTCGGCAAGCGTTTCATCCACACCGAGCGCAACTACAAGCGAGGCCAGATGGGGCTCGCGTATGAAATAGTGATCAACTCGGATCCCTGCATCGCCTATCTGATGGAGGAGAACACCATGCCGATGCAGGCCCTGGTGATGGCTCACGCCTGCTATGGCCACAACTCGTTTTTCAAGAACAACTATCTGTTCAAGACCTGGACGGATGCCTCATCCATCATCGATTACCTGTTATTTGCCAAAAACTACATCACCGAGTGCGAAGAAAAGCACGGTATAGACGCGGTAGAGCGGCTGATTGATGCCTGCCATGCTCTGATGAACTTCGGGGTGGATCGCTATAAACGGCCCCAGAAGATCTCGTTGGCCGAGGAGAAACGGCGCCAGAAGGCCCGTGAGGATTATTTGCAGACCCAGGTCAATGAGCTGTGGCGCACCCTGCCCAAGCAGCACAAGTCCTCCAATGTGGCGGACAGACACTACCCCTCGGAACCTCAGGAAAATCTGCTCTATTTCATCGAGAAGAATGCCCCCCTGCTCGAACCTTGGCAGCGGGAAATCGTGCGCATAGTGCGCAAGATAAGCCAGTACTTCTATCCCCAGAAACAGACCCAGGTCATGAACGAAGGCTGGGCCACCTTCTGGCACTACACCATACTCAACCACCTTTATGATGAGGGGAAATTGAGTGATCGCTTCATGATGGAGGTGCTGCACAGCCACACCAATGTGGTCTACCAGCCCCCCTATAACAGTCGCTACTACTCGGGGATCAATCCCTATGCCCTGGGATTTGCCATGTTCATCGATCTGCGGCGCATTTGTGAACACCCGACCGAAGAGGACAGGCGCTGGTTCCCCGACTATGCCGGCACCAACTGGGTGGATACCCTCCACTTTGCCATGCAGAACTTCAAGGATGAGAGCTTCATCAGCCAGTTTCTCAGCCCGAAAGTGATGCGCGATCTGAAACTGTTCGCCATCGATGATGACGATCTGAAAAACTACCTCAAGATTGCGGCCATCCATAATGAAGAGGGTTATCATCTGGTCCGCAACGCCCTCTCGGCCCAGTACAACCTCAGCAATCTGGAGCCCAACATCCAGGTCTATGATGTGGCGGTGAAGGGGGATCGCGCTCTGACCTTGCGTTATATTCCTCACAACCGCATCCCACTCGGCGACTCCCATCATGAAGTGCTCAAGCATGTGCATCTGCTATGGGGGTTTGATGTCGTGCTGGAGCAAGACAATGGCGATCTGCCAAGTGATCTCATCGGTCGTTGTCCAGAGCGACGCCCCTCCCCTTGACCCTGCCCCATGACAGATAATGCAAAGAGCGCGCCCTGGGGCGCGCTCTTTTTCTACCATCACTCGGCGAGATCCCAGAGGAGCTCAACGTCATCAGTTATCGCACAGGTTGCTCGGCATATCTGTGCGCAGGCGAGTCCATAACTTACCGGACTCAATGCCGTATTGGCGTACCGTCTTGTACACATCTTCGTGATTCTTGGTCTCTGCCAGCGTGCGCAACACCTTGTAATAGGCATCAGCGGAGGCGCGAGCCTGAGTATCGGAGAAGTAGTAACGACCAACCCGGCTATAAAGCCCCTTGAAACCGTTCAGGATCAGGGCATAGATGGGGTTGCCCGAGGCAAACGCAAGTTGATGATGCAGACGATAGTCAAACTCGGCATAGGCATCGGCACTGTTATCGACACTGTCCGCAGCCCGCAAGATTTCGGCAGCTTGTTCCGGATTGTTGCGGATCGCGCCCCGGATGAAGATGGTGCAGATGTTGGTGCGCGCCGACAGCAATTGCGCCACCAGCTCAGGCACTTTGTCCTGATCCAGGCGGGCCAGGGTTTCGAGGATATTAAGACCCGATGTTTCCCAGAAGTTGTTGACCTTGGTCGGCTTGCCATGCTGAATGGTCAGCCAGCCATCACGGGCCAAGCGTTGCAGCACTTCACGCAGCGTAGTGCGGGTAACACCGATTAATTCGGACAGCTCGCGTTCTGCCGGCAGTATGGAGCCTGGCGGAAAGCGATTGTTCCAGATGGACTCGATGATATATTCCTCGGCAAACCCGGCAGGGCTCTGCGCTTTTATAACCATGAAGTGACTCGATTCTCGTGCGTAAAAAGGCTCCCGAATAATAGCAAAGCAGGGGGACGTGGCAAGCAGAAGGTCAGTCCTCTGCTCACATAAACGCACTGTTTTGTTATCAAAACGTATATAAATTCATCGCCCGCCGAGTTCGAGACTCATGCATGCCCCGAAATTGCGAGCAAGTCATGGGCAAGCTTCATTATGTAATTTATAGTTAGCCCCATTTTTGATTAAAATCATGGGGAATCAATCAAATAAGCGACAGCATCTTGGTGTGTGCCCGCCATCGTCCTGGGTATCAACACAGCGTCCAACAATAATCACTGAGACTCACTATTATGCCGATTAGCCTAGGGCAAGCCTTTGCGAAGAACTTTTTAGGGCATGCCCCAAACTGGTACAAGATCGCCATCATCGCCTTCTTGATCATTAACCCCATCGCCTTCCACCTGGATCCCTTCTTCGCTGGCTGGTTGTTGGTGGTGGAGTTCATCTTCACCCTGGCCATGGCCCTCAAATGCTACCCGTTGCAACCCGGCGGTCTGCTCGCCATCGAGGCCGTGCTGATCGGCATGACCTCGGCCGAGCAGGTCAAGCATGAGCTGGTCGCCAATATAGAAGTGCTCTTGCTATTGGTGTTCATGGTGGCCGGCATCTACTTCATGAAGCAGCTGCTGCTCTATGTGTTTACCAAGATGCTGATCCGCATACGCTCCAAGACCCTGCTTTCCCTGGCCTTCTGTCTGGTGTCTGCCTTCCTCTCGGCCTTCCTGGATGCCCTGACGGTCATCGCCGTGGTGATAAGCGTCGCCACCGGTTTCTACGCTATCTATCACAAGGTCTCCTCCGGCAAGGAGTTTGGTCATGATCACGACCACACGGATGATGTCACCGTCGCCGAACTCAACCGTCAGCATCTGGACGATTTTCGCGCCTTCCTGCGCAGCCTGATGATGCATGCCGCCATAGGTACCGCCCTCGGTGGCGTCTGTACGCTGGTCGGTGAGCCCCAGAACCTCATCATCGGCGAGCAGGCGGGTTGGCACTTCGGCGAGTTCGCCATGCGCATGTCACCGATCACCATCCCCGTGTTCTTCTGCGGCCTGCTCACCTGCATACTGGTCGAGAAGTGCCGCTGGTTCGGTTATGGCGCCAAGTTGCCCAATGCGGTTCGCCGTATCATGGAAGACTACAACCGCTACGAAGACGAGCGCCGAACTCCTCAGGACAAGGCCAAGTTGATTGTTCAGGCCCTGATTGCCGTCTGGCTGATCGTGGGACTTGCCATGCATCTGGCCGCCGTCGGTCTCATCGGTTTGACCGTCATTGTGCTGGCAACCTCCTTGACTGGCATCACCGAAGAGCATGCCCTTGGCAAAGCCTTCGAGGAGGCCTTGCCCTTCACCGCCCTGCTTGCCGTCTTCTTCAGCGTGGTGGCCGTCATCATCGATCAGCAGCTGTTCAGACCGGTGATCCAGATGGTGCTCTCCGCCGATCCGGACGATCAGCTAGCCCTCTTCTATCTGGCCAATGGTCTGCTCTCCATGGTGAGTGACAACGTCTTCGTCGGCACCGTCTACATCAATGAGGTGAAGACCGCCCTGTTAAACGGCGCCATCAGCCGGGATCAGTTCGACATGCTGGCGGTTGCCATCAATACGGGGACCAATTTGCCATCGGTGGCGACCCCCAACGGCCAAGCCGCCTTCCTGTTCATGCTCACCTCGGCACTGGCCCCTCTGCTACGCCTCTCCTACGGGCGCATGGTGTGGATGGCGCTGCCCTACACCCTGGTGCTGGGTGGCATTGGCTTCATCTCAGTGGAGTTTTTGCTCGGCCCCATTACCAGCTGGTACTACGAGGCGGGTTGGTTGTTGCACCACAGCAGTGCCGCCAGCAGTGCATTGCCACTGGCACACTGAGAAAAGGGCCCAGGAAGGGCCCTTTTCTTTTGCGCCTTGCTCTGCTCTAATCCGTCTCATCTTCCCCTTCAGGATCAATCAGATGATTGCATTTCTCCGCCATATTGCCTGTCAGCGCTGGGCCTGGGGCCTGCTCGCGGCCTCCGCCCTCGCCTTCGAATTGTGCGCGCTCTTCTTCCAGCACATCCTCGGGCTGCATCCCTGTGTCATGTGCATCTATGAACGCATCGCCATCCTTGGTGTACTCACCGCCGGCCTGATTGGCATGGTCAACCCGCAGCAGTGGTATCTGCGCTGGGGGGCCTTGCTGCTCTGGGGCTTCAGTGCCTTCCGTGGTTTGCAACTGGCGCTGCAGCACGTTGATTATCAAATCAATCCCTCCCCCTTCAATGTCTGTAGCCCCTATGCCGACTTCCCCAGTTGGCTTCCCCTGGACACCTGGGTTCCCTGGCTCTTCTTCCCCGATGGAGATTGCAGCGAGATCAGTTGGCAGTTCCTCAGTTTTTCCATGCCCCAGTGGCTGATCGTCATCTTCGCCGCCTATCTGCTGGTGGCCGCCGTGGTGATGATTGGCAATCTGGTCAAGGGACGCTGCTGCAACTGATCAACCACCTGTCATGAGAAGAGGCGCCCGAGGGCGCCTCCTTTTTATCCGCGCCCAGCTAGATGGGAATGATGGGGAGGGCTGCTGGGCATGTGACCGCGAGCGCACCAGGCCAGCAAGTCCAGAGCAGGCTCCCGTCGATGGGCGGATCTTCAGAGCCAAAAAAGCCGCCCCGAGGGCGGCTTGCGTTTGTGTGCTACTCAGCCTGACTTAGCCCAGCAGGGCATTGCTCAGGATGAAGAGTCCCCCCGAAAGCACCATGGTCAGCGGCAGCGTCAGCGCCCAGGCGATCAAGATGGTCTTGATGGTCTGGCTCTGCAGGCCAGAGCCGTTGGCCACCATGGTACCCGCCACCGCCGAGGAGAGGATATGGGTGGTGGATACCGGCATGCCGGTCAGACTGGCGATCCCTATCGAAGTGGCGGCCGTGATCTGGGCGGCAATGCCCTGGCTATAAGTCATGCCGCTCGAGCCTATCTTCTCACCGACGGTGTGAACGATACGGCGCCAGCCCACCATGGTGCCACAGCCCAGGGCCAGGGCGATGGAGACGATGACCCAGGTCGGGGCATATTCGGCAGTCGCCGTCAGATCCTTGCGCCACTTGGCGAGATCGGTCAGCTCCTTGCCAGGTAGCGGCAGCTTGGCGACTTTGCGGGCCGTATCATCGACACACAGCAGCAGGCGGCGTACTTCACGGCGCTCTTCCAGGCTCAGACCATCGTAGCTACGCACCTTGCCAAGCCTGTCATCCAGGGTCGCCATGGCCGACAAGGCATTCCCTGCCTCGCAATGGGTCACCGGATGATGGTTGACCGTGGCAGGACGCTGGAAGTCAATCAGACCCACCAGTTGATCCTGATTGCGCTGATAGATCTCGGTAATGCGACGGTTGGCATCCTGAGTTCTGTCGATGTCATAAGGGCGGCTGCCCATGTCGAGGGCGAAATAAGCGGGTGCCATACAGATGAGCACCAACATCACCAGGCCGATCCCCTTCTGACCATCATTGGAGCCATGCACGAAGCTCACTCCCATGGCCGATGCGACCAGGGTCAGTCGTGCCCAGAAGGGAGGGTGCTTCTTGCCATCGACCAGCAACCGCTCTTCCGGGGTCTTGTGGATCTTGCTGCCCTGCCAGACGCGTTTGAGCGCAAACAGCAGCCCGGCCGCGATGATAAAGCCCAGTGTGGGCGAGACGATGAGCGACAGCATGATATCGATGGCCTTGCCAACGTTGATCCCCTGCGCCAGGGGCTGATCGTTGATCCAGGCATAGGCACCACCCACCCCCAGAATGGAGCCTATCAGGGTGTGGGAGCTGGACGCCGGAATGCCGAAATACCAGGTCCCCAGATTCCAGACGATGGCGGAGAAGAGCAGGGAGAAGACCATGACGAGCCCCTGGCTCGAATCCATCCCGAGCAGCAGATCGATAGGCAACAGATGGACGATGGCATAAGCCACCCCCAGGCCACCGAGCATGACACCGGCAAAATTGAAGATTCCGGAGGCCACCACCGCCATGTTTGCAGGCATCGCCTTGGTGTAAATCACCGTCGCTACCGCATTGGCCGTGTCATGAAACCCGTTGATAAATTCATACGTCAGTACAAAGAGCACGGCCAGCGCCAAGCCAATGAACCACCACAAACCCAAACCGTTAATCATTTCCAACATAAAAACGAACCTGTTTATGAGTTGCGGCGGATTATGCCCAGATGGCTCGGGAGGCAATAGCCACCCCTGAAATATTTCAGTCATAAAAATAAAGCGCATTTTATAAAACCGAGGTAGACCCCTTGTACCATGGGCCTGTCAACAACTCGTTAATATAAGGAGCACAACCAATATCCGGGCAAAAAAACACGAACGGAGGGTAAAACATGCTCAACATTTGCGATGTCGTGGCCAACAATACGGATCACGCCAAGTTTTATGACCAAAAAATGGCACACGATAGCCACATGTTGACGACACATAGCTCATCAGCCGGGGCCAGTGTCCCGGTCAGGATGAGCCGATTGGACACCGCGAGCGGGACAATCTCATCGGCTCAGCCAGCACAGTCATGACAAAGAGTGCAATGCGACTCAGCGCAGTTAACTGCCATCACGCACAGACATCATGGATCCCCCTGCCAATGCCAACGCCGTTCCACCTGATCAGGCTCACGACGCCACGCTGCACCGGAATGATCAGACCGCTACAGGAGCACAGAACGCTGTCTGGGGAAACAGGCAGTAAAAAGGCGCCACAGAGGCGCCTTTGCAGGGAAAATAGTCGCCTCAGTCTTCACTCATGCGGCTGGCGACCGCACCTTGCTGGCTCTTGTACTTGGCATTTTCACGCTTGTTGTAGGGGCGGGCCGCGGCGCCGGAGAGCATCTCGAAGTTGAGCGCCCCTATCTTCATCTTGGGACGCAATGCCAGCGGCAGTTTGCCGCCGTTGTAGAACTCGAGCACGATACGGCCGGACCAACCCGGATCGATGCGGTGTGCGGTCACGTGCACCATCAACCCGAGACGGGCCAACGAGGAGCGGCCATCGAGCCAACCAACGATATCGGCAGGCAGGGTCACTGACTCATAGGTCACCGCCAGGGCAAGCTGACCCGGGTGCAGATAGAAGGCATCCCCATCCGCAATGTGGATCTCCTCGCTCATCACCCGATCGATGGCACTGGCCATCTCGCTGCTCGGGCCGCTCAGATCGATGAAGGGGGCGGTGTGGTCGCGAAACACCCGGAACTCGTTGCCAAGCAGCACATCGACGCTGACGCCGCTGATCCGCTCTACTCCGGGCCTGGGTTCGATGACTATCTTGCCTTCGTCCAGATGACGTTCGATATCGGTATCACAAAGACGCATTGGGCGACTCTCCTGACAAAAATGGCATTTAAAAAAGCCGGGCAGTGACCCGGCTTCCTCATGTTGTTAACCCACCAGCATGTGGCGAATACGCGCCTTGAGCATGTCGATGGCGATGCGGTTCTTGCCGCCTCTGGGCACTATCACGTCCGCATACTGCTTGGAGGGATCGATGAACTGCAGGAACATGGGGCGCACGGTTTTCTGGTACTGCTTGAGCACCGAGTCCATGGTACGGCCACGCTCTTGCACATCGCGCACCAGGCGGCGCACCAGACAGATGTCCAGCGGGGTATCCATGAAGATGGAGGCATCCATCAGCTCGCGCAGCCGGCTGTCGGTCAGCAGCAGTATCCCTTCGAGGATGATGACCTTGCGCGGTGCAAAGTAGCTGGTCTCGCTGATGCGGGTATGTTCCGTGTAGGAGTACTGGGGGATCTCGACCCCTGCCCCCTTGATAAGCTGCACCAGATGCTCGACCAGCAGGCTGTGATCCATGGCGCTGGGGTGGTCGTAGTTGGTCTTGACCCGCTCTTCCATGGTCAGATGGGTCTGATCTTTGTAGTAACAATCTTCGGAGATCACCCCGATCTCACCCGCCCCCAGTTCGGCCACCAGCTCTTCGTAGATGGTCTGGGCGATGAGGCTCTTGCCGGACGCTGACGCCCCTGCAATGGCGATGATCACACACGAATGTTGAGTATCAGACATGACAAATACCTAAAAAAGAAGCGCTGCGGGAAAGGTTTAAACCGATCCATTATATGGAAAAGGGTGGGACCTGCCCACCCTAAATACCCACTGAACCGCCAACCGACGATTATTCGTCCACCGCCAGGGTAAACAGGGGGGTCGCAATCGGTTTACCGCTGAAATAGAGCGCAGCAGCGACCCGACGAGCCAGCTTCAAATAACTCTGAGCCAGCTCCCCTTCCGGGGCAAAGAACACCGTCGGACGGCCATCATCCATGTGCTGACGAATATCGATGTGCAGCGGCAATTGACCAAGCAAGTCCACATGATACTGCTCAGCCATCTTCTGGCCACCGCCGGTACCAAACAGGGCTTCATGGTGGCCGCAGGCGCTGCACAGGTGATAGCTCATGTTCTCGATGATGCCGAGCACCGGCACATTCACCTTGTTGAACATGGCAATGCCTTTGCGTGCATCCGCCAGTGCCACATCCTGGGGGGTAGTGACGATGACGGCCCCCGAGGTCGGTACCTGCTGGGCCAGGGTGAGCTGGATGTCGCCGGTGCCCGGCGGCATGTCGACCACCAGATAGTCCAGCTCGCCCCAGCGGGTTTCGTGCAGTATCTGCGCCAATGCCTTGCTGGCCATGGGACCACGCCAGATGGTGGCGTCCTGCTCGGCCACCAGATAACCGATGCTGTTGCTCTTGAGGCCACACGCCTCCACCGGCAGCATGGTCTTGCCATCGTGACTGCTGGGGCGCTCTTGCTGGGAGCCCAGCATGATGGGGACCGAGGGACCATAGATGTCCGCATCCAGAATGGCGACCCGCGCCCCCTCTTTTTGCAGCGCCAGCGCCAGATTGACCGCCGTGGTGGATTTACCCACCCCCCCCTTGCCCGAGGCGACCACCAATATGTTGCGGATCCCCTGCACCGCATTGAGATGCTGGGCCCGGGGCATGCTGGCCACATCGATGTCGCATTGCCACTCGATCTGGCTCGCCCCGGTCAAGGTGCGCAACCTGTCATCAAACTCAGCCTTGATCTGTTCAAACCAGGAAGCGCCGGCAAAGGGCAGCACCAGTCTGATCTGCAGGGTTTGCTCCTGCTCGTTGATGGCACGGACAAAACCGGCGTCAACCAGGCTCTTGCCCCAACCGATTGGCTTAAATTCGGCAAGTACCTGTTTAACTGAATCAATCACCATGAAATCCTCATTATGTCGTCATTATGCTGAGGGTGAGTGGAGAACCTACCTCATAAGGGCCAAGCCCGCGCCCATGAAGGGCCGCAGACCTAGGCAGGCCGCCCCCAATTCGGGTAACATGCTCGGCACTGTATCATCCCAACAGGCACATAAAGAACGTATTATGGCAACTGATCCTCGTACAATGCTGGTAACCTGCGCCCTCCCCTATGCCAATGGCTCCATCCATCTTGGCCACATGCTGGAACACATCCAGGCCGATATCTGGGTTCGTTATCAGCGAATGCGTGGCCATCAGGTGCATTTCGTCTGTGCCGACGATGCCCACGGCACCCCCATCATGCTCAAGGCGCAGCAGCTCGGGATCACCCCGGAAGCGATGATCGCGGCCGTGTCCGAGGAGCATCAAACCGACTTCGCCGGCTTCAACATCAGCTTTGACAACTATCACTCCACCCACAGCGATGAGAACCGCGCGCTGGCGGAGCAGATCTACGGGCGGCTGAAGGATGGCGACTTCATCAAGGGCCGCACCATCACTCAGCTGTTCGATCCGGAAAAGTCCATGTTCCTGCCGGACCGCTTCGTCAAAGGCACCTGCCCCAAGTGCAAGTCCCCCGAGCAATACGGTGACAACTGCGACGCTTGCGGCGCCACCTACAGCCCGACCGAGCTCATCGATCCGAAATCCGCCGTCTCCGGCGCCACCCCGGTGATGAAGGACTCAGAGCACTTCTTCTTCGACCTGCCCCAGTTCGAAACCTGGCTCGCCGGCTGGGTACGTGGCTCCGGCGCCATCCAGGAAGAGATGGCCAACAAGATGCAGGAGTGGTTCGAGAGCGGCCTGCAGCAGTGGGACATCACCCGCGACGCCCCCTACTTCGGCTTCGAGATCCCCGGCGCCCCTGGCAAGTACTTCTACGTCTGGCTGGATGCCCCCATCGGCTATATGGCGTCGTTCAAGAACCTGTGCAACAAGCGCGGCGACATCGATTTCGACAGCTACTGGCGACAAGACTCCACCGCCGAGCTCTATCACTTCATCGGCAAGGACATCGCCTACTTCCACTGCCTGTTCTGGCCGGCGATGCTGGAAGGGGCGGGTTTCCGCCAGCCGACCAAGGTCAACGTGCACGGTTATGTGACCGTCAACGGCGCCAAGATGTCCAAGTCCAAGGGCACCTTCATCAAGGCGAGCACCTACCTCAAGCACCTGGATCCGGAGTGCCTGCGTTACTACTACGCCGCCAAGCTCAACAGCCGCATCGACGATCTGGACTTGAACCTGGAAGACTTCGTCTCCCGGGTCAACGCCGATGTGGTCAACAAGCTGGTCAACCTGGCCTCCCGCAACGCCGGTTTCATCACCAAGCGTTTCGACGGAAAATTGGCCGATAGCTGCAGCGAACCCGAGCTCTACAACGAGTTTGCCAACGCCAGCGCCTCCATCGCAGAGGCCTACGAGGCCCGCGAGTTCAGCCGCGCCATCCGCGAGATCATGGCCCTGGCCGACAAGGCCAACCGCTACGTCGATGACAAGGCCCCCTGGGTACTGGCCAAGCAGGAAGGCGCGGATAGCGAGCTGCAGGACGTCTGCTCCGTGGGCATCAACCTGTTCCGGGTGCTGATGGCCTACCTGAAGCCGGTCATGCCGCTCTTGGCCGAGCGCGCCGAAGCCTTCTTGAATGAGACCCTCAGCTGGGAAGGGGTGGCCCAGCCGCTCACCAATCATCAGCTGGCCCCGTTCAAGGCGCTGTTCGCCCGCATCGAACCGGCCAAGATTGAGGCCATGATCGAAGCCTCCAAGGAAGATCTGGCTAAGGAGCAGGCCCCCAAGCCCACCGGCCCGCTGGCGGATGACCCCATCAGCCCGACCATCTCCTATGAGGATTTCGCCAAGATTGACTTGCGGGTGGCGCTGATCAAGAAGGCCGAAGCGGTGCCTGAGGCCGACAAGCTGCTCAAGTTGCAGCTGGATCTCGGTGGTGAGACCCGTCAGGTGTTCGCCGGCATCAAATCCGCTTACAACCCGGAAGATCTGGAAGGCAAGCTGACCGTGATGGTGGCCAACCTGGCGCCGCGCAAGATGCGCTTTGGCATGTCAGAGGGCATGGTGCTGGCCGCGGGCCCCGGCGGAAAAGATCTCTGGATTTTGGAGCCCCAGGACGGCGCCCAGCCAGGCATGCGGGTCAAGTAAACCCCGCGCCATTACCAAACAAGGGGCCCAATGGGCCCCTTGTTTGTCTCACCCTCGCCAAGGAGGATGAGTGGCAATCCCCGCGCCTGATTGGCCGCCGCGCCTCAATCGACCTTGAGCATCAAGAGGCTCAACCCAACGAGTTCACCGCGCTGACAGGAGAGCCGTTGTAGCTGCCAGCCCCCTTTCTTGCGCAGGGCCCGCAACAGCCGTTGCTGCTTGGCGGTGCTCTTTTCCCGGCGCAGCCGCTTGTACCACTGCCGGCCATCTTGCAGCTGACCCAGCTGTTCCTGCCAACGGCCAAGCAGGGTCAGCCAATCCGGATCCCCCGCCCCCATGGCCACCAAGAGCTCGCAGCCATAGCGGAGCTGCTTGATCTCGACCCGGGCCTTGTGCCATTGGCGCAACAGCTTGTCATTCTTGAGCTTCTTGGATTTGGCGCTCTGTTCATCATCACTCTGGTTGAGCAGCAGGCTCAGTCGCAGACCAAGCTGGAGCCGATACCAGGGCAGTGGATCAAAGCCTGCTGGCACCTGTTGTACCGCATCGAGCCAGCCGTCGAGGGCCACCGCCAGCATGTTCACCTTGGGTGGCACAGGCTCAGCTACTGCCCCCTTGCCCTCCTTCTCATCCCCTTTGTTCGCGGCCTTGTGATGCAAGAAATGGCTGGCGTAGACCTGTTCATCCCGCAACGGGGAGAGACGGCGCACCGAATTCAGCAGCCGCCGCTCCAGCCTGGGGTGGTAAATGAGCGGGCGCCACAGGGCCAGCAGGGCATGGAGCCTGCGCGCCGCGATGCGGTAGCCATGGACTTGCTCCAGGCCCGCCTGCTGGCGCAGGGCCAGGGTCGCGGCCCAATAGTGATTGATGAGGGCACGCGCCTGATCAAGCAGTCGCTCGCGTAAGGGATCGTCCATGAAGTCACTCCTGTTTATTGCCATGCCCATCATGGCAATGCCAACGCACCGGCACTGTCACCCCCAGGGGGGCGGATCTGTCACCTTGGCATGACCCATCGCCTGCCCGGAACCGCCAACAAGCAGAGCGTCCGGGCGTGACGAGCCTAGCGCTAATTGATGTGAAAGCCCGCCCTGACCTCCCCCTCATGGGCCAAATACTCGATGTGGGTCACGGCGGCGGTGCGCGGACCGTGTTCGAGCCAACCCAGCATCATCTGTACCTGCTCCCTGGGTCCGCAGATCACGACCTCGACCGAACCATCCTCCAGGTTATAGGCATGCCCCCTCAAGCCCAGTTGCAAGGCTCGCTCCTGAGTGAAGTAGCGAAAGCCCACCCCTTGCACTCGCCCAAACACCTTGACCGAAAACGCTTGCTCTCCCATTTTTCACACCTTTTCCTTAAGCAATGAGAGGGCAAGCCGATAATGATGCCGACACTCTCTGTTGTGCAGGATGCAAATACCATTATGAAAGAAGTAAAGTTTCGTTGGGTTGACCGCTATCTCATTCATCTCACCATCAGTGAAAAATTCCTCATCACCTTCTGGTGCCCGCTGATCTTCATCGCGGTACTCTCCTGGTATCTGCTATCGAGCAGCCACGCCCAGCAGATGCAGCTGCGCCTCGACGCCTTGCAAAGCAAGGTGGAGACCACGGCGCAGCTGGTCAGCCAGCAACCGACCCTGACCCTGCCTGCCGGCTTGAGCTTAAGCCCCAGCGGTACTCCTGGTATCAGTGAGCAGGGCGAGCACCGCAGCGTCACCGCCAGTGCCGGTCAGGCGGGCTACCTCACCGCCACCCTGGATGCCAGCCAGTTCTCCCCCTGGGACAACCAGGGCAGCACCCTCACCGTCATCGCCCTGGTGGCCGCGCTGATGGCACTGGTCACCCATTATCTGATGACCTTCGTATGCGGCGCCCTCTACTCCACCAACAAGGCCCTGCAGACGGTGGCTGACGGCGATCTCACCCATCGCCTCAACTTCTTCCCGGTCCGGGACGAGTTTTCCGTGCTGGCGGGCAGCATCGACAGATTTACCGACCGTCAGCATAAGATAGTGCAATTGGTGGAAGAGTCTGCTGAAGCCCTCACCATGGCCGCCGACGAGTTTCGCGAACATGCCAGTGACGGCGAATCTCTCGCCATGGATCAACGCCAGCACATGGACTCCCTGGCCGCCGCCATGGAGCAGATGTCCGCCGCCATTCGCGAGGTCGCCCGCAATGCCAATGACTCCCTGGCCCAGACCCGCCAGTCGAGTGACGAGGCCAACCAGGGCGCCAACCGGGTGACCCGTACCATAGAGGCCATCAGCACCCTGGCCAGCGAGATAGGCAATGCCTCTGGCGCGGTGGAGCGGTTGACCCACAACGCCAATCGCATCAACGAGGTGATCGCCGTCATCAATGCCATCTCCCAGCAGACCAACCTGCTGGCCCTCAATGCCGCCATCGAGGCGGCCCGGGCCGGTGAGCAGGGTCGTGGCTTCGCGGTGGTCGCCGATGAGGTACGCACCCTGGCCAGCCGCACCCAGCAAGCCACGGTCGAGATCCAGAAGATGATCGAAGAGCTGCAAGGGGGCACGGGCGCACTCAACGACATCATGGAGAAAACCGTCGAGCGCGCCGAGCAGAGCCAGCGTCTGATCGCCGAAGTGGGGTTGGATATCGAGAAGCTCAGCCACCACAGCGATGCGGTGCTGGAGATGAGCACCCAGATAGCCACCGCCTCCGAGCAGCAGAGTTCGGTGGCCGAGGAGATCAGCCGCAATCTGGACCGGGTCCGTCACGAGGCGAGCCAGGTGGAAGAGTCCGCCAGCGCCTCGGTGGCCGGTACCGCAGGCCTCAAGGCCACGGCAACGGAGCTGACACAGGCCCTGCGTGGTCTCAAGATCTGAGTCAACCCATCACCACTGCGTTTTGCCTTTGAGTTTTTGGGAGGGGCCACATAGAATGTGGCCCCATTTCTTTTGACCATCTGGCAACTCCCATGAGCGCTT
The DNA here is from genome assembly GCF_000820045.1 of Aeromonas rivuli. Lineage (GTDB taxonomy): Bacteria > Pseudomonadota > Gammaproteobacteria > Enterobacterales > Aeromonadaceae > Aeromonas > Aeromonas rivuli. The sequence goes on along the minus strand of NZ_CDBJ01000054.1, from coordinate 77,204 downwards.
CCATCTATCTCGTCAAAGGCCGCGAAAAATCCCTGCTGCGCCGTCACCCCTGGATCTTCTCCAAGGGGATCGACAAGGTGCAGGGCAACCCCATCGATGGCGACACCGTCGAGATCTACTCCAACGATGGCAAGTGGCTCGCCCGGGGCGCCTGGTCCGGCAGCTCCCAGATCCGCGCCAGGGTCTGGACCTTCGATAAAGACGAGGCCGTCGATCTCGACTTCTTCATTCGTCGCCTCTCCTATGCCCAGGAGTCCCGGGATCCGCTGATCAAGCGTCAGGGCCTCACCGGTTATCGCCTGTGCGCCGCCGAATCCGATGGCCTGCCGGGTCTGACCATCGATCGCTACGCCAACTTTCTGGTGTGCCAGATCCTCTCCGCCGGCGCCGAGTTCCAGCGCGAGCTGATCACCCAAGCCCTGCGTACCCTCTACCCCGAGTGCAGCATCTATGAGCGCTCCGACGTGGCGGTGCGCAAGAAAGAGGGGCTCAAAGAGCGCACTGGCGTCATCTATGGCGAGACACCGAACGAGCCTGTGGTGATCGAGGAGAACGGCGGCGTCAAGATCCTGGTGGACATCCGCAACGGTCACAAGACCGGTTTCTATCTGGATCAACGCGATAACCGTCAGACCGCCGCCAAGTACGCCGAAGGCAAGCGGGTACTCAACTGCTTCTGCTACACCGGCGGCTTTGGTATCTATGCCCTCAAGGGCGGCGCCCGGGAAGTGGTCAACGTCGATCTCTCCCAGAACGCCCTGGACGTTGCCCGTCAGAACGCCGAGCTCAACGGCCTGGATGTCTCCAACACCCAGTTCGTGCGCCATGACGTGTTCAAGCTGCTGCGCGAATACCGCGAGAAGGGCGAGAAGTTCGACGTCATCGTGCTGGATCCGCCCAAGTTTGCCGACAGCAAGGCCCAGCTGCTGGGCGCCTGCCGTGGCTACAAGGACATCAACATGCTGGCGTTCCAGTTGCTCGCGCCGGGTGGCGTGCTGCTGACTTACTCCTGCACCGGCTTGATGGAGCAGAGTCTGTTCCAGAAGATAGTGGCCGATGCGGCCCTCGATGCCGGTCGCGATGCCCAGATCCTGGAGCTGCTCACCCAGGCCTCGGATCACCCCATCGGCACCGCCTATCCGGAAGGCTTCTACCTCAAGGGCATGGTGGTGCGCGCTCGCTAAGGGCGCCCTCCCCGACATCTCTCCTGAGGGGATGACCCACCCAAAACATGCCAAAAAGAGGCCCGCGATTGCGGGCCTCTCTCTTGTGCCAGGTGGCGACCTGCCATCGGAGATACCGGCGCCACTCGCCATCACAGTGAAAATCACCATTGGCCTGGCCCATGTCGCTAGTCCCGCGCGGGGGCCCCGAGCGGAAAATAGTGGCGGTAGGGGCGCGCCTCGTCCACGGTACGCGCGACGGAGGGGTGGCTCAGCAGCCGAGCGCGATAGTCTCGCAGCCGGGTATAGAGAGAGGGGATCTCGTGGGCCCAGTCGGCATAAAAGAGTGAGGGGGCGGCGGCGCAATCGGCCAGGGTGAAGCGATCGCCGGCTATCCAGCGGCGTCCGGCCAGGCGATCGTCGAGCCAGGGGTAGATCCTGCCCAGCAAATCGCGCGCCTGTGCCACCCCAGAGGCATCCTTGTCACCATCTGGACGCAAGCCGTCCAGTACCACCTTCTGCATCGGCGTCATCACATAGTTGTCGAACAGGCGATCGAGCATGCGAACCTCTAGCCCCGCCTCCCCCTCCGGGATCAGCTGAACGGGGCTGGGGTAACAGTGCTGGAGGTACTCGATGATGGTACTGCTCTCGAGGATGGTGCGGCCATTGTCCAGCAGCACCGGGAAGCGCTTGAGCGGCCAGAGGGCGACAAGCTCGGCGTTGGCCGCCGGATCTTCGAGGTTCCGATAGTCAAACGAGATGGCATTCTCGTAGAGGGCGATCAGCACTTTCTGGCTGTAAGACGAGAAGGGGTGGGCGTAGAGTTTCATCTGATGGGTCCTGGCTATCATGTCGGCGGTCAACCCGTCATAGTCTAGTGCGCTTACCCCCGGGGTGCCCCTTCCACCATTCGCTGCCCATGGGGTGAATTCCAGTTCGAACCCCTTATCCCCTTTGTGGCATAATGTCCCGTCCTGTGGCCCTTGGCGGGGCTGCTCTGGCGCACCTTGTCGCCCCTTCTCCCCGTCCGGCCTGGTCGCCATTCATGGTGACCTGACATCGCTGCCCCCGTTGGCACCGAGGCCACCCGTATTTGCGGTGCATTGTTGCGATACCTGCTGTTGCGACAGAGCCCGCGCGTTTATCAAGATGGCGCCACGAGCGCCTCTGCATAAGGGGTAACTATGTCTTCCATTCGTCTGACCCAATACAGCCACGGCGCTGGCTGTGGCTGCAAAATCTCTCCCAAGGTGCTCGACACCATTCTCAAGAGCCAGATCCCGGGCTTCGACGATCCGACCCTGATCGTCGGCAACAGCAGCAAGGATGACGCCGCCGTGGTCGATATCGGCAACGGCCAGGGCATCGTCTCCACCACCGATTTTTTCATGCCCATCGTCGATGACCCTTTTACCTTTGGCCGCATCGCCGCCACCAATGCCATCAGCGACATCTACGCCATGGGCGGCAAACCCATCGTCGCCATCGCCATCCTCGGCTGGCCCATCAACACCCTCGCGCCTGAAGTGGCACAGCAGGTGATCGATGGCGGTCGCCAGGTGTGCCACGAGGCGGGGATCTCCCTGGCCGGCGGTCACAGCATCGATGCCCCCGAGCCCATCTTCGGTCTGGCGGTGACCGGCATAGTGCCGCTTGATGCCATCAAGCAGAACGACACCGCCCAGGTGGGCGACATTCTCTATCTGACCAAGCCCCTTGGCATCGGCATCCTCACCACGGCCCAGAAGAAGGGCAAGCTCAAACCCGAGCATGAGCAACTGGCCCCCGAGGCCATGTGCACCCTCAACAAGATTGGTCAGCAGTTTGCGGCCCTGCCCGGCGTGCATGCCATGACGGATGTGACCGGTTTCGGTCTGGCGGGCCACCTGCTGGAGATGTGCGAAGGATCCGGGCTGCGCGCCAGATTGAACTTCAAGGCGCTGCCGCTGCTGGACGAGGTGGATTACTACCTGGATGAGGGCTGCGTGCCGGGCGGCACCCTGCGCAACTTCGACTCTTATGGTGACAAGCTCGATGCCATGAGTGATCGCACCCGCAATATCCTGTGCGATCCCCAGACCAGCGGCGGCCTGCTGGTGGCCGTCGGTAAAGAGAGCGAGGCCGCGCTGCTGAGCATTGCCCGTGCGGCCGGGCTCTCCCTCTCCCCGGTCGGCGAGCTGATGGTCAAGGATGGCGAACGCTTTATCGAGGTCATTCAATGAGTTCGCTGCCACTCGCCACGGACTTGGCCACTATTTTCCTCAAGGATGTGCCACTCATCGACCTGCGCGCCCCCGTCGAGTTCAAGGAGGGGGCCTTCCCCCATGCCGTCAGCCTGCCGCTGATGACCGATGAAGAACGCGCCAAGGTCGGCACCTGTTACAAGCAGCAGGGCCAGGCGGCCGCCATTGCCCTCGGCCACAAGCTGGTGGGGGGCGCCGTGCGGGCAGCGCGTCTCGATGGCTGGCTGGCGCAATTGCGCCAGCAGCCCGATGCCCTGCTCTACTGCTTTCGTGGCGGCCTGCGCTCCCAGACGGTGCAGCAGTGGCTCCATGAGGCCGGGGTCACCCGCCCCCGGGTGGCCGGTGGCTACAAGGAGCTGCGCCGCTTTCTGATAGATACCCAGGAGAGCGCCTCGGCCGAATGTGGCTGGACAGTGCTGACCGGCATGACCGGCTCCGGCAAGACCCATATGCTGGAGCAGGTTGTCCAGGCGGTGGATCTTGAGGGCCATGCCCATCACAGGGGCTCCTCCTTTGGCCAGTTGCCGGGAGGCCAACCCAGCAACATCAACTTCGAGAACAAGCTGGCCATCGAGCTGCTCAAGCGCCGTCACCTGGGCGAGCGGGCCTTCGTGGTGGAAGACGAGAGTCGCCTCATCGGCCGCTGCGCCCTGCCACTGAGCCTGTATGAGGCCATGTGCCAGGCCCCGCTGGTGGTGGTGGATGTGCCCCAGGAAGAGCGTGCCGAACAGATCCGGGTCGATTACGTGCAGGATCTCTGGTCACGCTACCAGGAGATGCACGGGCCAGAGGCTGGCTGGCCGCTGTTTGCCGGCTACCTGACCGAAGCCCTGGCGCGCCTCAAGAAGCGGCTCGGCGACAAGGATCACCGGGAGCTGGATGGCTTGATGCAGACCGCCCTGGCGGAGCAGGCCAGCAGCGGCAATACCGCGCTGCACCTGGCCTGGATCCGGCTGTTGCTGACTCGCTACTACGATCCCATGTATCTCTATCAGCTCAACAACAAACGCGAGCGGATCCGCTTTCGCGGTGACAAGCAGGCCTGCCTCGCCTTCTTCGCCGAGCAGCATGCCGCCGAGATCAATCAGGAGAGATCCCCATGTTGAAGTTCGAGGTGATCCCGGTCACCCCTTTCGCCCAGAACTGCTCCCTCATCTGGTGTGACGAGACCCGCCAGGCCGCGCTGATCGACCCCGGTGGTGAAGCCGACAAGTTGCTGGCCGCCATCGCCCGGCACAATCTGGTATTGGAGAAGATCATTCTGACCCACGGCCATCTGGATCACGTGGGCGCCGCCGACTCCCTGCGTGAGCAGACCGGGGTCAAGATCATCGGCCCCCACCAGGAAGATGCCTTCTGGCTCGACATGCTGCCCCAGCAGAGCCAGATGTTCGGCTTCCCCCACACCCCCGCCTTCAACCCGGACGGCTGGCTGGCGCAGGGCGACAAGGTGACAGTCGGCAACTGCGAGCTGGAGGTCTATTTCTGCCCCGGCCACACCCCGGGTCATGTGGTATTGCTCAGCCAGCGTGAGCGGCTCGCCTGGGTCGGCGATGTGCTGTTCGCCGGTGGCATAGGTCGCACCGACTTTCCCCGTGGCGATCACGCCACCCTCATTCGCTCGATCACCGAGACCCTGTTGCCCCTCGGCGATGACATCGTCTTCGTGCCGGGTCACGGCCCCAGCTCGACCTTTGGCCGCGAGCGAGTCAGCAATCCCTATCTCACCCAGCCCGTCTGGTGATCAAGGGGGCAGCACCCCGAAGGGCGGCTCCCCCTGCTTGTGGAGGTGATAGGTGGCGGCAACCAGCCGAAACACTGAGCGGGGAGCGGGGAGCGGGCAAGGGACGCTCGCCACCCGCCTTTCAAGTGAAATCCAGACATAAAAAAACACCTCCACAAGGGAGGTGTTTTTATCACGTGCCAAGCGAGGCTTAGACGCGGATGAAGTCCATGTGCACCAGCTTGGCTTTCACTGGGTGACGCTGGATAGCCTTCACTTTCACGTTGACTTCTTCACCGTTCACTTTCAGGGTCAGCACGGATTCGTAGAACTCCGGCTTGGCTTGGGCGATGATGAATTTTTTGTGGTCAACAGTGATGGACACTGCTTCTTTGCCTGCACCGTAGATGATGGCAGGAACTTGGTCAGCATGACGCAGGCGGCGGCTCGCACCTTTCCCCAGGTCAGAACGGACTTCAGCTTCGAATATGAAAGACATATTGGTTATCTCTATGTAGATGACTTTATGATGCTGACTGCGACCGATCAGCACCTCGCAAAACGAGCGCGGATAGTAGCATGGCTATCACGGCAGTGACAAGACAGGTTACAGGCTGCCATCGAGTCGATTGAACTGCTGATGACGCTCGGCGGGGCTGAGCGCCTCGAAACGGGCCAGCAATTGTGGCGCCGGGCAGCGCAGGGCATCCCCGGTCTTGACCACAGGCTTGGCTCCCAGCTGCTGGCGATTGGTTTCATAGAGCGCCAGCAGATAGCTGTAGGTGTCCCCGCCCTCCCCCTTGGCCAGGGTGCTGGCGATGCGCCACAAGGTCTCGCCGGGTGCCACCCTGTGACAGATGCCACCGCCCTCCTCCCCTCTTGCCAGGGTTGACGCGACCCGTTCCGGTTGGCCCTGAGGCTGCACCTGCCCCTGATGGGGCATCCAGTCACTGAGCAGGGGGGATGCCAGCAGGAGGCCATATTGATTGGGAAGCGTGAACTCGGGCAGCACAGGCACATGGCTGGTGGCCTGTTCGAGCCGCTGCTCCTGATTGAGCGTGGCCGGTTTCGCTGGCTCCACGCTGGCGATGCCATAGGCCATCTCGTCGATACGCTCCAACCGGGCCAGATAGGCACGGGAAAGCTGGGCCTGCCCCTCGAACAAGTCGAATGGAGGGACCAATCTTGCCGGGAACAGCACTTGCCAATGCCCCTTGTATTGGCGACTGGCCAGGGGGGGATACTGGTTGCCGTGCCAGGCGGCAAAGATGGGCGGTGGCGCCTGGCGCAGCGGATAATATTCAGGGTTCAGGCTGACCCAGGTCTGCTCGGCAATGGGTTGATACCCACTGATGTTCACCAATGCCATCCCTAACCAGAGTCCAAGCATGCCTGCTCCTTTTTATCTCGACTAATCAATGGCTAGCAAGGCGACTTTCCCTATCAACCCCGCCGTGCCATCAGGTTAGCACTGAGCGATGGCACTCTGCACCCGTTTATCCGAGACCGGATAGGGGGTGCCCAGTTGTTGGGCAAAGAACGACACCCGCAGCTCCTCGATCATCCAGCGGATGTTGGCCACCTCGGGGGGGATCGGCTGGGACTTGGGCATCTTGGCAAGCAGCGCCTTGTAATCGTTCTCGACGATCGAAACCTTGAGCATGTAAGCCCTGTCCCGATTGGGATCGATGGCCAGCTTCTCCATGCGCCGCTCGATGGCGCGCAGGTAGCGCAACAAGTCAGGCAATCGCTGCCAGCCGGTCTCGGTCACGAAGCCCTTGTGGATGAGCTTGTCGAGCTGCAACTGGATGTCGGACATGGCAAAGGCGGTATCGAGCTGCATCTTGCCCTTGAGGCGCTTCTTGATATCAAAGGAGAGGGTCAGCACGGCTTCCACCTGGCTAGCCACCTCCACCACGGCATCATTGAGCTCGGCGCGCACATACTCCTTGAGCGCCTCGAAACCCGCCTCGTCCCAGGCCAGGCCGCCGTGGCGCTCGATCAGCTTGTCGCAGCCGCAGGCTATGCAGTCGTCAATCAGCTCCGCCACCTTGCCGAACGGGTTGAAATAGAGCCCAAGCTTGGCCTTGTTGGGCAGCTTCTCCTGCAGGTACTTGATGGGAGATGGCACATTGAGCAGGATCAGGCGGCGTTGGCCCGCCCACATCAGCTGCTGCTGGGTCACCGGACTCTCCACCAGCTGGATGGCGACCGAATCTTTCTGATCCACCAGCGCCGGATAGGCCTTCATCTCAAAGCCACTGCGTTTCTGGCTGTACTCCTTGGGCAGCTCCCCGAAGCTCCACAGAGTAAGGCCGGACTGCTCGATGTCATCATCCGCGACCTGGGAGAGCGTCTCCTGCACCCGGCCACGCAAGGACTCTTTGAGCGCCTCCAGATCCTTGGCCTCAGCCACCTTCTTGTGTTTGTCGTCCACCACCCGGAAGGTGAGTTTCAGGTGATCGGGCACCGCCGCCCAGTCCCAGGCCTCCCGGGGCACAGTGATGCCGGTCATGCGCCGCAGTTGGCGCTCCATCTCGTCCAGCAGCGGCCCCTGCTCGGGATTGATGCTGGCGAGCAGCGCATCGGCATAGTTGGGGGCCGGTACGAAGTTCTTGCGCATGGGCTTTGGCATCGACTTGATGAGGGCCACCAACAGCTCATGACGCAGACCCGGGATCAGCCACTCGAAGCCTTTGACTTCGACCTGGTTGAGCAGCGGCAACGGGATATGCAGGGTGACGCCATCGGCCGCCTCCCCCGGCTCGAACTGGTAGGTCAGCTTGAGCTTGAGGCGCCCCTGCTGCCAGAAGTTGGGGTAATCGAAGTCGCTGATGTGGGCGGCATCCCCCTTCATCAGCATCTCTTTCTCGAAGTTGAGCAGATCGGGGTTCTGCTTTTGCGCCTCCTTCCACCACTTGTCGAAGTGACGGCTGGAGATGACATCCTCCGGCAGCCGCGCATCATAGAAGCGGAACAGGTCTTCGTCATCCACCAGGATGTCGCGGCGCCGCGACTTGTGCTCCAGCGCCTCCACCTCGGCCAGCAGCTTGCGGTTGTCGCTAAAGAAGCGGTGGCGGGTCTCGAAGTCCCCCTCCACCAGGGCGCGGCGAATGAACAGCTCGCGGCACAGGGCCGGGTCTATGGTGCTGAAGTTGATGAGACGCTCATTGACCAGGGTCAGGCCGTAGAGGGTCACCTTCTCCTTGGCCATGACGGCGCCACTTTTCTTCGACCAGTGGGGATCGCTGTGGTGCAGCTTGATGAGGTGCGCCGCCAGGGGTTCCACCCACTCGGGTTCAATTTTGGCGTTGACCCGGGCATAGAGGCGCGAGGTCTCCACCAGTTCGGCGGCCATCACCCACTTGGGCGGCTTCTTGAACAGTCCCGAAGCCGGGAAAATATGGAAGCGACCATTACGAGCGCCGAGAAACTCCGGCTTTTCCAGATCCTTGTTGCCGATGTGGCTGAGCAGGCCGGTCAGCAGGGCGCAGTGCACCGTCTTGAAATCCGCGGGCTCGGCATTGCTCTTGAAGCCCAGCTCTTTCACCGTCTGGCGCAGCTGGAAGTGGATATCCTGCCATTCGCGCACCCGCAGGAATGAGAGGAACTCCTTCTGGCACAGGCGACGGAACGGGTTGCTGCCCAGGAGATCCTGCTGCTCTTTCAGGTAGTTCCACAGATTGACGAAGGCGAGGAAGTCGGACTCCTTGTCCTCGAAGCGCCTGTGCTGCTCGTCGGCGGCCTGTTTCTTCTCCATGGGGCGCTCGCGAGGATCCTGGATGCTAAGGCCGGCGGTGATCACCATCACCTCGTTCAGGCAGCCGGTTTGCGCCCCGGTGATCACCATCTTGGCGAGCCGTGGATCGAGAGGAATGCGCGACAGCTGGCGACCGGTCTCGGTCAGTTGCAGCTTGCCGTCCTGCTCCCTGTTTGCAGGCAGCGCCTTGACCGCCCCCAGCTCGTTGAGCAGGGAGAGGCCATCCTTGATGTGGCGCGACTCCGGTGGCTCGACGAAGGGGAAGGCCTCCATGTTGCCCAGCCCCAGCGCCAGCATCTGCAAGATGACGGAGGCGAGGTTGGTGCGCAGGATCTCGGGATCGGTAAAGGCGGGCCTGTTGTTGAAATCTTCCTCGCTGTAGAGGCGGATGCAGATACCGTCGGCGACCCGGCCACAGCGGCCCATGCGCTGGTTGGCGCTGGCCTGGGAGACGGGTTCGATGGGCAGGCGCTGCACCTTGGTGCGCCAGGAGTAGCGGCTGATGCGGGCGGTGCCGGGATCTATCACGTAACGGATGCCTGGCACAGTGAGGGAGGTCTCCGCCACGTTGGTGGCGAGCACGATTCGCCGCCCGGCGTGCTGCTGAAACACCCTGTTCTGCTCGCTGTTGGAGAGGCGCGCATAGAGCGGCAATATCTCGGTGTCACGCAGCCCCAGCTTGTTCAAGGCATCGGCGGTGTCGCGGATCTCCCGCTCGCCATTCATGAAGATGAGGATGTCCCCCAAGCCCTCTTTGGCCAGCTCCTGCACCGCATCGAAGATGCCCTGCAACTCATCGCGATCGTCGCCCCCTTCCGGGCGCGGCTGATAGCGCACCTCCACCGGATAGGTACGGCCCGATACTTCGATCACCGGCGCCTGGTTGAAGTGGCGGGAGAAGCGCTGGGGGTCGATGGTGGCCGAGGTGATGATCACCTTGAGATCGGGGCGCCTCGGCAGCAGCTGCTTGAGATAGCCCAGGATGAAGTCGATGTTGAGGCTGCGCTCATGGGCCTCATCGATGATGATGGTGTCGTACTGGGTCAACATGCGGTCGTGCTGGATCTCCGCCAGCAAGATGCCGTCGGTCATCAGCTTGATGTGGGTCTGCTCGCTCACCTGATCGGTGAAGCGCACCTTGTAGCCGACATATTGGCCGAGCTCGGACTTCATCTCCTCGGCGATGCGGGCCGCCACGGTGCGGGCCGCCAAGCGGCGCGGCTGGGTGTGGCCGATGTAACCTTTCACCCCGCGTCCCAGTGCCAGACAGATCTTGGGGATCTGGGTGGTCTTGCCCGAGCCGGTTTCCCCGGCGATGATCACCACCTGATGTTCTTGAATCGCCTTGGCGATCTCCGCCTGCTTCTGGCTGACCGGCAGGTTGTCTGGATAAGTAACGGCGGGCACCCCGGCCAGGCGAGACTGGTAACGCTGCTCGGCGGCGTCCAGATCGGCGGCAATGGTTTCCAGCACAGACTCTTGCTTGTCTTGTGGCAGCTTCTTGACCCCATGAAGTCGACTGGATAGACGGCGGGCATCCAGATTCATGCAGGCAGAAAGACGGCGGCGCAGCGCCTCGATAGAGAGAGACAAGGTACAGATTCCTTATAGAAAGCCCGCTGGGGGCCATATCGATAGCTGGGGCAGATCCTAAAGAGCGGGCGGGAGCGGTGCAAGCATTAACGCGGTCAGGTTGCGGGTCAGGATAAAAGCAGGGGAAGACCCCTGCCTCGGTGAAGAGCTGTCAGTGGTGAGCCCGGGGAAGGAAGCAGGTATCGAGCTGATTGTGAATGGCCTTCATCACATCATGGCGACTGATGACCCCCACCAGGCGGCCGCCCTCCAGCACCGGATACATCTTGGGTTTCTGACCCAGCATCATCTCGGCCAGCTCCAGCATGCTGGTGTCAGGGTTGACCGTCAGCACATCCTTGCGCATCACATCCTTGACCTGAGCCACCTGCTCGCAGTGATAGGCCTCCTTGAGCATGACGGAGATGCAATCTTGCTCAGAGACCCAGCCTATCAAGTGACCTGCCTCATCGATGACAGGGCCGCCCAGTTGATTGCTGTTGATAAACTTGGCGACGGCAGATTGCACCATCATCTCAGCCTTGAAGGTGATGGGCCTCACCTGCATATAGTCCTTGGCCATTAATGCTTTCATGTTGAACCCCCTAAGAAATCTGGCTCGGCCGCCTTATATTGGCGGCCTCATGTCTAGCATAGTTCGCCGATGTCAGGAGATGGATTGCAGCAGCAACAACAGCTCGCTCTGGCTGTGACAATCTGTCTTCTTGAAGACCCCTTTGAGGGTAGATCGCACCGTTTCCACTTTCACGCCCCGTAATTGGGCGATGTCATTGCTGCTGTATCCCTTGCTCATCAGCATCAGCAGCTCTTTCTCCCCTATGGTCAGTGGATAGAGACTGGCCAGGGCCTCGATATCGGGATTAAACGCATGCTCAGGGTCGCGCAGCACCAACTCCACATAACGCTCGAACCGGGTCAGGCCACTCATCAGGGTGCACTGGATCAACAAGGGCCTGAGATTGGATTGGCGGGGTACGGAAAGATAAGCGCTTGCCCCGGGCAGCAGATATGCAAAACCGGCAAGCATCTCTTTGAATTGACGCTGCAGCTCCTTGCTATGCAGGGAGAACAAGCCCGTCAGGGTGCGCAATTCCACATTTTCATCCGTGATGCGGTTAAATGCCATGTTGGAATAATGGATATAACCCTTGCCATCAATGATGGCGCTCGGCTTATTGTGGTTACGCACCAGCTGTTGCAGCTGGTAATTCTGGGTTTCCAGAGCAAGCAGATTCCAATAGTGCTGACTCCAGGCCGCAAGACCGGCATAGGTATCGGCAACCAGATGCCTCTCTTGCAGGTTGAAATCGCTCTGGGCCCCACTGCGATAACCGCACAGAGAGCTCAAGCCATGATCCTTGACCCGGCACACGCCCCCTAAGGCAAACTGGGCGCCAAAGCTGGCGAGCAGGCCGGCGTTGTCGGAGATCTCGTTGGCGCTGACCACCCCCTGGCATCCTTTATCCAGGTAGTGATTGAACCAGAGATCCTGACGATGATGCTGCAGATAGAAATGCTGCTGAGCATCGTTCAAGCCGCTGGCAAACAGCTTGATCCCGTCGCTCTTGTCATCATCGCGCAATAAAAACAGGGTTGAACTGCCACCGAGATCATGACGAAACTTGTCCACGACCAGCTTAATGTCAGAATCATTAATACCGCATTCATATAATTGATTTATATAAGGCGATACCCTCTCGCTTACTAATGTTTTCACACCCGAACTCCTAATTCTTATTTTTATTGAGCAGGCATCTTACTCCGCATTGACTACAGCGAAAAGTAGCCAAATGAATAATTACAAGAGCAGCTGCCTCATTATATTTACAATTAAGTGTTCATCAGTCATCGCTTATTAAGCAAAGGCCCATACGATGTCGTCCCCCTGCCCTGTTGATCGCTTTCCTCCGCTCCCGCCTTGTTTTGATAGGCTCCTTTCATGCTCCCCACGCCCGGCTATCTGTCTGATCGCACCGCCCTGCTCTGTCGGGGCAAAGCCTGAGCAGTGTCATGGGGTTAGATAAGATCATAAAATCGACACCTACAAAAAATCTGCTTACAGAGGGGCATGGCACCGTCTGACGGCCAAAAACAGCGCTCGGCGACAGCTTTTGACTGGGCTGGATCGCCATTTACGCTCTCTAAAAGTGGTAAAACCTAAAAAGCCTCATTCAAAACCCATTCATAAACCTGTTATCAATGCACAATAAGCTATTGAAAATAATGAGTTTAAAATGGTTTTCCGTCGAAACATTCCATTAACCACATCGACTTGGGTGCATTTCAAACACCAGCATGCAAAAACGGTCGCTTGGTTGCTCAAGCCATAAAAATGCCCCATTTATCACAAAGAGCCATTGTTTTAATCTCCCTTTGTGTTATCTTGGATCCATCAACAGCCAGCCAGGGAGAAAAGATATGACCGAATTCTTAGTTACAGCAGTTTTCACTGTGTTTTTCACTCTGGTCGCAGTTTCCCTGCCTTCACTGTCCCAGTTTTGAGCCATGCGAGGCGCCTTGTGCCTCACTGACTGACCAGAAAACGACTGTTTAATCGACACCAACTGTGACTTTTTCACGGTTGGTGTTTTTGTTTGTGCTTTTTGCGCCATTTCTGCATTTCCCCATGATGCCCATGCTCGTCCGACCTCTTATGGGCGGCCCCATCACCGATTTACTCTGCCCCACCCCAGGGCCACAATAACCCTCTTCAGTTGTTCTCGGGATCCGTTATGACTATCGACACCCTGCGCCACTGGCGCCGCGATCTGCATCGTCTGCCAGAAGCAGCCTGGTGTGAATTTCGCACCAGCGCCCTCATCGCACACCGCCTCAATGAACTCGGTTTCACCGTCATGCTGGGAGATGCCCTGCTGGCCAGTTCCTTGGTGATGGGCCGCCAGATCGACGTAGCAGCGCAGAAAGAGCGAGCCCTGCGCCAAGGTGCCAACCCCGACTGGTTGGCACGCATCGAGAACCTGACCGGCGTGATGGGCCTGTGGGATAGCGGACGGCCCGGCCCGACGCTGGGGTTTCGTTTCGACATAGATGCCGTTGAGGTGGACGAAGAGAGTGGCGAGCAGCACCAACCCACCCAGGAGGCATGGCAGTCTCACAATCCCGGTTGGATGCACGCCTGTGCCCATGATGGCCACACCGCCATCGGCCTGGTACTGGCAGAGCGCATCATGGCCCAAGCCGAGCAGCTTGGGGGGCGAATAAAGCTGTTCTTTCAACCGGCGGAAGAGGGATGCCGTGGCGGCAAGGCGCTGGCGGCAGGTGGCCAGCTCGATGATGTGGACGCGCTGCTGGCGCTGCACATAGGCATTCATGCCACCAGCGGCGAGCTGGTCCTCAACCCTACCGAGTTTCTCTGCTCGACCAAGTTTGATGTGGAATTTATGGGGGAGTCGGCTCACGCCGGGCTCGAGCCCAATGCGGGCCGCAATGCCCTGGCGGCGGCCTGTATGGCGACCACCGCCATGCTCGGCATCCCCCGTCATCGCGACGGCATGACCCGCATCAACGTCGGCCAGCTCAGTGGTGGCAGCGGTCGCAATGTGATACCCGGCCAGGCTCGCCTGCAAGGAGAAACCCGGGGCGCCAGCCCGGCGCTCAACGACTATGTCTTTGGCCAGGTACAACGCATCGTCGAGGGGGCCGCCCTGATGCAGGGGGTGAGTTATCTCATTCGCAAGCAAGGGGAAGCCATCGGCATCCACAACAGCCCTGAGCTGATTGAAGAGCTGCTCCCCCTGGCCGCCGCCATGGCCCTCAATACGGTGCACACCCGCCGCTTCGGTGCCAGTGAGGATGCCGGTTTCCTCATCGAGCGGGTGCAGCGCAATGGTGGTCAGGCCGCTTATCTCATCCTGGGTGCCGATCTCAGTGCGCCTCACCACCATCCCGCATTCAACTTCGATGAAACCGTGATGGAATCGGGTGTCAATCTGCTGGCGCGTTTTATCCAGCACAGGCTGGCTATCTCTTGAT
>NZ_CDBJ01000054.1:0-62665 GCF_000820045.1 Aeromonas rivuli | reverse complement strand
CCTCAGTGCCCCCCATCCATCGTCCCGCATTCAACGTCGATGAAACCGTGATGGAACCTGCTGGCGCGTTTTATCCAGCGCAGGCTGGCCCTGGCTGATGAATAGGGGCAGGATCCCGCAATGGCATAACAAAACAGGCAGCCAAGAGGCTGCCTGTTTTGTTATGCGGGACATCGTTGTTTTATCCCAGCATTATTACCGCCGTTATCCCAGGACTATCTCGGCCAGATGAGTGAAGTGGCGGATCTCGTGGGTCGGGGCACAGTCCCCCGCCTGACCCTGGGGGTTATACCAGCAGGTGGCCAGCCCCATGGCCGCCGCACCGGCTATGTCCGTCTTGGGATTATCCCCCACCATCAACACCCGGGCCGGATCCGGTCTCCCCATCAGCGCCAGACTCTGTTCGAAGATGGCCGCCGCCGGTTTGGTGACTCGCACCTCGTCCGAGATGATCAGCGGTGCGAACCAGTCGTGCCAGCCGAGTTTGGCCAGACGGCCGCGCTGGGGCAGGCTGAAACCGTTGGTGATAATGCCCATGCTCACCCGCTCTTTCAGTTGCAGCAAAGTTTCCAGTACGCCATCCAGGGGCTGACTCAGGGCAATGATCTGCTGCAAAAAGGTATCGTTCATCATGAGAGGATCCATCCCTTCGGGGACGAAGGGAGAGAAGCGGGTCTGTTGCAGATGCTGGGCATCTATTTCACCACTGTTGTACTGGCCCCAGAGGCGGTGATTGAGCTCACGGTACTCACTCATCCGCGTCTCGTTCGCCACTATGCCATGTAACTGCAGGGTCTGCTCCAGCGCCTTGCCCACCGGGAAGTCCAGCAAGGTTTCATCGAGATCAAAGAGTACCCAATCATAATGTGGCGTATTCATATCAGTCCTTTACTACATGGAAAATGAACGCTGGCGCTGACCCGGCCAGCTGGGCGCAACACAGGGTCAACCTTGGCAATCAATGCCCCTTAGATGGCATCGTTGGCGTCCTGGCTGACAACCAGGGCGCCATTATCAACCAGGGCAAGGGCGGGATCCAGTCAGGATCCCAGGGTGCCCGCTTGCCATTTCGCCAACAGGCTCAGCGTGAAACGCACCCCAAAGCCCGTTACCTCGCTGCCCACCACCCCATTGCCCCCCTTGTTGCGGTAGCCGGACAAGTCCAGATGCAACCAGGGTGTCCGGGCTGGCACGAAGCGACTGAGAAAACGGGTCGCATCGATGTGATCCGGCGAGGCGCCCGGGGCGCACTGCAACAGATCCGCCCATTCGCTCTCCAGCGCCTCATCGTAATCACTGTCGATCGGGAAGGGCCACACCCGCTCCCCGCTCTCCTGCCCAAGCGCAATGAGGCAGGTCAGCCACTCGGCCTGGTTGGTGAAGGCGCCGCTGTAGCGGCTGCCCAACGCTCGCTTGCAGGCACCGGTCAGGGTGGCGTAGTCGATGATAAGATCCGGCTCGTCTCGCGCCGCCAGCGCCAGGGCATCGGCCAGCACCATGCGCCCCTCGGCATCGGTGTCCACCACCTCTATGGTGGTGCCATTGCAGGCGGTCACCACCTCACCGGGGCGATAAGCCGCCGGGCCTATGTGGTTTTCGGCGATGGCCAGCCAGCAGTGCACCCTCATCGGCAGCCTGGCCCGGCTGATGGCGAGCAGCGTTCCCAGCGCCACGGCGCTGCCCCCCATATCCAGGTGCATGCCATACATGGAGCCCCCCACTTTCAGGTTGTAGCCGCCCGAATCGTGGCAGATCCCCTTGCCCACCAGGGCCAGCTGCCGGGTGGCCCCCGCGGGTTCATAACTGAGCTTCACGATGGCGCCCTGGCCATCCTGAGAGCCGCGGCTCACGGCGAGAAAAGCCCCGGCCCCCAGTGCCTTCAAGGCTGCCTCATCATATTCCTGACACTGCCACCCCTCGACACTGGCCATCTCTTTCACCCGCTGCCGGTAGCCGGGTGCATCGAGTACGGAGGCGGGCAGCACACCAAGATGGCGGGCCAAGGCATTGCCTTCGGCCTCGGCACACAAACGCGCCACATCCAGGGGAAACGCGGGGGAGCTGGAGAGCTGGCGATAAGGGATCCTGGCCTTGGCCTCGCGCTTCTGGCTCGGCAGCGCCACGTTGGCGGCCAGCAGGGAGGCAAGCAGTACCTCTCCGAGTCGGGCCCTCTCGGCGGGCTCGAACCCTTCCAGATGCAGACTCACCTGCTCGGTCTGGTATTGGGCAAGGGGGACTATCCATTGGCGGATCTGTTTGAAACGCTCATGACTTGTCCCCAGCGCCGGGCTGAATATCAGGATAAGCAGCCCTTGCGGATCAGAAGAGTCGATGATCGGGCACAGATAAGGCCCCTCCTGCCCCAGGGCCGCTTGCAGGCTGGCCGCAACCAGCTCGGGGCGCGCGAGCAGTGTCTCTTTCAGACTCTGATGGCAGATCAATAACTTGAGGGGGGAACTCAGTCCCATAAACTGATCGAGATCCCGAGGATCGTTGTCTATCTTGGGGGCCTGATAGGAAAAATCGAGCATATGGCGCAGCCTCATCCATGAAAAAATAGAAGAGCGCCGATGATACCTGAGTGCAGGCAAAGATCGCCATGCTGCTCGCTCATTGAGCGGGGTGCTGATGGGATACAGACAATGAAACAGGGCATAGATCAGTGACAGTCAGCGCGGTCGATCAACGAGCACGCAACCCCGATTATGGAGTCAAGCCAGCTAAAAGGGGGGGCAATGGAGAGAGACGAACAGAATAAAATGGTTGCGGGGGCTGGATTTGAACCAACGACCTTCGGGTTATGAGCCCGACGAGCTACCGAGCTGCTCCACCCCGCGTCCGAATTGTGCCAACAAGACTGAGCAGTTGTCTGGTTGGGTATTGCTTCACTCAAGTCATCTTCACCTGGCGATAAACACCTTGAGTATCAGATGGTTGCGGGGGCTGGATTTGAACCAACGACCTTCGGGTTATGAGCCCGACGAGCTACCGAGCTGCTCCACCCCGCGTCTGAGGTCGCCAATAATAGGCGCCAGCGCAAATATTGCAAGCAAAAATCTTGATAAAGTTGAAGGTGTAGATTAATGCGGCGCTAACAGCCCCTTTTACCAGCACCATGCTGCCTTTTTATGCGATGAAACAAGCCCTTGCCTCTGAAACCTCACCCGCCTCCCTCAAGGCAGGCAAGCTCAGCTGCCATTGGGGTGCCCGCTCTGGCTCACAAACGGCTTATTTTCCCCAGGGTCGACGCCGTCGATCTCCTTGGCGCGCCACAGTGACCCTCCCGTCAGGGCAACAAGCCCCTGCTGGTCGACAGGGGAGCCCAGCCTGCCTGATAGCCAGGCTCCGCCGTCTCAATGCAATAAGCGGTCTCAGTTCAGCATCTGCAAGGCGCCAGTGGCGGCTATCTCGGCGATCAGCAGGCCGCACAGGGTGGTCGATAGCACCACGGGGGCGGTCTCGCGCCGCAGATAGACAGGGCTGAACCAGAGCAGCAAGGTGGCCACAAGCAGCAGGGTCTGAGTCAGGATCCAGGGCAACAGCGCGCTCAGCACGGCGTCACTCGGCTGACTCATCAACATCAGGGCCACAAACCAGAGCAGGCTGGCAATCGCCGCCCCCAGCCCCACCATGGGCAACAAGGTGTTGAACGCCTGCAACCGGTGGCGGGCTCGCAGCAGCATCAGGTGAGCGAAGGCGGCGCCCAGCAGCACCATCTGCAACAGACCACTCACCCAGCCAGTCGCAGCCAGCAGTCCCAGTCCATAGAGGCTCAGGGGCAAGGCGGGCAGCAATAGCCAGGTGGCGGGGATGGCGCGTTTGCCCTCCAGTCTCGATTGCAGCAAGGAGACGCCGATGCCCAGTATCAGGGCCGCCCCACCGAGCCAGACTTGCCACTGGGGCGCCTTCGCCTCCACCGCCAGCATCACCGAGAGGCCACTGATGACCCAGACCGAGAAGCTCTGCTGGAGGATACGCGAGCGTTGACCCGGGCAGAGATCCCCGCGCCACAGCACCAGTGCCAGCCAAGCGAGGGCCCCGAGTGCCATCAGGCCACTCAGGGGATAAAGCCATAGGGGTAATTGGGATAACATGAACGCCTCCTGTGATGAAGGGGGCGAGTATACCCAAACTCAAAGCGGAACCAAACGCCTGGCCCTCGCCGGAGCCACCAGCCCCTTGAACGCCCGGGGAATTACCACAAAGGCATCGGGAGTCAGCCCTGGCCCCTCGCCTGGGCCACTAACCCCTTGAACGCCCGGTGAATTGCCACAAAGGCATCGGAGGTCAGCCCTGGCCCCTCGCCTGGGCCACTAGCCGCTTGAACAGCTGGCGGATCACCACGGGGATATGGCCTGGGCCCAGACGCTCCGCCTCCTCCACCACGGCCAATGCCATGCCGGGCTTGCTGCGATGGTGTATCGCCTTGTTGATGATGCGGCTGGCGCTGAGTGAGGATCGCCCCCCCACCCCGGCTTCGCGCCGAAACACCGCCTCGAAGCCGTTGTGATAGAGGTAGTGCTCGATGTCGGCGGCAGGCAGCTGCGTCAGACGATCCTGTTCCCGCTCCCCCTTGAGCAGGGATCGGGCCGAGCTGGCGTACTTCATCCCGGCCTCGTCGCCGTCGGTGAGCAGGTGCCACTCTATGCCAAAGTCCCGGGCCACCTTGATGAGGGGCGCCTGGCCGCATTGGGCAAACTCGATGATGCGCACCCCTTCGGCCCGCAGGCTGTAGCCGCAGAGCTGGGCCAGCTCTGACAGCAGCCAGATCTCGGTCTCCCCCTCCACCAGCAACCAGCAGCGGGCAAACAGCGACATGGGTCTGTTGATGCGCACATGAAAGGCGATCTTGCGCAGATCGTCGCTGCTGTAGCGCTCCCCCCCGAGTTGATGGCAGAGGATGTCCTGCTGGCGGCGCACCAGACGGCGCACCTGATTCAAGGGCAAGGAGGAGAGCAGATC
This sequence comes from Aeromonas rivuli, assembly GCF_000820045.1. Classification (GTDB taxonomy): domain Bacteria; phylum Pseudomonadota; class Gammaproteobacteria; order Enterobacterales; family Aeromonadaceae; genus Aeromonas; species Aeromonas rivuli. The sequence goes on along the minus strand of NZ_CDBJ01000054.1, from coordinate 57,703 downwards.
GCCGGAGTTGGTGGTGAGCAGTTTCTGCGCCGGCAGTTGCTCAAGCAGCCCCCAGGCCAGGGAGAGCATGGTGGGATGGAGCCGGCTCTCCGGATCCTCCACAATCATGATGGGCCTGGCCCCTTGCTCCAGCTCCCGATTGCCACGCGCATTGAGCAGGGCCCCCGCCATGCCCGCCATGGCCAGTTGCAGTGCCCGGTTGTCGGCGCTACGCAACAGGCTCTGCAGGTTGCCGGGGTTGCGCAGTGTCATGGGCCTGTTGATGATCTCCCGCTGGCTGCGCGGCTTGTATTTGATGGGGGCCAGGGCCTTGAAGTAGTGATCCGTCAGCTGGCGCACGGCGCTGAGCGCCTCCTTGAGTTCCTCTTCACCGATGCGTGAAGGCTCATCCCCCATCTTCTCCATCAGCTTGCCGAGGTGATGCTCGCTGGGCTCGGGCCAGGGCTGGGCCTCCTGGCCGAACTGGGCGCTGCGGGCGTCGCGCAGCCGAAACACCGGGTTCATGGTGATGAGCAGAGTGACCAGAGGCCCGCTCTCCACCCCCTCCAGCACCTTGCCGATGCCATCGAGAAAGTCATGGCGACTCAACACGCTGCCATCATCGTGCAACTCGGCGCTGGCTCGATAGTGGATGCGATGGAACTTGTCTTTGTGAGACATCCAGACCGGGGCGAGACGGGCAAGGCGCTGGGAACGCAGGCACATCTCCGGTCGGTATTCGCTGAAGGTGAGCACCAGTTGCAGGCTGCGCGCCGAGGCCAGCTCGGGATCTTCGGGTCTGTGGAAGTCATCTGCATTGAACTGATAGGGCTCGGCTTCCTGGCCCAGCAGACACCAGAGTGCCCGCAGCAGGCTCGATTTCCCCCAGGCGTTCTCACCGATGAGCACAGTGGTGTTATCCAGGCTGAGCGAGAGGCGGTTTATCCCGCGAAAGCCTTTTATCTCGATACGTTCCAGAAACATAGCGCCCCATGACAGCAATCAACGTCTGGGAGTCATAGTGGCAAACTTGCCGGCCACTGCCTATGGCAGGGGGGAGATTTCAACGAGAACTGTGAGGCACTTCGGGTTCGGGGACACAGGGGAGAGGCAGGGACCAGCGAGGGGCGTTCCAGTGACTGAACCAGAGGTGGCGGCTGCGAGCCTGACGTTTGCTTTGTTTCAAGAGGCTTCCTTCTTATGAGGTGGGATCATGGCGGTGGCGCACTGGTTGATGGGCGCGCCGCCACTATCTCCACCCAGCATGACAATCCGATGACAAGCGGCTGCGCCACTGCCCCGGACTCAAACCAAAATCATCACGAAAGCGGTTACCCAGGTGGGCCGCAGACGAGAAACCACATTGGCTCGCCACCTCCCCCAGGGAGGCCCCGGCCAGCAAGAGCTGCTTGGCACGGCGCAATCGCAGCCCCTGCAGATAGCGATGGGGAGAGGTACCCAGGGTTTGGGCGAACATGCGGCTGAAGTGGAATTCGCTCAGGCTGGCCTCGGCCGCCAGCTCGCCAAGCAAGATGGGCTGCGCAAGACGCCCGGCCATGTAATCACACACCCGCCGCGCCACTGCAGGCGCCAATCCCCCCTTGGGCAGCACCAGCGCTGGCGCCTCCTGGGTGTGATGACTAAAGGTGTGCAGCAGCAGTTGATTGCAGATCTCGCCAAGGGCCAGCCGATTGCCCGCCTCCTGCCAGTCCAGGTGTTGAAGCTGGTTGGCCAGCCTCATCAAGAGGGCATCGTCGATGAAGGTCTTGTCATCGAGCTGCAGATGGCGGCCCTCCCGATCGCAGACCTCCTCGGCGATCCGCGTCAGGTGTGCCGGGCTGAAATAGAGATGAAAGAAGCGAAACTCCTCGCGCACCAGCCACTCGGATCTGTGGTGATCCGGCATCAGGCAAATCTTGCCGACGCCACCATGGCCCCCAGGGCCATCGAGCCGCTCCGTCTGCTCACCCCCTTGCAGATAGACGCTCAGGGTGTGATGGCCGGGTCTGTGGTAGCGCGTCTGATCGAAGCAGTTTCGCCAGCTGGCCAGTCCGAGCCCTGGCTCCAGCCAGTGGTGGGCCTCGAGCCGCGCCCCCGTGCTGACCAATGCATCGAATACCCCTGCAGCCATGTCGCCTCTCTCATCCTGAAGATCTCTGAACCCGGGGCTAGCCAGCTGGCGCCACAGGGTTCCTCGGGCAGCCCTTCGCTGGCCGGTGAGTGTCCAGTCTACCCGCCCTCCCCGGCAGATGGCAGCCACAGGGGCGCCCCTAGGCAAAATAACCGCAAGATCCTGTAACCCGGCACGGGCCAGGGCAGGCATGCTAAGACCAGAGTGAGAGAGCAGAGCTCCTCCTTTTACCCATTGCCGTCGCCTTCCTAAGGATCACCATGATGAATCTGACCCTCTATCTCGCCACCGTGCTCATCTGGGGCAGCACCTGGATTGCCATCGCCTGGCAACTCGGCCCCATCCCCATCGAGGTCTCGGTGCTCTATCGCTTCGCCCTGGCGGCCCTGGCACTCTTTGCCCTGCTCACCCTGAGCGGCAAGTTTCCCCGTCTGCCAAAACAAGGCCAGGGCTATGCCGCCCTGCTCGGCGCCCTGCTCTTTTCCACCAACTTCCTCTGCTTCTATCACGCCACCCAATACATCCCCAGCGGCCTCTCGGCGGTGGTGTTCGCCTGTGCCAGCATCTTCAACGGCCTCAACCTCTGGCTGTTCGAGAAACAGAAACCCAGCCGTCAATGGCTGCAGGGCTCAGTGATGGGACTGGCCGGCACCCTGCTGCTGTTCTGGCCCAGCCTGATATCGAGCGATCTGGGCGCCCAGGCCTGGAAGGGGCTCGCCTTCGCCTGCGCCGGAACCCTCTGCTTCTCCCTCGGCAATCTGGTCTCGGCCCGGGGTCAGCGCCAGGGTTTTACCGTGTTGCAGATGGTGCCCTGGGGCATGTTGTACGGGGTCATACTGCTGCTGGGCTGGGTGCAACTGCTGGGTCAAGAGCTGGTCTGGCCGACCGGCACCCGTTACTGGGGGGCCCTGCTCTATCTGGCGCTGTTCGGCTCGGTGATCGCCTTTACCGCCTATCTGACCCTGGTCGGGCGGATCGGGGCCAGCAAGGCGGCCTATGCCACCGTGCTCTTTCCCCTGGTGGCCCTGGGTCTCTCCACCCTGTATGAGGGATTTGTCTGGCAACCGGTCTCCATGGTCGGCATGGCGGTCTGCCTGCTCGGCAATCTGGTGATCTTCGGATTGCCCAGGCGCCTCAAACCCCAACCGGTCTGACCCCTTGCCTCTCGCCCCACAAGCCCCTAAGGTGGGGGCCGGACATGTTCGGGAGGCACGACACTATGTTACTGGAAGGGCTCGATACCCTGTTTCTGCTGGCGACGGAGGGCACCATGGGCAAGGTGGCCAGCCGCCTCTATATCAGCCAGTCGGCGGTCAGCAAGCGCATCAGCCAGCTGGAACAGCGGCTCGGCAAGAAGTTGATCGAACCCGATGGCCGCCAGATCAGGCTCACTCCCCAGGCGCACGAGCTGCTGACCCGTCTCGCTCCCACCCTGGCAGAAATGAAGGGACTGCTGGCCGACAGCCAGACCCTCACCGATGCCCATCCCCTGCCAGTTGCCTGCTCCGAGACCCTGCTGGCCGGCTACCTGGCCCCCTTCATGGCCGACTACCTGCGCCAGGATCCCTACTTGCAGATCTCCACCCACCACACCCCGGTGATCCTGGCACGGGTGCGGGCCGGGGAGGCCCTGCTCGGGATCTGCGCCGGACGCCTGCCTCCCGGACACGGTTTGCACGCCGAGCTGCTGAGGGATGAACCCTTCTATCTGGTGGGGAATGAGGAGGAGAGAGGCCCGGCTGCCAGCCTGTTCACCATGGACCTGGACAACCCGGTCAACCGCTATCTGGTGGCCCCCCTGGCCGAGCTGGGGCTGACGCCGCGCATGCAGCTCGACTCCTATCTGGCGCTGATCGAACTGGCCAAGGCGGGCATGGGGCCGGTGATGTTGCCAGAAGGGCTGCTCGCGCTGGTCGGCGAGCAGGGCAAGCAAGCCCGCCCCCTGCCCGGTATCAGTCGCCCCATCCACCTCATTTACCGGCCCAGCAGCCTGAAACGAGACAGAGCCAGCCGCCTGATCCAGGCCCTGACGCGCCACTTCGCCCGACTAAGGCCCCTGAGCGGCTGATGAGGCCCTCTATCTCAATGCCCCATGTGGTTGTCTGACAACAGTGCAAAGATGAGAAGCCGCGCCCGTGCAGGCGCGGCCTCCTGATGGCGCTGTGCCAGTGAAACGAGGGTCGAGGGACGCAGACCTGCACCTGACCTCAGTGCAGCCAGCTAAACAGTGCGGGATACTGGCTCCAGATAAGCTTGGCCGACATTAGCAGGGAGATGGTGACCAGCAAGGGTTTGATAAGCTTTACCCCTTTGATCAGCACCAGCTTTGAGCCAAAGCGGGCGCCGATAAACTGCCCAAGCGCCATGGAGAAACCGACGCTCCACACCACCTTGCCTCCGAGGGCAAAGAAGATCAGCGAGGCGATGTTGGAGGTGAAATTGAGCAACTTGGTGTGGGCGGTGGCCCGCGCCATACCAAACCCCGCCAGGGCGACGAAGCCGATGGCAAAGAAGGAGCCGGTGCCGGGGCCGAAGAAGCCATCATAGAAACCGACCCCGCCGCCAACCAGCAAGGCAAACAGCATGGGGGTAAGACGACGGGTGCTTTCCGCATCGCTCACCCTGGGGGAGAAGTAGAAGTAACAGGCAAAGGCCACCAGCAGGAAGGGCAACAGCCGCTCCAGAATAGCGGCGTCTATGGTCTGCACCGCCAGGGAGCCCAGCGCCGCCCCGATAAAGGTGAAGATGACCGCTGGCCAGATGATATGCCACTCAATCAAGCCCCGGCGGGCATAGAACCAGGTGGCGGAGAAGGAGCCGAAGCTGCTCTGTAACTTGTTGGTGCCCAGTACCAGGGCGGGCGGCATGCCGGTGGCCAGCAGGGCGGGCACCGTCAGCAGACCGCCGCCCCCGGCGATGGCATCGATGAAACCGGCAGCCAGGGCGACGCCGAACAGCAGGATCAGGGTAGTAAGCTCAAACTCCATTTGCACCTCAGTCAGACAAGACAGGGCTCCTATCCTGCCAAGAGGAGGCGTGCAGGAGCCGGTTGCGCCTATCCTAAGCGCGGCTCACTCATTCACATAACGAAACAATGGCAGCCAATCAATTCCTTATTTTCATCTTTTATTTGGCGGGCATTGGCCGCCTCTCGGGTCGAATCATCCCAGTGCTCATGACTCAAGCGGGGGTTGATTCCCGATTTTCATCATTTTCCTCCATCGGACTCAAGAAAGGGTGCAGCGCCTGCTGCAGGGCGGCATCCTCCTCCCCCGGCCAGCGATTGACCCGCCCGGCCATGTAGCGGCTGCTGAACAGGTTGAACCAGAGTTGCAGGCCAAGCCCGGCCCGCACCTCCCCCGCGACTTCCAGCACGCAGGCCGCCACCTCGGCGGTGCAGAGCTGATGCTCCTTGGGGGCCACCCTCATGCCATAGGTGGAGAGGCTCTCTGGACGCACGCTCAGCACAGGCAGCGCATCGAGATAGGGGCTCTTGTTGAACATCTTGCGTGCCTCTGGCCAGGTGCCATCGAGCAAGATAAACAGCGGCCGCTTGCCGGGCGTGGGCAGTACCTGCTCGGTCAGGCGCGCTGGCGCCTTTTCGCTCGCCGGAAACACCACATACGGCTGCCACTCGGGATCCCCGAGCAGCGCCAGCAACGCGGGATGGGGCTCGGTGCGCGACCAGAGGAAGGCCCAGGTGGTGTCAGGCAAGACATCGGCGATAAGACGACCCGTGTTGGAGGGTTTCATCGGCTCGCTGTCATACATCAACAGGCAGAAACCCGCCTCGGCCTTGAGCTCGGGACGCCAGTCACAGGCGCACCAGTCCCGGCGCAATTGACAGGCCTCGCAGCGTGGCACGCTCCCGCCCCGGGCCAGGAAAGGACGGGTAGAGACACTCTTGCGCCAGGTTCGCAGGCGATTGACGGCATGATCGGGGACTGGCTTCATGAAGGAGACTCGGCACAAAAGAGGACAAAAAGGGGCGGAATTGTAGCGAGGGTGTCCCTGGGCGGCAAGGCCTCTCCCATAAAGCCAGCAGACAGGGGGACCCTTTCTATACTCAACACCGCACGGTCACGCCACTCGGGAGTGACCTCTAAAGGAGAGAGCGATATGACGGAGCAAAGCAATGACCAGGCCCGGGAGCACGCCCTGGCCGAAGGCAGTACCTTTACCTGGCACGAACTCTATGTGCCCGATAGCGAGGCGGGGATCCGCTTCTATACCGAGGTGCTCGGCTGGCAGGTGCAGCAGACGGCGATGGAGGGGTTTGATTACCCCATGCTGGTCGCCAACGGTCGGCCCATCGCCGGGGTACAGGCCACTCGCGGCAATCCGCAGATGGAAGGGGTGCCACCTCATTGGGCGACCTACATCGCAGTCGATGATGTGGATGCCCGAGTCGCCAGGGTGACCCAGCATGGCGGCAGCCTGGTGGTCCCTGCCATGGATATTCCCAGCGTCGGGCGCATGGCCCTGATAGCCGACCCCCAAGGGGCGCATATCTGGCTGTTTACCCCGGCAGCCGGGGAGTGTTCACAGACATAAACCGCCATCAACAAGCGAGGGGCCCTGGGGCCCCTCGCTTGTTGTGTCTCCGCACCCTGCCCTTATGCGGGTTTGCGCACTATGCCTTCGAGGAACTGCGCAAAGCTGTGGCCATGATGCTCCAGCAATTTCGGGAACATGGAGATGGGAGTCATGCCCGGGAAGGTGTTGATCTCGTTGAGCAGGATCTCGCCATCGATGGTCAGGAAGAAGTCGATACGCGACAGATGGGTCAGTTTCAGTTGACGGAACGCCTTGAGGGCATAGGCCTGGATGGCATCAGACTGGGCCTGGGTCAGCCCTTCTGCATGCAGGGCGGTTTCGGTGTGGCTGGCGCTGCTGTACTTCTCTTCGTAGGTATAGAACTTGTCGGTCGGCACGCAGATCTCGCCCGGATAGGTCGCCACCAGCTCATCGCCGTACTGATAGACGGCCACTTCCAGCTCCCGGGGCTTGACCGCTTTTTCGATCAGGACCTGCTCGGAGTAACCGAAGGCGTCCTTGATGCCCTGCACCAGTTCGGCTTCATTGCTGGCTGAGTAGCAACCCACCGAGGAGCCTTGGCAAGCGGCCTTGATAAAGACCCTGCCCCAGTTGGCCAAAGCGGCTTTGGCCTCATTCAGGCTGGTCTCATCCTGCTCGGTCAGGAACAGATAAGGGGTGTTGGGAATATCCAGGGCGGAGAGCCACAGCTTGGTGCTGATCTTGTTGAAGCAGAGCTTGCTCGCCTCGGCATCGCAGCCCAGGTAGGGCAGACCGGCCAGCTCGAGGAAAGATTGCAGATCGCCGGTCTCGCCCGGGTAGCCGTGGATACAGGGCACCACGAAATCCACCGGTCGCGCCACGCTGTCAAAAGAGAGCAGCCTGTCGAGCCCCAGCTTGCACTCGCGGCCGTCGGCGCTGAGCCAGCGATCGGCAAACATCTCGACCCGGGTCACGTCGACGCCGGGCAGGAGGCCGAGTTGTTGCTCGATGAAATTGGCACTGCGCAGAGAGACTTCGTGCTCGGAGCCACCGCCGCCGCACAGCAGCAAGACATGCATCTTCTTCATTGATTGGGATCCCTTGGGAGAAGCGGCCGCGTCATCCTCGGCGGCGAACAGGAAACCAGCCACCGGACGTAAGCCAAGTGCGGCCAGTGTAGCAAGCAAGAATACGCCTTGTCAGCTGATGGCAGCGCCCGGACGCTAAGACCGGGCACAAAGCCGCGCTACTGGCCAACAAAGCGCCAATTTCTGTCAACCTCAGGCCCGCGGCCACACGGCCCTGCAAGGCGGAGATCAACGGGGCGGGTCGACTCGGCCAGGGGCGGTACCATTGACCCTGAACCATCCCGCGATGCTGTAACGCTCCTGACGGGCGGCCAGCACCTCGTGGGGAAACTCCTCGGACAGAAACAACACCAGTCGCCCCCCCTTGGGAGAGATATCCATCAGATGCTGTTCACTGTCGTCATAGACTCGCAGCACGCCGCCATCGTCCGGCTGCCAACCATTATTGAGATAGAAGACGGAGGTGAGGCGGCGGTTGGAGCGCCCGGCGAAGGCATCCCTGTGGGTCGCGTAGAAATCACCGGGTCGATAACGGGCAAAATGGGCCTCGTAATCAAAGAGTCCCAGCATCAGCATGCGGTTGACTGCGATGCGCAAGGATTCCATGCGCGCCAGATAGGCCGCCACCGGGGCCCCCAGCTCCCCATCCAACCAGTGGATCTGATCCCGGCGGATCTCGGGATTGCCCTGATGCTGCCCTTCACGACCAATGCCGGCCTGTTGCCACTCATCGGGCAGGCAGGCACGCAGCAGATCCACCTCGGCGGCGGAGAGAAAATCGTCCACTATCACCCAACCCTGGGTGTAAATGGCATCCATGACGGCGTTGTAATCCAAGGGATAGGCTCAAAAAGTAGCAGTGGCGCTTTTTATCGGCTTTTGGGGCGGCTCACAAACCGGATTGCAACTCGATACGAGCCTCAGCATCAATATGAAGGCCCTTTCCGCCGCCCCCCTTGCTCTGCACCACCGGCTCAGCTAGCGTTGCCTCAGGATCCTGGGCGATTAACCACAGACGACGAGCATCAATATGACCCTGAGCAAGCTAACACTCACCCGCCTCGATGGCAGCGAATACCCCCAGCGCGAGTTGCAAAATAGGGTGATCCTGGTGGTCAACGTCGCCAGCCACTGCGGTTTTACGCCCCAATACACAGGCCTGGAAGCCCTCTATCGTCAGTTCTCCCCCCTGGGGTTGACCATACTCGGCTTTCCCTGCAACCAGTTTGGCGGCCAGGAACCCGGTGAGGCCGACGAGATAGCCCGCTTCTGCGCGCTGGATTACCCGGTCAGCTTCCCCATCATGAGCAAGTGCGAGGTCAATGGTCCCCGCACTCACCCCCTCTATCGCTGGCTCAAGGCCGAGCAACCGGGCCTGCTGGGTTCGGAGGCGGTCAAATGGAACTTCACCAAGTTTCTCATCAACCGTGATGGCCAGGTGGTGGCTCGCTATGCCCCCCAGACAACCCCGGAATCCCTGGCCACCGACATCGCAGCCCAGCTCTGAGCCCGTTCAGCCCGAGTCATTAACCGCCCGTTATCACGCTGCGCGTTGCCTCAGATAGGCTTTGAGTCGCAACGCCCCACCCGTACACTCCTGGGTCAGGAGTCTTGTCACCGATGGCGGCTGCCCTTGGCCGCGATCTCTGCTATATTATGCGCCCATGCTGATCGGCTGGTGCGCCCCAAGGTGCCACCGCAATGTGTGTTTCCGGTGGTTCCTCTCACGACGCCACCGCTATCGCAGTTTCTTCGGGGTTGGTGGCGCCAATGGCGCGCGTCGATCCCAGCTGAGCCAATGCTCAATGTCAGGAGTCTCTCTCTAAGATGTCATTTAACGAACTGGGCCTGTCGCCGCACATATTGCGTGCCGTCAAGGAGTTGGGTTACGCACAGCCAACCCCTATCCAGCAACAGGCTATTCCGGCCATTCTGGCAGGCCAGGATGTGCTGGGCGGCGCCCAGACCGGGACCGGCAAGACAGCCGGTTTCACCCTGCCCATGCTGCACCGTCTGCTGGCCAATCATGGCCGTGGCGGACGGCGTCAGGTCCGCGCCCTGATCCTGACTCCGACTCGCGAGCTGGCCGCCCAGGTCGGTGAGAGCATCATCAAGTACGCCAATCATCTGCCGTTCCGGACCTTGATAGCCTACGGTGGCGTCAGCATCAAACCCAATCTCGAGGCCATCAAGCTCGGGGTCGACATTCTGGTCGCCACCCCCGGTCGCCTGCTGGATCTGCTGACCCAGCGCGCCCTCACCCTGACCGAGCTGGAAGTGCTGGTGCTGGATGAAGCGGATCGCATGCTCGACATGGGCTTTATCACCGACATTCGCCGCATCATGAAGGCATTGCCGGAAGAGCGGCAGACCCTGCTGTTCTCCGCCACCTTCTCGGACGAAATCAAGGCGCTGGCCGATGACTTGCTCAAGAGCCCGACCCTCATCGAGGTGAGCCCGAGCAACAGCACCGCCGAACAAGTCAACCAGCGTGTCATCAAGGTGGATCGTGAGCGCAAGCGCGAGCTGCTCTCCCACATGATTGGCCGGGGCAACTGGCAAAGAGTGCTGGTATTCGTGCGCACCAAGCTTATCGCCGACCGCCTCGCCCAGCAGATGGTCAAAGACGGCCTCAATACCGTCGCCATCCATGGTGACAAGACCCAGGGCGCCCGCAACCGGGCCCTTGCCGATTTTCGCGAGGGCAAGGTGCGGGTACTGGTTGCCACCGATATCGCCGCCCGCGGTCTCGACATCGATCTGCTGCCGCACGTGATCAACTTCGAGCTGCCGCAAGTGGCCGAGGATTACATTCACCGGATCGGTCGTACCGGCCGGGCCGGTCGGGGTGGCGAAGCCATCTCCCTGGTCAGTCTGGATGAGCTGGATCAGCTCAAGGCCATAGAGTCCTTGATAGGCCAAAGCATCCCGAGCGAAATTCAGGAAGGGTACGAGCCTAGCGGCAAAGTGACGCGCCAGAGCCTGCCCAGTAACAAGCCGATACAAAACCGCGACCGTGGTGGCCACGTCAATGCCAAGCACAACGTCAAGGCCAGAGAAAAAGCCGCCAAGGAGCAGCCTGCTGCCAGGGGAAAACCCGCCACCAAGCCGAAACCCAAAGCAGTTGGCAGTAAAGCGGCGGCGCCGGCACGTCAGAAAGAGCGTGGCGGTGAAGACACCGGCTTCGCCCCGATGCGCCGCCTGCCCAAGACCCAGCGCGATGGCTATCAGGACAACTCCAACGAGGAGTAAGAGAGCCTCTGTGCGGCGACTCTGTACCGCCAGGCCTGAAATATAAAAAAACCGCACTCGTGCGGTTTTTTTATTGATGCCATTTATCCTGCGAAAAGACCGTGTCGCAGCGCTCCAGCATCCGCTCCGACTGTTCGCCAAAGCCCACGCCCGACCCTGCCCCATCGCGGTTGGCAAAATCGAGATTGGGCTGCGTGCCCTCCCCTTTGGTCGCGGCACATTCAGAGCGCCTTCACTCCTGGGCGGTCAGCACCATGTGCAACAACGGATAGGGCTTGCCCTGGCCATCCAGGGGAGAGCGCCCCACCACGGCAAAGCCCATGCGCCTATAAAAGCCGAGGGCCTGGGCATTCTGCTCGTTGACGTCCACCCGGGTCGCCCCCAGACAATGGATAGCGTGGTCCACCAGCTGGCGGCCGACCCCGCTCCCTCTCGCCTCGGGGGCCACGAACAGCATCTCGATATTGCCGTCGTGCACCCCACAAAAACCATCGATCTCGCCATCATCCTGTTTGCCGCAGACCAGCGCCACCGCGGCGAAATAGTGCTCAAGAATGAGGGGTCTGAGCGCGGCGATCTCCTCTTCTGGCAAGAAGTGATGGGTGGCGCGCACCGAGGCCTCCCAGATGGCGATAAGCGTCATGTGATCGCCGCTTTCTGCCGGTTCAATCTTCATATGCTAGTTCTCCTGTTGATCTCTATGGCTGGCCCATCAGGCCCCTATCGAGCTGCCATGGCGTCGGTGCGCTTGATGACAAAGCCCTTCTCGATACCCCCCTTGAAGCCCAGCTTCTCATAGAGTCGGTGGGCCCCCTCACGCCCCTCCCCCGACAGCAGCATCACCTTGTAACACTCCATCTCCCAGGCGATGGCGAGCGCCCGGGCTATCACCTGCTGGCTCAGGCCCTGGCGGCGAAAGGCCGCTGCGGTGATCACATGCTCTATGATGGCAAAGGGTTTGCCGCCATTGGTGAGGGTGGGGATCACCCCCAACTGACAGCTGGCGGCCAGCTGGCCCTCCACCTCGGCCACCAGGAGTCGCACCCCGGGCTCGGCCAGCAGTCGCCTCAGCGCCTCCCTCGCCACCGACGGCGTCAACACGGGATCATTGGGCCTGAGTTCGGCGTAAAGAGTGAGCAGGCCCGCCAGATCCTGCTCCCTGCACTCTCTGATCACCACAATGGCAACCCTCCTGATCTTCTATGTTCCCCAGCGCCCTATGCGGATCTGGGGGCAAACATGATGATGGCCATGCCCGTCAGGGCGACCCCGGCACCGACCAGATCCCACAGCGTCGGCCTGATGCCATCCACCGCCCAGAGCCAGAGGATGGCCACGAAGATATAGACGCCCCCATAGGCGGCATAGACTCGTCCGGCGGCGGTCGGATGCAGTGACAACAACCAGGCAAACAGGGCCAGACTCAGGGCCGCGGGCAGCAGCAACCAGATGCTCTTGCCCTGGGTCAGCCACAGATAGGGCAGGTAGCAGCCGAGGATCTCGGCGACCGCCGTCACCAGAAACAGGGCCATGGTTTTGAGTTCAATCATGTGCGGTTCAATCATCCTTGCCGATAAGCGCGCTTCTCTTGGCAAATCATACTGTTATATCGGCGCGCTTCAATCGGCTTCTGATTTCGGCCCACTAAAGAGCCAACAAGATGGCGGCAAGGCCCTGAGGGATAGCCAGGTGGTTGAGTGCGGGGCAGCCATATCGGGCCCTCTCCCGGGAAGGGAGAGGGCCGAGGGGATCAGTGGGTCTTGACCGCCTGCAGCAGCGCCGACACATCAGGGCCGAACTGGCGGCTGCGGATCGCGGTGCGGATGTCACTTTCGCTGTAGCGGCTGGCCGGGTAGACCAGCACGCAGGAGGTGTCGCCGGGTTGGAGGAAATGGGTCTCGCCGAACGGGGTGTAGCGGGTGGCGCCTATGCTGATGAGGGCGTGGGCCGGGCGCCCCGCCTGGGCCAGCAGCCCCTGGATATGCTCGGCCGGGCCTTCATCCTGCTGATGGTTGAACTTGTCGATGGCCCAGTCGAGCAGTTGCTGATGGAAGTAGCTGTAATCCACAGCCGCGCTGTCAACCCCATAGGGATGCAGCTCGCCATCGCGCTCCAGATAGCAGGCGATGCGATAGTCGTCGAGCTCGCAACCCGGGGCAAAATGGTTAAGGGGCAACAAATGGGCGGCCAGCCCCTTGCTCTCCGGGCCCCAGTTCTTCTTCTCGCTGATTTTTTTGGCATTGGGACGGCGGATGGAACAGTCGTTATAGGCGCCAAACGCCTTGGGATGGATGGCAACCACCTGCTCCCCCGCATATTCCAGCTCGCACCAGAGCGCCACTTCCGGCTCTATCTGCACCTTCTCATCGCCGCTCACCGCCGCCTCTGGCAGGAAGATGGCCGCTTCACTTAACGGGAAGACGCCGAGCTGGCCCGGATGGGACGGCACATAGAAGGGGAACAGCGCCTTGGGGGCCACCTTGTCCACCACCTGCACGGCAACAAAGTCCGCCGCCTCGCCCGCCTGCTCCAGATGACCGGCGAAGTTGCCCGCCACCCCGAGTCCGATAAAATTGCGCTGTGCTGTGACTCGCATCTCTCTACATCCTCTTTTGTCGCACCCGGGAAATTCGCGCCTATGGCGCCGGGTAACTACCGCTAAAGTGGCAGGAATTAAAACACAGCAGCCGAGTCCCGCCCAGCCCCGGCGCGCCATCCTGTGCGCCAGGGCGAACTTTTGGGCGCCATCTGACGGCGTCTCGCGGCAAAGCATCCTCCATGCCCGGAAACACTCAGTTTCCAACCCGGTCCGGCATGCCCCTTGGGCGAGTGCGCCAACTTTGTTAGGCTGCCCGCCATCCCCTGCCACCGCGAAGGCATCCTAGCCCGGCGGGCAGAAGACCCGCGCAGGCGCGCCCTGTCCGGACATCATGACTCAAGAGGAGAAGACCATGACTCAGATAGACAAGCTGGCCTGGCTAACGATTCAAGAACGCCGCTTGCTGTGCGTACGCTCTCATGGCAAGCGCCTCTTCTATATTCCGGGCGGTAAACGCGATCCCGGCGAGAGTGACGAAGCCGCCCTGCTGCGTGAAATCACCGAAGAGCTGAGCGTTGGGCTCGCCCCCACGACCCTGCGCCTGGCGGGTGATTTTCAGGCCCAGGCCGATGGCAAGGCTGATGGCGTCATGGTGCGGCTGCGCTGCTTCTTTGGCGAGGGCCAGGGCATTCCCACCCCGGCCGCTGAAATCGCCGAGCTGGCCTGGTTGGGGAGCCAGGACAAGGAACGTCTCTCCGCCCCCGCCCTGTTGGTGGTGAACTGGCTGCACGAGCAGGATCTGATCGACTGAGCCCGACCTTCACAGTGCATGCATCAGGGCTGAGCGATGCTCGACAGCATCGACATCAACTTGTTATAAGGAGTCTTGGGCCGTCCATCCCAATGACGGCGACATACCGCCCCTGGCTGAAGCGGCGGCGCTGCGTTGACCGCGTCACCGCCAACGTCATTTCACGATGAATGATTGCACCCATGGGGTGCACTCATGGAGGATTGCACGGATGCCCTCACTGTCTGACCCTACCCCCTGTCTGACCAGCACCACGCCCATCCTTGACAAGGAAACTGGCGCTGTTGAGTCCATGGATGCTGCCCATGCCCCTGCCACCCCCTGGCAATTGCTGCATCTGACTCGTCTAAGCGAGTATGAACTGCCCCTCGCCCGACTGCTGCAGGAGGTCGTTCAGGATGGTGCCTCCATCGGCTTCTTGCCGCCCATCAGCCTCGCCGAGGCCAGGGCCTACTGGCAAGGGGTCGAGCAGGGGCTGCAAAGGGGGGATCGTCGACTCTGGTTGGCGCTGGCTCCGGCTCAGCAAGGGGGCGCGCTGCTTGGCAGCGTGCAACTCTCGCTCTGTGGCAAGGCCAATGGCAGCCACAGAGCCGAGGTAGAGAAGCTGATGGTGGCCCCTGGCGCCCGGGGACATGGCCTGGCGCGCGCCTTGATGGGCGTCATGGAGCAGGGCGCCATCCAGGCACAGCGCCGCCTGCTGGTGCTCGACACCCGGGTCGGTGATGTCGCTTCCCATCTTTATCAGCGACTCGGATATCAGGCCGCGGGGCAGATCCCCGATTTCGCCATCAATGGCGATGGCAGCCTGGCCGCGACACAATTTTTCTACAAACGGCTGTCACTGGACTGAGCCTGGCACGCCCCCCTTGCGCCAGCCCGCGAAGGCTGGCGCAAGCGCCCCCATTGAAGGAGTCAAGATGATACTGGAAGTCGCCCCACTCACCATCATCCCGGGCCGGGAGGCCGAGTTCGAGGCCGCCTTCGCCGAGGCCAGCGCCCTCATCAGCGCCATGCCGGGCTATCTGGGTCACCAGTTGCAAGTCTGCATGGAGCAGGGCAACCACTACCTGCTGCTGGTGCAATGGCAGAGACTTGAAGATCACACCGAGGGCTTTCGCACCTCGCCGCAATACCAGCAGTGGAAGACCCTGCTGCATCGCTTCTATCACCCCTTCCCGAGCGTGCTCCATTACCAGGGGGTCATGGCCCAGGCCCCGGGCCAGCCCCTGCTCTATCCGGGGCGCGAGCAGGCATCCTGAATCGGGGAGGTGTGTCTGAGCACAAAGCCAGATGAGAGAGGGCTCCCATGGGAGCCCTCTTGTCACTTCTCAGTACCCCGTTCAAGGACGCAGACTCACCCCAGCGATCCGGCCCGCACCCTTATCTCGGGATCGGCGAAGGCGGCCTGCGCCGCAATGAGCTGCAACTCATAGGCCCCCTGCTGCCAGGTGTGCAGCAGGACGGCATCGACGGCGGCATTGGTGCGCTCGAAGGCGCTGACGGCATCAAAGCCGGCCAGCAGGTTGGCCAGCATCAAGGCGCTGATCAGATCGCCGACGCCGACCGGCTGGCGGGGGAAATCATAGAGGGGGCGATGGATCAGGTGATCCCCCGCCGGGGTACAGAGCAGCATCTCGAAGCGTCCCGGCTCGCTGGCCGCCCGGCCCAGGTGTTTAACCAGCACCAGACGAACCCCTTTGTCCAGCAGACTGTGGGCGGCGGCACGCGCCCCCACCAGAGAGTCGATATGCAGACTGCACAGAGTCTCCAGCTCCAGCAAGTTGGGCGCCAGCATGTCCGCCATCGCCAGTGCCTTGTGAGTGAGAAAATCGGTGACACCGGGGGCGACGATGCACCCCTTCTCAGGGTGACCCATCACGGGATCGCAGAAATAGAGTGCTTGCGGGTTGGCCTCCTTGACCGCCGCCACCACCGCGAGGATCTCGTCCCCCTGCTCGGCCGAGCCCAGGTAGCCGCTCAGCACGGCGTCGCACTGAGCCAGTACCTCGATATTGGCCAATCCTTCCCCGAGGGCTCGGATATGGCCCGCTGGCAACGCCATGCCCTGCCAGCCTGCCTGGTATTGGGTATGATTGGAAAATTGCACCGTATTGACCGGCCACACTTCCATGCCGAGGCGGCGCATCGGGAAGACGGCGGCGCTGTTACCGGCGCAGCCAAACACCACATGGGACTGGATGGAGAGAATTCGTTTCATGGCAAGGCTCGAAAGCAGAAAATAGAGGAGCGCGCAATATAACGGATGAAGGCCGGTGACGGCCAGCCCTCGTCCCCTTCGCCACATCTGGCGACAAGATCGGGCAGCAAGGGGCAACAGCCGACGGGCAAGGCATATCGCGGGCTGACTATTTATGAGGGGTCGACTCTGTGGTTTAATGGCGCCCGCGGCCTGGCCGCCCCTTATCAGCCATCAACCGGAACTCATATGTCCACACCCTTGCAGCACAGCGTCGAAACCCTGCTCAATACCGCCCTCGAACTCTTTATGGAGCTCGCCTCAGACAACCTGCCCGAGCACGAGATAGCCCTGTTCAATCAGGCCTACAACGATCGTGGCCTGCTGGCCGAAGCCGAGCCGGGTGATGACTGGGATGCGGATGTGGGTTTTGAGGTGACGGACGCCGACTACGCCGAGATCTGGGTCGGCCTGGAAAATAGCGAGCAAGAGGTCGAGCACCTGTTCGCCCGCATGCTGATTGCCCGTGCCGTGGACGAGAAATTCTGCCACATCGAATGGTTGCCCGACTAACCATGCCGGTCGCCCCTCTCCGTTGCCGGTGCCATGCCGAGCTGACACCATGCTGAGCTGGCTGTGGCGCATTCTGGTCGGCGCGCTGCTGCTGTCGGTGGTGATGGTCGCGCTGCTGCGCTTCATCGATCCCCCCATCTGGAGCTGGCGCATCGAACGGGCCATCTCCCCCCCGGCCCCCATCAAGCAGGTGGAACATGACTGGGTGGCGCTCGATGCCATCTCGCCCCAGTTGCAACTGGCGGTGGTGGCGGCCGAGGATCAGCACTTCCCGGATCACAACGGTTTCGACATGGCGGCCATCAGCTCGGCCTGGCAACACAACGAACAGGGAGGGCGGGTGCGCGGCGCCAGCACCCTCAGCCAGCAGACCGCCAAAAATCTCTTCATGTGGAGCGATCGCAGCTTTGTGCGCAAGGGGGGGGAGGCCTGGTTCACCCTCTTGATGGAGCTGGGCTGGAACAAGTCCCGGATCCTCGAGGTCTATCTCAACATCGTCGAGTTCGGCCCCGGCATCTATGGCGCCGAGGCGGCGGCCCGTCACTACTTCCATAAACCTGCGGCAAGACTGACCCGCTATGAGGCATCCCTGCTGGCGGCGGCCCTGCCCAATCCCTGGCGCTATCGCGTCTCGCCCCCCTCCCCTTATGTGGCCAAGCGGGCGGCCTGGATCCGGCGCCAGATGGGCCAGTTGGGCCAAGTAACGCTCAATCGGATACACGGAGTAGAGTAGAACCGATGGTCAGCTGCCCGGCCTGATGCCGGGCGGCATCAGCTCTTCGCTTCTTGCCCAGGCGTCCCCAAGGCAGGGGGGCCCAGATGACCACCCACTGTATCCTGATGCAGAGGCAGATAGTGCCACCACCAGGTCTCCCGCCTGCGCCGAATTTGCAACCGCTGCCCTCGTCGCTTCATCATGACTCTCCTGAAGGTCTGGACGCTCGACCCACTCTCGCCCATCCCGGTCATCAGCATAGTGCCCTGCACAGAGGTGGGCCAGCACAGGGCCCGCTGGCTGCCGACGCCAATCCTTGTTACAGTATCGCGTCTCAAGCATCTGGAGTGATTTCATGGAACAACGTACCCCGGATCAGCTGGTCGAATGGGCCTATGATCAGTTTCTCGAACAGGCCGCCGACATGCTGGCGCCCGAACAGATCGTCGACATTACCCTGGAGTTCGAACAGCGCGGCGCCGTGGAGGCGACCCTGCCCAACGCCGACTGGTCACGGGAACTGGGAGTGCCCGTGGATCTGGAACGCTGGGCCGAGGTATGGATAGGCCTGCTCGATCATCAAGAGGAGTTCGAGGTGATCTACGCCAGCTACCTGCTGCCCCGCCAGCAGGGTGACGATGAGGTTCATGTCCGCTGGTTTCGCCACGAACAGGCCTGATGCCTGACCTTGACGATTCGCCAGCATAGCCCCGCACCGCCAGACTGGCACGGGGCTCTGCGAAGATGACGATCGAAGAAGGGCGCCTTGCGGCGCCCTTCTTTCGTTGGCAACTGACTCACCCGGGATGGCTCAGGCCAACAGCTCGGCATGGAGCGCCTTGCCCAGGCAAGCCTGGCACCAGCAGGCAGGCGCATCGCTCATGGGCAGAGCCGGTAACTGGCTGCACCAGCACTCACCGATCTCCTTGCCCGCCGAGACGGCGCAGTAGGCAGGCTCGCCACAGCCGGGGCAGACATGGGTCGAAGCCGGATCAACAGACTCAGGTTGTTCGAGCCCCGGTATCACGGCCACCACTGGGCTCGGCGAGGCAAGCGTCCTGGCCGTCAGGGTCGCCATGATGGCGAGCTGCTCGACCTCCGTCATGGAGGACCAGCGCCCGATCTCGCTCAAGGTGCGGCCACAGCCCAGACAGCGATCGTCCCTGGCTTCACAGCGCTGGACACAGGGGCTCGCCATCTCAGTCCTGCTCGCCCTGAGCCGTCTCATCCTGCGCCGCGGGGGCGGCAACCAGACGAATGCAGTGTGGCTCAATCACGATCAGGCCCTGTTTGTAGAGGCCGCCGATGGCTTTCTTGAAGGTACCCTTGCTCATGGCCAGCTGCTTGGAGATGAGTTCCGGTTCGCTCTTGTCCCCCAGCGCCAGCTCGCCGCCCTGCTTGCGCAGGCGCGTCATGATGATGCCGCCCGCATCGTCCATCCGCTCACCGATATCCGGTTTTTGCAGGGTCAGATCCAGCTTGCCATCGGCCCGTACCTGCTTGACCCAGGCCGTCTGGGGACGACCTGTCATCACGCGGCCAAACACCTCGTTCTTGAACAGCATGCCGGGGTAGCGATCGTTGACCACCACCTTGATGCCAAGGGGAGTGTGCTCACCGGGCAGGGCCGTCACCTGATCCCCCACCCTGAAGGGCGGCTGCTCCTGGGCAAGGAAACGCTCGATGCGGCTGGTGCCCACCATGCGCCCTTCGTTGTCGAGCATCAGATAGACCAGATAGACGTGGCCGACCTGCATCGGCTTGTTCTGCTCCCGGGTCGGCACGAACAAGTCTTTCTTCATGCCCCACTCCAGGAAGGCACCGATCTTGTTGGCGTTGACCACCTTGAGACCGGCCAGCTGGCCCACCATGGCGAACGGCTTGTCGGTGGTGATCACCGGCTCGCAATCGGCATCCAGATAGAGGAAGACGGCAACCTCATCACCCTCGGCAACCCCGTCAGGCAATTGACGCTTGGGCAGCAGCAGCTCACCGTACTCTTCACCGGCGGCAAGCCAGGCGCCCCTGTCTTCGAGTTCGATCACTGTGAGGTTGTTCATCTTGCCAATCTGTATCATGGTGCTCTCTTGTCTCTTTAGTTCACGGACAGTCTGTCCCCGGACTGCGCCCGGATGGGCGCGCATATTACCGCAAAGGGCCGGCCTGGGCCTAGTCTCTTGCAGAGATATGGGGCGACATTTGCCACTCTCAAGCACTGTTTTTGGTCGAGGCAGCTTCGGATTTCGTCCCGAAGGCACTCGCTGGATTGCTGATAATAACAGCTGTTCGCCGCCGTTTACTGCATTCTTCTCCATTTTTGGCTAGACTACGCCGCCATTTATGCCGTGTCACCGTGCCTGGTACAGATGCCATCCATCGAGAGAGGAGCCCTGATGACCCCCGCCAATCGAACCCGCCTGCTCAATAGCTGGTTGCAGCAGCAAAGTGGTGACGACATGAGCTATCCCGCGCTGCACGGCTTTCTCTGTGCCCGCCTCACAGGCCCCCAGCAGCCAGACTGGCAGACGCCGCTCCAGGGGTTGCTGGCCCAGGGTCGCACGGCAACCCTCGATGACAAGAGCGAGTTTGCCCTTGCTCACCTCATCGAGGAGCTCCAGGCCCAGGCCGATGCGAGAACGCTCTCCTTGCCCAGCCAATGTCGTCTGTCAAATGATCGGCCCGAACAGGTATTCGAGACCAGCCACCCCCTGGGTCAATGGAGCTACGGCTTCAGCCAGGGGCTGGCCTGCTGGCCCACCCCCACCAATCTCAATGATCCCGTCACCCAGCGCCGCCTGCGCCTGGCCGCCGAGCTCAGCCTGTTTCGGGACCTCTCCTTGGCGCGCATGTTGCACCAGGCGGCGGCGAGCGAGCTGCCCTTCCTCGATTTCTGCAAGCGCC
The DNA here is from genome assembly GCF_000820045.1 of Aeromonas rivuli. Lineage (GTDB taxonomy): Bacteria > Pseudomonadota > Gammaproteobacteria > Enterobacterales > Aeromonadaceae > Aeromonas > Aeromonas rivuli. The sequence goes on along the minus strand of NZ_CDBJ01000054.1, from coordinate 36,999 downwards.
AGCGCCAGCAGATGAAGGGTGCGCTCAATGGCTTGCTGGAGGCCCACCAGTGGCCCCTGTCTCAAGAAGAACCACACACCCCGGCCAGCGAACAGGCCAAACAGTGGCAGAGCTGGTTCGAGCAAGCCAACGCCTGCCGCTCGCCTCAGGCGCGGCTGGTCTGGTTCGAGCGCATCATTCAGGATGCCGAGCCGCGCTTTGATGACCCATTCTGGCAAGGGCTGGAGGGGCACGGCTGGGTGGCCCAGGAGGCGCGCCCTCTGCTCGCAGCCTGGGCGGGACGAGCCGATTGCCTGTTCGAGCTGGGGTTGCTGCCCCAGGCCCGCCGCGAGTATGAAGCCTTGCTGGCGCGCTGCCGTCTGGATGAACCCGGTTGCCGCTATCCCCTGGCGAGCCTCTATGCCATGACGGCAGAGTGGCACGCCCTCGAGGCGTTGCTGACCCGCTTCGATGAGGCCTCCTGCGCCCTGCTCTACAGTCAGGCCCTGATGTGGTTTGCTCGCAAAGAGCCAGACCAGGCGAAGAAGAGCCTGGCCCGGGCGCTGGCCAGCAATGCCCATGTGCCAGCCTACCTGCTCGGCCAGCGCAAACTGCCCAAGCAGGCGCCCCACTATTGGCAGAGCGGGAGCCGGGACGAGGCCGCCAGCTATGCCCTGCAGGGGCGCACCGCCTGGCTGGCTGAGGGAGCACTGCTCTGGCTACGGGCGCAGGCAAAATAAGACAAAGTGCCAGGCGAAGCTGGGAGATAGGACTAATCTGACAGGGCGTGGATGGTCATTTGGAACGCATTTATGCACCTTTTGCCTGCTGCGCCGTGCGCCAGTGCACAATTCTCGGGCCCTTTTTCAGACAAAGGCTCCTGAGTTACGTATCATCAAAGTATCAAGAGAAACTGCATCCGATGCAGTGATAACAGCAGGAGTTCACATGCAAAAACTCATCGGTCTGCTTGCGCACTATCCCCCTTACCAGCTGGTGCACGCCGCCGAAATGGTGCGGGAGACCTTCGAGCAGTTCTATCAGGCCCGCTACCAGCTGACCGTGCCCCAGTGGCGCCTGATGATGGTGCTTGGCCCCAACTACCCCATCAGCCAGAAAGAGTTGGTGGAAGCCAGCGGCATGGACAAGGTGCGCATCTCCCGGGAGATCCATCGCCTCAGTGAGAAGGGCATACTCCAAGCCCAGAGCAGCGAACAGGACAAGCGGGTCAGCCTGGTCTCCCTCACCGAGCAGGGCGAGACCCTGTTCTCCCAGCTCAAGAGCGAAGCGAGCAGTTGGCAGCATACCCTGACCGACTATCTGCCAAGCGAAGCACGCCAAAGCATACGCCAGCATCTGCAGAGCGTGAACGAGGCCATGGAGCAGCTGCACAAGCTCGACGAGGAGCAGCAACCATGAATCTGCAACGCTTCAATACCATGGACGTCAACATGCTGCTGAGTCTGGTCAATATGCAGCTGCGGGATCACTACGCTGATCTGGACGATCTGTGCCGGGCCCAGGATATCGACAGAGCTGCCCTCGAGGCCCGTCTCGCCAGTGGCGATTTTCACTATCAGGCCCAACAGCAGCAGTTTCGCTAAGGCAACGGAGCAGAGCCCGGGCAAACGGTGCCGATGAAGGCCTCAGATAGCCGCAAGATACCGGCGCCAGGCGCCCCATCCCGTCGCTTGCGGCCTGCAACCATCCCTGAATCCCGTCCATCGCAGAGCAGGCCGCCATCCGCAGCCCCCTCGGCAAAGGGGGGATAGCCCCATCATCGGCGGATCTCATCTCATCTCATCTCATCTCAACCGAGATCGGGATCGGGATCACAGCGCGACGCCCCCGTCGATCCCGGCCCAAAAAAGCTGCTAGGATAAGATTCCCTCCCCATAGAGAAGTGCCTGATCAGCACCTCGATATGAGGGCGGGACGCCACACAGCCTGGTGCACGGATGCATCAAACTGTCATCTGCGGCGATTACTCTCTCGCACAACCCACAAGGAGGTACCCATGATCCCAACCCGACAGACCAGCTTGATCACCCTCTGCGCCCTGCTGATGATCAGCCTGTTCACCCCGACCCTGCCCGGCAATGCCGAACAGTGGTTAAGCCTGGTGCTCATTGGCTCGCTGGTTGTGGTCCTGCTGCTGGTTCTGGGCGGCTGTCGCCGCTTCATCCTGGAGTAGTCCAAGCCTGATGCCCGGATCATCGAAACAAAAAACGCAGCCGAGGCTGCGTTTTTTGTTGGGAGCAGGTTGCGCCGTTTAGCTCAACCCTCAGTAGGCCAACGCCTCAAACTGGGTCTTGGCGGTTTCAATGCCCTTGGCTTGTGCTTCCGGGCCCATGCCCATGCCTTCGGCGTAGATGAAGTCCACCTCGTTGATGCCGATGAAGCCGAGCACGGTACGCATGTAGGGGGTGACCAGATCGGTGGGGTTACCCAGGTGCAAACCGCCACGGGGGCTGACTACCAGGGCGCGGGTGCTGTCGACCAGGCCGACCGGACCGGTTTCTGTGTAACGGAAGGTGACGCCGGCACGGGCAATCAAATCAATCCAGTTTTTCAGCTGGGTCGGGATGTTGAAGTTGTACATGGGGGCCGCGATGATCACCAGGTCACTCGCTTTGAGCTCGGCAATCAGTTCATCGGACTGCGCCAGCACGGCCAGTTGACGCTCATTGAGGTTTTCGCCGCCGCGCAGACCCATGGCCAGCTCGCCATCCAACACCGGCAGATCCAGGGCCGCCAGATCACGCACCTGCACCTTGTCTCCCTGACGCTCGGCCAGATAGCCGTCGATAAGGGCATTGGATTGTGAGTATTGACCCAGGATGCTGGATTTGAGTACGAGGATATTCGCCATGGTAATGCTCCATTTGATTGTCAGTTGGACAGCAGGACTGTCGATGGGGTTACTATAAACACTGCGTTTCCGGCCTGATAGCGAAAATAGATGCTCAACTCATTCAAAAAATTTGATGACAGCTCGTTCTATCAGCCCTAAGGAGTACGGCCAATGGCCCTGCCCTTGGCAGGACAAACGATTGCCGTTATGATCCGCCGCACTTTTTTCAGCGACCCGGATCCCATGGAACCCTCCCGCAACCACGCCCCCTTTGCCGGTGCCATCTGGATGGTGGTGGCAGGCCTCTGCTTCGCCGCCGTCAACAGCCTCAGTCAATATGTCAGCTTCAAACTGGGCCTCCCCTCGACCCAGGTTGCCTTCCATCAATATCTGATAGCCCTGGTCTGCCTGCTGCCCTGGCTCATCCGCCACGGCCTGCGCCAATCCCTGCTGACCAACCAGTTCCGCCTGCACCTGCTGCGGGTCGCCCTGGCAGTCATCGGCATCCAGTTCTGGCTCTGGGCGCTGGCGGTGCCCGTGCCCATCTGGCAGGGCATAGCGCTGTTGATGACCTCCCCCCTGTTTGCCACTCTGGGCTCGGCCCTGCTGCTCAAGGAGCAGGTGAGCCGGGCGCGCATCCTGGCCACCCTGGCGGGCTTCGTCGGCGCCATGCTGATATTGGCGCCCTGGACCGATGATTTCAGCTGGGCCTCCCTGCTGCCGGTGGCGGCGGCGCTGTTCTGGGCCGGTTACTCCCTGCTGGTGCGTTATCAGGCGGCGAGCGAATCCCCCCACACTATCGTGGTCTACCTGCTTATCTTCAGCACCCCCTTCAACGCCATGCTGGCCCTGCCCCAGTGGCAATGGCCGAACGAAACCCAGTGGCTGCTGGTCGCCGTCTCTGGCGTGTTATCGGCCCTGGCCCAGATGGCCATCGCCCGCGCCTACAGCGTGGCCGAGGCCTCCTTCGTGCAGCCCTTTGACTTTGCCAAGCTGCCGATGAACGTGCTGGCCGGTTGGCTGATATTTGGCTGGGCACCACCGGGTCGATTGTGGCTAGGTGCCGCCATCATCATTGGCGCCATCACGCTGCTGACTCATCTGGAGCAGCGCGCCCACAGATCCGTTTCCTGAGGTACGCCATGGGTGCCTCTTTTTTGTCCCTTCATTGGCCACCCAGGTGACCATCGATATCAGGAGAGATCGAATGTTTGGAACCGCCACCCGCCCCGGCGCCACCCGTGCCCTGCTGCTTGGCTCCGGTGAACTCGGCAAGGAAGTCGCCATCGAGCTGCAACGGCTCGGGATCGAGGTGATCGCCGCCGATCGCTACCCCAACGCCCCCGCCATGCAGGTTGCCCACGCCGCCCATGTGCTGGACATGCTCGATGGCGACGCCCTGCGTGCCCTGGTGGCCGAGGTCAAGCCCGACCTCATCATCCCCGAGATAGAGGCCATCGCCACTCATACCCTGGTGCAACTTGAGCAAGAGGGGATCAGAGTGGTGCCCAACGCCCGCGCCACCGCGCTCACCATGAACCGGGAGGGGATCCGCCGCCTAGCCGCCGAAACCCTGGGCCTGCCGACCTCCTCCTATCAGTTTGCCCAGAGCAAGGAGGAGTTCGTCGCCGCGGTGCACGCCATCGGTCTGCCTTGCGTGGTCAAGCCCGTAATGAGCTCGTCCGGCAAGGGCCAGAGCCTGCTGCGCGACCTCGCCAAGCTCGAGGAGAGCTGGACCTATGCCCAGGAGGGGGGCCGCGCCGGCCGTGGCAAGGTGATCGTCGAAGGCTTCGTGCCCTTCGACTACGAGATAACCCTGCTCACGGTACGCGCCGTGGACGGCATCCACTTCTGCGATCCCATCGGCCATCGCCAGGAAGAGGGCGACTACCGCGAATCCTGGCAGCCACAGCAGATGAGTGCCCTGGCACTGGCCCGCGCCAAAGAGGTCGCCGCCAAGGTGGTCGAGGCGCTCGGTGGCTATGGCCTGTTCGGGGTCGAGCTGTTTGTGAGCAGGGAAGATGTGTGGTTCAGCGAGGTCTCCCCCCGCCCCCACGACACCGGCATGGTGACCCTGATCTCTCAGGATCTCTCCGAGTTCGCCCTGCATATGCGCGCCATCCTCGGGCTGCCCATCGGGGCCATCACCCACTACGGGCCGAGCGCGTCGGCCGTGGTATTGCGCGATGGCCACAGCCAGGACATCCGCTACCAGGGCATTGGCGAGGCGTTGGCCCTGGTACCGGGCGCCCAGTTGCGGCTGTTTGGCAAGCCCGAGATCGCCGGTCGTCGACGTCTCGGCGTGGCCCTGGCCCGTGGGCAAGGGTGCGAAGAGGCGGTCGAGCGCGCCAAGGCTGTCGCCGCCCGGGTCGAGGTGCTCTTCTAGAGCGCACTTTTTGCCGCGTAAACACAAACGTTTATCTGCGTGATCCGGCGCAAGGGGCGGGCTTCTGCCCCTTTTCCATTGAGTCGTCGGGCTTATAATCTCCCCTTCACCTATGTCAGGAGTACAAGATGTTAACTGCCGTGATCTTCGATATGGATGGTGTTCTGATCGATTCCGAACCCTTTTGGCAACGGGCCCAGATGGCCGTCTTCTCCGAGCTGGGCCACTTCCACACCGAGGAAGACTGCAACTCCACCATAGGGGTGCGCATCGATCAGCTGGTGGCCCACTGGTATCGCCTGCGTCCCTGGAGCGGCCCGACCCAGGAAGAGGTGGTGCAGCGCATCCTGGATCAGGTGATAGCACTCATCCTGCAGGAAGGTCAGGCCAAGGAGGGCGTGCTGGAGGCCCTCTCCCTCATCGAGGCCCGTGGCCTCAAGATTGGCCTAGCCACCTCCTCCCCCTTCACCATGGTGGAGGCTGTGCTCGGCAAGCTCGGCATTCGCGATCGCTTCCTGGCGGTGCACTCCGCCGAGGTGGAACGCTTCGGCAAGCCCCATCCAGATGTCTATATTCATGCCGCCGAGAAGCTCGGGGTTGAGCCGGTGCACTGCCTCGCCATCGAAGACAGCTTCACCGGGCTGCTGGCAGCCAAGGCGGCCTCCATGCGGGCGCTGATTGTGCCCGATCCTGCGTTGATCAATGACCCTCGTCTCGCCATCGCCGATCACAGACTCGACTGCCTGAGCGAGCTCGATGCCGGGCAGCTGGCCTGCTGGGTCGCTGGCAAATAGAGGTCATACGCCGTGCAGGCACTGGCTGCACGGCGCTATTCATTGCACTCCTCATTGCACTCCCACTGCAATCCGCTCCATCTTCTCCCTGCATCCCACGCCACGCCCCCACCACAAGCTCCCTTTATGCGCGGGATCCCAGTCTGCGGGCGGCCCACTGACTAGACTCTAGGCGTTGGCCATTCACTCTTGGCCTTAGGGAGATCACCATGATCGACTACATCAACAAACGGATCGTCTGCCCCCATTGCGGCCACCACACCCAAGTGGCACTGGATGCCAGCCAGGGGGATCAGGAGTTCTATGAAGACTGCATGGCTTGCTGCAATCCCATCCACCTCCGTCTGCACCGGGACGAGGCGCGGGATAGATTGCAGCTGTTTGTGGATGCGGATGACGAACAGCTGTTCTGAGCCTCGACGACTCATCCTGCCAGCCATGACGGCCCTCCTGAACCTGGCCGCAGATAAACAGAGCCCGCATCATGCGGGCTCTGTTTATCTGGCCTTGGCGACCTCGGGCAACCCATCCAGGATCAGGACGGGCGCTGTGCCAGCACCCGCTCCACCGTATCGACGATGGCCTGGGTCTGGGGATCGATCTCGATGTTGGTCTGCCAGCCCGCCTTGACCCAGCCAAGGTTGGTGCGGGCCAGGGTCTCGGGGATCAGGTTGACGCAGAACTCAGCCCCCCGCACCTCGCCCACGGTCAGGCTGATGCCGTCGATGCCGATATAGCCCTTGGTCAGCACGTATTTCATGAGCGCGGGGGCGAGGCGATACCAGACCTGGCGATTGTTCGGGCTGTCGATGACGGCGCTCACCTCTGCCGTGCCCATGATGTGGCCGGACATGGCGTGACCGCCAATCTCGTCGCCAAAGCGGGCGGCCCGCTCAACATTGACCCTGTCCCCTGCCGCAAGTGCGCCGAGGTTGGTGAGGCGCAGGGTCTCCTGCATCAGATCGAAGCTGACCAGCTCCCCCTCGATGCGGGTCACGGTCAGACAACAACCGTTGTGAGCCACCGAGGCGCCGAGCGCCAGCCCCTCGCCCCAGGCCGGGCTCGGCATGCGGATCACGTGGGTGCGAAAGTTGGGCAACTCTTCGATGGCCACCAGTTCGGCGGTCCCCTGCACTATGCCGGTGAACATGTCTCGTCTCCTGCTACGACAAAGGAGGCAGGTTAACCTCGCTCCGCCCTGCAAACAAGGGCGCTGGCTGACAAGCCAGCCCCTGCTCGCTATAGTGGCGAGGTGCTCACTCAGGCTACCAAGGAGTAAATAATGCAGGTGTATCAATGTTGTGAAGCTATTCGTATCGCCTATAACCAGATTGGATCCGGGGATCAGGGCTATGTCCCTCAGGCGATCGCCGCCAGCATCCGTGCCCTGGATGCGGTGGCCCGGGATGAGCGGGTACCCGCCGAATTGCGCCAGCAGGCCGCCTACGCCGCCGCCAATCTGTTGATCAGCGATCACGAAGACGCCTGATCCCGCCAGCGCCCCCCTGTGATGGCGCAGGGGAAGCTCTCATCCGCCGGGCCCGCCCCTCCTCTCTCTTCGCGAGCAGCCGAGCAGCCGAGCAGCCGAGCAGCCGAGCAGCCGAGCAGCCGAGCAGCCGAGCAGATTACCCCATAGGGGGCAGAACCCACTCAATCGTTTCGCTTGACGGTCAGTTGCCGTTAGAATGACTCACTCGGTGCCCCGTTCTGGTGCACCGATCTTCTCGTTTGTTCCATCATGTCATGCCCAAGCTGTTCCCACCGGAGGTGTCAGTGCAACGTTATTGGTCCGAGGCGAGGCAACTCATTCGTCTTGCCAGTCCTATTCTGGTGGCGCAAGTTGCGCAAATTGCCATGAACTTCGTCGATACCGTGATGGCCGGTCAGGTCAGTGCGGTCGATCTTGCCGCCGTGTCGGTCGCCTCCAGCTTCTGGCTGCCGGTGATCCTGCTGGTGCAGGGCATCATCATGGCGCTCACCCCCATCGTCTCCCAGCTCAATGGCGCCCGTAAGCGGAATGAAGTTCGCCCGGCCGTGCACCAGGCGTTCTGGCTCGCCCTGATGGTGACCCCGATAGCGATGCTGGCACTCTATGTCAGCCCGCTGGCACTGGAGTACATGAAGGTAGATCCCGTCATGGCGGCCAAGACCGCCGGTTATCTGCATGCCATTCTCTGGGGTCTGCCTGCTTTCGTTATGTTCCAGGTGCTGCGCAACTTCAGTGAGGGGCTCTCCCATACGGTGCCCACCATGGTGATCGGCTTCGTGGGGCTGGCAGTCAACATCCCGGCCAACTACATCTTCATCCACGGTCACTTCGGTATGCCCAAGCTCGGCGGTGTCGGCTGCGGGGTGGCCACCGCCATCGTGCTCTGGGCCATGCTGCTGGCCATGATCCTCTATGTGAAGTTCTCCAGCCATTTTCGAAGCATTGCGCTGTTTGCCAATCTCTGCCGCCCCAATGGCAGCCGGATCTGGCGCCTGTTCCGTTTAGGCTTCCCCATAGCCATGGCCATCTTCTGCGAGGTGACCCTGTTTACCGTGGTGGCCCTGATGTTGGCGCCTTTTGGCGCCGAAATAGTGGCCAGCCACCAGATTGCCCTCAACTTCTCCAGCCTGGTGTTTATGTTGCCGCTCTCCATCGGCGTGGGGGTCACCATCAGGGTCGGCCACAGCATCGGAGAAGGGCTGCCGGATCACGCCCGGGTTGCGGCCCGCACCGGCCTGATGCTGGGCATCACTGTCGCCGCGGGCACCGCCGCCCTGACGGTGCTGTTGCGCGAGCAGATTGCCGCCATCTACACCGAGGATCCCAAGGTGATCACCCTGGCGGCCCTGCTGCTGTTCTTCGCCGCCATCTATCAGATCTCGGACTCGGTACAGGTGATTGCCGCCGCCGCCCTGCGCGGTTACAAGGATACCCAAGCCATTTTCTACATCACCATAGTGGCCTATTGGGGTCTGGGACTGCCCAGCGGCATGATACTGGGGCTCACCGACTGGGTGGTGCCGCGCATGGGGCCACAGGGCTTCTGGGTCGGCTTTATCGTCGGCCTGACCGGTGCGGCCCTGATGCTGGGTGCCAGGCTCAGGGTGATTTATGGCCGCTTTGCCACTCCCCGCGCCTCCTGAGCCTCCTGGTGGCGGCTTGCTACTTTCGCTGTCTGATGGCAGGTTTTTTGGACGGCTCGCCTGCAAAATCAACAGGCTGCACAAGAACTGGGCAAACAGTCCCCTTTGTGCATAGCGGCTGTTGACAGCCTTGGGGGCCATGGGTAGTATGCCGTCCACGTCAGCACAGCTGGCGTGATGAAGTGGGTTCGTTGCTCAGTTGGTCAGAGCAATGCCATGACGTGATGCAGATCGTGTCCCTGGTTCGAATTCATCTCTTCGAGTGGGTTTATAGCTCAGTTGGTTAGAGCACTACCTTGACATGGTAGGGGTCGTTGGTTCGAATCCAATTAAACCCACCACTTTCTGATATGCGATGCGTCCTTAGCTCAGCTGGTTAGAGCACCACCTTGACATGGTGGGGGTCGGTGGTTCGAATCCACTAGGACGCACCATCAGCACAGAATTTTTGCGTCCTTAGCTCAGCTGGTTAGAGCACCACCTTGACATGGTGGGGGTCGGTGGTTCGAATCCACTAGGACGCACCATATTACTGCGATAGCAGTCGTGGGTTTATAGCTCAGTTGGTTAGAGCACTACCTTGACATGGTAGGGGTCGTTGGTTCGAATCCAATTAAACCCACCACATTTTGATATTCATGCGTCCTTAGCTCAGCTGGTTAGAGCACCACCTTGACATGGTGGGGGTCGGTGGTTCGAATCCACTAGGACGCACCATGATTTATCGCAAATATCCCGCCTTGTGCGGGATTTTTGCGTTCTGCTCCCCTCCTCCGCCATCACGGCAGCGCCCTTGACGCCTCGGGGAGCGCACCTTATTGTCCCTTGTCATCAGGCTGACATCTGAATGTCATCCAATGAGACCGCCAGGGGGACACGACCCCTTCGGCTCTTCCGCTTTTGTCTTCCTTGCCTCCATCACAGGATCAGCCATGCAAAGCCCGGCTCTTCATTATCAGATCATCAGTCAATCCATCGAGCAAGAGATCCTGGCCGGTCGCATCCAGGCCCAGGGCAAGCTGCCCGCAGAGCGTCAACTGGCACAGACCTTCGCCACGACTCGAGTCACCCTGCGCGAGGCGCTGGCACTGCTCGAGGGCAAGGGGCTCATCTATCGGGAGAATCGCCGCGGCTGGTATGTGTCCCCCCCCAGATTGCGCTACAACCCGACCGAGCGGGCCAGCTTCAACGAGCTGGTCACGGCCCAGGGGCGCCTGGGTCATACCACGCTGCTCAGCTGCCAGCTCGCCTACCCGGCTCCCGAGGCGGCCCAGACCATGGGGTTGCCCGCCTTTACCAAGAGTTGGAACCTGCAGCGGTTGCGCAGCCTGGATGGGCGCATCGTGCTGCTCGAGGAGAACCATATCTGCGTCAGCTGCTGCCCGGATCTTGCTCGCCACGATCTGAGCCGCTCCCTGACCCGCTTGTTCGAGGAGCACTACCAGCTCTACCTGGCACGTACCCAGATCCAGTTCTACCCCATTATCCTGGAGGGGGAGCGCGCCAGCTTGCTCGGCCTCACCCCTGGCTCCTCCGCCCTCTTCATCCGTCGTCTCAACTTCGATGAGGCTGGCCGTCTCTATGAACTCGATCACGAATACTGGCGCCATGACGCCCTGGCCATCGAGCTGGAACGAGTCAACTCGCCCCTCGTCCAAAACCCCTGAGCACAAGCATCGCCTTATTCCTGCTCTGCCCTCTACTCCTCTGCCATCAGGCTGTCACTGTGCCGTCATGGCAACGTCATCGGCGGCCCCCATACTGGCGCCTTTTGGTATAGACCAACAGGCAGACCATGACCCAAGAAACACTTCCCTTCTGGTTGGCCGAGGCCCTGGCCCTGGAACAACCAGCCGACCCCATCCCCCTCGGGCAACACATCGAGGCCGACATCGCCATCGTCGGCGGCGGCTACACCGGCCTGTGGAGCGCCATCAAATTGAAGCAGCAGGATCCGGCCCTGCGAGTGGTTATCATAGAGCGGGCGCTGTGCGGCAGTGGCGCCTCAGGGCGCAATGGCGGCTGCCTGCTCACCTGGTCCACCAAGTACCCCTCCCTGCGCCGCCTGTTTGGCGAACAGGAGGCCGTGCGGCTGGTACAGGCATCGGAGCAGGCGGTTTTTGCCATCCGCGACTTTTGCCAGCATCACGACATCGAGGCGCAGCTGCGTCTCGATGGCACCCTCTACACCGCCACCAGCCCGGCCCAGCTGGGAGGATTAGCCCCTGCCCTCGCCGCCCTCGAGCAAGCAGATATCAGCCGCTGGCAATCCTTGTCCCAGGAGGAGGTGCAAGCCCGCGCCGGCTCCAGGGCGCACCTGGCGGGCCACTTCAGCCCGGCGGCGGGCAGCGTGCAACCCGCCCTGCTGGTACGCGGGTTGCGCCGGGTGGCCCTGGCCCTTGGCATTGTCATCCATGAGCAGACCCCCATGACCCGGCTGGTGCACGGCGCCAGGCCTCTGCTCGAAACGCCCTTGGGCAGCGTCAGGGCCGACAAGGTGATCCTCGCCATCAACGCCTGGTTGCCGGGCCAGTTTCGCCAGTTCTCCCGCAACCTGATCCTGGTCTCCTCCGACATGGTGATCACGGAGCCCGCCCCCGAGCGTCTGGATGCACTGGGGCTGAGGGACGGGATCAGCGTGGTGGATGGCCGCACCTTTGTGCACTACTACCGGCGCACCCCGGCCGGGCGCCTGATGCTGGGCAAAGGGGGCAACCGCTTCGCGTTCGCCAACCGCCTCCACCCCTGGTTCGATCGCCCCAGCGCCTTCGCCGCCGATCTGCGCCGCCGCCTCAATGGCTTCTTTCCCTCCCTAGCGAGTCTGCCCATCGCCGCCAGCTGGACCGGCCCTTCTGATCGCAGCGCCACCGGCCTGCCCTTCTTCGGCCATCTCGAGGATCACCCCAATGTCCTCTATGGCGCAGGTTATTCGGGCAACGGCGTGGTGCAGAGCTGGATGGGGGGAGAGATCCTCGCCGCCCTGGCGCTGGATCTCGACAACGAATGGCGCCACTGCCCCCTGGCCATGGGCCCCCGGGGCCAGTTCCCCCCTGAGCCGGTGCGCTGGCTCGGCGCCAACCTGGTGCGGCGCGCCATCCTTCGCAAGGAGCGGGCCGAGGATGAGGGGCGACCCGTGCCCGGCTGGGCTCGCCATCTTGCCCGTCTCGCCGAGGCGGCCGGCAAGGCGGACAAGGGCTGATCCGCGCCACTCATCCCCTTGGCACCACCCCGTTTCGCCGGGGTGGTGCCTGGCCCATGCCAGACACAGGCAACGGCAACGGCAACGGCACTATGAGGCCGAGAAGCGGTGCTCACGTTTCCATAGAGCGCCTATTTTCATCAGCCCGGATAAGTGGTTGCCTCGTCCATACAGTCACACCAGCTCGCCTGCCACTGACAGCTCACCTGCTTGTCTCGCCTCTCCATACCGTCACACCTAGTCACACTGGCTCGCCTGCCACTGACGCCTCACCTGCTTGTCTCGCCTCTCCATACAGTCACGTCTAGTCACACCGGTTCGCCTGCCACTGACGCCTCACCTGCTTGTCTCGCCTCTCCAACCCAGCACTGCGGCTGCCGCTGCTGGTTCTGCTCCGCGAGTGCCTCGCTTGACCTGCTATAAACCCAGCGACTCCTCCTCCCTCGCCCCGCCCTGTAGACGGCCTGCTCCCCCGAGGTGGCAGGGTGTGGATCCTTTCCTGACGATCCTGGTTTGATGGCATATGTGATGATTTTTCACTCCAGCAGCCGCGTATCCCGACGCTGATACCCCTGATATGGGACCAGGGCACTGCGCCCAAGGCCTATGGTGCGTGCGAAGAGAGAATGAGTGAGGGAGGAGAAGACCGGAAAAGGAGCCTGACATCGGATAGAGCAGATACAGAGCACTAAGCCCATGAGGGAGTGTGCGTCGCAGGCGGGGCGCCCAAGTCATGGGACGCAGCTGCCTGTTTGCATGCGCAGCATCCGCAGCATCCGCAGCATCCGCAGACCACCATTGTTCCCTCAGGCAGTGAGGCCCGCATCGCGGGCCTCTTGTCGCATCTGACACGCTGCCGTGACGGCTGCTCAGGGTTTCTCCCCCACCCCCAATCGGCGATTGATCTCTTCCACCACGGCGGGCAAGTCGGCCAAGGTATCAATAAGAAAATGGGCCCCCGCCTGCTGTAGTCTGGGGGCCGCCTTGGCGCGGCACACGGCCAGGGTCTCCGGGCTGGCGGCCTGATATTCGGCCAGGGTGAGACCCGCCTCGTTGCCGGAGAGAGTCAGGCCGACAGTCCACATGCCGGCGTTGATCCCCTCCTCTATGCCGGGGGCCGCATCGTCCACCTTGATGCAGGCCTGCACCGAGCCCGCCGCCAGGGCATTGACGTTGGCAAGCGCCATCCAGGGGCCGGGCCTGCCCCCTGCGGGCAGATCATCGGTGGCCACCACATGGTCCGGGCGGTAACCCGCGTCCGCGGCGGCGGGCAGCAGGGCCTCCATCACGGTTCTCGGGTAGCCGGAGCAGGAGCCTATCTTGATGCCCCGCTCCCTCAGCCAGGCGATGGTGGCCAGGGCTCCCGGGATGGGCTCGGCGAACTCGGCCACCTTGGCCCGCTGCAACGGCATGAAGGTGTGATAGAGGGTATCTACCTCGGCCTCGCTCATGGAATGGCCAAAGCGGGCGCGCCAGCGCGCATCCACCCCAGGCAGGCGGCCCAGGGCCTGGATGTGATCCCACTTGCCAAGACCCATGGGCACCCTGGCCTCGGCCAGGGTCACCTCGAATTCATAGGCGCGGGCGAAGGCCTCGACGAAGATGCTGGTCGGGGCAAAGGAGCCAAAATCGACCACGGTGCCGGCCCAATCGAGGATCACGGCTTCCACTTGCTTGTTCACTGACTGCTTGTTCATTGTGCTCTCCTGGCAAGGGTGGCCTTGCCGTCATGGGTGGTGCATGGCATGGGATGCCTGACATCAGGGGGCGCCCCGGTGGCCTGATCAGGCCTGCCAGTCACAGTTGGCGGCCACGGCGACCAGCAGGCGATCTATGTCAGCGGGATAGACTTCCCCTATGTTGCCGATGCGAAAACAGTCGGCCTGGGAGACCTTGCCCGGATAGATGACAAACCCAGCCCCCTTGAGCCGCTCATAGAAGCGTTTGAAGTCGTAGCCCGGCGCCGTCGGGGCCAGGAAAGCGGTGATGATGGGGGACATCTTCGCCGCAGCGAGCAGGGGTTGGAACCCCAGGGCCGCCATACCGGCCACCAGGCGGCGCTGGTTCTCGCAATAGCGGGCATGACGAGCGGTTACCCCCCCCTCCTGCTCCAGCTCCAGCAGTGCCTGATAAAAGGCGCGCACCACATGAGTCGGGCTGGTGAAGCGCCACTTGCCACCCCCCTGCTCCATCACCCGCCACTGGTCGAACAGATCCAGGGAGAGGGAGCGGGCAAGCCCCTCGCAGGCCAACAACCGGCTGCGTCTGGCCAGCACCAGCCCAAAACCGGGCACTCCCTGGATGCACTTGTTGGCCGAGCTGATCAGAAAGTCGATACCGGCGCGCTGAAAATCGATGGGAATGCCGCCAAAGCTCGACATGGCATCGACGATGAAGCAGCGCCTCGCCTGCTGCACCACCCGGCCAACAGCCTCCAGGGGGTTGAGCAGGCCAGTGGTGGTCTCGCAGTGCACCATGGCCACATGGCTGATGGTGTCATCCTCGGCCAGCAGGCGGGCCAGCTCCTGAGGGTCGGCTGGCTGACATTCGTCCAGATGGTAGACCCGATGGAGTAGGTTTAGTCTGCGTGCTATCTCGACCATGCGGGCCCCATAGGCGCCGTTGTCGACGATCAACAACTTGTGGTTCTGGCCGATCACGCTGCCCAGGCAGGCCTCGACGCTGGCGGTGCCCGATCCCTGCATCAAGACGCTGCTGTAAAGATCCGGGTAGCCGGTCAGGGCCTCCAGCCGGGCACGGATGGCCTGCACCACCCCCAGGTTGTAGTCGTCGTCCCAGGTACACCAATCCTTGAGCATGGCTTCACGCACGGAGCGGGAGGTAGAGAGCGGACCCGGGGTCAGCAGCAGGTAGGGATTGTCCTTGTTCATATGGCCTCATCGTCGGCAGCTAGTGGGCAATTCATTCTGGTCTATACCATTGAGCGCCATGGTATGAGGGCCACTTGCGGGGGTAAAGCGCCCAGCTGCAATCTTCATCAAAGCTTCATATAGCCCAGTCATGGCCAGCTATTACTGGCCAGCAAGAGTCACAGGATTGCCATCGCATCGTCATCCAGCCGTCATTTTTCCTTCCTAGCATGCCAATCCAACCATCTGGTATGAACCAGATTGGTGGCGCGGGTCTCCCGCTCCAGTCTCCCCACTCCACCGCAATAGGGAAAGTTCGATGAAGATGACCAAGCTCGCCGCCCTGCTGGGCATGATGACCCTCGCCACGACCGCCCACGCCAAGGAGGTGTTGACCGTCTACACGGCATTTGAGACCGACATCATGGGTCCCTATCAGCAGGCCTTCGAACAGGCCCACCCCGACATCGAGATCAAATGGGTGCGCGACTCCACCGGGGTCATCACCGCCAAGCTGCTGGCCGAGAAGGCGCGGCCCCAGGCCGATGTGGTGTGGGGACTGGCGGGCTCCTCCCTCGCCCTGCTCAAACAGGAGGGGGTGATCAAGCCCTACCATCCCGTCGGGGCCGAGGCCCTGGATCCGGGTCTGACGGATCCCGAGGCGAACCCGGCCTGGTATGGCAACGACGCCTTCTTCAACGCCGTCTGCTTCAACGAGGCCATGGGCAAATCCCTCGGCATCCCGGCCCCCACCAGCTGGGACGATCTGCTCAAGCCCGAGTTCAAAGGGAAAATTGCCATGCCCAATCCCGCCTCCTCCGGCACCGGCTTCATGATGGTCGCCGCCTGGTTGCAGAGCCTGGGGGATGACAAGGGCTGGGCCTACATGGAGAAATTGCACGGCAACATAGCCCAGTACACCCACTCGGGCTCCAAGCCCTGCGTGCAGGCGGCCCAAGGCGAGGTGCTGGCGGGCATCTCCATGAGCCTGCGGGGAGCCAAACTCAAGACTCAGGGCGCCCCCATCAGCGTGATCCTGCCCAAGGGCGGCATCGGCTGGGATACCGAATCCGTGGCCCTGGTCAATGATCAATCCGCCGCCGCCAAGGCGCTGGTTGACTGGTCCATCGGCGAGAGCGCCAACCGCCTCTATAGCCAGAACTACCCCGTGGTCGGCATCGCAGCCCTGAGCAAACCTGTGCCCAACTACCCGGACGTGAAGCAGGCGATGATCCCCCTCGACTTCGCCAAGATGGCCAGGGAACGTGGCCAGATCCTCGCCGACTGGAGCAGCCGCTTCGATGGCAAGTCCGAGGCCCAGTGATCCGCATCGGGTCAACTGGCTCTGTCACTCCGCGACAAGTCCGAGTTCGGTGACCCTTGATCAGGGTTGCCCCACGACCGTGATCCCCACCGGCTGGTGGCAGAACGACCGGATCGAAGATAAAGCAACAGCGGCGCCCAAGGGCGCCGCTGACGTTGCCGGGACTCGCCCCTTTTTCTCCCTCGCCGCCATTGTCATCAAGCTGCAATCTGACGACGGGATAATCTGGTCTACACCAAGAAGGAGTCCTCTGATGAGCGCCTATCTGCAACTCGAACACCTCTCCAAGCACTTCGATGGCTTCACCGCCGTCAACCCCCTCTCCCTGGCCATCGAGGCGGGGGAGTTCGTCTGCTTCCTCGGCCCCTCCGGCTGCGGCAAGACCACCATGCTGCGGATGATCGCCGGGCTGGAGACCCCGAGCAGCGGCAGCATTCGCCAGGGGGGCCAGGATGTCACCCTGCTCCCCCCCGAGGCCCGCGATTTTGGCATCGTCTTCCAGTCCTATGCCCTGTTTCCCAACTTGACGGTGACCGAAAACATCGCCATCGGCCTGCGCCAGCAGAAGCTGCCGAGCCAGACCATCGCCACCCGGGTCGCCGAGTGGCTGGCCCTGGTCCATCTGGAGGCGGCCAAAGACAAGTACCCGGCCCAGCTCTCCGGCGGCCAGCAGCAGCGGGTCGCCCTGGCCCGGGCGCTGATCCTCTCCCCCGGCCTCTTGCTGCTCGACGAGCCGCTCTCGGCCCTGGATGCCAAAGTGCGCGTGCATCTGCGCGACGAGATCAAGCGCCTGCAACGGCGCCTTGGCATCACCACCATCATGGTGACCCATGATCAGGAGGAGGCACTGACCATGGCCGATCGCATCCTGGTGATGAACGCCGGGCGCATCGAACAGTTCGGCACCCCGGAGGAGATCTACCGGGCTCCGGCCAGCCGCTTCGTCGCCAACTTCGTCGGCCAGATGAACTTCCTGCCAGGCCTGCTCGCCTGTCCGGGGGAAGGGATAGGCGGCGAACTCGGCATTCGTCCCGAGGCGCTGCGCCTCTCATCTCTGGGGGGACAACTGCCGGTCGAGATTTCGGACTGCGCCTTCCAGGGCAATCACATGCGGGTCGCCTGCCATCACCCCGCCCTGACCGAACCGCTGCAGGTCAATGTGCCATTGCGGGAGCTCGCGGCGCTGGATCTCGCCCCTGGCCGCCGCCTGCACCTGGAGATCCCCCGGGATCAACTGCATCACTTCCGCCCGGAGCCCACATGCCACGCCTGAATTCCCCCCACCCCCAGTCTGAGCCTCTGTGCCTGTTCGGAGTCCCCATGCCGACCCTCTCCCTGCTTGCCCGGTCCCAGTGGCGTGCGGATCGCCTGCTGACTCTGGCCCTGCTGCTCGCCGTCAGCCTCTTCCTGCTGCTGGGGCTGGCCGCCCCCCTGCTGGCCATGCTGCAAAAGAGCGTGCAGGACGGCAACGGCCAGTTCGTCGGCCTGGCCAACTTTCAGCACTATCTCGCCTCTCCCCAACTGCGCGCCTCCGCCGGTCACACCCTCTTGATCGGGCTGACGGTGAGCGCCGGGGTGGTGTTGCTCGCCTTCGGCTACGCCTTCGCCCTGATCCGCAGCTGCATGCCGGGACGGCGATGGTTTCGCCTGCTGGCCAACCTGCCGATCCTCGCCCCTTCCCTGTTGCCCGCCATCAGCCTCATCTATCTGTTTGGCAACCAGGGCATGCTTAAATCCTGGCTGATGGGGGAGTCCATCTATGGCCCCATCGGCATACTGCTTGGCCTGGGCTTCTGGTGTTTTCCCCATGCCCTGATGCTGCTCTGCACCACCCTGGGCACAGCGGATGCGCGCCTCTACGAGGCCGCCCGGGTGCTCAAGCTGCCAAGCTGGCGCCGTTTCTTGCTCATCACCCTGGCCAATGCCCGCTACGGCATCCTCAGTGCCCTGGTGCTGGTGTTCACCCTGGCGGTATGCGACTTTGCCGTTGCCAAGGTGATCGGGGGTCAATACTCCCTGCTCGCCACCGATATCTTCAAGCAGGTGGTAGGCCAGCAGAACTTCACCATGGGCGCGGTCACCAGCGTCTTCCTGCTGCTGCCCGCCCTGCTCGCCTTCGGCCTGGATCGCTGGCTCGCCCGTCGCCAGCGGGGACAGCTTGCCAGCAACGCCGTCATTTACCGCCCCGCCCCCCACAAGCTGCGTGACGGCTGCTGCCTGATCTTCTGCTCTCTCATCGCCCTCTTCATCGTCACTCTGATAGGGGTCGCCATCTATGGCTCCCTGATCAGCTTCTGGCCCTGGGATCTGACCCTCAGCCTGCGTCACTATGATTTTGCCAGCACCACCCCCTATGGCTGGCAGCCCTGGTTCAACTCCCTCACCCTGGCGGCCGGGGTCGCCCTGTTTGGCAGTGCCCTGGTGATGCTGGGCAGCTATCTGGTGGAGAAGGGGGATGGCTTTGGCTGGCTGCGCCGCCTCATCAGTCTGCTGGGGCTGCTGCCCATGGCGGTACCCGGCATGGTGCTGGGACTGGGTTACATCTTCTTCTTCAACCAGCCAGGCAACCCCCTCGCTCTGCTCTACGGCACCATGACCCTGCTCGTCATCAACTCCCTGTGTCACTACTACACGGTCGGCCAGATGACGATGCAGGCCGCCCTCAAGCAGATGCCGAGCGAGATAGAGACGGTGGCCAGCTCCCTCAAGCTGCCTCGCTACCTCACCTTCTGGCGCATCACGCTGCCGGTGTGCAGCCCGGCCCTGCTCGATGTCGCCATCTATCTGTTCGTCAATGCCCTGACCACCACCTCGGCCCTGGTCTTCCTCTACTCCCCCGATACCCTGCCCGCCGCCATCGCCATCCTCAATCTGGACGATGCGGGCCAGACCGGCAGCGCAGCCGCCATGGCCGTGCTCCTGATGTTCACCGCCATGGTGGCCAAGGGAGTCTATTTCCTGCTGTCACACTGCCTTGGGCTGCGTACCCAGCGCTGGCGTCAGCGCTGAATCAAGGGCAAGCAAGAGACAGGGCCAGTTGGCCCTGTCCGTCTCACTGAGTACATTGGAGTCCTATGTCCCCCCTCGTCTTTAGCCTGGTTCTCGGCTCAGCACTGCTGCATGTAAGCTGGAATGCCCTGATCAAGGGCGCCCGCGACAAGGGCGCCATGACGCTGCTGGTCAGCCAGGGTTGCGCCATCATCGCCCTGCCCCTGTTGCCATGGCTGCCTCTGCCCGCCCCGGCCGCCTGGCCTTTTCTGCTAGTCTCGGCCCTGCTCCACGTCGGTTATTACCAGCTGCTGGCCCGCGCCTATGGGGCTGGCTCCCTGGCCCAGAGCTATACCCTGATGCGCGGCGGCGCCATCCTGCTGCTGTTCATCCCCTCGCTGCTGCTCGAAGGCATGCCAGAGGGACCTGCCCTGGCGGGCAGCGCCCTCATCGCCGCCGCACTGATCCTGCTTGGACTCAAGGGAATTAACAGGGGGGATCCCAGCCCCTGGCAGTGCGCCTGCCTCATCGCCTGCTACACCCTGGTCGATGGCATGGGGGCCCGGGCCAGCGGCGGTCAGCCGGTGGCCTATGTGCTCTGGTTGGTGACTCTGGAGGGGGGGCTGATGCTGGCGCTAGCGCGCCGGGCCCTCGGGGGGGCGATCTGGCCGATATTGAGGCGGGGCTGGTGGCTCGCCCTGCTGGGGGGCGCCTGCTCGACCCTGGCTTACGCCATCGTGGTGTGGGCCATGACCCAGGCGCCTCTGGCGCAGGTCAGCGCCCTGCGCGAGAGCGGCATCCTCATCTCCTTCCTGATTGGCGCCCTTTGCTTTCAGGAGCGCCTCGGCCGTGGCAAATGGCTGGCCGCCCTCACCCTGCTTGGCGGTGTCTTGCTGCTGCGGCTAGGTTGAAGGCGAGAGCGAACCTTGCACAGCGCGTTGTGCGATCTGATAGCTGAGTGCATTGATCTGCGCCTGAGAGAAGAGCAAGGAACCAAGCCTCGGCAAGGTTGTCACCAACTGTTTGTGGTTGATGACCGGAAAGGGCGGTCGAGATTGCAGCTTGATATACCAGCCAGGGAATACCAGTACCGGGGTCACTGGAATGGCAACACCGACCGCCTTACTCAACCATTGATGTACCCAGCAAGCCTGACGTTCGGCCTGACTCAGTGGTTCAGTCTCATACCAGGATGGAAACTGCAATCGCCCATCCCGAAACACTATTTCGTGATTCTTGCCACGCTGCCTGGCATCCCTCAGCCACTTGTGACGCCCTTTGGTTTCGATGGCGAATACACCGTTGGTGCCAACCACCAGATGATCAATATTGAAGCCCTCGGCCTGAATGTCATGAAAAACCTGATAACCCAGCCCTTGCAATCGCATCAACTCGGCTGCCGTTGCCAGTTCGGCGGCATAACCGAGCCGATAGCGATTTAACTGCTGCAAATTTTTCCAGGCTCTCAGGCAACAGCTGACAAGGCAAAGCAAGATCGCCAGCAAAATGAGATATGGGGGCGTCTCTCTGGCCAACAGCTCCTTAGCTCCCACTCCGGCAAACGGCGCCGTGGTGATCAGAACAGCTAACAGCAGATACCCGATGATATCCATCTGTCGATCTGATATCTGCTGCTGCAAGCCATAGCCCGGCAGCCGTAGCAAGGCATCTCTATCGATGGGGAGCTTGACCGTCTGATCTCGTCGCTTTAGCCAAAGCCAGAGGGTGGCGACGATCCCTCCCATCCCCAATAACGGCAAAATCAGGATCCAGACCCCATCTATCAATACCTCTTTAACCCCTTCGAGCAATCCCTGTATCAATGTCATGACGCTATCCTGCAGACCGTTTGAGTCTATCCAGCTTAGCCAGAAATCCTCCGCCACGATCCAGGTGTGGTCTGAGCACGCCCGATCAGGGAACGAAATGGTAGATCCACCCCTCGTCCAGGGGAAAATCGGCAGGGGGGCCTTGCAAGGGAGGCAATGCTTTCACTTTATCCCCGGCAGCATATTGCAGCGCCATCAGGGCACAGAGGGCGGCGTCATATTGATCCGTGCCCGGTTGCAGCGTCTTGGGCAGGAGGAGATGGATCTCGGGACGGGCGCAGGATGCCCTGCCCCCTTGCTTGGCCAGGGCGGGATAGACCTCGAGCAGCGCCCGAGGTGCCGCAGGGACCTGCTGTGGCACCCGCTGTAACGGGGTCAGGGCCGGAGCCATGGCCAACGCCAGAGTGGCATTGTTGCCAAGCCTGTCGAAACTCGCCGAGAGTGGCTTCTTGCCATAGCGTTCATGGAGCCAGCGCTCGCAGTCACGATAGGCATAGGGGTTGTCTATCTCCCGCGCCGGAATGGCGATCTGCTGCACTTCCCCCCGAAGCAAAGCAGTAAACCCTCGGGGAAAGGCGAGTGGCGCATCCATTCCCAAGGCGAAACGGGGGTGACTCAGCAACTCATCGCAACGTGCCTTGCTTTTGAGCAACGGCATCAGTAACGAAAAGATATCAGCTGCCCCCCGTGAACTGAGCCGAAACAGCGGCGAGACCCCGAGCCAGTGCAGGCTGTCATCCTCCCGGCGCCATCCCGCCAGTGCCACCGCCTGGGCCTTGCCCTGCCAGCCACGAACATCCCAGCCAATGCCGATGGCATCCCAGTGATGCCAAGGAAGCATGTCTGGTGCCAGATGAGAGTGATGCTCATCTCCGTGCGAGGCCACGGACTCCCCCTCGTTATCCATTATGTTTCGCTCTGTATTCGGGCTCATCGGCCAGGCTCCCTCATGGGTGATCTGAAGGGGCACAGGGTAAACAGGACGCCGCCATTCATAAAGGGATGACGGCGTGCTATCAGAAGGATTTCTTGAAATTGATCAGGGGCAAGATGGGGAAGATGCCATTCTCGGCGTAGTTGGCCAGGCCGATCTGCAGGCCATCCAGATGCTTGGTGGCATTGATGAAGCCTATCTGGAAGGTGGTGCGTTCGGCATAGTTGACGAAACCGACGTTGGCCAGGGCATTGCCACGGGCGATGTTGACCGCTCCCCAGTTGAGGCCTTGCACATTATTGGTCAGGTTGACAAAACCCAGGTTCACGCCCTTGTCCTGACCGTCATGCCAGTTGAGGGCGTTGATGGCAACACCGTTGAACTGATTGCGCACCCGGCCTGCGCCAAAGAAAACACCCAGCTGCAAACCGGTAAAGTTGTTGACATCCGACAAGGCAAACACCGGCAGGTCAAGGCCCTTCACAGAGGCGGTGCGACCATATAGCAAGGAGGCGCGCGCGCCTTCTACCTGCTGGGAGGCGGGCAGGTTGATGCCGGGCAGGGAGATCTGAATGGGAGTGGCCGCCTCCGCTACCCCGGCGAGGGTCAGGGTGGAGCAGGCAATCAGTGTGGTCAGCTTGTTCATGGGCACTCCTTGGCGCAGGATCTGGGTTGCTAGCCTAGCAAGCTGGCATCCGGGACACGAGCCCACCCCGACTGCGCTGCGACCAGTCTGGTCGAACCCCGCACCACCAACCCTGCGACGCGCGACACTCGCCGCTATGGTGAACCGGGCCCCTCAGTTCCTCCCAATCATGGCATCGATGCGGCTAACCCTTTCCATGTGGAGGTTAACTGCCTAAAATGGCCGCCCTGCGCTTATGCATCATAAATAGAGGAAGTTCCCATGGAGACGTTTCTGCTGGAAGGCCACCCCTTCGTTGCCCTGTGCGATCTGATCAAACACCAGGGGTGGGCCGATTGCGGCGGCGCCGCCAAGGCACTGGTTGCCGAAGGCCTGGTCGAGGTGGATGGACAAGTAGAGACGCGCAAGCGCTGCAAGATAGTGGCCGAGCAGGTGGTGAACTTCAATGGCAGCAAAGTGGTGGTCAAGGCTGGCCTGAGCCCGGTGATAGCGTAATCCCCCAGCCTGCCGTCAGCGCCCGCTGGCGGCATCTGTCCGAGCTTTTCTTGATCTCCCTGGTGACGCCATCGGCCGAGTATCTGCCATTGCCTCGACACCCGATGGGCCCTCTTCGCGGCAACCCTGCTCGCTAACTGGCCTTGATTGACAAGGTCAGCACGAAGCGCGCCACTGGCTCATCACCGCTGAGTGAAGGACAGCTGGCCACGACTTCGATAGGCCGGTTGATACGCTGGCCGCTGGCCAGGGAGGCGTCAATCATGGCGTCAATCGCTTCGCCGGCTGCGCAGTCGAACTGCACATCCCCCTCGGGACGCTTGAGGAAGTCTCCCTGCACATCCTTGAAGGCAAAATGTACCTTCTTGCCCCTGGCCCGCCCCTTCTCCATCACCAGCAGCCCACCCACCAGATCGGCGCCGGTTGCCAAGGCGCCAAAATACATGCTGCCCAGATGATTGCGGGTACGCCAGCCAAGGGGCATGCGAATGCGCAGGGCGCGTTCATCCATCTGTTCGATGACGGGGCCACAGAAGCCGATGAGAGGGATATAGCGCCAGGCGAAGAGGCGCAGGCCAAGGTTGGCCTTGAGGCGTTGCAGGTCCATTGCTAACTGATCCGATGAGTGGGTGTGAACGAGATGTTGCCTGTATGACAATTCAGATTCAAGGGCAGATATCCCCCTCATTGAGGTTATTTTCCCCTCAACCGGCTTCTTACCCCTCGACATCGACCTGCTAACGCCCTGAAACCGCCCTCTTTTAACCTCATCCAGCCCCACTAGTTCAGCCCGACAGGGCCACAACTGACATATATAACAGTAACGTTCTGCTCTTTCCGCCACTAGGCTCTTCAGGCCCTGAGCTGGGCAGGTCAGCCAGGGTCAATCACAGGGTCCATTTTCTTTAAAAGGATATAGAGATGAGTAACGATAAACAGTTGTTCAATGGCGGTGAGAGCGCAGGTACCTTCTCTTTGGATTTCAATAACAATCGTGCCTACGAGCTCTTTGGCAAGGAGTACCTCAAGTGTTATGCAAACCTGTCTGTCAAGGGCCGGATGAGCAAGCCATTGCCCTCCGGCCCCCTGAGCTACTCGGTGGATTTCGCCATGGACTGCGGCTGCAACTCGGTGCTGATCGACTTCAATCATGCCTATAAGAAGACCTTCGGCAATCAGATCCAATTTACCCTGCGCGAGTCGGACTACAGTGCCGAGTTGGTGCTCTGCCGCCTGCTGCCCGAAGCCAGTGCCAACCGTCTCAATACCCGCGATCAGTTCGCCGAGGCCAATGCCTTCTTCGGTGATGCGCGTCTGGCCCAGAGCAAGTCGGTCGGCAACGATCCCTATGCCGACAAGGATGGCCTGGTCGAGTTTATCGTGGCCAACGAGCTGCTGACCGACCCCGCCGTCATGGCCAAACTGGCCGAGCAGAAGGCGTATCTCATCGCCATCACCTCGGTGGTCACCTCTTACATCAACCGCTACGCCGAAGCCTATGGCGAGCAATACAAGACAGATGCCGACCTCTGGGCCCTGGCGCTCTCCAAGATACCTTTGATGGGGCCAAGCAAGATCGACCAGCAGAGCTACAGCCGCCATATCAAGGGGCTCAGCATCGCCACCGACTTCATCAACTTCATCATGGATGTGGTGGTGAGTCAGGGCACCAGCGCCCTGTCCAGCTTCAACAAGTTCCTGGAAAAACAGGGGGATGCCATCCGCTTCGGGGTGGAGAACAACAAGGACTTCTACAAGACCATCACAGTCGGGATCACGGTGGAAGTCTTCAAGGTAGGCACCGAGCTGGTCTATGTGCCGAAGATCAAGCAGTACCGCATCAACTTCGACAGGCAGAACAGCAAGTTCACCTCGGCCTGTGCCAGCGCCGAATTTGTCGATATCTACTTCAACTATCTCTACGCCGCCAACGTGTTCGACTACGAAGCGCTCAAGGATCCCGAGATCAAGAAGGATTTCGACGCCTTCATTCAGAAGCAGCGCAAGGCACAAATTGAAGAGGCCGACACCTTCTTCAACGATGACTTCCCGCCTCTGCAACCCAAGCAGATCGCACGGAGCAAAGCCACGGTCTGATCCTCCCCCAATAACAAAACAGCCGGCATCTGCCGGCTGTTTTTTATGCAGGGCTTCAGGCCCGCTTCTCTTCGAGCCAGGCCCCCTGGCTCTGCATCTCGAACAGCTGGGCATAGTGGCCTTGCTGGGCCATCAGCCTCTGGTGGCTGCCACGTTCACTCACCTGGCCGCGCGTGAGCAGCAGGATCTCGTCGGCATCCACTATGGTGGAGAGTCGGTGGGCAATCGCTATGGTGGTGCGCCCCCGACGCGCCGCCGCCAGCGCCTTGGAGAGGGCCAGCTCGGTCTGGGAGTCCACACTCGCCGTCGCCTCATCCAGGATGAGAATACGGGGATCCCCCACCAGAGCCCGGGCAAAGGAGAGCAGCTGACGCTGACCGGCGGAGAGGTTCTTGCCCCCCTCTTCCAGCTGGGTCTCTATTCCATCGGGCAATTGGGCCACGAACTCGGCCAGCTGTACCTCACCCAGGGCCTGCCAGAGCCTCGCCTCATCAATGCCATCGCGGCCCAGACGCAGGTTCTCGGCCAGGGTGCCGACGAAGATGAAGGGATCTTGCTGCACCAGACCTATGCTGCGCCGCACCGCCGCCAGTGACAGCCTGGCCAGGGGGCAGTCATCAAAGCGGATCTCGCCGCGCCCTATGGGGTAAAACCCCATCAGCAGGCTGATGATGGTGGATTTGCCGCTGCCGGTGTGGCCCACCAGCGCCAGCATCTGGCCAGGGGAGACGGTGAAACCCACCCCCTGCAGCACGGGCTGCTGGCCATCGTAGGAGAAATCCACCTCCTGGAAGCTCACTCGGCCAGCCAGGGGAACAACAGCGCCCTCGGTACTCTCTCGTCCCTCATCGAGCAGGGCGAACACCCGCTCCCCCGCGACCATGGCTTGCTGCAACTGGTTGAGCTGGTTGGTCATCTCGATGAGCGGCTCTATCATGCGCCCCAGATAGCTGATGAAGGCATAGAGCACCCCCACCTGAATGGCCTCCCCCACACTGGCCCCTTCATGGGCAAAGAGCGCCAGCAGACCGATGAGCACCATCATGTAGAAGAGATCGATGAGAGGGCGTAGCAGTATGCCGTTGATCTTGAGGCTCTTGAGCCGCGCCGCCCAGTGGCGCTGGTTTACTTCGGCAAACTGGTTGGCAAAGCGCACCTCCTGCACCATGGCCTGGATGACGGGCATCCCCTGCAGGGATTCGTTGAGTCGGCTGTTGATGTCCGACAGCAGGCTGCGGGTCTCGCGCACCACGGGCACACTTAACCGCTGGTAGAGCCACATCACCGCCCCCACGGCCGGCAGCAACGCCGCACACACCAGCATCAGCCGCACGTCCAGCAGCGCCATCGAGATGAGGATGCCGCACAGCAGCACCAGCTTCTGCACCAGCAGGCCTATCACCTGGACATAGAGGTTCATGATGGCCTCGGTGTCGTTGGTGATACGCGAGATGAGCGACCCCGAGCGATGCGTATCAAAATAGCTGGCGGGCAGGCGGATGGCGGTGGCAAATACCTGTTCGCGCAGGCGCTGTACCACCCCTTGGGCGATGCGATTGAAGCGCAAGGATTGCAGATAGAAACCGGCGGCCGAGAGCAGTTGCAGCCCCAGATAGCTGGCCCCCAGGGTGGCAATCATCGGCCAATCAAGATTGCGCGGCGCCAGGTAATCATCGATAAACAGCTTGATGATGAGCGGGCCTGCCACTTCGGCCCCGGTGGCGAGCAGCAGGCAGATGCCCGCCTGGGTCAGCCAGGCCGGATATTGCGCACAATAACCCAGCAGTCGCTTAATGGTCGGATTCACAGGCTCTCCTCCACATCCTGCCCCAGAGGCTGGTAGCGCACCCTGTTGAGGTGGCAATCCTGCGCATGGACAGCGTAGATGGCGAGGCACTCTTTCATCATCGCGTTCACAGACTCTCCTCCACATCCTGTCCCAGAGGCTGGTAGCGCACCCTGTTGAGATGGCAATCCTGCGCATGGACAGCGTACATGGTGAGGCACTCTTTCATCATCGCGTTCACAGGCTCTCCTCCAAGTCATGCTCCAGACGCTGGTAGCGCACCATGTCCGCATACCAGCCATCATGGGCCATCAAGGCCGCATGGCTGCCTCGCTCGCTGATGTGCCCCTTGTCGAGCACCAATATCTCGTTGGCCTGCTCGACCGCCGTCATCCGGTGGCTGACCAGGATCAGGGTACGTCGGTGCGCTTTCAGGGCCATCAATATCTGCTGCTCGGTATGGGCATCCACCGCGGAGAGCGCGTCGTCGAGCACCAAGATCGGCGCCGCCAGCAGCAGTGCGCGGGCGATGGCGAGCCGCTGTTTCTGGCCGCCAGAGAGGGTAACCCCCTTCTCGCCCACCTCGGTCTGATATCCCTTGGCAAAGCGCACTATGTCATCGTGCACGCAGGCGATGCGCGCCACCCGCTCAATCTCCTGCTGGCTCGCCTCGGGACAGCCCAGGGCGATGTTGGCGGCGATGGTGGTTGAAAAAAGGAAGGGCTCTTGCGGCACATAGGCATACTGGCTGCGCAGCACCTCCAGCGATAAGCCATCGATGGGACTTCCCCCCATGCTGATGGTGCCTGAGCTCGGATTGGCAAGGCGCATCAACAACTTGAGCAGGCTGCTCTTGCCGGCGCCGGTACGGCCAACGATACCCAGCATGCCGCCCTCGGTCAGGGTGAACTGGATATCGGCGAGCAAGGTGCGCTCCTTCAAGGCAAACCCCAGAGCCTGCGCCTGCAATGGAAAGGCACCGGTAAAGGGCACGGGAGCCTCGGGGTCGTTGATCTCGCCCCGCTCCCCAAGCAGATGCTCGATACGCGAGTAGGCGGCGCTGCCCCGCTCTATGATGTTGAACAGCCAGGCAATGGCAAACATGGGCCAAATGAGCTGACCGAGATACATGGTAAAGCTGGTCAATTCCCCCAGGGTCATGTCGCCTTTGAGCACCAGGGCACTGCCCCCAGCCACCGCCAGGAAATAGGAGCAACCGATGCAGAGATAGATGACGGGATCGAACTTGGCATCGATGCGCGCTACCGCCATGTTGCGCTCCCCCGCCTCCCGGGTCAGGGCGGCAAACCCCTCATCTTCGAGGGACTCCACCGCATAGGACTTGAGTACCCGCACTCCAGAGAGTGCCTCCTGGGTCTTGTTGTTGAGCCGGGAGAAGGCCCCCTGCGCCGACTTGAACGCCTTGTAGATCTGCTTGCCAAAGCGGTTCATGAAGTAAGCCATCACCGGCAGGGGCAATAACGAAAGCAGTGTCAGCTGCCAGGAGTACTGGCTGCACATGATGGTAAGCACCAGGGCCCCCACCATGATGGAGTCGACCAGGGTGAGCACCCCCTCGCCCGCCGTCATCTCCACCGCCTGGATGTCATTGGTGGCGTGGGCCATCAGATCCCCGGTGCGATGGCGCTGGTAGAAATCCGGGCTCATGCGGGTGAAATGGACGAAGAGCCGGTTTCGTAGCACGTAAGCGAGGCGGTAAGAGGCGCCAAACAGCATGACCCGCCAGACGTAACGCAGCAGATAGATGATGACGCCAAGGCCAAGCAGCCCCAGCAGATACTGGTTCAGTTTGGTCTGATCGAGTTGACCACTGCCGATGCCATCGACGACCCAGCCCACTATCTTGGGCGGGATCGCCGTCAGCAGTGCCACCACGGCCAGCAGCGAGATGGCGATCAGATAACGTCGCCACTGCTCCTTGAAAAACCAACCCAGACGAAGAAATACGCTCACACAGGATCCTTGATGATGAAGGCGGTGCCACAGGCAAGGGCCCGCATGGCGGGCGAAGATGATGCCCAAACGGGCATGGTCACAGCGCCAACATGATAGCGCGAAGTGGCGGCCGTGAGAATAATTGCCATTTGATGAGCCCCGCCTGCTCAACGCTGGCGCGGGGAGCAGTCAGCAACGAGGGGCCATCAGGCCCCTCGTTGCATGGCTGTCCAGCCGGGTTAAAAGCGTGGTAACCGCCCCTCGCCATGGGCGAGCATCTCCTTGCCATCCCCCGTCATCAAGTAGTGAGATACCCTATCCCGGGTCTGGCTGAAGATATGTTGCAAGCGATCCAGGTCCTGTGAGGGGAAGTAGTTATAATGATCCAAAGGACTGAACTTGTGATCTAGAGCTCCAAGCCTTGCTGGATAAGGGCTTGAGCCAAAAAGTTTCACAAATCCGATCCCACCCCTTCCATCAGCCCTAGCCAACTCGCGAGCCGCTATAACGATCCATAATACGCTGTGGCTTTTTCTGGTAGCGCCACCACGACACAAATATCCATATCGGTACGCATTGCGTTATCTCTTACGCAATCAGTTCCAGGCTAGGGCTATAGGTTTTTCCCCGCACAGGCCCTCTCCGTTCTTCTGGCTGAGGCACTGACGTAGCCATCACCCGTACCACCTCTCCGATGATACTGAGCCGCTCATCCAACTCATCTGCAGGTATGAACTCTTCTGGGTACAGCTCGTTGTCGCTCGTTATGCGATAGCCAGCAGGGAATAAGGTTGCGGTCAGTCTCTTTACTCGCAGGAACCCATCTAGGTTGATGACGTAGACGCCGCTTAGGGCGGCGTCTCGATCGATATTGGTCTTCACCAGCAGGCGATTACCGTGATTGATGTGTGGGGTCATGCTGTCGCCGGTCGCATTGATGATGCAGAGTGTTGCGTGCTCCAAGCGTTCTTGGCGCAACCAGCTTAGTGGAACCTCCCAGTAGTCGGCTATGTTTTCTTCCAAAGTAACCGCGCCAGCTCCGGCAGCCACTTCAATTTCATACATGGGAATTCGGCTTCTCGGTTTTTCAGTGTCCTCGTTGCTGCTTCGATGCTGTAAGGCCCCCTCATTTACGTTCATCGGTGTTTTTCCCGAGGCCAGCCACACAAAGGAAACCCCTGATGCTTGGGCTATATCCTCCAAGACTGTAAGTGTTGGGGTGGTTTTGTCCGCGAGGTAGCTTCTAATTGTGGATTCGTTGACACCACACAACTTTGCAAACGCGGAGTTTGACATCCCGTTCATGGCTATCTTAAGACGTTCACTAAATCGGTTTTTTCTGTCGCCTAGAAAAAACCGATCTTCATTTTTCTTGAAATCAGACATAAAGAAACCAACCTCTTGATTTTATTCACATTTAACAAAATGGCCGGAATCAGAGAAAAAACCGATACCGGGTTGACTCAGAAAAATAACCGATCAATAATTCTACCCATGGAGATAAGCCGCAGCGGTTATCTAGATTGTTAAAAGTGGGAGTATCACAAAATGATCCCAGCGGGACAAGATTGGCCAAAGAAGTTCATTGAGGGCGTCCTGGAAATGAAGGGGGTGACCGTAGTGGAACTATCTGAAAAGGCAGGGCTTAAGCCCTACACCTTGAGGAATGTTTTTTACCGTCACTGGCCAAAAGGGGAGCGAATAATTTCTGAAGCGTGCGGGGTTTCGCCCGATGTGATTTGGCCCAGCCGTTTTAAAGTGTGAGGTGTGTATGTGGGTAACACCTGATATTTGCGCTGGACTGCCTGGTTTTCCGTCTATGACTCATAACGCCAGAAACAAACTGAACAAGCTTTCAGGGGAAAAAACCGAATTGCGCCGAAAGTGCGCTGTGGGCAAAGGCTTCGAGTACCACATCGACTGCCTGCCACCCGAAACCCGCGTGCACCTACTCCAGCAGCAGGTGAAAGAACAGGTAGAGGCTGCACAAGCCAAAGCCTCCGCCGAAAGCGCCGAACGATGGTTGGCCTTCCAAGAAGCCACTGAATCGAAGCGCCAAGAGGCAGCCCGCAACCTGCAGATCTGCCTGATGGTTGCAGACCTGGTCGAGAAGAACGACATGAAGATGTACAAGGCGTTCGCTCACATTGCTGACACCACTGGCACACCCCTGGGCACTATCAAGCGCTGGTTCTACATCGAACCGGGTTTGAAGGGCATTCAAAAGGGCGACTGGTTGCCGGCCCTGCTCAGTCGACAGGGTTGTCACTCCAAGCATAAAGAGGTGATCTGCCCCGAGGCATGGTCCTTCTTCCAAGGAGATTACCTGCGCACCGACGCCCCCACGCTCCGGTCCTGCTATGAGCGCCTGCTGGAGGCCGCCAAGGTCACCGGCTGGTCAATACCACACGTGAGCTTCTTTCGTCGGCGCATCAAAACCCACATTCCGTTGGAGTTGAGAGTGAGCCTGCGAGAGGGCGCATTTCGTGCCAAGCAAGACTTGGTACCGGCGCAGCGCCGCTCTCGCGCCGGGTTGCACGCCATGCAAATAGTCAACGGCGATGGCTATACCCACAACCTCTGGATCCGCCTACCCAATGGCCAGGTGGTGCGCCCCACCACCTGGTTCTTCCAGGATGTGTACAGCTCCATGCTGCTCTCGTACTGCGTGGATGTGAGCGAGAACACCGACATGCTGGGCTTGGCCCTGCATCAGATGGTGAGTCGCTACGGCGTACCAGCTGCCTGCGTGCTCGACCGAGGCAGTGCCGCGCTGAGTCAAGCCATGAGTGGCCGCATGCACCGCCCCAGTGGGCGTGACAAGAAGCACAAGAAATTCGACTCAGCCGAGGTTGAGGGCGCCATGACCGCCATGGGCATCGATGTGACCTGGACCCGCGTGGAGGCCGATACCGCCGGTAATAAAGGTAACGCTCGAGCCAAGCCCATTGAGCGAGCCTTCAACGGCAAGAGTGGCCTGGGGAGTGTGGTGGACAAGCACCCAGCCTTTGCCTCGGCAACCGTAGGTGACTCGGTGGATAAAAAGCCGGCCCACTACGTGGATGCCCAAAAGAACGCAGTGTCACTAGAGACCTTCTTGCAGGTGCTGGCCGCCCAGATAGAAGCCTGGAACTCCCGCGAAGGACGTCGCACCGAGATGGCCAAGGCCAGGGGGCTGAGCTATCGCCAGGTGTTCGAGGAGAGTTACAGCCAGGTGACCATCCGCAAGCCCAGCGACTACCAGCTGATGATGTGCCTGATGCGCACGGAAGAGTGCCCTGTGCATGGGGGCGGTGTGATTGAGCTCAAGGCAAGTCAAAACCCGCTGGGTGAGTGCAACCGCTATCACAGCCCGATGCTGTATGCCCATATCGGCACCAAGGTATCGCTGCGGTTCAACCCATCAAACCTCAGCGAGGCTGTGTACGCCTACGACGCCACCGGCGTGTTGATTGGGCAAATCCCCATCCTCAAGGATGTGGCATTCAATGATCGCGGCGGTGCGCGTCAGCAACGCCTGGCACAAGAGGACGTAATGGGGCGCATTGAGTTGATGCAGCGCACCACGGATATCACCCCGATCAAGGATGTGGCGGCACTGCTGACCACCGTGCCGGCAGGCAACAATCCGGTGCCGGCAGCCGTGGGTCCCACGTTGGCCCGCATGATGCCCAAGGCCACCAACGAGCCGGAGCATGAACCGGAATATGAGGAACTGCCCATGGCCTCAGGCTGCGACAGCGCAGCAGCAGCAGAACGCAGGCAGAAGGCTGCGCAAGCCATGGCAAAACTGTTTGGACATGATGAAGGAGAAGATGATGAGTGACGTGATCAGCCAGGTAAAAGCGATGTTGACTGACGCCAAAGGGGAGCTCACCCAAGCGGCCATCGCGCGCGAGTCAGGCCTCTCCGAGGCGGTACTGAGTGCACTGCTGGCCGGCATCTACGGCAACACAGTGTCCAAGGACACGGTGGCCAGACACGAGAGCAAGTTGAGAAGGTGGCTGTCTACGCGAGCACGTGCTGCTGAAGCCCAACGCCGGGTCGGTCATAAAAAGCCGGTGTGGCAGCCTCTGCCCACCGCCAACAACATCATGGAAGTATTGCAGATGGCTCAAACGCTTTGTCGCTGGGGCATGGTCTACGAGGGGGCTGGCGTTGGCAAGACCGTCACCGCCGAGCACTACAAAGCAGAGGGTACCAACGTGTGGATCTTGACGGCCTGCCCGTTTCGCAACAGCGAAACCGCCGTCCTGCAATCCCTGATGAAGGTGCTGGGTCAGGAGTTTGCACATCGCACTCGCGCCGAGATGAGTGAAGTTATCGAGGCTAAGTTCAAAGGCTCCAAGGGGCTGCTGATCATCGACGAGGCGCAATACTACTCTGACCGCGTTCTGAACGGGATCCGCATTCTGGCCGAAGGGCGCGTGGGCGTAGTGCTGCTAGGCAATGACGTGGTCAGAACTCGCATGAGCGCCATCAGGACATTGTCGGACATGAACCCGGTGTGGTCCCGCGTCATCAGCCCGCTGCGCATCTTCACCGCCGGCCCCGCCGATATCGTGCAGTACCTCAACGCATGGGGCATCACCGATAAAGACATCATCCGCGAAGCCAAGAGAGTCATTCCCACCTCCACAGGGGCGCTGCGTTCCCTGGAGTCCGCGGTGATGCGAGGGCTATCCCTGGCTGATGTCGATAATGAGCCCCTGTCCCTGGCCCACTTCAAAGAGGCTTGGAGAATGTTGGAGCTGATGAAAGCGGAGGCCCCGCAATGAGTCTGCAAAACACATTGAGCAGTGATCGCGTTCGGATGGCGCTCGACGTTCAGGAATATCTCGAGGCAATGGGCTCCAAGGTGCTGCACTCCCGGTTTGGCGTTGCTACCCCGCTGCTCATCGTGGATGAAGCGCCTCGCCTATTGCGTGGTGCCGCACAGGAATTCATCGAGCGCATCAACGGCCACCAGCGCAAGGGGTGGGTCGTCTACCACAACGGCTGCCGCGTGATATGGCGCGAGTACCAGGAGGGGGTATGCGAGGCCATCAGTTGAGGGATATCAGAAAGTTGTTCCAGGCGCATGTTGCAGGCATGCGCACCCGAGGAGTAGAGCTCCTGAGTTACCAAACCCCGTGCTGCGGCGGTGTGATGCAAACGCCCGCGGCGCGCGAAGGTGAAGTGCGCAGCATCTGCGTCACCTGCATCTACTGTGGCTCGCTCTTTCATCGAGCCACCACAACGACAACAGTGAACACTAATGAAGGAATTGACCATGAATGAACAAGCAAACACCCAAGAAACTCAAGCACCTGCCATCCCTGCCGGCTACCTGAAAGACCGAAAGGGCCGTTTGGTGCCCGAGAGCATCATCGACCCATACGATCTCGAGCTGGACGCCTTCGTGAAGCGCCATGTGGCCCGTGCCGAAGCACTGCGCGATGCAATGAGTGAGTTCAAGGCGGATACCCTGGCCGACTGCCAGGCATGGATGGACTTGATTGGCGAGAAGTACGGCCGCAAGGGTGCCAGCCCACAAGGCAATGTCACGTTCTCGACCTTTGATGGGGAGTGTCAGCTGTCGATCTCCACCGACGACCTCATCCGCCTTGGCCCGGAGATCCACATTGCCAAGGCATTCTTTGGTGAGTGCCTGGATGAGTGGAGCGCCAACTCCAACGAAAATCTGATCGCCATGGTGCGCCACGATTCATTTGACCTGGACAAGGAGGGCAACGTGAGCGTCAGCCGCGTGCTGTCCCTGCTGAAAATCGGCATTCAGGACGAGCGCTGGGTGCAGATGCAGAAGGCGATTAAGGACGCAATCATCGTGAAGGAGACCAAGTCCTATCTGAATTTCAAGCGCAAGGCCGAAGACGGGAGCATGAAGCAGATCCCGCTGTCTATCGCGGCCCTCTAGCCCTTGCGAAACCGCGCCCCAGTGCTGGGGCCGGTCTGCCCGATGTGGTGATCGGGCACTGATGAGCAGCCATCACCATAGGATTCAAGGATTACGTTATGACCGATAAAGCCGAGTTCGTTCCCAGCATTGACCCCAGCAGCGCCACTGTACAAGCCATGTTCGGCTCGGTGTTGCAACAGAAGATCCAGGGCGGAGCCCTGGAGCAGGCCCTTGGTAAATACGCAGACAAGCTGATTGATAGTTGCGCTGAGGACGTGCTCAGAAGCTACGGCGATGTGGGTAAGGCCATCAAAGATGCCCTGGCCAAGGCCATCACGCCACACCTGGAAGACTTGGCCGACTTCCCCCCCTATCACGATTTCGTGGCCAAGCGCCTGCGCATGGCCGCCACCAACTTCTACGACCAACGCTTAGCGGAAGTGCTGGACAAGGAGCTCGCTGAAATCATGGGCGAGATGCCGCAGGAGATCACCTTGTCCTGGGTTATTGATGCCGTTCGCCAGTCCATCACCCGCTATAGCAAAGGCGAGCACATGGATGAAAAGATGACCCTGATTATCGGGCCAATCAGCTATGGGTCCAGGCACATCTACATCGGTAAAGAGTCGGGTATGGAGCAGTACAGATGCGAATACAGTATCGCCATCGACAAGGAAGGCCACATCTACGCCATGAGGATTGATGAGGATGACCTCAAAACCAAGAAGTGTGTCGGCCCCTTCTACTCCACGGAGCGCAAACTGATGGCCGCCTACGCCATGAAAGCCAAGCTCACTCTGGACGAGGGCGAAGACCCGTACAACTACAACCTGGTGATCGAGAGCTACGACGATTGACATGCGAAACCACCCCGCCACACCTGGCGGGATGGTCTGCCCGATGTGGTTGTCGGGCACAGATGAGCAGCCAATAGGAGGCGTTATGGGCATTCAAGATATTCAGTTCAACAGAGAAGGTCTGAACAGCTATCACAAGCTTGCCAGCCGAGCGGTAACACTCGAACAGCAGGGGGTATGGAGTCTGGCCGCCGAGACGTGGGGAGCGGCCAAGAAGGCTGCGCACAAAGAGATGAATCAGGCATGGGCCCAGGCCCGGATCGAGTTTTGCCTCAACGCCGCTACTCGCAACTGGAAGGCCGCAGCATGAGCAAGCAGCGCATCCTTGGCAAGATCAAGAAACTGCTGGCCATGGTAGAGCGTGGCAATGAGCACGAGTCTGCCAACGCCATGCGCAAAGCCCAGGCGCTGATGAATGAGCACGGGCTCACTGATGCGGATGTGCAGTTGAGTGACGTTGGTCATGCGTTTGTGACCTCGGCCAACGCCGCCAAGACCCAGCCCCGTTGGTCGCATGACCTGGCAGTGGCGGTGATGAATGCCATTGGGGTTGAGGCTGTCTTCTCCCGCTCTCAGCAAAAGATGTTGGTGCGATTCATCGGCGTTGGTGAGCGGCCCGAGGTGGCCGCCTATTGCTACCAGGTGTTGTCCCGCCAGTTGCGGGCGGCCAGGAAGGCATTCATGGCCACGCAGAGCAAGCGTCTGCTGCCGGCCACCAAGACCAACCGCGCGAACCTGTATTGCGAAGGGTGGATCGACGCGGTGCAGCGTCAGCTTCACAACGTCGCGCCAACGGAGCATGAGCAGGCCCTGGTGGCTCAGTACAAGGAGCAACTGTTTGGGCGTGCAGACCTGCCCAAGGCGGATATGCGAGCCCCCAAAGACAAGTCGCGTGATGCCTCGGCGTTTGGAGTGGGGTTTCGTGATGGCAAAAAGGTGCAGCTCAATGCCGGAGTGAATGGTCAGGAGCAAGC
>NZ_CDBJ01000053.1:176808-248443 GCF_000820045.1 Aeromonas rivuli | reverse complement strand
GGGGGCAGTGACCCTGAACCTGCTGGACAATGTCTGGCACGGCAATACCGGCAACCACGATGACAGTGTCAGCCTGACCCTGAACAGCGGTGTGCTGACCCTGGTGCAGACCGTCACCGATGCCGATGGCGACAGTGCCAAGGCCAGTGTCGATCTGGGTACTGGCGGCGTATTCCGCTTCGAAGATGATGGCCCGGTGCAGTCTGGTAATGGACAAGGTCCCACAGTGCATGGTGCTGTCCAGGAGGATGCCCTGACCTTGGCTGGCGGTGCTCCTCATGAGGGCAATCATGAAGGGCCGGGGCAGACCACCACGGCCAGTGACACCTCGGGCACTCTGAATACCTTGGTAGAGTTTGGCGCCGATGGTCCTGGCGTATTCAGCCTGTCGAATAACGTCAGCTCGCTGGTCTCACAAGGACTGAGCAGCGGCGGTGTGGCGTTGAGTTACAACGTGGCGGGCAATGTGCTGACAGCCTCCGCCGGCGGGACAGTCATCTTTACCCTGACGGTGGCTGCCGATGGTGATTATTCCTTCACCCTGAAGGGGCCGCTGGATCATCCCGTCAAGGAAGGGTTACCTAATGGGGATAATGAACTGCTGCCAGTGCCTATCGACTTCTCGGGGGTGCTGGTCGCCACCGATGGGGATGGTGATCGGGTTCCAGGCTTTACGAAAGGTTCATTCACCATTGATGTGCAAGACGATATTCCGGTAGCGCAAGATGACTATGCTACCGTGCTGTCCGGGCAGTCCCAAAACATCAATATGGTGTTCGTACTCGATTTCAGCGGCAGTATCGATAATAACGAACTGAACGCCATGCTCGATGCGGTGCGTACTGCAGGGCAGGCGTTGTTCAACACCTCTGGTGGTCAGGTCAAGATCCAAATCGTTGCATTCTCCGGCGATTCCATTGCTTACCTGCCAACTGACAATATCACTGCGTTCACTAATCTGGTGAACTCACTGAACCCGCAAGAGCCTGGCGGTGTTCGCCCATTCAACGGAGATACCGACTTTACCGATGCCATCCAGGAGACCATTGCTTCCTATACCCCGATCTCGGGGTGGAACAATCAGGTGGTCTTCATCAGCGATGGCAACCCCAACGAACAAACTGGTCCTGGCGGCACGTCGCTTACCAGCCCTGTAGCAACCAGCTGGAATAATTTCGTCGATAACAACAGTATCACTGTCACCACCATAGGTATCGGTAATGGCATCATCGATGCCCGTCTGCAAGATATCGACGTGGATGCGGGGCCGAACAATACCCCGCTGCGAGTGAACAACTTCGGCGATCTGGTCGATACCCTGCTCAATCAGGTCATTGGTGGTCTGGTGCAAGGCAATGTGCTCAACGGCACCAACACTGTCGTTGGCGGTGGGGATGATGATGCCTATGGTGCGGATGGCCCGGGCTATATCCAGTCCATCAAAATCGGCGCGACCACCTACAGCTGGGATGGGGTGCTCGATGGCGATCAGCAGCTGACAGCCGTTACCACCCCGGCTGGAGGCAAGCTGAGCTTCAATTTCTCCACCGGGGCATGGAGTTATCAGGCGCCCGCCAATGTGAATGGTGATCTCACTGAGGACTTCCAATACACCATCATCGACAAGGACGGCGATCCGGCCACGGCGACCCTGCACCTCTATGTCGAAGACGTGGGCGCGGTGGAAGGCTATGTCGATGAGGATGAACTGCCAAATGGCATCACCGACGGTGATAGCGTCACCAACAGCGTCAGTGGCAGCGTTGCCCCCTTGATTGTCGGCCCGGACAATTCCGCGACCATCAGCCTCAACACTAATACCAGTGGTGTAACCCCGGCCAGTTCGGGTGGCGTGGCGCTGGTCTATACGGTAGTGGGTGATACTCTGACTGGCACGGCCAATGGGGCGACTGTGTTCACACTTCAGGTCGGTTCAAATGGCAGCTATCAGTTCAACTTGGTCAAGTCGCTGGATCACCCACTGGGTAACGGTGACGACAATGAACTGCTGACGCTCGATTTCACCAGCATCCTGCAGGCCAGCGGCGGCAGTGGCACCTTGGCTGGGAACTTCCTGATCCATGTAGAAGACGACGTGCCTAAGGCCAACGACAATATCGGCGGCACCGTGACCGAAGACGTGGTGGCGAGCCTGAACGGCAACGTGCTGGGCAACGACCTCTCTGGTGCAGACACCCCGGCGGCGTTCGTGGGCTGGAGTGCGACCGGGCATAACAACAGTGCGGCGGTCACCGCGCTGACGACCTACGGTAACTTCGTGCAAAACGGCGATGGCAGCTGGACCTATGCGCTGGACAACAGCCGTCCGGCGACCCAGGCGCTGACATCGGCCTTCAACCAGAGCTATGACGTCTGGTACACCATGAAGGATGCCGATGGCGATGAGGCAATCGCCAAGCTGACCATTACCATCCAGGGGGCTAACGATACCTCCAGCGTGGTGACGGTGGCGGCGATGGGTCCGGACCATCTGGTCTACGAGGCGGGTCTCAGCCCGAACGGCTCGAATGCGGCGGCCAACAGCGAGACAGCGACAGGCAGCTTCACGGTGGCGGCGTCGGACGGGATTTTGAACGTGGTGATAGGGGGCACGACCTATACCTTTGCCCAGATGCAGGCCTTCAACGGCAGCCAGACCATCAACACCGGGGAGGGGGTACTGACCCTGCTGAGTTACAGCGGGACAGCGACCAGTGGGACGGTGAACTACAGCTACACCCTGAGCGCAACCATCGACAACGACAATAAGGCGGGGGCCACGCTGACCGAGTTTGACGACAGCGTGACCATCGCGGTGAACGGGGTGGGCGGCACCAGTGGCAGCGACCAGCTCATCGTGCGCATCGTGGATGACGTGCCGACTGCCAACGACAATGTCGGCGGCACCGTGACCGAAGACGTGGTGGCGAGCCTGAACGGCAACGTGCTGGGCAACGACCTCTCTGGTGCAGACAACCCGGCGGCGTTCGTGGGCTGGAGTGCGACCGGGCATAACAACAGTGCGGCAGTCACCGCGCTGACGACCTACGGTAACTTCGTGCAAAACGGCGACGGCAGCTGGACCTATGCGCTGGACAACAGCCGTCCGGCGACCCAGGCGCTGACATCGGCCTTCAACCAGAGCTATGACGTCTGGTACACCATGAAGGATGCCGATGGCGATGAGGCAATCGCCAAGCTGACCATCACCATCCAGGGGGCGAACGACAG
The DNA here is from genome assembly GCF_000820045.1 of Aeromonas rivuli. Taxonomy (GTDB): domain Bacteria; phylum Pseudomonadota; class Gammaproteobacteria; order Enterobacterales; family Aeromonadaceae; genus Aeromonas; species Aeromonas rivuli. Next base: position 245,212 of record NZ_CDBJ01000053.1, on the reverse strand, counting down.
CGCCAGTGTGGTGACGGTGGCGGCGATGGGGCCGGACCACCTGGTGTACGAGGCGGGTCTCAGCCCGAACGGCTCGAATGCGGCGGCCAACAGCGAGACAGCGACGGGCAGCTTCACAGTGGCGGCGTCGGACGGGATTTTGAACGTGGTGATAGGGGGCACGACCTATACCTTTGCCCAGATGCAAGCCTTCAACGGCAGCCAGACCATCAATACCGGGGAGGGGATACTGACCCTGCTGAGTTACAGCGGGACAGCGGCCAGTGGGACGGTGAACTACAGCTACACCCTGAGCGCGACCATCGACAACGACAATAAGGCGGGGGCCACGCTGACCGAGTTTGACGACAGCGTGACCATTGCGGTGAACGGGGTGGGCGGCACCAGTGGCAGCGACCAGCTCATCGTGCGCATCGTGGATGATGTGCCGACTGCCAACGACAATGTCGGCGGCACCGTGACCGAAGACGTGGTGGCGAGCCTGAACGGCAACGTGCTGGGCAACGACCTCTCTGGTGCAGACAACCCGGCGGCGTTCGTGGGCTGGAGTGCGACCGGGCATAACAACAGTGCGGCAGTCACCGCGCTGACGACCTACGGTAACTTCGTGCAAAACGGCGACGGCAGCTGGACCTATGCGCTGGACAACAGCCGTCCGGCGACCCAGGCGCTGACATCGGCCTTCAACCAGAGCTATGACGTCTGGTACACCATGAAGGATGCCGATGGCGATGAGGCAATCGCCAAGCTGACCATCACTATCCAGGGGGCGGATGACAGTCAGACTGTGACTGTGCAGGCAGTGGGTGGCGAGACGACCACTGTTTATGAAACGGCGTTGGTTGATGGTCGTAATGAGTTGTCAGACCCGATCTTGAACAGTGATGGCAGGGAAGTGGTGAATGGTACCTTCCTGGTCAGTGCGACGGATGGTGTTGCAAGTGTGACCATATTGGGGGTGACATTTACCGCAGCAGGCGTTCTGCCACAGAACATCAATACGGGTTATGGGCTGCTCGACATTACCAGTTTCACGCTGAGTGCCGATGGCAAGAGTGGGACTGTGGGGTACAGCTATACCCTGTCGGACAACATTATCAACGCGACCCCGGCGACCACGTACTTCGATGACATTGGTAACTTGATAACAGTGACAGGGGTGAGTGGCACGACATCAACAGCCTCAGACCTGGCGATACGCATCATTGATGACACCCCCGAGGTGAGCATCAGCAGTGAAAATGGCGTGACGATCTCCCTTGATGAGAGTGCCACTATGAGTCAGGCCAGCACCATAGCTACCTTGGAGTTTGTCAAAGGAGATGACCCTGATGTGGCAGGAGCTGGCGCTATCAGTCGCAGTGTCAGCGCTGGCGCCTTGGTGAATCTCACCTCTGAAGTTTATGGTGCGGATGGTCCTAATGCCGTTAATGGCAAGGTTTACAGCTTGGTGGTTAACAGTGCAGCCTCGGGGCTGACCTTAACGGATGGCTCTGCTATCAGTCTGATCAAGCTGTCAAATGGGGTTGTGGTTGGTGTCGTTGTTGGGGGGGCATTTAATGGCAAAGTAGCCTTTGCTATCGAGATGAATGCCGTGACCGGCGTGGCAACAGTGGAGCAGTACCTTTCCCTGGCTCACCCTGCTGCAGCGATTCAGGCCAATGGCTACAACAGTTATGACGAGACCGTCTTCTTGGCACCGGGCAGTTTGGCTGTACAGGTGGCCTTGACCGATGGCGATGGCGATATCGCCAGCAGTAATGTGGTGAACATCTCGAACAAGATTGGTTTTGATGATGACGGCCCCAGTCTGATTGCGGCCGAGACCGGCATCCTGATGAACACCTCGGGGACGACAGGGCAGTTCCTGCTTGATGGAGATGGAAGCCTGGCGAACAACTATGGTGCCGATGGCGGCATCATTATGTTCAACAGTGTTCTCAATGGGGCCAATAGTGGCCTGACATCAGGCGGGTTACCCATTACCTATCATCTCTCGGCAAACGGTACCGTACTGACGGCGTCCACGGCTGCGGGTGTCATTTTCGTTGCGACACTGATGCCGATGAGCGGGACCTATGAAATTGACATGCAGGGGACGGTGGATGGTGGGCAGACCACCATAGATTTCAATAGTGGTGGGTACAACTTCGTTGGGGGTAATGGTGCCTGGGCGGGTTTCAACACGCTTGCCAATGATAACAGCCTGGATATCTTGCTGACGCCCATGGAGTCGGGGGTCAGCAGTGGCACAGTGAATACCAATGCGAATGAAGGCGGGATCAGCGCGGGCAACTCTGTGGGGGTAGATGAAGCGGTGAGAGTCGATTTCGTCATCGATCTTACTGGGTCTCCTGCAAATGGTCAGAGTTATGCCAATGTGTCGAATCAAAACCACAGCTTCGATGCGCATTATGATGTGAACGGCGCCTCCGCCATGTTCACTAACGTCGGCGGTAGCACCAGTGTCAAGCTGTTGGCAAGAGATGATACAAACAGTAATAACGTACTGGGTGACGGGTCTATTGACTCTCTCAGTGCAGTGGCCATCCGCTATAACAATACGACCCTGATAGTGAGTATCCTGGCCGGCCTATCCCAGATGGTCAATGTGGGGGGGCATGTGTTCACCGTTACCTTTACCGATGCCGATCCAGGGCCGCTAACCCGCTACTCAGCAACGGTGGCAGGAGTGGTGGAGAATACTCAATTGGCTGCGTATACGGCGGACGGTTACAACAGCTTGGAGTTTGCTCATGCAGGGGGGGGGACCTTCAAGATCGGGGACTTCGGGACGTCGGTACCGACTCCGGGTGTGCCTGTCCACTTCGACTTGCCTGTTGTCTTGCAAGATGGTGATGGTGATACGGTGAACAGCAGCTTGGGCGTCAACCTGTTGCCCGATGCTCCCTATGGTCTGGACTACTCGGGCTCGCTCAGTGGCATCAATCTGACCTTGGGCAGTTCGCAAGGTCATGCGATAGGTTCCGATTACAACGACACTATCATTGGCAATGCGGTGGATAATATTATTTCTGGTGGAGGGGGAAACGATAACTTGTCAGGTTTGGGTGGCAAGGATCTGCTTGCCGGTGGTGATGGTAATGACACCTTGTCGGGGGGGGATGGTGACGACAACTTGTCTGGCGGTAGTGGTACGGACATTTTGGATGGCGGCATCGGCAACGATACGCTGATCGGTGGCCTGGGTGCAGATACCCTGACCGGTGGCGCCGGGCACGATACCTTCAAGTGGCTGGCTGGCGAGGCCGATGGCAGTATCGACAAGATAGCCGACTTCACCCTTGGGTTGAGTGGCAGCAATGCCAACAGCGATGTGCTGGACTTGTCCCAGTTGCTGGTCGATGTGCCTGCCAGCGCCAACAACAGTGTCTTGGCCGGTACGCTCAACAGTTATCTGACCTTTGATACGGCCAATAACACGCTGACCATAGACACCAATGGTGGTACTGCAGGCGGGGATCAGTTGACTGTGCTCTTCCAGAATGCACCTAGCTTCTCTTCTGGTTCCAACCAGGACATCATCAAGCAACTGCTCGATGATGGTAACCTCAAGGTGGATCCACATCCGTAGACAGCATGTACAGAGGGCGGGCTTGCCTGCCCTCTGTTGCTGACACGGGAAGGACGTTAAGATAGGCAACATTGACGTAGTGAGGAAGATATGGGGCCCTTTAACTGGATTGACATTGATGGCATTCGCTATAGCTGGGACGGGCAGGACAATATTGTCTGCTCCGGCCGCTTTGCCTATCAGACCCAGCTCGATGGCAGCAGCCTGACCGGGCTTGAAATAGAGAACGAAGATGGTGAGGCCGCCGGGGTATTGAACGTCGACTTTGCCGCTATGCAACTCTCCTTCGTCCCCTATGTCGGTGTTGAATCCCCCCACATGGTGCTGCTCTGCGGCGATGGGCAACGTCAGCAAGAGTGCTCGTTGCAGAGTATCACGGCTCCCCTGCATGATTTATTGGCCAGTCCCGATACGCAAGGATGGGACGCTTGGAGCGATCCCATTGCCGCTGTGGAGGTGACATCACCTGTTGAGGGACACATTCTGTCGTGGGACTCATTCCACTTCGATGAGGCCGACAGGCTGCCGGAACTGGCCGCCACACCGAATCTCTCTCAACCGCCAGCACAGGCGATCAACGAGATCAGCATCAGCCTGGACATGAGCAATCACGTGCTGGACTTTATCCCCCCCAGTCACGATATATGAATCTGCATCTGGCCCGTGCATAATGCCGCCATCATTCTGATTGAGGTGTTATCTATGTGGCGTTCCATCCTTTCCCTGTGTCTGATTTGCACCAGTGCAACCACCATGGCTATCGAGGTGCCTCAAGCCCCGCATCTGTTGGTGAGCGGCAATGCCGAGCAGAAGGTGGAGCCCGACATGCTGACCCTGCGTGTGGCCGTGACGGCGTTGGAGAAGAAGGGCATTGATGCCAAGCAGCAGGTCGACAAGCGGGTTGCGGCCTTCTTTGGTCAACTCGAGGGGTTGGGCATCAAACGCAGCGATGTGGAGGCGGGCAATCTGGTGATCTCCCCCGAATATCAGTATCCGCAGAACCGTAAACCCGAATTGACCGGTTACCGTGCTCAGCGCCAGCTGGCAGTCAAACTCTATCAACTCGACAAGCTCAGCCAGCTGATGGACACCGCCCTCAAATCCGGGCTCGAGTCCGTTTCCCAGATTGAGTTTGGTTTGAAAGATCCCCAGGCTGCTCGCGAGCAGGCCAGAGTGAGTGCGGTACAAGATGCCAGAGCCAAGGCGCAATCCCTGGCCAAGGCATTTGGGGTGACCCTGGGCAAGGTATACAGCATTGAGTATCGCAATGCCGCGCCCATGCCGGTCTATGGCAGAGGGATGAAGATGGCCGCCATGGCGGCGGCGCCCGAGGCGGATGCCAGCTATGAGCAGCAGGAGATCAGCATCACGGACAATGTCGAGGCGGTGTTCCTGATCGATTGAGTCGGATCATCTCGCACAGCATATAAAAAGGGCTCCTATAGGAGCCCTTTTTGATGATGACGATGTGCGATCAGTGCAGGATCCGGGCCCGCAACGTGCCGTTGATCTCTTTGAGCTTGGCGAGAGCTTTCTCACTGTGCTCAGTCTCTACGTCGATCACCACATAACCGATCTCGCTGCTGGTTTGCAGGTACTGACCGGCGATGTTGATCCCCTCTTCGGCGAAGATCTGGTTGATCTGGTTCATGACACCAGGCTGGTTGCGGTGAATATGCAACAAGCGGCTGGAGCCCTTGTGACCAGGCAGGGAGACTTCCGGGAAGTTGACCGCGGACAGGGTGGAGCCATTGTCCGAGTACTTGACCAGCTTGCTGGCTACTTCCAGGCCGATGTTCTCCTGGGCTTCCTGGGTCGAGCCACCGATGTGCGGGGTGAGCAGCACATTGTCCAGGCCGCGCAGCGGAGTGAGGAACTCTTCATCGTTGGACTTGGGTTCGCTTGGGAAGACGTCGATGGCGGCGCCACTCAGGTGACCGCTCTTGATCACGTCGGCCAGGGCATCGATATCGACCACAGTGCCACGGGATGCGTTGATCAAGATGGCGCCTGGTTTCATCATGCGCAGTTGCTCGGCGCCGATCAGATCCTGAGTGGAGGCCGTCTCTGGCACATGCAGGCTGATGACATCGGACATGTTGAGCAACTCGGCCATGCTCGGTACCTGGATGGCGTTACCCAGGGAGAGTTTGTTCTCGATGTCGTAGTAATAGACCTTGAGGCCAATACTCTCGGCGATGATGCCAAGCTGGGTGCCGATGTGGCCATAACCTATGATACCGAGTTTCTTGCCACGCGCTTCTACCGAGCGGTTGGCCAGCTTTTCCCACACACCCCGATGGCATTTGGCATTTTTCTCGGGAATACCGCGCAACAACAGCAGTATCTCACCCAATACCAGCTCGGCGACCGAACGGGTGTTGGAGAAAGGCGCGTTGAAGACGGGAATGCCGCGTAGCTCGGCGGCTTTCAGATCCACCTGGTTGGTGCCGATGCAGAAGCAGCCGATGGCAAACAGCTTCTGGGCCGCGTCCAGCACCTTGTCGGTGAGTTGGGTACGTGAGCGCAGACCGACGAAGTGGACATCACGGATCCGTTCGATCAGATCCTCTTCGCTCAGGGAGGTTTTCAGGTAATCCACATTGGTGTAACCGGCGGCCCGGAAGGTTTCTACCGTGTTGGGATGTACCCCCTCCAGCAGCAGTACCTTGATCTTATCCTTGTCGAGCGAAAACTTGACGGTCATGGCGATCCCTCTAAATCAGTGCAGCTATGGTGTGTGAAGAAAACCGTAAAGTAGCAAAAACAACAGGCAGAGGGAATATTTGTGACGAAAGTCAAATTCTTTGAAGTTATCAACGATAGTTGCAAACGGTTGACGGCAAGGGACTGACAGATAATAAAAAACGGCGCCATCAGGCGCCGCTATCAATGTCACTACCCGATTATTGGGTGATGACGCCGTCCGGTGTACCTATCAGTACTACGTCCGCACCACGGTGCGCGAACAGTCCGTTGGTGACGACGCCGACGATGGCATTGAGCTGGTTTTCCAGCCCCTTGGCATCCGTGATGGCCATACCCTTGACGTCCAGTATGTCATTGCCGTTGTCGGTGATGACACCTTCACGCCAGACAGGGTTGCCACCGAGTTTGCGGATCTCGCGGGCCACGTACTCGCGCGCCATGGGGATCACCTCGACCGGCAGCGGGAATTGCCCCAGCACATCCACTGTCTTGGTGTTGTCGATGATGCAGATGAACTTGTCCGCCACGGCGGCGACGATCTTTTCCCGGGTGAGGGCGGCGCCACCGCCCTTGATCATGTCGCGGCTGCCATTGATCTCGTCGGCGCCATCTACATAGACGGAGAGGGCATCGATATCATTGAGGTCAAACACCTCAATGCCAAGGCCCTTGAGACGCTCGGTGGAGGCCACGGAGCTGGATACGGCCCCCTTGATCTCACCCTTCATGGTCGCCAGGGCGTCGATAAAGTGATTGACGGTGGAGCCGGTGCCTACGCCGACTATGGTGCCGGGCACTACGTATTTGAGCGCAGCCCAGCCGGCCGTCTTCTTCATGTCATCTTGAGTCATGGTAGATCCTTAGGGGAAAAAGCGGGCGCATTATAGCCAAGAGTACTCTCGGGGGCGACCGTGGCGCTCACGTTATGAGGATAAAAAGCCCAAGATGTAAATCGTTTGCTTGTTTGTTGGGCAGACGGCCACCGATGTCACCGACAAAGGCGGAGTGGCGCCCGATGGCATCATTGCAGCAGGCACTCTCAGCTTTGCGCGAAGCACCAGCGCCTGCTCGGGGTCAGGATCTCCGGCAGCGGCACGTCCCAACTCTCGCAGGGAATGGTGTCGACTCGCTGGCAGTCATGGGCAATACCCAGCGGCTTGGGCCCCAGTCGGTGCTGCTGCCAGGCGGTCAGGGTGCGATCGTAATACCCGCCCCCCATACCGAGCCGGTTGCCAGTCTCGTCGAAGGCAACCAGCGGCGTGCAGATAAGGTCCAGGTTGGTGTGGGGCAAGACCTGCAGCACATCGAGCTCGGGCTCGGCGATGCCAAAACGGTTCTGGGTCATGGGGCTGGTCGCCGTATAGCGCAAGAACAGGAGATGGCCCGGGTTGAAGGGGTGCAGCACCGGCAGATAGACCTCCTTGTGCTGTGCCCAGAGCCAGTGAATGAGCGGCAGGGTACTGAGCTCGCCGTCGTTGGCAAGGTAGAGGGCGATGCGCTTGGCGGCAAGCATACCAGGATGCTGTTGGCACTGCGCCAGCAACTGCTGCGCCGCGACCTGTTGCTCGGTCTGGCTCAGGGCGCGCCTGCGCTGGCGGATGAGTTGGCGCAGGGATTGTCTGTCCGACATGGGAGGCTCCGGGTTGGATTGCGTGCCTCTACCTTAACAAGGGGAGCGCACAGGGCAAACGGCCTGGGATAAAAAAGCCGGGTACTGGGCCCGGCTTGGCAGGGATTGTCGGATCTCAATCCCGGCGCAGTTGATGCTTGATAACGATGGCGGCCAGGGCCGAGAGCGCCAGCGCCATGGGATAAAAACTCATGCTCACCACCGAGAGGGGGGAGAGGGCAAACACTGAGCCGAGCAGCAGGGCCTGGGCTCCCCAGGGGATGAGACCCTGCACCACGCAGGAGAAGATATCCAGCATGGAGGCGGCCCGTCGCGGGGTGACCCCATGCTGTTCGGCCAGGTCCCGGGAGACCTTGGCGGCCACTATGATGGCGACGGTGTTGTTGGCGGTGCACAGGTTCGTGAGGCCCACCACCCCGGCGATGCCGAGCTCGGCGGCTTTCTCGTTCTGCTCGCCATCATGATGGCGGGTGAAACGACGGATGAGGGCGCCGATGCGATCGCCAACCCAGGCCAATCCTCCCTGGCGCTCCATCAGGGCGCCGAGACCACCGATCAGCATGGAGAGCAGGAAGATCTCCTGCATGCCGGTGAAGCCCTGATAGATATCCTTGCTAAATTGGCCGAGGGAGTAACCCCCGAACAGCCCCACCATACCGGCGGCCAATATGCCCAGGCCAAGCACCACGAACACATTCACCCCGGCCAGTGCCAGCCCCAGGATCAGCAGGTAAGGCATCACCTTGAACAAGTCCGGGCTACCATGGGGGGCCGGTGCGTCGCCCACATTGCCCAGGGTGAGGTAGATCAGGATCACCAGCACGGCGGCGGGGGCGGCAATCTTGAAATTCTCGCGAAACTTGTCTTTCATCTCGCAGCCCTGGCTGCGGGTCGCGGCTATGGTGGTGTCCGAGATGATGGAGAGGTTATCGCCGAACATGGCCCCCGAGAGTATGGTACCCGCCATCAGCACGGGATCGATGCCGGCGGCCTGGGCGACGCCGAGAGCCACAGGTGCGACTGCCCCAATGGTGCCCATGGAGGTACCCATGGCGGTGGCAATAAAGGCGCAGATGAGAAACAGACCCGGCAGCAGGCACCAGCCGGGGATCAGCGACAGACCGAGGGAGACGGTGGCGTCCACCCCCCCCGTGGCCTTGGCCACGGTGGCAAAGGCCCCCGCCAGCAGATAAATCAGGCACATCGCCATGATGTTGCTGTCACCAATTCCCTTGAAGAAGGTTTCAAGATTCTGGTTGAAGCTCTCCTTGCCGAGCAGCAGGGCCAGGATCACCGCAGGTAGCACGGCAACAGGGGCAGGCAGCTGATAGAAGGCGAACTCGACCCCTTGCAGAGTGAGCCAGGTGCCGGTGCCAATGAAGATGGCCAGGAACAACAGTAGAGGAAGCAGGGCGGTGGGGTTAGGGACTCGTTGGTGCATGAGGGCCTCGGATGCGTGGAACATGACTCCTGTCATATGAACCGCATTGGGCGGCTGGCATCCTGCCACTCTGGGCCCATACCCTAGTGATTTGCCTCTCACGGGTCAAGATAGCCGTCCAGATGGATAAATATTAATGCATGCTGATTCTGATATATCTAAATATGTCGTCATATATTCTGATATTTGAAAGTTATCCGTTTATATGGCGGTGCCAAGCCGGGAGGCTCACGGGGCTTTTCAAAGGACGTCAGGGCTGGTAGAACTGTCCCTTTCCAAAAAACATGACAACAGATGAGAGGGTGGAGATGGACAATCCGATCCGTGTGGCCGTGATGGGCTGTAATGGTCGTATGGGCAAGGTGCTGCTGGAGGCCATCGCCAATGCTGAGGGGGTGGTCGTTGGCGCCGCACTGGAGCGACCGGGCTCTGTCGTGGTCGGTCTGGACGCGGGCGAACTCAATGGGCTGGGCCACCTGGGGGTGGCTATCAGCGACAGCCTGGACAAGGTACGGGATGAGTTCGATCTCATCATCGATTTCACTCGCCCCGAGGTGACCCTGGCCAATCTGGCCTTCGCCCGCGCCCATGGCAAGGCCATGGTGATAGGCACCACCGGTTTTGACGAGGCAGGCAAGCAGGCTCTGCATGAGGCGGCCCAGCACATAGGCATCGTCTTCGCTTCCAACTATTCGGTCGGTGTCAATCTGGTGTTCAAGCTGCTGGAGCAGGCCGCCAAGGTGATGGGAGACTACACCGACATCGAGATCATCGAAGGGCATCACAGACACAAGGTGGACGCGCCGTCCGGCACCGCGCTCTCCATGGGGGAAGTGGTGGCCAAGACCCTCGGACGTGACTTGAAAGAGTGTGCCGTCTATGGCCGCGAAGGGATCACCGGTGAGCGGGATCGCAACACCATCGGCTTCGCCACCATTCGTGCCGGAGATCTGGTCGGGGAGCACACCGTCATGTTCGCCGACATTGGCGAGCGGGTCGAGATCAGCCACAAGGCGTCGAGCCGACTGACCTTCGCCAACGGTGCGGTACGCGCCGCCGCCTGGCTAAGCAGGCAGCCAGTGGGCCTGTATGACATGCAGGACGTACTCAACCTGAAGTGAAGCAGATGACCCCGGGCGACCGGGGTTTTTTATGTGTGTTAAATAGGGCTTATGCTCTTTTTTTTCAACCAAGCGCCCATAACACTCACTCTTCCCTAATGCCCCCGATGATGGGGGCATGAGTTGTCACCGAAGGGTAAACGGCAAGTCCCTGTTTTTGGCCCTTGCTACGATTTTTTCACACGACTCTAAAAAGCGTAAAAATTCAACCAAAGAAAAACGTTTTCCTTTGATTTCATAAAAACAAGTACTGACAAATATGCTTTTATCGTGATTGAGATATTTTTTTTTGGTTTCTCAACTGTCTGTTTTTGTTTGGTTAAATATTGAATTGTGTCACCAGGGTGACTCAGGTGGGCAGTTTTGAACTCGTATCGGGATTTTCTTTTGTTGGCGGGGGTTGTAAATAGTAAAACTGCATAGATAATGGGTAATATTGCTTTTTTATTGAATTTAGATGCATTTATTTTGTTGAAAGACATTGAAATGACATCATTTTTGAGTAGAATGCGCCCAATTTGCCAGAAATCTGCCGGTTCAGCCCCCTGTTTCAAACAAGGTTCTGAGCCGCGACACCCAGGTAAATTGCTGAATTTAAAGCTAAATAACTGGAGGTTGTCTTGAATCACACTGCATTGCTAGTGCTGGAAGATGGAACTGTGTTCAAAGGCGTGTCGATAGGCGCCGAGGGATGTTCTGTTGGTGAGGTTGTTTTTAACACGTCGATGACGGGTTACCAGGAAATCCTTACCGACCCCTCATATTCCCGTCAGATAGTCACCCTCACATATCCACATATAGGCAACACCGGCACCAACAACGAAGATGAAGAGTCCGATCGGATCCATGCTCAGGGCCTGATCATCCGTGACCTTCCGATCCTTGCCTCCAATTTCCGCAATCAGCAATCTCTCTCCGATTACCTCAAGTCCCAAAACATCGTTGGCATCGCCGAGATCGACACCCGCAAACTGACCCGCATCCTGCGCGAGAAAGGTGCCCAGGCCGGTTGCATCCTGGCCGGCAAGCAGGTTGATGAGGCATATGCCCTGAGCCAGGCCCGCGCCTTCCCAGGCCTCAAGGGCATGGATTTGGCCAAAGAAGTGACCGTGAACGAGTCTTACACTTGGACCGAAGGGAGCTGGCAGCTGGGCAAGGGTCATGTCACCCCGAGCGAAAGCGACTTCAAATATCACGTGGTCGCCTACGATTTTGGCGTCAAGCGCAACATCTTGCGCATGTTGGTGGACCGTGGCTGCCGCCTGACCGTGGTACCGGCCAAGACCCCGGCCTCCGAGGTGCTGGCCATGAACCCCGATGGCATCTTCCTCTCCAACGGCCCCGGTGACCCCGAGCCGTGCGACTACGCCATCGCGGCCATCAAGGCCTTCCTCGAGACCAACACCCCGGTGTTCGGCATCTGCCTGGGTCACCAGTTGCTGGGTCTGGCTTCCGGTGCCAAGACGGCGAAGATGAAGTTCGGCCACCACGGTGCCAACCACCCGGTCAAGAGTCTGGATGACAATACCGTGATGATCACCGCCCAGAACCACGGTTTTGCGGTGGATGAGACCTCGCTGCCCGATTGCCTGCGTGCCACCCACGTCTCCCTGTTCGACGGCTCCTTGCAAGGCATCCATCGTACCGACCGTCCGGCCTTCAGCTTCCAGGGTCACCCCGAGGCGAGCCCGGGTCCCCACGACTGTGCCGGTCTGTTCGACCACTTTATTGAATTGATCAAGCAGTATCGCGCTTAAGAGGAAAAGAGAAGCCATGCCAAAACGTAACGACCTACAGAGCATCCTGATCCTCGGCGCCGGCCCCATCGTCATCGGTCAGGCCTGCGAATTTGACTACTCCGGCGCCCAGGCTTGCAAAGCCCTGCGCGAGGAGGGATACCGCGTCATCCTGGTGAACTCCAACCCGGCCACCATCATGACCGACCCCGAGATGGCCGATGCCACCTACATCGAACCCATCACCTGGGAAGTGGTGCGCGAGATCATCAAGAAAGAGCGCCCGGACGCCATCCTGCCCACCATGGGCGGCCAGACCGCACTGAACTGTGCGCTGGATCTGGAGAAGCACGGGGTGCTGGCCGAGTTCGGGGTCGAGATGATTGGCGCCACCGCCGATGCCATCGACAAGGCCGAAGATCGCCGCCGCTTCGACATCGCCATGAAGAGCATTGGTCTCGAATGTCCCCGTGCGGGCATCGCCCACAACATGGAAGAGGCCTGGGGCGTGCAGCAGATGGTTGGCTTCCCCTGCATCATCCGTCCCTCCTTCACCATGGGTGGCTCCGGTGGCGGCATCGCCTACAACACCGAAGAGTTCGTCGAGATCTGCGAGCGCGGTCTGGACTTGTCGCCGACCAAGGAGCTGCTCATCGATGAGTCGCTGATTGGCTGGAAAGAGTACGAGATGGAAGTGGTGCGGGATCGCAACGACAACTGCATCATCGTCTGCGCCATCGAAAACTTCGACCCCATGGGTATCCACACCGGTGACTCCATCACTGTCGCGCCAGCCCAGACGCTGACCGACAAGGAGTATCAACTGATGCGCAACGCCTCCATGGCGGTGCTGCGCGAGATCGGTGTCGAGACCGGTGGCTCTAACGTCCAGTTCGGCATCAACCCGAAAGATGGTCGCATGGTCATCATCGAGATGAACCCGCGGGTCTCCCGCTCCTCCGCGCTGGCCTCCAAGGCGACCGGTTTCCCCATCGCCAAGATCGCCGCCAAGCTCGCCATCGGTTACACCCTGGACGAGCTGATGAACGACATCACCGGTGGTCGCACTCCGGCCTCCTTCGAGCCGGCCATCGACTACGTGGTTACCAAGATACCGCGCTTCAACTTCGAAAAATTTGCCGGCGCCAACGATCGCCTCACCACCCAGATGAAATCGGTCGGTGAAGTGATGGCCATTGGCCGCAACTTCCAGGAGTCCCTGCACAAGGCGCTGCGCAGCCTCGAAACCGGCAAGACCGGCTTCGATCCCATGGTTGACCTCAATGCCCCTGACTCCCTGACCCGCATCCGTCACGAGCTGCAAGAAGCGGGCTGCGACCGGATCTGGTACATCGCCGATGCGTTCCGCGCAGGGCTCTCCATGGATGGCATCTTCAAGCTGACCAAGATTGACCCCTGGTTCCTGGTGCAGATTGAAGATCTGGTCAAGTTGGAAGAAGAGGTGAAAGAGCGCGGCATGGCTGGCCTGGACGCCGACTTCCTGCGCGCCTTGAAGCGCAAGGGCTTCGCCGATGCGCGCCTGGCCAAGTTGCTGGGGGTGGCCGAGGGCGAGGTGCGCAAACTGCGCGCCCGTCACAACATCTTCCCGGTCTACAAGCGGGTCGATACCTGCGCCGCCGAGTTCGCCACCGACACCGCCTACATGTATTCGAGCTATGACGAGGAGTGTGAGGCGGCCCCGAGCAATCGTGACAAGATCATGATCATCGGCGGTGGCCCGAACCGTATCGGTCAGGGCATCGAGTTTGACTACTGCTGCGTGCACGCGGCGCTGGCCCTGCGCGAGGACGGTTACGAGACCATCATGGTCAACTGCAACCCCGAGACCGTCTCCACCGATTACGACACCTCCGACCGCCTCTACTTCGAGCCGGTGACCCTGGAAGACGTGCTGGAAATCGTGCGGGTTGAGCAGCCCAAGGGTGTCATCGTCCAGTACGGCGGTCAGACCCCGCTCAAGCTGGCGCGAGCGTTGGAAGCGAACGGCGTGCCCATCATCGGCACCAGCCCGGACGCCATCGACCGCGCCGAAGACCGCGAGCGTTTCCAGACTGCCGTCGAGCGCCTGGGCCTCAAGCAGCCGGAAAACGGCACCGTCACTGCCCTGGAGCAGGCGGTACTGACCGCCGAGCGGATCGGTTACCCCCTGGTAGTGCGCCCCTCCTACGTGCTGGGTGGCCGCGCCATGGAGATCGTCTATGACGAAATCGACCTGCGCCGCTACTTCGCCGAAGCGGTGAGCGTCTCCAACGAATCACCGGTACTGCTGGACCGTTTCCTCGACGACGCCACCGAGGTGGACGTGGACGCCATCTGTGACGGCGTGGATGTGGTCATCGGCGGCATCATGGAGCACATCGAGCAGGCCGGTATCCACTCCGGCGACTCCGGCTGTTCCCTGCCGCCCTACACCTTGTCCAAGAAAATTCAGGACGAGATGCGCGAGCAGGTACGCAAGCTGGCGCTGGAGCTCGGCGTGGTCGGCCTGATGAACGTGCAGTTCGCGGTGAAAGATGACGAGATCTACCTCATCGAGGTGAATCCCCGTGCCGCCCGTACCGTGCCCTTCGTCTCCAAGGCGACCGGCGCGCCCCTGGCCAAGATTGCCGCCCGTGTCATGGCCGGTCAGTCTCTGCAGGCGCAAGGTTTCACCACCGAAATCATCCCGCCCTACTACTCGGTGAAAGAGGTGGTGCTGCCCTTCGCCAAGTTCCCGGGGGTGGATCCGCTGCTGGGGCCTGAGATGCGCTCCACCGGCGAGGTGATGGGGGTGGGCAACAGCTTCGCCGAGGCCTATGCCAAGGCCCAGCTGGGTGCCAGCCATGCCGTGCCCAAAGAGGGCCGCGCCCTGTTGTCCGTGCGTCACAGTGACAAGGAGCGGGTCGTCGATCTCGCCGCCAAGCTGCTGGAGCTGGGTTATGAGCTCGATGCCACCCACGGCACCGCCGTGGCCCTGGGCGAGGCGAGCATCAACCCGCGCCTGGTCAACAAGGTGCACGAGGGTCGCCCGCACATCCTGGACCGCATCAAGAACGGTGAGTACACCTATATCGTCAACACCGCCGAAGGGCGGGTGGCGATCCAGGACTCCAAGCAGCTGCGCCGTGGCGCCCTGCAGCACAAGGTGGCGTACACCACTACCCTGAACGCCGGTTTCGCGACCTGCATGGCCATCAGCGTCGATGCCACTGCCAACGTGAACTCGGTGCAGGAGCTGCACGAGAGAGTTAAAAACCGCTAATGGGCGAGGGGGTGACTCCCCGGCCAGTTGAGCGTCAGTGCGAATGAGTAATGACAAACCCCGCCAGTGATGGCGGGGTTTTTGTTTTGATGGCGGGCCGGAGTGCTCGGTGAGTCCAGAGACGATATCGACGAGGAGAAAAAAGACACATCTCAGTAGAGCGTGGATCAAATACACCCTTAACTTGCCTTTAAGTAGACAATGATTGCGCACTTTTGGCAAAAGGGCCGCATCTTCGCAATCACTCGCCCCGATTGCCTCTATATACTGGTCCCTCATCACATAAGGTCGTCTGCGCCTGCAACAGCGGGGTGCGAGAGGATCAAGGCCCGCTGCCAACCCGGCAGCGCAGGCCGGCCCCTCTTATCAGGAGGCGCCACAGGAAACCGGTTGTGGGGTTACCACCCGCGCAACCGTCAGGGCCAGCGTTACCGCGCCAACCCGTTCCCCCTCCTTGCCCCGCCGGTTTGCCTGCCCAGTCGCGTCGTTGCGTACCGTCATCCCCGCAACGGCGCCGCGCCTCAAGGACATCTGCCAAGGGAATCTGAATATGAGCTTCGATCATCGCAAATACCGCCCGGCCCCCACCATCGCCCTGGCCGATCGCCAATGGCCCAACCAGGTGATGACGAAGGCGCCGCTCTGGTGCGCCGTGGACTTGCGCGACGGCAACCAGGCACTGGTCGAGCCCATGACGGTGGCCCAGAAGCTGCAGATGTGGGCGCTGATGGTCCATGTCGGCTTCAAGCATATCGAGGTCGGCTTCCCCGCCGCTTCCCAGCCGGACTTTGACTTCGTGCGGGAACTCATAGAGCGCAATCTCATCCCGGAGGATGTCACCATACAGGTGCTGGTGCAGGCCCGGGAAGATCTCATCGCCCGCACCTTCGACTCCCTCAAGGGGGCCAAACGCGCCATCGTTCATGTCTACAACTCGGTCAACCCGACCCAGCGCAACTATGTGTTCAACACAGATCGCGAGGGGGTCAAGGCCATCGCCGTGCAGGGTGCGCGCTGGGTGCGGGAATACGCGGCCAGGAATCCCGGCACCGAGTGGAGCTTCCAGTATTCCCCCGAGAGCTTCAGCAGCACAGAGGTGGAGTTCGCGGTGGAGGTGTGTGACGCCGTCATCGACGAGTGGCGCGCTGCCTCCCGCCCCATGATCCTGAACCTCCCCGCCACGGTCGAGGTGAGCACTCCCAACGTGTTCGCGGATCAGGTGGAGTGGTTCTGCCGCCACCTCAAGGCGCGCCCCGAGGTGAGCATCTCCATCCACACCCACAACGATCGGGGCTGCGGCGTAGCCGCCGCCGAGCTGGCGGTGCTGGCGGGGGCCGACCGCATCGAGGGCACCCTGCTCGGCAACGGCGAGCGTACCGGCAACATGGACATAGTCACCATGGCCATGAACCTCTACAGCCAGGGGATAGATCCCGAGCTGGATCTCGCTGACATGGATGCCATAGTGGCGACCGTGGGGGCCTGTACCCAGATTGCCCTGCACCCGCGCCACCCCTATGCCGGCGAGCTGGTCTACACGGCGTTTTCCGGCAGCCACCAGGATGCCATTCGCAAGTCCCTGGCGGCCGAGAAGCCCGATCCCTACTGGGATGTGGCCTACCTGCCCATAGACCCGGCCGACCTCGGCCGCAGCTACGAGGCGGTGATCCGCATCAACAGCCAGTCCGGCAAGGGGGGCGTCACCTATCTGCTGGAGCGCGACCTTGGCCTGCAACTGCCGCGCTGGCTGCAGATCGACTTCAGCCGCCGGGTACAGGCGCAAGCCGAGGCGAGCAGCAGCGAAATCAGCCCGGAGCAGATCCGCGCCCTGTTCGAGCAGCACTACCTCGAGCCGTTGCACGGTTATCGCATCGGCCGCTTCCAGCTCGGCCACGACAGCCAGGAGACCCTGCGCCTCGAGTTGCAGACCCCGGACGGCAGCTTGCAGCTCTGTGGTGAGGGGGAGGGGGCCATCACCGCCCTGGTCAACGGCTGGGAGCGCCAGACCGGCATGCACATTGACGTGCTGGACTACTCCGAGCATGCCCTCTGCGCCGGCACCGAATCCCGCGCCGCCGCCTATGTGCTGCTGAGCGTCGACGGAGTGCGCATGTGCGGGGTGGCCATAGGCCGCGATGTGGTCAACGCCTCCTTGCAGGCGGTGATCAATGGCGCCGCCCAGATCCGCGCCCTGCGCCAGAGTGCATGAGGGGCGGGCGTGTCGAGGATGAGGCCAGCCCCTTGAAGGATGTCCTCCACACCGCCTGTGCCAGGGGGTAGCCGGCAGCAGCAGGGCGGCGCATAGTGAAAAATGGTACCAGGATCCCTTCAGCACTGTGCTGAGGGGATTGTTTTTTATGGAAAAATCAGCTCACAATACGAGCGCCGTGCGGCCAGGATTGGCCTTGCGGTTCATTGGGTGCTGGCGGCTGAGTGCAGCCGCCAGGGATAGAGGCAATGCAGGTTTGGAGCCATAACGATGATGAAGACTCCCCTCAGGTTATCCGTACACCCCGCCAGGTTCTTCTCGCTCTCCCCTGGTCGCCGCCTCGCCCTGCTGAGCCTGCTCTGCCTGTTGCTGCTGACGGGGGGGCTGGATGCCGCGAGCTTCGAGCGCCTGCCCGAACATAACCTCTACACCATCGGCGCCCTGGCCGAGGCCATCAATGTGCTGACCCTGCTGTTCATGTTCTGGGTGGTGCAGTGTGCCCAGATCTCGAACCGGACCTACCTGTTTCTCTGTGCCGGACTGGGGAGCTGGCTGGTGTCGGGAACCATAGATCTGGTTGACGAGGCCTACTTCCAGTCCTGGTGGCTATCCACCGTCGAGGACAGCCTGCGTACCCTCGGCATGCTGGCCACGGCCTGGGGCGTGCTGCTGATGGTGCAACAGATGTATGGCGTCCAGACCCGGCTGGCCTCGCTCGCCATGTCCGACGAACTGACGGGTCTCTCCAATCGCCGCGCGTTTCGCGCCGTGCTGGAGGCCCATGTGGATCAGGGGACGCCGCTGCTGCTGCTGGATCTCGATCACTTCAAGCAGATCAACGATCGCTATGGCCACGGCATAGGTGACAATGTGCTGCAGGAATTCAGCGCCTTGCTGTGTCAGCACTGCCCGCCGGATGGGGTGGTGGCGCGCCTGGGGGGCGAGGAGTTCGCCATCTGGCTGCCCGGCATGCTGAGCGACAAGGCCCAGGCACTGGCGGAGCAGATAAGAGCCGCCACCGAGGCTCTGGTCGCCTGCGAGGAGATAAAGTTTACCGTGAGCATCGCCGTCGGCATAGGCCAGGCGGGGGAGGCGGTCGAGGCGCTGGTCAAACGCACCGATCTCGCGCTCTACCGGGCCAAACACCTGGGGCGCAACCGGGTCGAGCTGGCGTGATGACGCCAGGGGATGCCGCAGCTCTGGGCCCCGGCTGCTCTGCCGCCTTCAGATTGCCCGCGCCATCCACTACAATGGCCACCTGTTTGCATTCGGGGCCCGTCATCCGGCATGAGGGGCCCGCACTTTATCGGAAGCCCTCATGATCCCCTCTCGCCCTTTGTCTTTCTCCCCCTGGCGCCTCTGCGCACTGCTGGCTGCCGCCGTGCTGGCGGGCTGCGCCAGTGAACCGACACCCCCTACTCCTACTGTCGAGGAGGCCGCCGCCATCGCCAAACAGCCCAAGGCGATGCAGCCGCGCAAGCCTGCGGACATGAAGAGCCGCATAGTGCGCTTCCTGCCGCGCCAGGTACAAGACAAGCCGGGCTGGGCCAACGACGTGGTGACGGCGCTCAGCACCCAGGGGCTGACGGTGAACGATCACAATGTCTGCTCAGTGCTGGCGGTGGCGGAGCAGGAGGCCACCTATCAGGCCGATCCCGTGGTGCCCGGCCTTGGCAAGATAGCCTGGAAGGAGATTAACGCCCGGGCCGCCAAGCTGCTCATCCCCGAGTTCGTGGTGCGCACCGCCCTCTCCATCAAGTCCCCCACGGGCAAATCCTACGCCGCGCGCATAGATGCCCTTCGCACCGAGCGGGAGATGAGCGAGATCTTCGAGGACATGATAGGGGCCGTGCCCATGGGCAAGCAGCTCTTTGGCAACCTCAATCCGGTGCGCACCGGGGGCCCCATGCAGGTGAGCGTGGCCTTTGCCGAGGCCAACGCCCGCGGCTACCCCTATCCCGTCAAGGAGTCCATCCGCCACGAAGTCTTTACCCGCCGGGGCGGCATCTGGTTTGGCACCAAACACATCTTCGGTTATCCCGCCGACTACCCGGACACCCTCTACCGTTTCGCCGACTTCAATGCGGGCTGGTATGCGAGCCGCAACGCCGCCTTCCAGGCTGCGGTGAGCCGGGTCAGCGGCAAGCCCCTGGCCCTGGACGGGGATCTGGTCCGCTACGACTCCGACCTGCCCGGCAAGACGGAGCTTGCGGTGCACAGCATCGCCAGCCGCGTCAACATGAGCAAGCAGGCCATCCACCAGAGTCTGCTCAAGGGGGATAGTGCCGACTTTGCCCAGACCGACCTCTATCACAGGGTCTTTACCCTGGCCGACAAGCAGGCGGGCAAGCGCCAACCCCGCGCCGTGCTGCCCGGCATCCAGCTGAAAAGCCCCAAGATCACCCGCAACCTCACCACCGCCTGGTTTGCCAAGCGGGTGGATGACAGGGAGCAGGCCTGCGTCAGGAAGATGGCGACCATTCGCTGACAGTCAGAGATAACAAGGGCGGCCAAGTGGCCGCCCTTGTTTCAGTTCCAACTGGATGTTCTGGGGTCAGGCCCTGGTGTCCTGCGTCGCCGTCCCATGGCGCGTCTTCGCAAGGGTCAGCATCCCTCTGCATGTCGGGTATCCGCGGCATCCCCAGAACTGATTGCCTCTGTTTTCTCCCCGGCTGGCAGTACGCAAGACCATGGTATTGCCACATCTGGGGCAAGTCGGACTTTGGTCACCGAGCGGTTGGGCGGTGACAGGGGAGGCGCGGCCCTCTTTTCGTCAGGTACTGCCTTGGCGGATAACGGCTTGCATGGCGATTCACCGTAACGCGCCTTCAGCTGGGCCACATGTTGCCTGTGGGTCTGCCAGTTGGCTGCCAGCCGTCCCTGCAGGATGGTCTCGACCACTTGCGTGACCTCGGCAGGGGTCAATACCTGAGTGGTTTTTCCTTTGATATGGCGGATCAACCCGCGGTTCATCACATTGTCCGGCATGGGGGTCTTGAAGGTGCAGTCGCCAATGAAATAGATGACGGAGTGGAGCTGATGATCCGCCACCCCCAGCAGGGATTTGAGGGTCATCATGTGCAGGTGGTTCTGGTGCAGGGGATTCTGGAAGCTGTGCTTGCGGCGATAGATCTGCTGGGTCCAGCTTTTATGAGCCGGATTGCCGAATATCCAGCCCTTCATGTTCTTGGTTTCAATCACGAATATCCCGAAGCGGGAGACGATCACATGGTCTATCTGGGTGCTGCCCTGAGGGATGGGCAGGGTCACATCCTTGAGCAGGTGATATTCCCGCTGGTTGAGAAAGAGCCGGATGCTGAGGTTGATAAACCACTCCCCGATTATGCCCTTGAACCAGGGGGTGTTGATCAGAATGGCAATCAGCAGCAGGGGTAGCAGATAGCCGAGCGGAGATAGTAAAGGAGCAATAACGGTGGTGAAGTCCATTTCACTGAGCCTCTATGGAGTCTTGCTTAAGGTGTAGGCCTCGACAGGGAGCAGGTTGCTGCACCTGGGGACTGAGTCCTGGCCGGTTTAGACCCGCAACAGACCGCGAAAGCCCCTGGCGGCGTAGTAGGACTGGGCACCGTTGTGATACAGGAACACGCTGTCGTAGCGGCGATCGCAGAACAGGGCGCCGCCGAGCGTCCTGATTTCCTCGGGGGTCTGTATCCAGCTCGATGTCTTGGCATCGAAGCAGCCTAGGGTCTGCAGCGCCCGATATTCGGCCTCCGTCAGCAGTGTGATGCCCATCTTGGCGGCCAGCTCGGTCGCGCTGCCTGCTGGCTTGTTCTCCTTTCTCGACGCCAGAGCCGCGCCGTCATAGCAGAGGCTCCTGCGTCCACTTGGGCTCTCGGCGCTGCAGTCACAGAACAGCAGCTGCCCGGTCTGCCTATCCTGGCCGATGACATCGGGCTCACCGCCGCTGCTCTCCATCTCGTGGAGCGAGCGCAATGACTGGGGATGGGCATCGAGCCTGGCGCGCACCTGTGACCAGGTTATCCCCTCGTGGCGCTGCCTGTGCTGTTCGAAGCGGGCTTGCAAGGTGGCGAGCAAGTCATCAATTTGCAGGTTCGTCACTGTCATCATGCAACCTCGTTCTCGTTTGGATTTGCGCCGTTAGAAACTCATCGCCAGGCCAATGGCATAACCATTGGTGTTGTTGCCGAACATCAAGCGGTACATGAGGCGGGTACGGGTGACCCACACCGGGTATTTGCTCGAATCGAGCTCGAGGCCAACCCCGACGGAGTTGAGGGCGTTGAAACCGAGCAGGCCCCGTTGATCCCCCAGGTATTCGGTTCGGGCCCCTTCCAGCACGTAGCGCAGCGGCCGATCGAGCAGGGTCCAATCGAGCAGGGGGGCGCGGCGGCGCAAATAGATGCCGAAGTTCTCGGCATTCGCCTCGCCCTTCACACTGGGACTGGTGCCAATGGTGCTCTGCAGATGGAGGTAGGAGTAGCGAAATTCGGCGTCTATGTCCTGGGTATCGGAGAACAGCTCGTAATCGAGCATGAGGGAGCCGCCGAGTCCGAACACATTGAGCTGGCCGTTATCGAGGAAATCGAGGCTCTTGCCGGTCTTGCGATCGAGATACCAGTTACCTATCTGGATATCGCTGGCCACAGTGCCAAGGGAAAAGTTGGCGATGGGACGCAGTACCCAATTCGGGGCGACGGCGAAGTCCCAGCCGATGCCGCCGGTGGCGGTCAGGCTGTTCCATTTGGCGGGGATGGTTCGGCTCTCCTCGCCCTGGCTTATCACAAATTTGGGATCGTAGCGGCTATAGCCCAGGTTGCCCTCCAGATAGATGGGGACCTCCTTGCTCATGGTGGCGCCGCCGCCAACCTGGCTCATGGTCAATGCCGCCTGTTGACCGCTGCCCCCCGAGATATCCAGGTTGCTGGAGGTAATATCGGGTATCACGTTGAAGGTCATCAACGAGACCACGGCGTTGGCCCGCTCCTGCACGCGGGCATCGACGGCGCCGTCGGCGGCCATGGCCGGAGAGGCAGTCGCAAGGCAGGCCAACAGCAACAAGGGTTGCTGCCTCGATGCAGCGCTCGCGGCGGGGGCGGGAGACCGTGTTGGCTTGCCCTGGCCAAGCAACGGTTTGTGCGCGCTGTGCATCGCTGTTATCTCCATGGCACCTCCCTGTGGCCTCATGCCCATGTGAGCACTAGAGATGATTCTACCTGAGGATGGCGCGGCGTCCATTGCCCTGAGCCAGGCTTCTCGCATCGGGCAGGCGCATCACCAGGGGGACGCAGGCGGTGCTGCCTGCCATGGCTCCTCTCTGACCCCTGGCTTGCCCCTTATCATGGCGCGACATGAGGGACTTTTAGGTCGGAGAGATTATTTGAGACGCATTGGCGCCGAAAATTTGTTACACTCCGCGCCCGCCATTTTCCGGCTCGCCTGCAGACCCTGCCAGGCCAGGCCGATCCCTGGCATCCGTTGTCACCCCGGTCGGGTCGCAGCCAATCACAGCTTTGCTGGAACACAGGAAACCCATGATGAAATTTGAATCATTCGATTTTGCCCCCGAGATTTTGCGCGCCGTCTCGGAGTGCGGTTATCAGGAGATGACCCCTGTGCAGCAACAGGCGATCCCGACGATCCGCCGTGGCCAGGATGTACTGGCCAGTGCCCAGACCGGCACCGGCAAGACCGCCGCCTTCGCACTGCCTATCTTGCAGCGCCTCATTGATAACCCGGCGCCGCTCGCACCTTCCAACGCCCGTGTGTTGATCCTGACCCCGACCCGCGAACTGGCGGCTCAGGTGGCTGACAACATCAAGGAGTTTGGCAAGTATCTGGAGCTGAGCGTGCAGGTGATCTGCGGCGGCGGCAAGCAGGACGTACAGGCGCGTCGCCTCAAGGCCGGCGCCCACATCATAGTGGCGACCCCGGGCCGCCTGCTCGAGCACCTGAACGCATGCAACCTCAGCCTCTCCAACGTTGAGTGCCTGGTGCTGGACGAAGCGGATCGCATCCTCGACATGGGCTTCAGTGCCGAGGTGCAAAAAATTCTGCTGGCGGTCAACAAGGATCGCCAGAGCCTGCTCTTCTCCGCGACCTTCTCCGATGGCGTCAAGAAGCTGGCCAATGTGATGCTCAACAAGCCGCAGATAGTCAGCGTCAACAAGCAGAACTCCACCGCCGATACCGTGACCCATACTGTCTATCCGGTCGAGCAGAAGCGCAAACGCGAGCTGCTCTCCGAGCTTATCGGCAAGCAGAACTGGCCACAGGTGCTGGTGTTTGCCAGTACCCGCGAGAGCTGCGATGAGCTGGTGGCCGAGCTGAATCTGGATGGGATCAAGTCGGCCGTGGTCCATGGCGAGAAGGCCCAGGGCAGCCGTCGTCGCGCCTTGCGCGAATTCATCGAAGGCAAGGTACGGGTACTGGTCTCCACCGAAGTGGCGGCCCGTGGTCTGGATATCCCGAACCTGGAATACGTGGTCAACTATGACCTGCCCTTCCTGGCCGAGGACTATGTCCACCGTATCGGTCGTACCGGCCGCGCCGGCAAGAGCGGCATGGCCATCTCCTTCGTCAGTCGCGAGGAGGAGCGTACCCTGCTCGACATCGAGGCGCTGATCGGCCAGAAGATCCGTCGCGTCATGGTGCCGGGTTACGAGGTGAGCAACCGTGACATGCTGATCAAGCAGTTGCAGGAGCGTCGCCGCTTTGGCAAGAAGCCCCAGCGTGATGACAATGCCGCCGCCCAGGTGATGGCCGAAGCCAAGCTGCAGAGCCAGCGCACTCGCCTGCGCAAGACGGCCCGCAAAGACAAATAAGCGGCCAAGTCGGCGGCTAAACCGGGCTTGTTGTGAGCCCGGCAATCTTGTTTTCAAAGGCGCCTCGGCGCCTTTTTGATGATGGTGGCGGGGCTGCAAGCGCCTTCCCCAATCTGCCCAGGAGTCGTGATGAGCGATCTGAAAGTGCAAACCTATAACCAGGCCCTGCTCGAGATGGCCGGTGCCAGTCTGGCTGAACTCGTGCGCACCGGCGCCGGCCGCGCCGCCCGTACTCCCGCCCAGGAGAGCCATTTCCTGAGCCTCTGGCTGGTGGACTCCCTCAAGGAGAAACGCTTCTCCCGTCTGGTGATGGAGGATCTCAAGGGGTGGGTGCAGCAGGCGCGCACCCAAGGGGCGGGGGCCGATCTCAAGGGATTGCTCGAGCGCATCGTGCGTCATTACAGCCAGGCGGCGACGCAGGGGCTGGAAGCGCGGCTCATGGCGCTGCTGGACGACTGTGAAGAGGCGGGTTGGCTGCGGGTCACCCAGAGCGTGATCGATGGCCGGGCGAGACTCGCCAACCAGGGGCAGTCTTCAATTGTTATCTGCTCTGCCGAGCTGGCCGCTGCCTGCGCCGACGGCGAGCTGGTCAAGCCGCTCACCCTCTATGTGCGCGGTGACGAGCAAGTGCTGGCCCGTTTCGCCTATCGGCATGGCCTGCTCATTGGCCAGGGCAACAAGAAGCAGGTCAGGGTGAAGCACCACAAGGCCCATCTGCTGATGCCGGGCAACGCCCTGCCTGCCCTCGCGCTGCTGGCGCTGGAGATAGACGGCTGAGCGGGGGATGTTCCGCGGCGCAGAGTCTGCCGCCTGTCCTGTGACCGAACCCCGATCTTGCATCGGGGTTTTTCATGGCTGCAATGCCCGCTTTCCCCATAGCCCCCCTGGCGTGACGTTTGTCACTGGGGTGGCAAGGATCATCCCCCCCTCGTGACGATCGCCAGCCTGCTGCTCGCGGGCCTTTGACCGCTACCCAAGGCGCTCTTCGCCGGACATCCTGGGTCATCAACCAAGCCTCCTTCGGCCCTCCATCTGGGGGGAGTCGCTGGCGCCCCCCATACGGAGGGGCTGCCCCCATATGGCGGTAGGTGCCTGCTTTTCATCTGTTTTAGGGTGGCTGAGCCCCTTCGAGGGCATGGATGCAAACCACATATTCTAAGGAGAGACGATGAAAGCAACACCGATAGCCCTGTTACTGGCAGGCCTGCTGGGTTCCCCCCTCTGCGCCGCGGGTCTGGATGCCAGACTGACCCTGCAAGAGGGCGCGAGTGAGGATGTGCGGGTGCAAGTGACCCTGACCAACAACGGCAACAAGCCGATTGATTTGCTCAAGTGGCAACTGCCGGGCACAGGGGATGCTCCCTTGTTCGTGGTCGAGCGGGATGGCCAGTCCGTGACCTATCAGGGGGCCCTGATCAAGCGCGGTCTGCCGAGTCATCGGGACTATCAGCGCCTGGGCGCCGGGGAGAGCCTGACCCTGGAGGCGGAAGTGTCCGGCCTCTATGACATGAGTGCCCAGGGGGAGTACAGCATCAGCTACCGCCTGCCCAAGGTATCTGATGAAGCAGGCACCAAGCGGAACGCCCAGCCCAGTGCCAAGGCACCCCCCCAGGCCAGCGAATCCAACACCGTCAGCCTCTGGCTAGATGGGGTCGCGAGTGATGATCGCGTATTGGCCAAGGCCGCCGCGGTTGAACCGGCCGCCGCCGGGGGATCGGTGAGTTTCACCGGTCGCTGCACCAACAGCCAGAAGAGCCAGATAGTCTCGGCCCTGGATGCCGCCGGAGTCATGGCGGGGGATTCCCTCAGCTATCTGGCGGTGGACAAGCCCAGTGGTCAACGCTATCGCAGCTGGTTCGGCGCCTATGACGCGAGCCGCTGGAACCAGGCCGAGGGTCACTTCAGCAAGGTGAGGGAAGCCATCGAAGAGAAACCGCTGACCTTCGATTGCGGCTGCAAGGAGAGCTATTTTGCTTATGTCTATGCGGATCAGCCCTACAAGATCTATCTGTGCAAGAGTTTCTGGACCGCGGCCAACACGGGCACGGATTCCCGTGGCGGCACCATCATCCATGAGCTGACCCACTTCAATGTGGTGGCAGGCACGGACGATCTGGGTTACGGTCAAGGCAATGCCCGCAACCTGGCGAGCACGGATCCGGTGAAGGCGCTCAACAACGCCGACAACCACGAATACTTTGCCGAGAACACCCCGAGCGAAAACTGAGTCGACAGGGGGCCTTGGCCCCCTTTTTGATGGAGGCAACATGATGTCACTCTTGCTCGGCAGCGTCCTTGGCCTGAGCGCCTTGCAGTGCGAGCTTAACGTCAAGGCCCAGAGCCGGGTCGACGAACCCTTAAGCCTGGCCATGGCGCTCAGCAACCAGGGGGAGGATACCCTGGAGGTGTTGAGCTGGTTTACCCCCTTCGAAGGCTGGTTTGCCGATGCCATCGACCTGACTCTGAACGAGCAGCCCATTCCCTATCAGGGACCACTCGCCAAACGGGGTGCCCCCGGGGCTGACGATCGCCTGATAGTGGGCCCCAAACAGCGCATCAAGGCCGAGGCAGAATTGACTCAGGTCTATGACTTGAGCCAACCGGGCCACTATCGACTCAGTTATCGCCCCGCGCCGGTGCGAGATGAGCAGGGAGTCACGCCTGAGTGCCCGCCAGTCAGCTTCGAGCGCCTGCCAGTAGACAACCCGCCAGCTGCCCAGACCCAGTGATGGGGGCTGTGAACAGACCATCCCTCTTCCCGACGTGAAGTAAACAAGCCGCAAGGAGTGCATCAGTGCAGATAGACAATCTGCCATTCGGCCTGACCGATTGGTATCAAGTGCCAGAGACCCTTCATCCCGGGGAGCAGGGCGAAGCCCGCTGGCGCACCCGCCAATTCGGGCCGCTGCGGGTGCGCATGGTGGAGTACAGCCCCGGCTATGTCGCCGATCACTGGTGTAGCAAGGGTCATATCCTGCTCTGCCTGGAGGGTGAACTGCATACCGAGCTGGCCGACGGCCGCAACTTCGTGCTGACCCCGGGGGTCAGCTATCAGGTGGCCGACGGGGCCGAACCGCATCGCTCTACCAGCCCCCTTGGTGCCACGCTGTTTATCGTCGACTGACGCGGCATGACGCTCTTCATTGCATAAAGTCGGGGCCAGATTGGCCCCGACTTCCGTTTGGTTGGCTCACCTCAAAGGCCAGCTCCCGTCCCCCTATTTTCTCATCGCATCAGCCATTGCCCAGCAAGCCAACTTCCCGGGCCGCCACCGCCAGGTAGTGGCGAGAGACAGCCCGTTCGCGCCAGCAGGCGTGAACCAGCTTGATGCAGTGATCGTCATTGCTATTGATGGCCAGAGCCACCACCTGCTGCCAGTGAATATCCCCCGGCGCAGGCCAGTGAGGCCCGTTGAGCGAAGGGGCGCCGACCGTCACATAGGCGGCGGCCACTCCTTGCCAGAGGAGCCGGATAAACTCACCGCGCAGCGGCTCACCGAGCTGCGCACTGATGATGGTGGCCGCCCGGGTGCCGGTCACCAGATGCAATACGGTAAAATCCCGGGTCTGCCAGTAGAGCGCCAGGGCCAGCTCGGCCAGGATGCGCAGTGGGTCCCCGGGGCCGCACTTTCCCTCGGTCAGTACACCCGTCAGGTCGCGGGGCAAGGCCTGCACAAAGGCGGGGCTCTCGGCGAGTTGGCGAAGGCGGGCGGTGATCCAGCGCTGATCACTGTGCCAGCCGCCCAATGCCTCATGGAGACGCGCCAGCAGAGCGGGGAGTTCCGGGCATGGGGCTCCCAACCCTTGAGGCAGGTGCAGCGGTTTGCAATGCCAGGCTGCCAGTGCCGCAGCCTGTTCGCCCTGATGGCCGTTTTCGATGGCACAGGCGAGGCGGATCATAGGATGAAAGGCGCCACTGGCCGGAGATATCCCCTGAGCCACTATCTGGGTAAACAGGGGCTGCCAGCCCTCTCTGGCAACCTTGCTTGAAAAGTCGGCCCTAAGCTGGCTGAAGCGAGCCTCCGGATCCTGCCCCTCATCCGCGAGCCCGCTCCCAGGGCTCGCGGGCAGGGCCTTGTCGCGCTGCCAGTATGCGAAGAAGTCGTTAAGGCGCACCTCATCTGCCCCCATTTCAGCCAGGGCATGGAGCGCCATGGGACAGTGATTGGTGGTGCCTCGGCCATTGAGGGCGAACTGCTGGTTGGCATCGAGCAGGTTGTGCAGTGACATCATATGCGGTGACTCCTTGACGGTGAGAGTTCGAATCATGCAAGTTAAAGTTAACTTTAAGTCAAGGGGCCCGGTGCAGCCTCTTGTCCAGGGGGCGCTGACTTGGATGCTGGAACATGAGGGATGCTGGAGCATGAGAGATGAGGGATTAGGGATGAGGGATGAGGGCAAGCGACAGCCACAGGGAGCGCGTTTTGTCCCAGAGCGGACATTGATTGGTGAAGCAGGGAGGTATCAATGAGCAAGGGCGATATTGAACGCGGGCAGGGGCCAATCCCTTCAGCCCCCGAACAGAGCATGCTGAATGGCGAGCTTGGCCGTGCCTGGCTTGCCATCGGCCAACTCGCCAAGCGCGCCGGGGTCAAGGCCAGTGCCTTGCGCTTCTACGAGCAGAAAGGGCTGATCAGCAGTGCTCGCAGCCAGGGGGGGCAACGAGTCTATCCCCAGCATGTGCTGCGCCGTGTCGCCTTCATCCGCGCCGCACAAGGAGTGGGTCTTAGCCTGGAAGAGATAGGGCATGCCCTGGCCGGGCTGCCCGAGGGGCGCACACCGACCCCGGAGGATTGGTCCGCCCTTGCCCGTGACTGGCAGTTGCTGCTCGAGGCCCGCATCACGGCGCTGCAACTGATGCAGCGCAAGCTTAGCGCCTGTGTGGGCTGCGGTTGTCTCTCCCTGCGCCACTGCGCCCTCTACAACCCGCAAGATCAGGCCGCTCGTCATGGTGCCGGGGCTCGTTACCTGATGGGGGATTTTCCCCCCGATATAGATGACCAATAATGACGCCGCTGAAACGGACGATGGCGCAGGCGAATTTTCACCGTGCGGGGCTGGAGAGCGTCATCATCCAGTTGGCGGGGAAAGCGGAGGCCATACTGCCTGGCCTGGCCAAGGGGGCATTCGATCTTGTTTTCCTCGATGCGGATCGCAGCCAGTACCCCAGCTGGTGGCCGAGCATCAGGGCGCGACTGTCCACCCGTGGCCTGCTCGTCGTCGACAACGCCATCTCCCATCACCATGAACGCGTGGATTGGATGACGGAGGTGGCACAGGATCCCGGATTTCAGCAACTGTTGCTGCCCATTGGCAAAGGGGAGTGGCTGCTGGTCAAGAACCCGTGATGTCAGGGGGATGGGTGCCGGTTAGCAAGCGCGCAGCGTCCAACGGGGGTGAACTGGCCCTCCCCGGAAGGGCATTTATACTCATTGCTGGTTCAACAGGAGTCATCCCATGGGCGTCATTCCCTGCCTCTGGTTCGACGGCCAGGCCCAGGCCGCCGCCGAACTCTACACCAGCCTGTTTCCCGAGTCCGGGATCCTGGCCATCAACCACTATCCCGGGCAAGAGGCTGATCCGCCTCTGCCCGGTACGCATCGCCCGGCGGCCAGCGTGCTGACGGTGCATTTCCGCCTCGAGGGGAGCCACTACCTAGCCCTCAATGGTGGGCCGCAATTTCCCAACACGCCGGCCTGCTCGCTGGTGGGGTACTGTGACAATCAACTGGAGCTGGATAAGCGCTGGCAGGCTTTGAGCGAAGGGGGGCGCGCGGATCAGTGCGGCTGGCTGCAAGACAGGTTCGGGCTCTCCTGGCAACTGGTGCCACGGCAACTGCCCCAGTGGCTCTCAGGGGATCCCGCCGCTAGTGCCCGGGTGTTTGGCGCCCTGATGAGAATGGGACGACTCGACATCGCAACCTTGCAGCGGGCCTATGAGGGAAATGCGTGAGGCTCGCTTGCCGGGGGGCCCACTCATGTCGCTTGGCTAGGCGGCGGTGAGCCTTCGCCCCCTCTCTGATCAATCGGATGTTATCTCACTGACACAGGAAGCAATGCCATGATGACAGAACAGCTGGATGAGGCTCGTGATCTGGTGCTGGAGCGATGGATAGCGGCCTCGCCGGAGGCGCTTTATCGCTGCTGGACCGAGTCTGAGTTGCTGATGCGCTGGTTCGCTCCCCGGCCCTGGCGCACCCTGAGCGCCGAGCTGGATGTGCGGGTTGGCGGGGCCAGCCTGGTGGTGATGGGGGGACCCAATGGTGAACAGATCCCCTGTCCCGGCATCTACCTGGCACTGGAGCCGGGGCGGCGTATCGTCTCGACCGATGCCTATGAGCGAGCCTGGCAACCGGCGGCCCGTCCCTTCATGACGCTGATCTTGAGTTTTACCCCCGAGGGGGAAGGTACCCGTTATCGGGCATGGGTACGTCATTGGAGCGAGGCGGATCGCAAGGAGCATGAGGCGATGGGTTTTCACAGCGGTTGGGGCCAATGCACGGATCAGCTGGCGGAGCTGGCCGCAACGCTCTAGGGGTCATGTGATAGGACAGCGGTAAAACAAGAGGCCCCGCAGTGCGGGGCCTCTTTCTATCGGCTAGTGGCTGGCCAATCAGGCTTGATCGGCCGGGAAGCGCACACCAACCTGATGGCGTACCTGGGTGATGACCCGCGCCGTGTTGATGGAGCGTGTCACCGCAGCTTCATCCATTTGGCCTGCGGTTATCTGGGCGGCGAAGGCCGTGGCCTCATAGATCATGCTGTTGTCAGACTGGGGCAGGGTCAGGACTTCCCGCTGGCCGTCGCGGCCTATCCAGGTCAGCCCGGTGCTCTCGGAGAGGTGCTCTATGATGAAGGCGCCTTCGCTGCCCTGGATCTCGCTTGGGATAAAGGAGTCAGACACCTTGGAGTGGCTGATCACCATCTCGAAATCCGGGTAGTGCAGCAGCACTGTGCCTTGAATGTCGACCCCGGTCTCCAGCAACTGGCCGCTGGCGGTGACTCGGGCTGGCGCACCAAACAGGGCGATGGCGCTGGCCACGCAGTAGTAGCCAATGTCCATGATGGAGCCATTGGAGAAGGCCGGGTTGAAGGTATTGGGCTGCTCACCGGCCAGGTACTTGGGCCAACGGGAGGAGAACTGGCAATAGCTGAAGCTGGCGCGTCGCGCCTGGCCCAGACGGGGCAGTTGCTCGGCCAGCAGGCGGAAGTTTGGCAGGTAGGCGGTCTTGAAGGCTTCGAACAAGACGACGCCCCGCTCACGGGCGCACTGGTACATGGCCTCGACCTCGGCCAGGTTTGAGCCGAGTGGCTTCTCGCAGATCACATGTTTGCCCGCCGCCAGCAGTTGCAGCGTATGGGGGCAGTGCAGGGAGTTGGGGCTCGCCACGTAGACGGCGTCGAAGCAGGGGCTGGCGGCAAACTCGGCCAGATCGTCGAAGCAGGCCGGATCATCATACTGGGCGGCAAAGGCTTCTGCGGTGGCGCGCTGGCGGGAGTAGACGGCGGTCAGCTGAAAAGCCTTGCTCAGCAGTGCCGCTTCGATGAATTTTTCTGTGATCCAGTTGGTTCCGATCACCGCGAGTCTGATCATGGGTTAGCTCCTTGTAACAACATGCAGGTAGCAAGAGGGGCAGGGTCGGCGCTCATCATAGCCTAACTCGCCCTTTGGCCCCACCATGGCAGTTGGCCTTCTGCAGGAAAAATTCGTCACTGATGATAAGTCGCTCAATGTTGGTCTGATACCGAATCGCGGGAGAGGGGGATCCCATCATGGCGCAGATAAAAAAGGGACGTTGTTATTATCCGGGCATCTTTATCAGGCGAAACGATAACCGCCAGGATGAGCGGTGATATATGGATTGAATAGATCAAAAAGTGCACTAGCTAATTTATTGAGACTAATAGATGGTCCGTTAAATACAGTGCTGTTAATAATCTTGCCAATATTCATGGCGCGAATAGTCGGGGTTGGCAAGGGGGTATGATATAGTCGGCCGCTGCCGGGAATTTCCCTTCTCGGCCTATCGACACCTCCCTGCAGGACCCCCGGGCGGCGCATGCCATAAGGACATGATGACCAACAGCCTCTGCCATTTGGCAGTTGAGGAATATGGGTAAACATGTTTTATAAAGACCTCTCCATCGGCAAGAAAATTGCCCTGGTGTTTTTCGTGATCGCCATCGTCAATATGACATTCGGTCTCTTCCTCGCCAGTGAATTAAGAACGGTGCGGGAACGCGTATTGAATTTTACCGACTCAACCCTGCCGAGTGTCATCTCGGTTGAAAACCTCATGTATGACGTCTCTTATGTGCGCCGTGCCCAGTTTGCCGTGCTGATGGTGGATGATGCGGCCGATCTGCAGGCGCGGCTTGGCCGGATCCAGGCCAATATCGGCAAGGTGGATGGGGCTATGCGCGGCTATGAAGCCACGGTCGGTAGCGATAATGAGCGTCAGGTATTCAATCGTACCAAGCAGGCCTGGCTCGACTATCGACAGAGTGTGGGCGATTTTGAGCGCCAGCTCACCCAGGGCAACCGGGAACAGGCCCGCGTTCAGCTGTTCCAGACCAATGAGGGTTATAGCCGCCTGGAGGAGGAGGTGAACAACCTGATCAGCGTCAATCTGGGCTTTGTGCAGGAAAACCGGGGAGGGCTGCTCGGCAGTATCAGCACGCTGCTTACCCTCTCCAGCGTCAGCATCGGGGCCCTGGTGCTGTTCATGATCGCCATGACCTGGTTCCTGACGCGCCAGATCTGCCGACCCCTGCAGGCCGTGGTGAGTCAGGCCAATGCCATCGCCGCCGGAGACTTGACCCACAGACTGGATCGTCAGCACATCGGCAAGGATGAGCTGGGCATGCTTGCCAAGGCCACGTTGCAGATGCAGGACAACCTGCGCCGGCTCATTGAAGAGGTGGTGGCCGCCGTCACCCAGCTGGGTACGGCCATCGAGGAGGTGAGCGCCGTCTCCGAGCAATCTTCACGGGGGATCGCCCATCAACAGCAGGAGATCACGCAAGTGGCGACCGCCATGGCGCAGATGAAGGCGACGGTGGCGGATGTAGCTGGCAATACCGAGATGGCCTCTGATTCTGCGAGCGCCGCCAACCGGTTGGCTCGTCGTGGCAACCAGGATGTGCAGGGCTCCCTGGACGCCATCAATCAGGTGGCCGCCGAGATGGAGCAGGCCGGCATCCTGGTAACCGAGCTGGAGCGGGAGTCGGCCCAGATCAATCTGGTGGTCGATGTGATCCGTGGCATCGCCGATCAGACCAACTTGCTGGCGCTCAATGCTGCCATCGAGGCGGCGCGGGCGGGTGAGCAGGGTCGTGGCTTCGCCGTGGTGGCCGATGAGGTACGTACCCTGGCTGGCCGTACTCAGGCCTCCACCGGGGAGATCATTGCCATCATAGAGACGCTGCAGGCCCGGGCGAACCAGGCGCGCAAGGTGACGGGGCAGAGCTGTGACATGATCCGCCAGTGTGTCGGCCAGAGCGAACAGACTGGGGTGGGTATTCAGCAGATAGAAGAGGCTATGGCCCAGATAGCCGACATGGCCATCCAGATCGCCAGTGCCTGCAGCGAGCAGGATGCGGTCTCCGACGAGCTGGGGCGCAATGTCGAGCGGATAAATGAGTCTTCTCGCGAGGTTGCAACCGGTGCCGAGCACACAGCCCAGGCCTGCCTGGAGCTGAGCCAGTTGGCGGCCGGGCTCAAGCAGACCATAGGCCGCTTCCGCCTGGTCTGATGAGATCAGTATCGGGTTGGCTCAGACTGGCCCGGTCGCTGCGCGTTAATTTCAACACCCGGCCTGGCGCCGGGTGTTTGTTTTTAGCGGGCTGCCAGGAAGGCGGTCGCGGGCAATGTGATCAGGCGGCAACATGGCACATCGAGTCATCCGGGACGTCAGGGCTGGGGGGCCTGTATCAAGGGCTTGGGGATGGCTGCGTTGGAGAGCGGTACTACGGCCTGGATCCCTGGTTGCCTTGATAAGTATCAGATATAAAAAAACCCGGTCTGAGCCGGGTTTAAGGTGCAAGAGTCGGAACTGGCTTATTTGGCCAGGGATTCCGGCAGATTCTCGCGGATCTTGCCGAGCATCACTTTGAGGACGCGCGGGTTGGCAACCACCATGTTGCCGGAGTTTTCGTAGTTATGACCACCCACGAAATCGGTGACGATGGCGCCGGACTCTTTGGCCAGCAGTTCACCGGCGGCACTTTCCCAAGGCTTGAGGCCGATTTCCCAGTAACCGTCGATGCGGCCAGCGGCGACATAGGCCAGATCCAGGGAAGGCGCGGCAGCGCGACGGATGTCAGCACACTCGATGAACATGCTCTGGAACATCTTCAGGTAGGGCTCGATGTGGTGTTTTTGCTTGAACGGGAAGCCGGTGGCCAGCACGGTGCCGGACAGGTCTTTGGCTTTGCCGACACGGATGCGGTAGCCGTTCAGCTGGGCGCCATTACCACGGGTAGCGGTAAAGAGTTCGTCACGGATGGGATCGTAGACGACGGCCTGTTCGGTCTTGCCCTTGACGCGCAGGGCGATGGAGACGGCAAAGTGCGGAATGCCCTTGACCAGGTTGGTCGTGCCATCCAGTGGGTCAATGATCCATTGGTAGTCCGGATTGGTACCGGCAATCTCACCAGACTCTTCAGCGATGATGCTGTGTTCCGGGTAAGATTTTTTGATGGTATGAATGATGGCCGCTTCGGCTTCACGGTCAACGTTGGTCACGAAGTCATTGCTGCCTTTCTGAGTGGCCTCGATGTTTTCGGGCTGGGAGAAGGCTTTTACTACTACTTGACCGGCGTTGCGCGCAGCGCGCACGGCGATATTCAGCATCGGATGCATAGGTTCACCACTGGATGTTAAAGAACGGGGATAAAAGGACGCGAAATTATAGCAGCATACTTTTGAACCGCAAGCTTTATCCCCCATAGGGAAGCGCTAAATATATAGCATCCATCAATGGCTGACTTTACATAACATTTTGGTCTAGTCTTGTCTCGCCAGACCCCTGGCACGTGTAATAACAAGCTCCATCACTCATAGGGATGTGTCGTATGAACTTGTCATTAGTCAGTCATAAACCGTCGTCCATGGCGGTCAATGGGTTGCTGCAGGCGTTACAGACGTCCGCCGACGTCGGCACCTATTTTAACCGCATCGTGGTGACCAGTCCGAGTCAATGGAATCCGACTCGAGATGAGGCCGCCATCTTGCTACTCGATGATGAGGCCCACTGGCCGGAATCTGCGGCGGGGGAGACCGAGACCTCGATTGGACTGCCCGTGCTGCCGCTCTGGGTGTGTACGGCGGAGGATTCGGGAGGGGCGAACTCGCGCCGTGGGCCTGATGTACGGGATCCCCGCTACTACTTCGTCTCCAACGGCATTGTGATGGATGGTCACGAGTGGGAGAGCCCGGCCAGCAGCCAGCTGCTGCTGGACAAACTCGCCTCGTACCTTCCACTGTTGTCACGGCTGAGCCTGCTGCGTCAGCGCAGCCAGCCGGGGACTGTTAACTAGGCCGTCAGTTGGCCGCCCTGCCACAGGGTGAGCTGTCGTTTGAGGGTGGCAATGTCGGCGCGCAAGGTGTCGCCATTGCCTCCTCCCTTCCCGAGCAAGATACAGCCCTGCACATGCACAAACAAAAAGCGCGCCAGTGCTTCCACGTCTGTATTGCCTGCCAATTCCCCATCTCGAATCGCGACCCTGAGCGCATGGGTCAGCGCCTGCTGCAACTCCTGGTGCATGGCCGCAATGCACTCATGCACCCTGGGTTCATCCATGGCTGTGCCTATCTGGGCATTTTGCAAGAAACAACCCAGGTTGCCGGGTTGAGTCAGGCGCAGTGCCAGAGCATCTAGCCAGCCATGGATGGCCGCAAGCCCGCCGCGCTCGCAGAGCAGAGGGGTGAGGCGCTGGCGTGAGACCTTGTCGATGTAGTGATCCAGCGCCAGTTGAAACAGGGTGTGCTTGTCGCCGAAGCTGTTGTAGAGGCTGAAACGATTGATGCCCAAGGCATCGACCAGATCCTGGATCGAGGTTGCCTCAAAGCCTTTTTGCCAGAACAGTGTCATGGCTTGTTCCAGCTTTTCGGCTGGATCGAATGCAGTTTTTCGGGCCATAGTGTCTCCTGTTGCCACTATAACAAATTCTTGACCGTTCGTTTAGATAAGACTAGTTTCTAACTGTTCGTTTAGAAATGGAGAGCAGGATGAAAGTCTATGAATTGCGGCGAGCCCCCAATGCGCGCCGGGTCCGGATGTTTCTGGCCGAGAAAGGGGTCGACATGGCCTATGAACAGGTCGATCTGAGCGGCGGTGAGAACCTGAGTCCGGACTTTCTGACCAAGAATCCGGCCGGGCGTATTCCGGTGCTGGCGTTGGATGACGGTAGCTATCTGAGCGAATCGGTCGCTATCTGCCGTTACTTCGAGGAGCTCTACCCCGATAACAATCTGTTTGGCGCCACGGCGCTGGAGCGGGCTCAGATAGAGATGTGGAGCCGCTTCATCGAGTTCAACCTCTGGCTGCCAGCGGGCATGGCCTTTCGCCACATCACCGGCTTTTATCAGGACAGGGAGACTTGCTTCCCCGAGTGGGGCCAGGAGTGCAAATTATTGACGAGTCAGTGGTTCGGCAAGTTGGAGGAAAGGCTGCAAGAGTCTGCCTATATTGCCGGAGATCGTTTCACTATCGCCGACATTCTTGCCATATGCGCCATAGATTTTGCCGCCAGGACGCTGGAACTGCACATAGCCGATGAGCAGACATCCCTCAAGCGTTGGTATGATGCGGTCTCAAGCAGACCCAGTGCCCAGGCCTGAGTCACTCTACCATCAGAGACGCCCAGCACCCTGTGTGTTGGGCAACCAAGGAGAAGATGATGATTGATTTCTACACGGCCGCGACGCCAAACGGCTTCAAGGTCGCCATCGCCCTCGAAGAGTTGGGTCTGCCTTATAACGTGATCCCGCTCGATTTTTCGACCCAGGAGCAGAAGAAGCCTGAGTTTCTGGCCATCAACCCCAATGGCCGCATCCCTGCCATCGTCGATCGGGATAATGGTGACTTCGCTGTGTTCGAATCCGGCGCCATCCTGCTCTATCTGGCGGAAAAAACCGGCAAGCTGCTGCCGCAAGAGCCTAAGCGTCGCTCCCAGGCCATCCAGTGGCTGATGTTCCAGATGGGCGGCGTCGGCCCCATGATGGGCCAGGCCAACGTCTTCTATCGCTACTTCCCAGAGAAGATCCCGGCGGCCATAGAGCGTTACCAGAAGGAGGGGCGCCGTCTGTTCGAAGTGCTCGACGGCCATCTTGCTCACCATGAGTACCTGGCCGACGAGTACAGCATCGCCGACATCGCCACCTGGCCCTGGGTGCGGATCTATGACTGGAGCGGCATCTCCATCGAGGGTCTGCCGCATCTGCAGGCCTGGATGGCGCGCATGGAGGCCAAGCCAGCTTGCCAGAAGGGCATTACCATACCGCCGCGCAACGAAAGCCCCGAGGATCAGGTCAAGCGGGCGCAGCAGATGGTGACCCGCTAGCATGATG
The DNA here is from genome assembly GCF_000820045.1 of Aeromonas rivuli. Lineage (GTDB taxonomy): Bacteria > Pseudomonadota > Gammaproteobacteria > Enterobacterales > Aeromonadaceae > Aeromonas > Aeromonas rivuli. The sequence continues at coordinate 207,135 of NZ_CDBJ01000053.1, read as the reverse complement.
ACGATGGCCCGATGACGGGCCATCTCTTTTTATGATCGCCGCCCCATTGCCTGCCCTTCGCGCCTGCTGGGCCTCTCACCTGCTCCCTCCTTTCTTCTTTTAAATAAGCCATTTATCAAATATGGAAAGTCATTCATTCTGATTAATTGTTATGTTATAACACCTGAAATTGGTTGGTAATTATTATCGTTTGGATGGAATGGATGACAAAAATACACAGCTATTCGGGATTGTGCGCACTGGCACTGCTGGTGGGGATGAATGCCGCTCACGGCAAGCCGCTGGCCATGGTGGGGCCCTGGGAGATCCACAGTGTCGACCCTGCCAGCAACGGAGTCTTCTTTACCCGCATGCAGGTGGCGGAGACCCTGGTCGAGGTCGACAGCCAGGGCAATCTGCAACCCGGGCTCGCCAGCCAGTGGTCTCACTCCGAGGATGGCCTGCAATGGCGATTCACCCTGCGCCCCGGTGCCCGCTTTCACGATGGCAGCGAGGTGATCGCCGAGCAGGTCGCCTTTGCCCTGCAGCAGGCCTGGCGCAAGCCCGGCCTCATGACCAGCGCCCCCATCGCGTCCATTGAGGCCCACGAGGGGGCTCTGCTGGTCACCCTCACCGGCCCCTTCGCCCCCCTGGTCGCCCTGCTGGCTCACCCCAGCACCCAGATCCTGGCGAAGGGGGCCTATGACGCCAAGGGGGAGGTGACTCAGATCATCGGCTCAGGCCCCTATCGCATCACCCGGTTGCAGCAACCTCAGCGGATCGAAACCGAGCGCTTCGATGGCTGGCAGGGCCCCCAGCCTGCCATCTCGCAGGTAAGTTACCTGACGGTGGGCCGCGCCGAGAGCCGCACCCTGATGGCTGAGAGCGGTCAGGCCGACATCGCCTGGGGGCTGGATCCGGTCAGCATCCGCCGCTTGCAGCAGGCGCCCCGGGTCGCCATCGCCTCCGTCACTCTGCCGCGCACCATACAGCTCAAGCTCAATGGGGCCGATCCTCTTCTGAAGGATCCAGCGGTGCGCCGCGCCCTCAGTCTCGCCATCGATCGCCGTGGCATGGCGGCGGCCCTGTTGCGGGATCCCGAGATGGCGGCGACCCAGCTCTTCCCTCCCACCCTGGGGGAGTGGCATCAACCCGGGCTGACCCCGCTCGCCTATGACGTCAAGGCAGCTCAGGCGGCCTTGGCGGCGGCAGGCTGGCTGTTGGGGGCGGATGGTGTGCTGCACAAGGGGGAGGAGCGCTTCGCCCTGACTCTGCGCACCTTCCCGGATCGCCCGGAATTGCCCCTGCTGGCCACGGCACTGCAGGCGCAGTGGAAGGCGGTGGGGGTGGATCTCAGGGTAGCGGTGGGCAACTCGAGCGAGATCCCGGCCGGTCATCAGGATGGCTCGCTCCAGCTCGGCCTCTATGCCCGCAACTATGCCCTGGTGCCGGATCCCCTGGTCACCCTGTTGGGGGATCTGGCCCCCGCCGGTGCCGACTGGGGAGTGATGAACTGGCAATCCCAAGCCATGGAGCAAACACTGGCCCGCCTTGCCACGCAAACCTTGTCGCCCACAGAGGCCGCCGCTGCGCGCCGTGACATCGCCACCACCCTGCAGCAGGAGTTGCCGCTGCTGCCCATCGCCTGGTACCGCCAGAGCGCGGCAGTCAGCCGTGCGCTGAAGGGCTTTGAGCTGGATCCCCAGGAGCGCAGCTACCGTCTGGACAAGCTGACATGGAGCGCCCAATGACAGCGACGCCCTTCTCTGCCGTCATGGGGATCCTGGGTCAGCGGCTGGTGCAGGCGCTGATGGTGGCCCTGCTGGTGGCCGGGCTCTGCTTTCTGATGGTGCAATCCCTGCCCGGGGACCTCGCCTTTCGCATCGCCGCAGGCCGCTATGGCTATGACTATGTCACCGCCGAGGCCGCCAATGCGGTGCGCAGCGAGCTGGGGCTGGCCGGTTCGGCCCTCTCCCGCTTCGCTGATTGGCTGGGGTCCCTGCTGCAGGGGGATCTCGGCAGCTCCCTGGTGACGGGGACACCTGTGGCGAGCGAAGTGGCTCACCACCTGGGGGCCACCCTGTCCCTGGCGGTGGCCGCCGTGGCCCTGGCCCTGGTGGTGGCGCTGCCGCTCGGCAGCCTGAGCGCCCTGCGCCCGGGGGCATGGTGCGATCGCCTGACCCTGGGCTGGAGCGTGCTGATGCGTGCGCTGCCTCCCTTCCTGCTCGGCCTGGTGCTCATGGTGCTGCTCTCGGTGGAGCTGGGTTGGGTCAGCGCCGCCGGCCACGGGGAGGGGAGCAACCTGCTGTTGCCCGCCCTCACCCTGGGGCTGGGGCTCTCGGGGGTGCTCTCCCGGGTGGTGCGCGAGAGCGTGCTCACCGTGGTGCAGTCCGGTTATTACCGCTTCGCCCTCACCAAGGGACTCTCGCCTGCCCGGGTCTTCAGGCGTCACGGCCTGCGCAACAGCGGGGTCAGCGTCATCGCCTATACCGGCGTGCAACTGGTGCTGCTTATCGAAGGGGTAGTGGTGGTGGAGAGCCTGTTCGCCTGGCCCGGCATCGGCCATGCCCTGGTGCACGCCATCTTCTGGCGCGACATCCCCATGGTACAGGGCACAGTGCTGGTGCTGGCGGCGCTGTTCGTGCTGCTCAATACCCTGACGGATCTGCTCTGCCTCGTCATCGATCCCCGCGGTCCCAAGGAGTCCTGATCATGTCTTTCTCTGTCAAGGCGGGAGCAAGCCTGCTCCTGCTGGTGGTGCTGTTTGCCCTGCTGGGCCCAATGCTCTGGCCCGATCCCGCCGCCCAGGATCTGGTGCAGTTCCTGGCCGACCCCTCCTGGCAGGAGCCGCTCGGGCGCGATCAGATGGGCCGCAGCCTGATGGCGCGGCTTGCGGCGGCGACCCGGCTCTCCCTGCTGCTGGGGATGCTGTGCGTCATCACCGCAGCCCTGCTGGGGTCGTTGCTGGGCTGGCTCTCAGCCTGGCGCGGTGGCTGGGTCGACGGCCTGCTGCGCAGTCTGGCCGACGGCGTGCTGGCCCTGCCGAGCCTGCTGCTGGTGCTGCTCTTCTCCGCCATGGCCCAGGGGGGCTTTGCCATCCTCTATCTCGGGCTGGCCATGGCCCAGTGGGTGGAGTACTACCGGGTGGTGCGGGCCCGCAGCCGGGCGCTGCTCGCCTCGCCCCAGGTGGAGGCGTCCCGGCTGCTGGGCTTTGGCAACGGCCACATAGTGCGGCGCCACCTCTGGCCCGAGCTGGCCCCCCAGCTGCTGACCATGATGGCCTTTGGCCTCGCCGGGGCCATCCTGACCCTCTCGACCCTGGGCTTCGTCGGGGTGGGGATTCAGCCGCCCACCCCTGAGCTCGGCCTGATGATGACGGAGGCGCTGCCCCACTATCAGGAGGCGCCCCGCCTGCTGCTGGCTCCAATCCTGGTGATGGGAATGATGCTGCTGGCCCTGGTGCTGCTCAATCAGCAGGGCACTCTTCACACCCCATCCCCACAAGGAGTCACCCCATGACGACCATTCATATCAAGGGCCTGCAGGTGGATGACGGCCGGCAGACCCTGCTGCAGGCGCTGGATCTCACCCTGCTCCCCGGCAGCGCCTTGACCCTGATAGGGGAGAGCGGCTCGGGCAAATCCCTGCTGGCCCACGCCCTGATGGGGACCCTGCCCGCCCCCCTGCGCGGCCTGGGTGAGATGGCGATGGGCGGCCGGCGCCACAGCCTGGCGGACCCCCAGGCCCTGCGCGCCCTCTGGGGGCGGGAGCTGGCCATGCTGCCCCAGGAGCCGGTGCTGGCACTGGACCCCACCATGGGGCTGCTGCCCCAGGTGGAGGAGGGCTGGCTGGCGGGAGGCAAGGAGGCGCGCTCGCGGGCGCGGGCCTCCCTGGCGCGGCTCGGGCTCGCCGGGCGGGAGCGTCACTTCCCGCACCAGCTCTCCGGGGGCATGGCCCAACGCGCGGCCTTTGCCGCCGCCACCCTGGGGCAGGCCCGTTTGCTCATCGCCGACGAACCCACCAAGGGGCTCGACAGTCGGGCCAGTGTCAGGCTGCAGGAACTGCTGCTCGGTTATCTGGCCGAGGGGCGCCACCTGCTGACCATCACCCACGATCTCTCCCTGGCCCGGGCGCTGGGGGGCTGGATGCTGGTGATCAAGGGGGGCGAGGTAGTGGAGCAGGGGCCCGCCGAACAGGTGCTGCACACGCCTTCCCATGCCTACAGCCGCGCCCTGCTGGCGGCAGAGCCGTCCGCCTGGCCCGAGGCCGTGCATCCCCCGACCGGCGACTGGCTGCTCAGGGGGGAGGGGCTCGCCATGGGCTACGGGGAGCAGACTCTGTTCGAGGGGCTGGATCTGCCACTGGCCCGGGGGGAGCGGCTCGCCATCATGGCGCCGAGCGGCGCGGGCAAGAGCACCCTCGGCAATGTGCTGCTGGGCTTGCAGCGCCCGCTGGGAGGGCGGGTGCTGCGCCAGACGGGCATAGCCCCCCACCGCTGGCAGAAGCTCTATCAGGATCCGGTGCAGGCCTTCGCCAGCCGGGTGTGCCTCGCCACCCAGTTTGACGATCTGCTGCGCCTGCACCGGCTGCCCCGTCAGCCCCTCAGCGACTATCTGGCGAGGCTCGGCCTCGACGAGAGCCTGCTGACCCGGCTGCCGAGCCAGGTGTCCGGGGGAGAGCTACAACGGCTGTCGCTGATCCGGGCCCTGCTGCTGCGCCCGGTGCTGCTGTTTGCCGACGAGCCGACTTCCCGGCTCGATCCCCTCAGCCAGCAGCAGGCCATGACCTGCCTGCTAGGAGCGCTGGGGGAGATAGGCTGCGCCCTGCTGCTGGTGACCCATGACGAGGTGCTGGCAGGCAAGGTCGCCAGCCGTTGCCTGCTGTTGGGGAGTTGTGAGGAGGGCGCCGCCAAGGCTGCGCTGGAATCTGCGCGGGTGTCGCGGGCCGGATGAGGGCGCCGGGGAGATTATCCTGAACGATGGACGGGGCCTCTGGGCCCCGTATTATTAGAAAAACTAAGCCAAGCCGATTACAAAGATTCGTTCGTATTTTGTGATCCGAATCACTACCATGGCGGCCATTAAAGGGAGCTGATCTGCTCCCGATCAACGCGGGTCCTCCGCGCAGTGATTACTCATCCAGATCTGACAGTGACTCCTCCCTCGCGGTGAGGAGCGCCATGCTTTTGATGTCGTGGAGCAGTTATGAATCGGCACAGCTTTTATCCCTTGTTTTTCCTGACCATTCTCATGGTCGCCGTGGGCCAGATGACCCAGACCCTCTATGTGCCCTCCATCCCGGTGATGGCGGCGGATCTGGGGGTGAGTTCGGCGTCGTTGCAGGCGGTGATGGCCTGTTATCTGATCCCCTATGGCTTGTCCCAGTTTATTTATGGCCCCCTGTCGGACAAGTGGGGCCGTCGCCCCGTGTTGCTGACTGGCATGATGGTGTTTCTGCTTGGCACCCTGGTGATCCAGCTGATCCCGAGTGCCGGCGCCCTGCTGGTGGGCAGCTTCATTCAGGGGCTGGGAACGGGGGCGGCGGGCGCCATGAGCCGGACAGTGATGCGGGATCGCTACAGCGGCGCCGAGCTCAACCGCGCCAACAGCCTGGTGAGCATGGGGGTGATCTTCTCCCCCCTGCTGGCCCCCGTGCTGGGGGGCTGGCTGACCGAATGGTTGAACTGGCGGGCCGGTTACTGGTTCCTGTTCGGTTTTGGCGCCATCAGTACTCTCGCCATTTTGATCTGGTTTGCCGAGACGCTGCCACCAGCGCGTCGCCAGCCGCTGCGGGTGCGTGCCGCCTACCGCCATGTGCTGGGCAATCCCAGGTTCCAGGGCAATCTGCTCTGCCTGATGGCGACCTTCGCAGGCCTTGCGGTGTTCGAGGCGGCGGCGGGGGTATTGCTCGGTGATGTGCTCGGCCTCAATGCCAAGACGGTGAGCGTGCTGTTCGTGCTGCCCCTGCCGGGTTACCTGTTCGGCGCCTGGCTCTCGGCTCGCCTGAGCTTTCGGCTGAGTCAGGGCAGGCTGATGCGTCTGGGCATTGTCTTCCTGGGGGTGGGGGCCCTGATCATCCTGCTGCCGGGTCTGTTTGGCATCGTCAGCGCGGCGTACCTGGTGGGGGGCGCGGCTGTCTACTTCATCGGCAGCGGCATCCTCTATCCGACGGCGACCTCCTGCGCCATCGAGCCCTTCCCGGGTCAGGCAGGGACGGCTGGCGCCATTCTGGGGGGCATGCAGAACCTGGGTGCCGGGCTGGTCACCCTGCTGGCAGCAACCTTTCCCATGGAGGGACAGCTGGGACTGGGGGCCATCATGACGGCGATGGTCGTGCTGGTCGCCCTGAGCTTTGCCTGGCTGCGTCACCATGATTTGCCCCGGGAACAGCTGGCCACCTGATGTCGGTCACCTGCATCCCATCATCAAGCCCGCCTCCTTTGGCGGGCTTTTTGTTTACCGGGGGGCAGGGGGATGGAGGTAGCACACCTCGCCAGCAGGCGGCATCCCGGGGCTGCGGTTATGGGGCGGGATCCGTCGTCTCCGTGACCAGGGCGAGAAAGGCGCGCATGGCGGGGGTGATGCTGTGCTGACGGGTCATGAAGAGGGTGCGCCCGACATCGAGCGGCTCGAGCAGCCGGTAATCCAGGTCAGAAAGCTGACTGGCCGAGTGGGCGAGACCGACGCTGACGATGGCCCACCCCAGCTGGTGGTGGACGGCGCTGGTCAGATGGAAGAGGGAGTCGGTTTCTAGCACTATCTTCAGGCTGATGCCTGCGTGCTCGGCGGCGAGATCCAGATAGTGGCGAAATTGCATGTTCCGGCTGGGCAGTACCAGCGGCTTGCCTTGCAGGCTGGCGAGGGGGATGGGGGCCGCACTCTGCAAGGTGATGGCATCACTGCGGCTCATCAACAGCGCCATGCGGTTGTGGCCCTGGGGGTATAGGTGAAAGGCGCGCCGGTTCGGGGCGCTCAGCGACTCGTCAAAGCCCAGGCCAATGTCGCACTGGTGCAGTTCCAGTTGCGACAGCAGGGCCTCGTTGCTCAGCACCGACAGGCGGATGGCGATATCGGGATAGCGTGACTGGTAACTGGCGATGAGCGGCATGATGTCGACATTGGACTGCGGGACTATGCCGATGCGCAGGGTGCCTGACAGCTCGCCGTGAAAGCGCCCTAGCTCCTGCTTGAGCGCCTCCTGTTCCAGCAACATCCGCTCGGCATACTGGCGCACCAGCTCCCCGGCCTCGGTGAGGGCGACAAACTGACTGGTGCGCACCACGAGATCGGTGCCGACGCTCTTTTCCAGCGCCGTGATGCTGGCCGACAGGGTGGGCTGGGTGATGTGGCACGCCTTGGCTGCCTTGGCGAAGTGCTGGTGATGGGCCAGCTCATGAAAGTAGTGCAGCTGCTTGATGTTCATCATGCTCTTGCAGGGGCTGGGGGAGGTGAGTGCCAACACTAATCAATTGAAAATCACTCTTCAATAGAATAGTCCTATCAACATATAGATTTAATTCATTGGTTTTACAGCAGTTGCCTCTCTAAACTTGAATGCAGTTTGTATTTTTAGGCCACTCATTCATGCCTGCGCACTGTCCCGTTGCCGCCACTGTCAATTCGCACCCCCTGCCTGCGCTGGATCATCTGGTGGAGGAGGTGGCCGTCTCCATCAACATCAATGGCATCAACCATGCGGTCATGATGGCGACCCCGGACGATCTCGACGATTTTGCCATTGGTTTCCTGTTCTGCGAGTCGATCATCGCGCACAACCACGATGTGCATGATATCCGGGTGACCCCTGCTGAGCTGGGCTTCGTGCTGGATGTGACCATCGCCAATCGTTGCCTGGTGCGGCTGCAGCAGCGTCGGCGCAGGCTGACAGGGGCAACCGGCTGTGGCATCTGCGGGGTGGAGGCGGTCGAGCAGGCATTCCCCGAGCTGCGCCCCCTGCCACTCACGCCTCCCCTTGATGCGGGATTATTGGCCGGGTTGAGACCACAGATTGCCCAGTGGCAGCTCAAGGCGCAGCAGTATGGGGCCATCCATGCGGCCCTGGCGCTGGACGAGCAGGGCCAGATCCTCCATTGCCGGGAGGATATCGGTCGGCACAATGCCCTCGACAAGCTGATCGGCCTGTTGCTGCGCCAGCAGCTTGCCTGCGACACCCTGGTGGTGACCAGCCGCTGTGGCAGCGAGCTTATTCAAAAAGCCGTGCTGTTTGGCGCTCGCCATCTCGTCTGCCTCGCCTCCCCCAGCCAGTTGGCGGTGAGGCTGGCCCTCAAATACAACCTCAATGTCGTCCATATTCCCAAGATCGATGCGCCTGTGTGCTATTCCAGCCATCACCCGTCGAGTCCCATCGGAGAGTCTCATGAGCCATATTGAAAAGCCTGCCAAAGCCGGCGGATTTTCGTCCCTGCAATCCACCATGAAGCAGGTGTTGCGCAGCCAGAAAACCAAGCAGAACATCAAGAATCTGCTGCGGGTCAATCAGACCGATGGCTTCGACTGCCCGGGCTGCGCCTGGGGGGACAACGACCACGGTGCCTTCCAGTTCTGCGAGAACGGCGCCAAGGCGGTGGCCTGGGAGTCGACGGGCAAGACGGTGGGCGCGGACTTTTTTGCCAGCCATTCGGTGCGCCAGCTCGCCAATCAGAGCGACTACTGGCTGGAGTATCAGGGGCGTCTGACCGAGCCGATGCGCTACAACCCCGCAACCGATCACTACGAGCCGGTCAGTTGGGATGATGCGTTTGCATTGATTGCCGAGAAACTGACAGGCCTGGAGAGCCCGGATCGGGTCGAGTTCTATACCTCGGGCCGTGCCAGCAACGAAGCCTCCTACCTCTATCAGCTGTTTGGCCGCCTGTTTGGCACCAACAACTTCCCCGACTGCTCCAACATGTGTCACGAGGCGAGCGGAGTGGCGCTGACTCAGGCGGTGGGCATTGGCAAGGGGACAGTGGTGCTGGATGACTTTGACCGCGCCGGCGCCATCTTCGTCTATGGCCAGAACCCGGGCACCAACCACCCGCGCATGATGAATGCCCTGCGCCAGGCGGCGCGCCAGGGGTGCAAGATTGTCAGCTTCAACAATCTCAAAGAGGTGGCCCTGGAGCGATTCGCCAGCCCCCAGAGCCCGCTCGAACTGCTGACCCCGGCGGCCACCACCATCAGCCACCAGTATCTGACCCCCAGGTTGGGCGGTGACATGGCGGCCATGCGTGGCATGGCCAAGTACATCCTGGAAGAGCTGCCAGAGGCGGTGGATCGCGACTTTATCGCCCGCCATACCCGGCATTTCGACGAGTATGAACAGCAGGTGCGCGCCACCGACTGGGCCGAGATAGTACAGCAGTCCGGGCTGACCCAGGCCGAGATAGTACAGGCCGCCCGGGTCTTTGCCGCCAGCAGCAGCGTCATCAGCTGCTGGGCCATGGGGATCACCCAGCACCTGCATTCGGTCGATACCATACGTGAAATCGTCAACCTGCACCTGCTGCGCGGCCAGTTGGGCAAGCCGGGGGCGGGGCTCTGTCCGGTGCGTGGCCACAGCAACGTGCAGGGCAACCGCACCATGGGCATCAATGAAAAACCGAGCGCAGCCTTCATCGAGCGCATCGAATGCCATCTGCAAGTGAGTCTGCCCAGGGCCCCTGGCCACAATGTCTATGAGGCGCTCAAGGCGCTGCACGAAGGCAAGAGCAAGGTCTTGATCTGTCTGGGGGGCAACCTGGCGGCGGCCGCGCCCGATACGGCCTTCACCCATGCCGCCATGGGGGCCACCGAACTCAATGTGCAGATCAGCACCAAGCTCAATCGCAGTCACTTGCAGGTGGGAAAAGAGGCGTTGATCCTGCCCTGCCTCGGCCGCACCGAGCTCGACATTCAGCGCACCGGCAACCAGAAAATCACGGTGGAGGATACCTTCAGCATGGTGCACGCCTCGACCGGGGCCGCGGAACCCCTGTCCGCGCTCTGCCTGTCGGAGACCGACATCGTAGCGCGCATGGCCCATGCCACTTTGGGGAGTGAGCGCGTCGACTGGTTGGCGCTGCGGGATGACTACGGCCGCATTCGCTGCCTCATCGAGCAGACCATTGCCGGCTTCAGTGACTTCAATGCCCGCATCCAGCAGCCTTGTGGCTTCCATCTGGATAACTCGGCGGCCCAGTTGCTGTGGAAAACCAGCAGCGGCAGCGCCGAGTTTCGGGCAAGCCGTTTGCCACGCTCTGTGCTGCCCGAATGCACTCGCCATGCCGAGCAGATGACGGATCAACCTGTGTTGCTGCTGCAGAGCCTGCGCTCCCACGATCAGTACAACACCACCATCTACGGCATGGATGATCGCTATCGCGGCATCAAGGGCCAGCGCAAGGTGGTGTTCATGAACCAGACGGATGCCCATCGCCTCGGTCTGGAGGAGGGCAGCAGGGTGGATATGGCCGCCATCTGCAACGATGGCCGGGAGCGCATCGTCACGGGTTTTAGCGTGGCGCTCTATGACATTCCCCAGGGCAACATTGCCGCTTACTACCCGGAAACCAACCCGCTGGTGCCCATCGACAGCGTGGGGGAGGGCTCCTTTACGCCCACTTCCAAATCCATTCCCGTGCTGGTGACCCCCTCCCAGCAAGCGGAGAATCTGCTTCGGCTCACCTAGGCCTGCCATGCCTGTGCGGCGTTATCGCCAAAGCGAGCCGCTGGGCATGGTGTGCCCGCACCGCCAGCTCGGATTGGATGGTGATGGAGGCAGGGGGGCGAGACGGCCCCCTCCGGGTGCCGACAGGTGACAAGCCCCTCAATGGGGCCCGCTGATCTGGAGGGGCGTGTTCGCAGCGACAGGCTGCGCAAAAGAGACAAAAGAAAAGGCCCGTCATCAAGATGACGGGCCTTTTGCTGTTGGTACCCCGGAGATGCCGTTGCCGGTTTGGGCCCTTGAACCGTAGGTTCAAGGCGGAGATCGAGTCTGACCGCAGGCTTCTCGGTCGAGCCGAGCATGCACAATAGCCAGAAGGCCGATCCCCTGTTTGGTTTGATTATCGGCTCGGGGACTTGAACCGGCTGACAAACACTCCAGGGAATTTTAAAGCGGGTCGCGCGTTAAGGCTTTTTGGCCTCTTCGCCATTGTCACCATACTGTCCATGCTCGATCAGGGCTGCTTCTATGGTGCGTTGCAGCATCTTGATCCGCTTGTCCATGGTCTCAGAGTATTGGTGGTTCTTCTCTTTTTCAAGGCAGAGCTCATGACAGAAATTGAGCGCCGCCATGATGGCCAGCTGTTCATTGCTGGAGACCTTGGAGCGTTGACGCAGCTCGACAAGCTTGCTGGATAACTGATCGGCGGCCTGGCGCAGGGCATCCTGCTGTCCTGGGGGACAGGATACCTTGTAGGGACGTCCCAAAACGACGATTTCTACGGCCTCTGTGCTCATGCCTTCCTCAATACGGCGGGGGTGATTTCCGCCTTTATCCATGTGGACAACTGGGCGGGACTATATAGCGCAGATGCAGAAGTTTCAAGGCCTTGCTGGCTCTGGGCGGGTGAGAATGCTAGGATCTTGACCATCAATTCCGGCTATTTGACTGAACTTTGAGCGGATCCCCGATGAGCAAGACAACCCCCCCCAATTATGCGGCCCTGGCCGACCTCATGGACCAGCACGAGCTGATGGCCACGGCAGTGGAGGCCCACGGCGTTATCTGTGGCCTGATCTGCGGTGGCGTTCCTCTTGATGACAAGAGCTGGTTAGCCCCTTTCAACGATCTGGTGAACGACGGTTTCGGTCTGCCGGCCCAGGTGCGCCAGGTGATGACGGAGCTCTACCAGGACGCCATCGAGGGGCTGATGGCCCAGAAAGGGGTAGAGCTGTTGCTGCCCAGTGATGATGCCCCCCTGGATGAGCGTATCGATGGGCTGGTGGATTGGTCCCAGGCCTTCCTGGCAGGCTTTGGCGTGGTGCAGCAAGAGCTCTCCAAGGCGTCCGAGGAGCTGCAGGAGATGATCCAGGACATCGCCAACATCACCCAGGTCTCGGAGGAGTTCGATCAGGAGGACGAGGAGAACGAGGTCGCCTTCCTGGTGCTCTATGAGCATGTCAAACTGGGGGTCATGATGACCTTCGAAGAGTTCGGCAAGCGTCCCGACACGCCGGATGCGCCGCCGACGCTGCATTGATCCGGGGTAGACAGCACCCACTCGACGAGGCAGCCATGGCTGCCTCGTCTGTTTGCGGGTTTGCGGGTTTGCGGGGCGGGCACCATTTTTGCCCGCCACCTCCCATCCCAGCAGGGGCAACTGTGATAGCATGGCCCCACGTTTTATCGGATTCTCTTCATCCCATGACTCACACTGATCCGACCGCACCCGCCCATTCACCTGTCCTGCAGGCCGATATCACCCTGGTTGGCGGCGGCATGAGTGGCGCCGTGCTGGCCCTCTCCCTCGCCGCACTGCGCCGCCCGGATGGCAGGCCCTTGCAGATAGTGCTGCTGGAGGCGGCCCTCGCACAGGGCGCGCATCCCGGCTTCGATGCGCGCGCCATTGCGCTGGCCGCCGGTACCTGCGAGGCGCTGGCCCGCCATGGCCTCTGGGCGGGGCTGGCCCCCCATGCCACCCCCATCACCCACATCCATGTCTCGGACCGAGGCTATCTCGGCCAGACCCGCATGACGGCCGCTGAATATGATTTGCCCGCCCTGGGTCAGGTGATTGAGCTCGGCGCCGCCGGTCAGGTCCTGCAAGAAGCCATCGCGCAGACGGCCAATATTCGCATGCTCTGCCCGGTGCAGTTGACGGGGGTCACCCCAAGGGAACACACCGTCGAGCTGGCTCTGGCCACGGGGGAGCAGATCATCACCTCCTTGCTGGTCGCGGCCGATGGCGGCCACTCTTTCGTGCGCCAGGCCCTCAATATCCCGGTACGCCGCCATGACTACGGTCAGAGCGCCGTGATAGCCACGGTGCAAACCGCCGAGCATCCGGCCGGGCGCGCCTTCGAACGCTTCACCGACGGCGGCCCCCTGGCGCTGCTGCCGATGCAGCAAGGGCTCAGCTCTCTGGTCTGGAGCATGCCGGGGGAGGAGGCTAATAGCATCATGGCCCTGAATGACGAGGCCTTCCTGGCCCAATTGCAGCAGGCATTTGGCTGGCGGCTTGGCCGCTTCCTGCGCACCGGGGTGCGCCACTGCTACCCGCTGGCACTCACGGCAGCCGATTACCCTCTGGGGCAAAGGACCGTGCTGGTGGGCAACGCCGCCCATCTGTTGCACCCTATCGCGGGGCAGGGGTTCAACCTCGGCATGCGCGATCTCGATGCTCTCTGCGCCATCGTGGCCAGCGCCCTGGCACAGGGGGAGGACATTGGCGGTTACCCGGTGCTGAGCCGTTACTGGCAAGGGCGAAAGGGAGATCAAGAGACCACCATCTGGCTCACCTCGGCCCTGGCCCAGCTCTTTTCCAACGACCATGGCACCCTGGTGGCCGGTCGTAATCTGGCGCTCTCTCTGATGGCGCGCGCCAGCTGCCTCAAGGGCTCTCTGGCTCGCCAGACCCTGGGCTTTATCAGCCCAGTCACTAAGGAGTAAGCCATGGAGCAGCATGACATGGTGCAACGGAACAGGGTGCAACCGAGCATGGCGCAATACGATCTGGTCATAGTGGGGGGCGGCATGGTGGGTCTGGCGCTCGCCGCGGCGCTCAAACAGAGTTCACTCAAGATAGCCATCATCGAGGGGCAACTGCCGGATCCCGCGCTGGCGGCGACGCCGGATAACAGGGTCAGCGCCCTGAGCCTTGCCAGTCAGCAGATCCTGCGCGGGGTCGGCGCCTGGCAGGGCATCACCGCACGCCGTTTGCAAGGTTACCAGCAGATGCAGGTGTGGGAGCGCGACAGCTTCGCCCGCATCGAATTCGATGCCGCCAGCCTGGGGTTGCCCTGGCTTGGTCACATCGTCGAGAACAGGGTTGTTCAATTGGCACTGCAAGAGGCCATCTCGGGGGCTGCTCATATCGACCTGCTGGCGCCGGCCCGGGCCACGAGCCTGCAACAGGGGCAAGAGCATGCCCTGCTGACGCTGGAAGATGGCCGAGTGCTGTCGGCCAAGCTGGTGGTGGCCGCCGATGGCGCTCACTCCTGGGTGCGAAAACAGGCCGATATTCCCCTGACCAGCTGGGATTATGGCCACCATGCCCTGGTCGCCACAGTGCGCACCACCGAGGAGCATGGGGCCGTGGCTCGCCAGATCTTCAGTCCCGCCGGACCGCTCGCCTTCCTGCCGCTCTGGCAGCCCACTCTCAGCTCCATCGTCTGGTCGCTACCCGCCGATGAGGCGCTGCGGCTGCAAGGGTGCGATGAAGAGCACTTCAACCGCGCGCTCACCGCCGCCTTCGATGTGCGTCTCGGCCTGTGCCGGGTGGAGGGAGCCCGCAGTGCCATACCGCTCACCGCCCGTTACGCCCGCGACTTTGCCCGGGAGCGGCTGGTGCTGGTCGGCGATGCGGCTCACACCATACATCCGCTGGCGGGACAGGGGGTCAATCTGGGGCTGATCGATGCCGCCGCCCTGGCGCAGACGCTGCTGGCCCATGTTGCCAAGGGACGGGACATCGGTGCCCTGGCCGGGCTGCGCAGTTATGAGCGCTGGCGCAAGACGGAGGCGAGCCGGATGTTGGCCGCCATGGAGGGCTTGAAGCGGCTGTTTGGTGGCGCTCATCCCCTTAAGAAGCTGGTGCGAGGCGTGGGCTTAAGCGCCGTCGATGCCATGACCCCTGTCAAGCAGCGCCTGATCCGCAGCGCCATGGGACTGGAGGGGGAGCTGCCCCTCCTGGCTCGCACCGAGCAGCGTGGCGAGGCATTTTGGGGTATGCCGGGTGAAAAAAACTAATCCCAGGCGCCATTTTTTACAATAAAAGTAATCCGAGAGGCTGATGTGCTCGTTTATGGCATCAGCCTTTAATATGGAAAGCTGGCGAAACGTTTTCCTATAAATTGTGACGAGACGGTAAAAATCAAAATTTAACCCTGAAAACTACCGGTCAATACTGTTTTTTCCTCTGTTTTTATCATAGTGTTTGGCCGCTATCAGCATGTTGTGGATTAGTTTTTTTTAAGCGGTGCTCCATCCCGCTTGTCTTATAATCCGCGCCATTGAAGGAACCAGTCCCGCAGCGCCCATGGCGATGTCGGGAGCGAGCCCAGGCCCTGTGGCCTCCTGCTCCACCCGGGAACCGGGATGAGGCAGGCCCAGGTTTTAAGGAAAAACAGCGATGACCCAGACTACCGTATTGCACCCCAAGCACCTGGAAGCCGGCGCCAAGATGGTCGATTTTCACGGCTGGGAGATGCCCATCAACTACGGCTCTCAACTGGAAGAGCACCATGTGGTGCGCACCCAGGCGGGCATGTTCGATGTCTCTCACATGACCATCGTCGACTTGACCGGCGAGCGGGTGAAAGCCTTCCTGCAACATCTGCTGGCCAATGACGTGGCCAAACTCACCACCCCGGGCAAGGCGCTCTACAGCGGCATGCTGACCCCTGAGGGTGGGGTCATCGATGACCTCATTACCTATTATCTGGACGACAGCTTCTATCGCATGGTGGTCAACTCCGCCACCCGCGACAAGGATCTGGCCTGGATCCGCCAGCACGCCGCCGCCTTCGCGGTGACCGTCACCGAACAACCCTCCCTGGCGATGATCGCCGTGCAGGGGCCGGAGGCCAAGGCGCTGGCCGCCAAGGTATTCAATGCCGAGCAGAACGCCGCCGTCGCAGGCATGAAGCCCTTCTTCGGGGTACAAGCCGGGGATCTGTTCATTGCCACCACCGGCTATACCGGCGAAGAGGGTTACGAAATCGTGGTGCCGGAGCATCAGGCCTGCGACCTGTGGCAAGCCCTGCTCGACGCGGGCGTGGCACCCTGCGGTCTGGGCGCCCGGGACACTCTGCGGCTTGAGGCGGGCATGAACCTCTACGGCCAGGACATGGACGAGAGCATCAGCCCCCTGGCCGCCAACATGGCCTGGACCATCGCCTGGGAGCCGAGCAGCCGTGACTTCATCGGCCGCGCGGCCCTGGAAGCCCAGAAGGCCGCCGGGGATCAGCCCAAGCTGGTCGGGCTGTTGATGGAAGAGAAAGGGGTGCTGCGCACCGGCATGCCGGTCAGCTTCACCAATGCCCAGGGCGAGTCACGCACCGGGGTTATCACCTCAGGCTCCTTCTCGCCGACCCTGGGACTCTCCATTGCCCTGGCCCGGGTGCCTCGCGATATCGGTGACGTGGCCGAAGTCGAGCTTCGCAAGAAGCTGGTGACCGTGAAGGTGACCAAGCCCGCCTTTGTACGCAACGGCCAGAAATTGGTATAACGTTTATCGTTTCAGGCTCGGGGTCCACCCCGGGTCACCCCTGTTCAATGATGCAAGTGAATAAAGGAAGCACACATGAGCCATATCCCGAGCGAACTGAAATATGCCACTTCCCACGAGTGGATCCGTGTCGAAGCCAACGGTGAGGCCGTGGTCGGTATCTCCGAGCACGCCCAGGAGCTGCTGGGTGACATGGTGTTCGTTGACTTGCCGGAAGTGGGCAAGCAGGTTGGTGCCGGTGACGACTGCGCCGTGGCCGAGTCCGTCAAGGCGGCCTCCGACATTTACAGCCCGGTGAGCGGTGAAATCATCGCCGTCAACGAAGAGCTGGAAGGGAGTCCCGAGCTGGTCAACTCCGATCCTTACGGCGCTGGCTGGTTGTTCCGTATCAAGCTGGACGACGCCGAGGAACTGGCAAATCTGCTGGATGCCGACGGCTACCAGAACGTCGTCGACGAAGAGTAATGTCGCCCAGGCCCTGCACGCGTGCAGGGCCTTTTGCTATGAGCCCCTGCACAGCGCGGGCTTCGCCATGGGAGTGCGCCTTGCCAACTGGCGCGCATCCCAGGCCCGCCCCGCGGGATTATCCTGTGCGGGCGCCTGTTTTATCCGCCGTGGGCAAGTGTCCGCGAGCCGCCGAGCGAGATCTCATCCCTTGGCAAGATCTTCTATCAGGCATATCTACTAGGAAATAGGGAAATGACCCAGTCACTGTTTGAACTCGAGCAAAAAACCAATTTTCTGCGTCGCCACATAGGCCCGGGCGAGAGCGAACTGCGCGCCCTGCTGGCCACTGTCGGTGCCGAGAGTCTGGATGACCTCATCAGCCAGACCGTGCCCGCCGCCATTCGTCGCGAGGCGCCGCTTGGCATAGGCGCGCCCATGACGGAAGTAGAGGCCCTGGCCAAGCTCAAGGGCTACGCCGCTCAGAACCGTATCGCCAAGAGCTACATCGGCATGGGTTATCACGACACCCATGTGCCCCACGTCATCTTGCGCAACGTGCTGGAAAATCCGGGTTGGTACACCGCCTATACCCCTTATCAGCCCGAGCTGGCCCAGGGCCGCCTCGAAGCCCTGCTCAACTTCCAGCAGCTGACCCTGGACTTGACCGGCATGGATCTGGCGAGCGCCTCTCTGCTCGATGAAGCCACTGCCGCCGCCGAGGCCATGGCCCTGGCCAAGCGCATGGCCAAGTCCAAGTCCAACCTCTTCTTCGTCGCCGACGATGTTCACCCCCAGGTGATTGACGTGGTGCGCGAGCGTGCCGTCCATTTCGGCTTCGAGCTGGTGGTGGCCCCGGCCGCCGACGCCGTGAGCGAAGAGGTGTTTGGTGCCCTGTTCCAGTACCCCTCGACCACGGGTGAAGTGACCGATCTGGGGGCGCTGATCAAGGCCGTACAGGCCCAGAAGGGTCTGGCTTGTGTCAGTGCCGACATGCTCTCCCTGCTGCTGCTCAAGTCCCCGGGCGAACTGGGTGCCGACGTGGTGCTGGGTAGCGCCCAGCGCTTCGGTGTGCCCATGGGCTACGGTGGTCCTCACGCGGCATTTTTCGCCACCCGTGATGCCTACAAGCGCTCCATGCCGGGCCGCATCATTGGCGTCTCCAAAGACAGCCGCGGCAAGTCTGCCCTGCGCATGGCCATGCAGACCCGCGAGCAACATATCCGCCGCGAGAAGGCCAACTCCAACATCTGTACCGCCCAGGTGCTGCTGGCCAACATGGCGAGCTTCTATGCCGTCTATCACGGCCCGGTTGGCCTCAAAACCATCGCCAACCGCGTGCACCGTCTGACCAGCATCCTGGCATTGGGACTTACCGCCAAGGGGCTGACCCTCAAGCACGACAGCTGGTTCGACACCATCACAGTCCTGACCGCCGACAAGGCCGCCCTGGTAGCCCGTGGCGATGCCATGAACATCAACCTGCGCGCCGACCTGGACGGCGCGGTCGGTGTCTCCCTGTCCGAGACCAGCACCCGCGAAGACGTGGCCGAGCTGTTTGAGCTCTTCCTGGGCCAGGGTCACGGGCTGGATATCGAGACCCTGGATGCCAAGGCGCAGGCTCATCAGGCCATCCCCGCCGAGCTGCTGCGCAGCGATGCCGTGCTGACCCACGAGGTGTTCAACAAGTACCATTCCGAAACCGAGATGCTGCGCTACATCCACCGTCTCGAAGCCAAGGATCTGGCCCTGAACTACGCCATGATCTCCCTGGGCTCCTGCACCATGAAGCTCAACGCCACCGCCGAGATGATCCCGGTGACCTGGCCCGAGTTTGGCAAGCTGCACCCCTTCGCCCCGCTGGCGCAGGCTAAAGGTTACCAGCTGCTGCTGGCAGACCTCGAAGAGTGGCTGGTCAAGATCACCGGCTATGATGCGGTCTGCATGCAGCCCAACTCCGGCGCTCAGGGCGAATACGCCGGTCTGTTGGCCATCAAGAAGTACCACGAGTCCCGCGGCGAAGGGCATCGCGATGTCTGCCTCATTCCAGCGTCGGCCCATGGCACCAACCCGGCCTCCGCCCAGATGGCGAGCCTCAAGGTGATCGTCACCGCCTGTGACAAGTCCGGTAACGTGGATCTTGACGACTTGCGCGCCAAGGCCGCGGAAGTGGGAGACAGGCTCTCCTGCCTGATGGTCACCTATCCCTCCACCCACGGGGTGTACGAGGAGACCATCAAGGAGGTGTGCGACATCGTTCACCAGTACGGTGGTCAGGTCTACCTGGATGGCGCCAACATGAACGCCCAGGTCGGCGTGACGGCGCCGGGCTTTATCGGTGCCGATGTGTCCCACCTCAACTTGCACAAGACCTTTGCCATTCCCCATGGCGGTGGCGGTCCAGGCATGGGCCCCATCGGCGTCAAGCAGCACCTGGCTCCCTTCGTGGCCGGCCACGCCGTCATCAAGACCGACAAGAGCAGCCGCGACAATGGCGCCGTCTCTGCCGCGCCCTTTGGCTCGGCCAGCATACTGCCCATCAGCTGGATGTATATCGCCATGCTGGGGGACGAGGGGCTGAAAAAATCGACTCAGGTGGCCATCCTCAACGCCAACTACCTGGCCAAGAAACTGGGGGAAGCCTTCCCCGTGCTCTACACCGGTCGCAACAACCGTGTCGCCCACGAGTGCATCCTGGATATTCGTCCCCTCAAGGAGGCCTGTGGCATCAGCGAGATGGATGTGGCCAAGCGTCTGATGGACTACGGTTTCCACGCGCCGACCATGAGTTTCCCGGTGGCGGGAACCCTGATGGTCGAACCGACCGAATCCGAGTCCAAGGCCGAGCTGGATCGCTTCATCGAAGCCATGACCGCCATTCGCGCCGAGATGGAGAAGGTGAAGGATGGCCACTGGAGCCTGACCGACAACCCATTGGTCAATGCCCCCCACACCCAGGATGATGTCATGGACGAGCGCTGGGAGCGGGCTTATACCCGCGCCGAGGCGGTATTCCCGTCCAGCGCGGTGCGCGCCGCCAAGCTGTGGCCCTCGGTCAACCGCATCGATGACGTCTACGGCGATCGCAACCTGTTCTGCTCCTGCATCCCGACCGAGGATTACATCGGGGAGTGAGGCACATGATCGGTGCCATCAAGCGGGGCACAGTGCTCAGCCAGATGAGCTCGGGTAGCTAAGTTGAAAAGTGAGAAGGCCTTGCATCGCGCAAGGCCTTTTTTGTGGATCTGTCTGGTGGTGATGCCATAGCGCGAACGGAAACGGCAGAAGAGTACGGGCTACTTGCGGTTTGCTCCCCTTCAATACCAACCATGGGGAGTGTCGGGTTGGCTACTTGGCTGGGCCCATGGACATTCAGGCAAGATGTGATAGCCATGGCCTTGCTGTTGCCCATGCTGGTTGAGGGGCAGGGCTGATATAGGTAATCACATTTCCCACGCCTTTTTAGATCCCTTGGCTTGAGGATCAGGCCGGGGTGCTGCCTCTCCCTGTCAGGGATAGACTCAATTGATAGGGCGCCAGAATGAGCTGGCATTCAGCCGTCACAGGAGACGCGGGATGACGATGCAACAACATGGCCTGACCCTGGGGCTGGCCCGGGTGAATGATGTCTCTTTTATTTCAATCAAGGCGGTCGGCAAGCTCAGCCATGAGGATTATCTGGCCATCACTCCCATGCTGGAGGCGGCGCTGAGCCGGGTCGAGGGCCGGGGGGTGAGGGTGCTGCTCGATGCCCGCGAGCTGGAAGGCTGGGAGCTGCGCGCCGCCTGGGACGATTTCACCCTCGGGCTCAGGCATGGCAGCGAGTTTGGCAAGATAGCCCTCTATGGTCAGCAGGGCTGGCAGACCCTCGCTGCCAGGGTCGGCAACTGGTTTCTCTCGGGGGAGGTGAAGGCGTTCGATGATGAAGCTGCGGCCATCGATTGGTTGACCGAGTGACAGCGTTACGCAGGGTGGCTCTCTTGCCGGGCATGATGCCAGGAATGGGACTGGGCATGATAGGCTCAAACCCACGGGATCATCTTGTCACGGCGGCCAATGCCGCGTTATCGCCTTTATCCAGAGGCCATCCCCCAAGAGGAGCATGCAATGGACAGTACCCAACGATTTTCGGCCCGGGTTGAGGCCTATGTGAAATACCGCCCCGGCTACCCGGCGGCCATGCTGGATTTTCTCATCCAGGAGCTTGCCATGGGGCCAGATGCCGTGGTGGCCGATATCGGGGCGGGTACCGGCATATTGACGGCGCAGCTCGCGCCTCGGGTGAGCCGGGTCTGGGCCCTGGAACCCAATGCGGAGATGCGCGCCGCCGCCGAGGCGCTGCTGGCCGGGGCCAGCAATATCCGCTGGCAGGCGGGGAGCGCGGAGGCAACCGGTCTGGCCGATGCCAGTCTGGATCTGGTGACGGTCGCTCAGGCCTTCCACTGGTTTGACCGAGCAGCCTTCAAGGCCGAGTGTCGCCGAGTGTTGAAGCCAGGTGGCCGGGTCGCCCTCATCTGGAATGACAGGCTGACCGACACCCCGTTTCTCAAGGCCTATGAGGCGGGGCTGCGTGCCTATTCCGGGGATTACGAAGAGGTCAATCATCGCAACCTTGGCGAGGCCGACTTCGACGCCTTCTTCGAGGGAGAGTACCGGCTGGAGTGTTTCGACAACTGCCAGATGTTCGATCTTGATGGTGTGCTGGGGCGGCTCAACTCCTCCTCTTACGCTCCCGCCATCGGGACGCCAGCCTATGAGGCGCTGACGGCGCTGATCCGGCACGAGTTTGCCCGCCATGCCATCGAGGGTCAGATAGCCTTTAACTATCGCACCCTGGTCTATAGCGGCCGGGTCTGAGCATCGACCAAGGTCCCCGGCTTGCTTGCCAGACGCCATCATGAAAAAGCCCTCGCCGTGGCGGGGGCTTTTGCTATCTATCAATCAAGCGCAGCAGGGGGCGGATTGCTGGCGCCGCCGAGGATCAGATCTTGTCGATGCCGAGCAGTGCCTTGGCCTTGGCCAGGGTATCGACGGACTCTTGATGGCGGCCGGCCTTATGCAGGGTTTCGCCTTCGGCTCTGAGGGTCTTGACCTCGGCGAGCTGCTCGGCGCTGAGTGCCGGGCCTGTCGCGAGGGCATCGTCTATCTGTTTCATGTCGACCGGGCAGTGGAACGCCAGGGCAGGGGTGCTAAACAGCAGGGCAATCAGCCAATATGCAGGTTTCATGGGGTAGCTCCTTGTTGGTCACTAGCAGTATATAAGCCATGGCTCTTTCAGGGGGTGATTGCCCATCCCTGCGATGCGCCCAGTAAAAAGCCCTCGCCATGACTGGCGAGGGCTTTGTTATCTGGCGATGAGGCAGATTGCGGCGGGTTAGAGCACCATGGCGGCGACCCAGCCAAACAGGATCAGCGGGATATTGTAGTGAATGAAGGTCGGCACTACGGAGTCCCAGATATGGTCGTGCTGGCCGTCGGCGTTCAGGCCAGAGGTGGGCCCCAGGGTGGAGTCCGAGGCGGGGGATCCCGCATCACCCAGGGCGCCGGCTGTGCCGATCAGGGCGATGGTCGCCATGGGGGAGAAGCCAAGCTGCAGACAGAGCGGCACATAGATGGTCGCGATGATGGGCACGGTGGAGAAGGAGGAGCCGATGCCCATGGTGATGAGCAGGCCGACCAGCAGCATCAGGAAGGCGGCGATGCCCTTGTGATGGCCAATCAGGCTGGAGACGGATTGCACCAGACTCTCGACCCCCTGGGTCTCTTTCATCACGGCGGCGAAACCGGCGGCGGAGATCATGATGAAGCCGATGAGGGACATCATACGCACCCCCTGGGTGAAGGCATCCTGACTCTCGCGAAACTTGATGACGCCACCACAGGTGAAGATGATGAAACCGGCAAGGGCACCGAGCACAATGCTGTCGGTGTAAAGCTGCAGGCCCAGCGCCACGGCGATGGCGACCAGCGCGACCCAGATGTGGGTCAGGTTCAGCTCGACGGATTCGGGCTCGGCGGCCAGGATCTTGGCCAGATCATATTCGCGGGGCTTGCGGTAGCTGATAAAGACGGCAACCAGCAGCCCAAGGAACATGCCAAATACCGGCAGGGCCATGGCCTGGGGGATCTGGCTGTTGACCAGGGTCACCCCATTATCGATGAGGTTCTTGGCCAGGATGTTGTTGAGGAAGATACCGCCAAAGCCGACCGGCAGCAGCATATAGGTTGCGGTCAGGCCGAAGGTGATGACGCAGGCGACCTGACGCCTGTCCATCTTCATCTGGGCCATCACGTGCAAGAGCGGCGGTATCAGTATGGGAATGAAGGCGATGTGGACCGGGATCAGGTTCTGGGAGGAGATGGCGACCGCCAGCACGGAGGTGAGCAGCAGGGTCTTGACCCAGAGCATCCGTGACGCACTCGCGTCCTTGCCGAGTTGGTTTATCACCTTGCGGGCCAGCAGATCCGTGATGCCGGAGCGGGAGATGGCGACCGCGAAGGCCCCCAGCATGGCGTAGGAGAGGGCTATCTCTGCACCGCCACCCAGGCCGCCACTGAAGGCGCTGAGGGTATCGGTGAGGGAGAGGCCGCCAACCAGGCCGCCGACGATGGCGCTGACCGACAATGAGACGACCACATTGATCCGCAGCAGGCTGAGCACCAGCATCAGCGAGACTGCGATAACAACAGGATTCATGCGACTTCCTTATAATATTGTGTTGTTGTCTGGCGTGTGAAAGGGCGTTAGTTTGCGAAAAACGGGCCAAAAGTCGAGTAAAAATTCAGAAAAATGACTCAATCAGTCATTTCAGCTGACGGATATCAAAGAAGGGCTGCCGTGGCAGCCCTTCTCGCAAGGCAACAGGTGGTTACTGTTCGGAGGCCGCGTCTTGCGGCGTTGCCTCAGCGTCAGCCCCGTCGGTTTCCAGCAGGGGCCAACCCCCCAGCGCCTTCCAGCGATTGACGATATGACAAAACAGCTCGGTGGTGCGCTGGGTGTCATAGAGGGCCGAGTGCGCCTCTTTATTATCGAAGGGGATACGGGCGCTCTGGCACGCCTTGGCCAAGACCGTCTGCCCCAGGGCCAGGCCAGACAGCGCGGCGGTGTCGAAGGTGGCAAAGGGGTGGAAGGGATTGCGCTTGAGGCCGGCACGTTCGGCGGCGGCCATGACGAAGCCGTGATCGAAGGGGGCATTGTGGGCTACGACGATGGCGCGGTTGCAGTCCTGCTCCTTCATGCCCTTGCGGATCCCCTTGAAGATCTCGGTGAGCGCTTCCTTCTCGTCTACGGCGCCGCGCAGCGGGTTGTAGGGATCGATGCCGGTAAAGTCGAGGGCGGCTTTCTCCAGGTTGGCGCCTTCGAAGGGGGCAACGTGGAAGTGAAAGACCTGATCGGGCACCAGCCAGCCCGCCTCATCCATCTTGAGGGTGTAGGCGGCGATTTCGAGCAGGGCATCAGTCTTGGCATTGAATCCAGCGGTTTCAACATCGATGACGACGGGGTAAAAGCCACGGAAACGGCCTTTGAGAGTGTTAACGGCGTCGGTCATGGGATCTCGGTCGGCTTGAAGTGAGGCGGCATTATGGCAAATCAGCCTTCATTTGTCGCGCCCGGCTAACAGGCGGTCAAGGTTGCCTATACCCCAGGCCCGGCCCTCTGGTCTCGAGCGGCAAAGAATTGCCGCCTGCTCCCTAAAGCTTGCCCGGCTCATGCCGATACAGCCTTGAGACAGATGAAAAACGCCCCTGTGATAGGTGCGTGGACCAGGCAGAGGAGAGGCGAGTGAAGGGGTGGACCTTGGGATTGATCAGCATGTCGGTGAGCATGCACTTGCAGGCGGGGGTGGCCGAATTTGGCGCCGGCCTGGATCAATCCGTCTGGCGCCTGACGGCAGACAGCCAGGTCGAGTGTCGCCTCGAACATCCCATCCCGAGCTGGGGCACTGGGGCCTTCGTGAGCCGCGCCGGGCGCAAGATCAACCTCGATTTCGAACTCAAGGGGCTGCGTCAGCAGGCGCAGACCCAGACGGTGAGCCTGGGCAGCATGCCCCCCAACTGGCGTCCGGGTCTCGCCGGGCGGGATATCAGCCAGATCCGCTTCTTCAAGCAGTTTGACGGCCTGGTCGATGGCCAGACCGCCTGGACCATGCTCGATGAACTCGAGAGTGGCCGCATGCCCACCTTCCAGTACCGGGACTGGTATCGCCAGAACCGGGCGGTGCGGGTGTCGCTCTCCAACGTCAATTTTCGGGTCAAGTATCAGGCCTTCATGGATTGCCTGAATGGTCTCTTGCCTTACAGCTTCAATGACATCGCCTTCAGCGTGCTCACCTATGACAAGAACCGCGACAGCCTGTCGGCTTCCTCCAAGCGACGACTCGCCATGATCAGCGAATTCATCAAGGCGGACACCAGCATCGACGTGGTGGTGATCGACGCCTACAGCGACAGCTATGGCGGGCGCTGGCCCAACCAGAAGCTCTCCGAGAAGCGGGCCGATGCCATCAAGAAGGTGTTCCTCGATTTGGGGATAGAGGAGGGCAAGATCTCGGTGGAGGGCCATGGGGAGAAACAGCATGTCGCCTCCAACGAGACCGAAGAGGGACGAGCCAGGAACCGGCGGGTGGTGATCAGCATGGGACGTAGCGGAGCCATCTGATTTTTGCTAGTTTGGGACTCACGGGTGCCGGATAAGGGATGCTGGCGCCATGATGCGATGAGAGACAAGCCCAGATGAGAAAATTGACTGCCCTAGCGGGTTTGCTATCCAGCTTGGCGCTGAGTGGTTGCGCCAATACCCCCGACCAACACGGCCATTATGTTCAGGAGCCCACCATGAGCTGGGCCTGGAACGTCACCGCCTATGGTGGCTACCCCAACCTGATCCGTGACAACCCCTATCGCGAGCAAGCCAGCCTGAGTGAACAGGAGGGCAAAGGCATCATACTGCCGGATTCCCTGGTCGAGGCTTATCCGCTGACCCGTGCCAGTGTGGTGACCGCCCCCCTCCATGATGGCGAAGCCTATGATGATACCGAGGTGGTGCGCCGCGTCCTGCTTGAGCAGTACCAGATCCGCGAACCCCTTGCCGATATCCGCGAGGAACCCATCCGCCTGCAACCCCTGCTGCGCTCCGGCAACCTCGCGGGCTTCGTGTGCCATGACTATCAGGCGCCTCTGCTGGTGACCACGGTCAGTACCGGCGCCTATACCCACGAGTGCCTGGTGCCGGGCTACGAGGAGTTCAGTGTCTACGTCAAAGCGGTCCGTGAGGCCGATGGCAGCGAGTTTGGCCCGATACTGGGGCTCCCTCAGGGCCGTTATACCGTGCTGACGGTGCGCAGCGACCTCGGTGAGCTGCTGGTGCCCCGCGCCTTGCCAACGGTGCCTGTCTTCCAGTTCAAAAACGGCATCTATGTGGTCAACAGCAACGAGTTGCCCTTCGTTGCCCCCAATCAGGCGGGCAAACGGCTGGTGTTCCTCGATGGTCAACCCAGCTTGCTGTGACATCAGGGATCGCGCATCGCAGAAGGGGGAGCCAATGGCTCCCCCTTCTCATTAACGGCCCCGGCGGTGAGCACAGGGCTGGCTAGCGCCGCATGTTAGATGCTCTCACCCAGGCCTGCGCCTGCATCCTTCTTGGCGATCAGCTCAATCTTGTAACCGTCAGGATCCTCGACGAAGGCGATAACGGTGCTGCCGCCCATCACGGGGCCCGGCTCGCGGGTGATCTTGGCCCCGGCGGCGCGCAGTGCCTCGCAGGTGGCATAGATGTCATCCGCTTCCAGGGCGATGTGACCGTAGGCCGAGCCCAGCTCATACTCGCTCACGCCCCAGTTGTAGGTCAGCTCGATGACAGCCTCATCCTTCTCATCCCCATAACCGACGAAGGCCAGGGTGTACTTGTACTGGCTATTCTCGCTCTTGCGCAGCAGGGTCATGCCCAGTACACGGGTGTAGAAGTCGATGGAGCGTTGCAGATCGCCAACGCGCAGCATGGTATGCAGGATTCTCATTGATCAGTTCTCCGGGTAGATTTTTTCTTTGTACTCACACAAGTCTTCAATGATACAGGAGCCGCAGCGCGGCTTGCGAGCGAGACAGGTGTAGCGCCCATGGAGGATCAGCCAGTGATGGACATCCAGCTTGAACTCGGCGGGGACCACCTTGAGCAGCTTCTCCTCCACCTGATCCACATTCTTGCCCGGCGCAAAACCTGTGCGATTCGACACCCGGAAAATATGGGTGTCCACGGCGATGGTCGGCCAGCCAAAGGCGGTGTTGAGCACCACATTGGCGGTCTTGCGGCCCACTCCCGGCAGAGCCTCGAGGGCCTCGCGGTTTTCGGGCACCTCACCCCCATGGCGTTCCAGCAAGATGGCGCAGGTCTTGATGACGTTCTCGGCCTTGGTATTGAACAGGCCTATGGTCTTGATGTACTGCTTGAGGCCATCGACCCCGAGCGCCAGTATGCTGGCCGGGGTATTGGCGACCGGATAGAGCTTGTCGGTCGCCTTGTTGACGCCGACATCTGTCGCCTGGGCCGAGAGCAGCACCGCGATGAGCAGTTCGAAGGGGGTGCTGTAGTTGAGCTCGGTCTTGGGTGCAGGATTGTTTTCGCGCAGTCGTGTCAGGATCTGGCGCCGCTTTTCGTTATTCATCGCTCACTCATCTGCAAATGGTACTTATAACTCGGTGGCGCGGGCGCCCGGTGCCGGTACGCTGCAGTGAGCCTTTTCTGCCACCTGCTTGCGGCCCAGCCAGTCATTGATGCCATTCTTGGCGGCGATGAGCAGCCCCAGGCCGATAAAGCCGCCGGGGGGCAAGATGGCCAGCAGCAAGGCCGAACCCGGTGCGAAGATCTCGATACGCAGGGACTTGGCCCAGTCGCCCAATAGCAGTTCGGCACCATCAAACAGGGTGCCCATGCCGATGATCTCGCGCATGGCGCCGAGCAGCAGCAGCACTAGCGTGAAACCGAGTCCCATCATCAGGCCATCCAGGGCCGCCAGCAGGGGCGGCTGTTTGGAGGCATAGGCCTCGGCCCGCCCTATGATGACGCAGTTGGTGACAATCAGCGCGATGAAGATGCCAAGGGCCTGATAGAGACCGTAGGTGTAGGCGTTCATCAGCAGCTGCACGCAGGTCACCAGGGAGGCGATGATCATCACATAGATGGGGATGCGCACGTCGCGGGGCACCCAGTGGCGGACCAGAGAGACCGCCAGATTGGAGCCTATCAGCACCGCCATGGTGGCCAGTCCCAGCCCCAGGGCGTTGGTGAAGGTGGAGGAGACCGCCAGGGTCGGGCAGAGCCCCAGCACCTGAACCAGGGAGGGATTATTCTTCCACAGCCCCTGGAGCATCAGCTCCTTGACCTCAGAACCTTGATTTTCGTCGCTCATTGGCTCTCTCCGGCCCGTTCACAAGAGGGGGCATCTGCCAGCACCTCGGGATGAGTCTGTTGCAAACGCAGCAGGTTGGCAACCGCCTTGACCACGGCCCGCGGGGTGATAGTCGCGCCGGTGAAGGCATCAAAATCACCGCCATCCTTCTTGACTGCCCAGCTCTTGGCGTTATCCGTGGTCAGGCTATGACCGTTGAAGCTCAAGATCCAGTTCGATTTCTTCAGCTCAATCTTGTCCCCCAGCCCCGGGGTCTCTTTGTGAGCCAAGACTCGCACCCCGCTCACCTTGCCACTGGCGTCGGTGCCGACGATGAGGCGGATGGCACCGCTATAGCCATCGGGGGCAACTGTCTCCAGGGCATAACCGGTCACCTTGCCCGCCTGAGTCGCGGTGTAGAGCGGCATGGCCTGATCGCTGCCGAGCAGGGGGCTGGTCACTCGCTTGCAGCTGGCCACCAGATCGTTGTCGTAGCTGCTAGGAGGGAGCAGCTCATTCAAGGTGGCGAGCTTCTCCCGCTGCTGCTGGTGGGCAATCTTGTCCTGGGTGAGCAGATGGGTGGCCACGACCAGGCTGGTGCAGACCAGGGCGAACAACGCCAGGGTGACCCCATTTTTGCGCATGCTGCTCAGCATTGGGGAGCTCCTTGAATAACGGGGAAGGAGGCGCTCATTTACGGCGTTCTCCATGGGTCTTGGGACGAGTCAGGCTGTCAATCTCTGTGGCCACGCAGAGGTTGGCCAACCGCACTGTGCAGGCTTGATATGAGGAGGCGCTCATTTGCGGCGTTCTCCACGGGTCTTGGGACGAGTCAGGCTGTCAATCTCTGTGGCCACGCAGAGGTTGGCCAACCGCACTGTGCAGGCTTGATATGAGGAGGCGCTCATTTGCGGCGTTCTCCACGGGTCTTGGGCCGAGTCAGGCTGTCAATCTCTGTGGTCACGCAGAGGTTGGCCAGCCGCACTGTGCAGGCTTGATATGAGGAGGCGCTCATTTACGGCGTTCTCCGTAGGTCTTGGGACGAGTCAGGCTGTCAATCATGGGTACACAGAGGTTGGCCAGCAATACGGCGAAGGCGATGGCATCGGGATAGCCCCCGAAACGACGAATGGTGTAGATCAGGATGCCGATGAGAGCGCCATAGACGAGGCGGCCCCGCGCCGTGGTGGAGGCGCTGACCGGATCGGTGGCAATGAAGAAGGCCCCCAGCATGGTGGCGCCGCTGAACAGGTGGAACATGGGGGTGCCGGTGGCATCGGGGCTGATGAGATAACCCAGGGTCGCGGCGCCAAACAGACTGGCCAGCACGGCGACCGGGATGCGCCAGGCAATTACCTTCTGTTGCAGCAGGAAGAGGCCGCCCAGCAGATAACCCAGATTGACCCAGCTCCAGCCGATGCCACCCCAACCCTCGAACACCGCATGGCTCATGACCTCGCTGGCGGTCAGCCCCTGGCCGAGGCCAGTCTTGAGGGTGTCGAGGGGGGTCGCCATGGTGAGACCGTCTATCCCCTGCTTGAGCTGGGCCATGCTGTAGCCGTCCAGACTGAAGCCGGTGAAAATAGTCGAGACGGCATCCCCAAAGCCCAGTCCGTAGGCGCGGATGCTGTCGGGGGGCAGCCAGCTGGTCATCTGCACCGGGAAGGAGACCAGCAGCAGCACATAGGCCACCATGGCCGGATTGAACAGGTTCTGCCCCAGGCCCCCATAGAGATGTTTGGCGATGATGATGGCAAAGGCTGTCGCGACCAGGGTCATCCACCAGGGCAGCAGGGGAGGCAGCGCCAGCCCTATCAGCACGGCGGTGAGCAGGGCGCTGCCATCGAGCAAAGCGGGCTTGACGGGACGGCCACGCAGGCGCAGCACCAAGGCTTCGCAACCCAGCGCCGTGATGGCGGCCAATCCAATCTGGATGACGCTTCCCCAGCCAAAGAACCAGATCTGGGCGGCGAGCCCGGGCAGGCAGGCCAGGATAACCAACACCATCAGGGTCTGGGTCTGCTTGCGGTTATGGGCGAAGGGGGCACTCGCGATGTTGAACATGAGTCAGGTATCCATCTTGCTATCAGTCTGACTAGCACTGTCTGTGGTGGTGTCCCGCTCGGCCTTCTTGGCCTTGGCGCGGGC
>NZ_CDBJ01000053.1:176356-176625 GCF_000820045.1 Aeromonas rivuli | reverse complement strand
TTGGGATCGGGTGCCTCGGTTGCAGGGGCGTCGTCACTCACCTGCGGTGAAACGGCATCACTGGCGCCGTCAGGCTGCGCAGCCTCTGCCGCCTTCTTGGCCTTGGCGCGGGCGATGGCGGCGGCAATGGCGGCTTTTTTGGGATCGGGTGCCTCGGTCGCGGGGGCGTCGTCACTCACCTGCGAGGAAGGGGTATCGACGGCTGCGTCAGGCTGCGCGGCCTCTGCCGCTTTCTTGGCCTTGGCGCGAGCGATGGCGGCGGCAATGGC
>NZ_CDBJ01000053.1:99392-176320 GCF_000820045.1 Aeromonas rivuli | reverse complement strand
GCCGCTTTCTTGGGATCGGGAGCCTCGGTCGCGGGTTCACTGTCACGGACGGCGGAGGGGGAAGCCTGCGGCTCCGCCGCCTTGGCGGCACGGCGCGCCAGTGCTTCTTGCTTGCGCGCCTCCCGGGCTGCGGCCATGGCCGTGTTATCCAGGGCGCCCTCGTTGATGGGGGCATCCTGTTTGGCCTTGATCCGCGCCAGGGCGGCGGCGACCGGGTCTTCGCCACTGGCAGCGGCCATGGCCTGACGGCGCTGCGCCGCTGCCTCTGCGTGACGGGCCTCGCGAGCGGCCTTGTCCCGCTCGAAGCGGGCCTGCTTGGCTTCGAAGCGCAAGCGGGCCCGTTCGGCCTTCTCGGCCTCTTCGCGAGCCTCGCGGATGTCATCCTTGGCAATCTTGTAGTACTGCACCAGGGGGATCTGGCTCGGGCAGACCCAGGCACAGGCGCCGCACTCGATGCAGTCGAACAGGTTGAGCTTCTCGGCCTTCTCATACTCCTTGGCACGGCTGTACCAGTAGAGCTCCTGGGGCAGCAGGGTGGCGGGGCAGACATCGGCGCAGGCGCTGCAGCGGATGCAGGACTGCTCGGGTTCGGGGGGGGGCAGCTCGACCTGGGTTGGCGCGAGCAGGCAGTTGGTGGCCTTGACCACGGGCACCATGGCATGGGGCAGGGTGAAGCCCATCATGGGGCCCCCCATGATCACCCGCTGGCCCGGCTCCGGCTGCAGATCGAAACGCTTGAGGAGCCAGCGTACCGGGGTGCCAAGGCGCACCCAGGCATTGCCCGGCTGCTTGAAGGCCTCGCCAGTGAGGGTGACGATGCGCTCGATGAGCGGCTCGCCATCCATGACGGCGCGCTTGATGGCGAACACGGTGGCGACGTTGAGCACCATGATGCCAATATCGACCGCCCGGCCCCCCTTGGGCACCTGGCGACCGGTCAGCAGCTCTATGGTCTGCTTGGCGCCCCCGGAGGGGTACTTGGTCGGCACCTCTCGCACCAGGATGTCAGATTCGGCGTCGGCTATCTGCTGGCGCAGTGACATGGCGGCGTCCGGCTTGTTGTCTTCCACGCCGACCAGGGTGAGCTTGGGTTTGAGCAGATGCTTGAGCACCCGGATGCCGTCGAGGATCTCGTCCGCGTATTCACGCATCAGCCGGTCATCCGTGGTGATATAGGGCTCGCACTCCAGGCCGTTGATGATCAGGATCTCGGTGAGCTGGCCATGGCCATCGAGCTTGCTGTGGGTCGGGAAGACGGCACCGCCCAGGCCCGCTATGCCCGCACCTTGAATGCGCTCGAGCAAGCTGACCCTGTCCAGATTCCAGTAGTCAGGCTGAGGCTGACGTTCACACCAGGCGTCTTCCCCATCGGGAACAAGGGTGATGCAGAGATCGGAGAGACCGGATGGGTGCGCAACGGTGTGCTGGCCGATGGCGCTGATCACCCCGGAGCTGCTGGCGTGCACCGGCACGAAGCGGCCACGTTCGAAGGCCGTGAGAGGTTGACCCTTCTTGACCTTGTCACCGACCTTGACCAGCAAGGCGCCAGCCTGGCCCGCGTGCTGGCGCACCGGAATGATAAGCTCAGGGGGCAGCCCGGCCTGCACGACAGGATGCTGGCTCGACTGATGCTTGTTCTCTGGGGGATGGATGCCGCCATGAAAATCCCACAGGGCCCCGGCCTTGATGCGTTCGATAACAGACTGCATGACTACTCCACCATCTTGACCGGGATAACGACGCTATTGAGATCCCACTTCCAGTTATCGACCGTGGTGGGCACGGGGATCATCTCGATGCAATCGGTGGGGCAGGGGTCGACGCAGAGGTCGCAACCCGTGCACTCGGCGGTGATGACGGTGTGCATCGCCTTGGTTGCACCGACAATGGCGTCGACCGGGCAGGCCTGGATGCACTTGGTGCAACCGATGCACTGATCCTCGTGAATGAAGGCGACCTTCTTGATGGGCACGGCGGCGTGATCGCCCCCCATGGCCAGGGGTTCTACCCCCATGAGATCGGCGATCTTGCGCATGGTGGCATCGCCACCTGGTACGCACTTGTTGACGGCATCGCCATTGGCGAGGGCCTCTGCGTAGGGTTTGCAGCCCGGGTAGCCGCATTGGCCACACTGGGTTTGAGGCAGCAAGGCATCGAGCTGATCGACGATGGGATCGGCTTCAACCTTGAACTTGACGGCGGCAAATCCCAGGATGAGACCGAAGGCCAGGGCCAACAGCGCCAGAACCAGGATGGCAAACAATAAGTGAGTCATAGGGCTATATCTTGATGAGGCCGGTAAAGCCCATGAAGGCAAGGGACATCAGGCCCGCGGTGATCATGGCAATGGAGACGCCGCGAAACGGTGCCGGAACATCGGCGGCCACCAGTCGCTCACGCATGGCGGCAAACAGCACCAGCACCAGGGCGAAACCGGCGGCGGCACCAAAGCCATAGATGATGCTCTGGATGAAGTTGTGGCGCTCATTGATGTTGAGCAGGGCAACCCCAAGCACGGCACAGTTGGTGGTGATGAGGGGCAAAAAGATGCCGAGCAGGCGATAGAGGGTCGGGCTGCTCTTGCGCACCACCATCTCGGTAAATTGCACCACCACGGCGATCACCAGGATAAAGGCCAGGGTGCGCAGATAGCCGACCGAAAGCGGCAGCAGAATGTAATGTTCCACCAAGTAGGAGCAGGCGCTGGCCAGGGTCAGTACGAAGGTGGTCGCCAGTCCCATGCCGATGGCGGTCTCCAGCTTGCCGGAGACGCCCATGAAAGGACAGAGGCCGAGAAATTTCACCAGCACGAAGTTGTTCACCAACACGGTGCCAATCAGTAAAAGCAGGTACTCAGTCATCAGATTTGGATTATCCGCTGTGAAGGCGGGCGGTATTATCTGATGTTAGGGGGTCAGAAACAACCGCAAGCCCGCATGGTTATTATTGAATTCCTCCAGGCGTTCCTGAAAAAGTCACTGGATGACCATGGCGCCGAGATGGGAAAGCAGAAGGGGCTGGGCAGGGCAACCGTTTATAGAGGCACGGCGCTGGGGTTGATGCTGACGCCATGGTAATGCTGCGCACTGCCGGTTCCGTGGCGCCATCAGGCAGGGAATGCACCCTGCCCGATGGCCTCACTCCGCTCAAGGTGCCGCGAAACGCGCCATCTCGGTTACGAAACTCCCTTACAAAGAGAGATTTTTGACGGTATCCGAGACCGAATTGGCATCCTTGATGATCTCTTCGATGACCTCCGAAATGATGCCTGCCTGTTCTTGACCCGCAATGGCATTGGTGGAGACCACGCCAACCGTCTGGGTGATCCGCGCGGTAATGCTGGAGTTCTGCTTGATCACCGCCCCTATCTCGCTGGTGGAGGTGCTGGTTCTGGCGGCCAGCTGCCGCACTTCGTCGGCGACCACGGCAAAGCCTCGTCCCTGCTCCCCGGCGCGCGCGGCCTCTATGGCTGCATTCAGCGCCAATAGATTGGTCTGATCCGCGATGCTGCTGATGGTGGAGATGATGGCTTCGATGCTTCTCGACTGCTGGTTGAGCAGTTCAATCTGGTTGGTCACATCACTGACGGAGGCGTTGATATGATTCGATGTAGTGAGCACCTTGTCGATCACCTGCCGGCCCCTGGCGGCGCTGGCCACCGTTTCGCCTGCAATGGCGCAGGCGGTGTGGGCGGCCTCCTTGATGGAGAGGGATTTCTCTACCCGCTCGGTGATGTCACTGGCCAGCTTGATGATTTTGACCACCTTGCCCTCATGGTTGAAGATGGGGTTGTAAGTGGCCTCGAGCCAGATCTTCTGACCCTGCTTGCCAAAGCGCATAAAGAGCCCGGTTTTGATGTCCCCTGAGCCCAGATCGCGCCAGAAGTGGGGGTTTTTCTTGTAAAAATCGTCATCACAAAACTGGCGGTGTGCCTTGCCTGTCACCTCGTCCAGCCGGTATCCGAAGCAATCGAGGAAATTCTGATTGGCGGTGATGACGGTGCCATCTGGCTCAAAGTCAATGACGGCCAGGGATTTGTCCAGTGCGGCCAGCAGCGCCTGGGTACGCTCCAGTGATGATTGCTGCGCAGTGACATCCGAAGCCACCTTGGCCACCTTGCTCACCTTGCCATCGACCATGATGGGGAAATAGGTGGCTTCGAGCCAGATGGCCTTGCCTGACTTGGATTGGCGGATAAAGCGACCATTGCGAAAGGCGCCGCCGCGAAGATCTCGCCACAGGGACTCATAGTCGCGGCTCTTGACGTCATCCGGGAAACAGAGCGCGCTGTGATGCTGACCCATCACCTCATCACGATTGAAACCCACAATCTTTAAAAAGAGATCGTTGACGAAGGTGACTATCCCCTCCGGGGTGAACTGGATGTAGGGGACCTGAGACTGGATGGCGTGCGAAAACGCGTCCAGGTCGGCCATCCGTGCTGTTTTCTCAATCGTGTCCTTATCGTCCGTGTGTTTCCAAAACATAATAGTGTTCCTCCATGAACCCCTAGTGAGACAACGACAGTAAGTTGACTGATTAGACAGTAGCATTAATGCGTGACAAGCCTTGCGCTGGAAAGCGCTATTTTTATTCAATCCAGGATTGATTTATTAAGCAAAAATGATCCGCCCGGCGAGAGGGCAACAGCGTTGAAATGAATACGGGGGAGGCCGCAGCGGCGGCTTCTATGGAGTGAGATCCGTTTGGGGTGCCATTGGCAGAGGGCTGGATGCCCCAGGTGCGGTTCGCACTCCTCGTCACCCATGATGCGAGGGCCCTGGGGTTTGTGGCAGATTGATTGTTCAAATTGACGGCATCATGCGGGTTTTCCCCGCAGTTCAACACATCAGAGCACCATAGAGGGTCACAATGAGGTATCTTATGTCCCGATTTCATTCATTTAACGGTGTCGAGACCTCCCATGATAATAAAACCCAAGGTTCGCGGCTTTATCTGTACCACCACTCACCCGGTCGGTTGTGAAGCCAACGTTCGTCGTCAGATTGCCTACACGAAAGCCAATGGCACCATTGCCAATGGCCCCAAGAAGGTGCTGGTGATCGGCGCCTCCACCGGTTACGGCCTGGCCTCGCGCATTGCCACTGCCTTTGGCTCCGACGCCGCGACCATAGGTGTCTTCTTCGAAAAGCCAAGCTCCGAGACCAAGACGGGCTCCGCCGGTTGGTACAACTCTGCCGCCTTCGACAAGGCTGCCAAAGAGGCCGGTCTCTACGCCAAGAGCATCAACGGCGATGCCTTCTCCCATGAGTGCCGCGCCAAGGTGATCGAGCTTATCAAGGCAGATCTGGGTCAAATCGACTTGGTGGTCTACTCCCTGGCCTCGCCGGTACGCAAGATGCCGGACACCGGTGAAGTGGTGCGCTCTGCCTTGAAGCCTATCGGCGAGACCTATACCACCACCGCCATCGATACCAACAAGGATCAGATCATCACCGCCACCGTCGAGCCGGCGAACGAGGAAGAGATCCAGAGCACCATCACCGTCATGGGTGGTCAGGATTGGGAGCTGTGGATGGCGGCCCTGCGTGATGCAGACGTGCTGGCCGATGGCGCCAAGTCGGTGGCCTACTCCTACATCGGCACCGATCTCACCTGGCCAATCTATTGGCATGGCACTCTGGGCCGCGCCAAGGAAGACTTGGACCGCGCCGCCACCGCCATCCGTGGCTCCCTGGCGGCCAAGGGCGGTACCGCCCACGTGGCCGTGCTCAAATCCGTGGTCACCCAGGCCTCCAGCGCCATTCCGGTGATGCCGCTCTATATCTCCATGGCCTTCAAGATCATGAAAGAGAAGGGCATCCACGAAGGCTGCATGGAGCAGGTGGACAGATTGATGCGCACCCGTCTCTACACCGGCGATCTGGCCCTGGATGACAAGGCCCGCATCCGCATGGATGACTGGGAGCTGCGTGAAGACGTGCAACAGACCTGCCGCGATCTCTGGCCTTCCATCACCACCGAGAATCTCTCCGAGTTGACCGACTACACCGGCTACAAGCAGGAGTTCCTGCGCCTGTTCGGCTTCGGTCTGGACGAGGTGGATTACGACGCGGATGTGGATCCGGACGTGAAGTTCGACGTTATCGAGCTGTAAGCTCGCCTGAGTTCCCGCCATGAAAAGGGCCCTGTCTGCTACGGACAGGGCCCTTTGCTATGAACGGCTCATGGGACCGACAGGCGGGCCTCACCCGGCCATCGCATCCATGAAAGAGGCTCCCGTGGGAGCCTCTTTTCTACATGTCAATCAGCGACTTACTGCTTGTAACCCTTCAAGAAACGGGCGAGGCGACCAATGGCTTCTTCCAGTTCCTCTTCCCGTGGCAGGAAGGCCAGGCGGAAGTGATCCGGGGCAGGCCAGTTGAAGCCGGTCCCCTGCACCAGCAGCAGCTTCTCTTGCTGCAGCAGGTCGAACACCATCTTCTGATCGTCGCGAATGTCGTACACCTTGGGGTCGAGGCGCGGGAACAGGTAGAGCGCCCCCTTGGGTTTGACGCAGGAGACCCCGGGGATGTCGTTGATCAGTTCCCAGGCTTTGTCTCGCTGGCGACGCAGCCGCCCGCCCGGCAGGATCAGCTCATTGATGCTCTGGTAGCCACCGAGCGCCGCCTGGATGGCATGCTGCATGGGCACGTTGGAGCACAGGCGCATGGAGGCCAGCATCTCCAGCCCCTCTATGTAGCCCTTGGCACGGCCCTTGGGGCCGGTGAGGACCATCCAGCCCTGGCGGAAACCGCAGGCGCGGTAGGCCTTGGAGAGGCCATTGAAGGTCACCACCATCACATCGTCACACTGGGTGCAGACGCTGGTATGGGAGATGTCGTCGTAGAGGATCTTGTCGTAGATCTCGTCGGCGAAGATGATGAGGTTGTGTTGACGGGCTATTTCGATCAACTCCAACTGGAATTCGCTGCCGTAGACGGCGCCGGTCGGGTTGTTGGGGTTGATCAGCACCAGGCCGCGGGTGCGCGGGGTGATGCGGGCGCGGATGTCATCGAGATCCGGGTACCAGTCGGCCCCTTCATCACAGCGGTAGTGCACCGCATGGCCGCCGGAGAGAGTGATGGCGGCGGTCCACAGCGGATAGTCGGGGGAGGGCACCAGCATCTCGTCGCCGTTGTTGAGCAGCGCCTGCATGGCCATGACGATGAGCTCGCTCGCACCGTTACCGATGTAGATGTCATCGATATCGATCTTGCGCATCCCTTTTTGCTGGTAGTACTGCATCACCGCTTTGCGGGCGGAGAAGAGTCCCTTGGAGTCGCAGTAGCCCTGGCTCTGGGGCATGTTGAGGATCACATCCTTGATGAGTTCCTCCGGGGCCTCGAAACCGAAGGGGGCCAGGTTGCCGATGTTGAGCTTGATGATGCGGTGGCCTTCGTCTTCGAGACGGCGAGCCTCTTTATGCACAGGGCCGCGAATGTCGTAACAGACATCGTCGAGCTTGTGCGACTTGTCGATGGTGAGCATAGTGACTGAAATCCCCTGGAGCGCGTTGGCGAAAAGGCATGCTTAGAATCAAATTTCTTTGTCCCTATTCTTCACAGAATTGAATGCCAGAACAATCCTCTTTTTAGAATAATTCCCTGTTTATGACCGCTAAAACAGGGTTGCCAAGTTGTTATTTTTAGTGTTTTCGTTTGCTGATGGTGCGGATTTCTAGTGAAAGATGTGGTGGTAGTGGTATATCAACCCTTACTGTATTGAATTACCACCCGCTTGTGGCACGATTAGCTTGCGTAAAAAAGTATCGTTTGGGGGCCTGGTTGGCCGCAGAGTGGGTCGGTGTTCAGGCCAGTGCGGCGAAGTGTTCACCGATGGCACCATTGAGGAGAATAAGATGGCAGCGGACATGCAACCCCAGTTACCCGAGCCAGGCCGTTATCGTCACTTCAAGGGCGGCTACTATCGGGTGCTCACCCTGGCTTGGCACAGCGAGACCCGGGAGCAGCTGGTGATCTATCAATCCGAGCAGGATGGCGTGGTGTACGCTCGCCCCCTCGCCATGTTCATGGGGAGCGCCGAGGATCAAGGACAGACCGTGAGCCGATTCACCAGGGTGGCGAGTCAAGCCGGTGGGTGATCGGCCATGAACATGAAAAAGGCGCCCCGGGGCGCCTTTTTGGTATTTCTATGGGGTTACTGATCGAGGCCCAGATTGGCTCTGGCATAGGCTTCGAAATCGGTGCAGCCACCGATGTGCTGCTCGTCCAGGAAGATTTGCGGCACTGTGGTGACGGGTTTACCCGCCTTGGCGGCCAAGTCATCCTTGGTGAGCCCTGCTACCTGGATATCCACGTATTTGAAGTCAAAATCATCGCGTTCCTCACGCAACTGCTCGGCCAGCATCTTGGCGCGCACGCAGTAGGGGCAACCGGGACGACCATAAATTTCTACAAACATCTTCTCTCTCCAATGATACGAGGGCGTTGATATGGGACAGGGCACAGCATAGCGGTGCCCCTGGGTCAGTCAAAGTGGAAATTGTCGATGCCTGCATTCGCCTTGTTCGATGGCACAGGCCCTGCCGGCATCGGTATGCTCACCGCGCCCATTCACGGACGATCGACGATCTGGAGCGGTTGCTGCTGGTAGATACCCTCGAGTATGCCTTTCTCAAAGACGGTCCATGGCCAGGGCGCCTTGCTGGCACGGTAGCGCTCATGGGTGGCGGGATCCTGGGAGAGGCCACGCTGGAACACCACGAACGCCTTGCGCTGTCCCCCGGCGGTATCGATGAAACCGGCCAGGTTGGAGGTGCCTGTGATGGTGCCCGTCTTGGCATGCACCTTGTTTTTCATCATGGGGGCGGTGACGCTGCGTCGCCACGCCAGGGTGCCGTCAACCTGGGAGCTGGGCAGTAACTTGATAAAGCCCAGCTGGGCATCATTGCGCTGGATAAAGTTCAGCACAGACAGCATCTGGCGGGCACTGATGAGGTTATGGGCGGAGAGACCCGAGCCATCAGCCAGGGTGGCATTGCCCAGATCGATGCCCTGCTTGGTCAGGATGGCGCGGACCGCCATGGTGCCGCTGCGATAACTGCCCGGCTTGTTGTAGTAGTGGCGACCCACGGTCTTGAGGAAGGTATCGGCATAGGTGTTGTCGGATTTCTTCAGCATCTTGGCCAGCATCACCGGCAGCGGGGCGGAATAGTGGGTTGCCAGCGTCTCGGCACCCTCAGGCGCCTTGTGAGTCACGCGCAGCAGACCGTCATGCTTGACCCCGGCTCTGTCCATGGCCCAGCGAATGTTGTCCCAGCCCCAGGCTTCCACGTCGTGGATGGCAAAACGTAGCCCTTGGGGCTCCTTGTTCGGGGTGATACAGCCCTTGAGTTCGTAATGATTGCCCTTGGCCATGTCGACTTCCAGGGCGCAGAACTGGCGTGCCATGTCCCCATAGCTCATCACCTCCACGTTGTCGGCGCTGATGCTGATGGGTACCCCGGTGGCCACATGGCCGCTGGCGGGGCGGCCTATCTGGGTGGCGCTGACGGTGCCATAGGCACAGTTCTTGTCGATGATGACCGCAGAGACGGGGGCGGCGAAGCAGAGGGTCTGATCCCCCCAGGACCAGCCATTGCCGCGTTCATAGCCGTTGTAGGCGCCGGTATTGACGTGGACATTGCCCTTGATGCGCGTGACGCCAAGCTGCTTGAAGAGGGCGAGCAGGTCCATCCGCGACAGGGTGGGATCGCCCACGAAGTTGATCCAGAGATCGCCATTGATGAGATCGCCCTGCTTAGCGCCCGGCTTGACCTGGATATCGGTGGCGAAGCGAAAATCGGCGCCCAGCTCGAGTCGGGCAGCCAGGGCGGTGAGTACCTTCATGGTGGAGGCGGGGGCTATCATGTCATCGGCGTGGCGAGCGTACTCGACGCCATTGTTGCCCTGCACTATCACGGCATATTGACCGCCCTGGGGCGGGGTCAGCGGGGCAGCCAGAGCCGCCAGGGAAACGAAAGCACAAAAACCTGTCAAAAGCCGCTGCATAAAAACCTCTGTGTTAGCCGAGGGGCCGGCAGTGCGCTGTCGCCCCTCAGAATAGAAAAATCGTCTCTTTTACCCATCAGCCAGGTCCCGACCTTAGCCAAGGGTTGGCGGTGCGGCGCCTCATCATCGAGCATGGTCGCTGTCACCTGTCAGTCAGGCTCCGACGTTAGCCGAGGCTGTCGGCAGTGCGATACCGCCCCTCATAATCAAAAATCTTCTCTTTCACCTGCCAGAAGCGCCCTGACTTGCGGGCGATGACGAAATCGGGATGACGGAACTGGGCCTGTGCCGCAAGGACGCTATCCAGGGTGGCAAATTCGGGCTCCAGGCCCGGAGCGCGCCAATGATGACGCACAAAGGCCCGTTGAAACAAGCGTCGCGCCCCTGGGCTGTGGAAAGAAAAATACTCCATCAGGGTCAAACCATCCTCATCGTGATAGGTCACCTCCAGCCGCTCCCCCTGTTTGCCGCGGCCGGCAGCCAGGGTCAGCCCGGCGGCGCGGATCACCATGCAGTCCTTGAGATTGAGGGCTTCCTTAAGCTTGTCATCCGGGTCGACCAGCAGCTGATCGCAGCGCTGGCAGCGGCGGGCGGCGATGTCGTTTTCACTGCCACAGCCGGGACAAATCTTGGCGCGAAAGCGGTAGTCGCACTCTTCCCGCGCGCCATCGTCATCCTCGAAGAATCCCTGGCAGCGCCGGCCATAGTGTTCAATCACCTTGCCATCCTCATCGGTCTTGCCCCAGAAGGTGTTGGCAAAACCACAGGCCGGGCAAGGTACCTGCACGGGTTCGGTGCCGGCATGGGGCCTGGGCTCCCCCACCTCGGGGGCGAACAGGTTGAAGTTGTTGCCCGCGTAGTCGAGTACCAGGCAATCCGTCTTGCCCGGCGAGAGGCGCAGGCCACGGCCGACGATCTGCTGGTAGAGCGAGACAGACTCGGTGGGGCGCAGCATCACGATGAGATCGACATGGGGAGCATCGAAACCTGTGGTGAGCACTGAGACGTTGACCAGAAACTTGATCTCCCGCCCTTTGAAGGCGCTGATGAGGGCATCGCGCTCAGGGCCCGGGGTCTCGCCGGTGATGAGGGCGGTGTGCTGCTCCTTGGCGACGAGCAGACCCTGGATCTCGCGGGCATGCTCGACGGTGGCGGCGAAGACCATCACCCCCTGGCGATCGACTGCGTACTCCAGCACCTGGCTGATGATGTGGGGGGTGACCCGCTGCTGGCGCTTGAGCTCGCCATTGAGGTCCGCCTCGCTGAACAGGCCATTGCCCTTGGGAATCAACTTGCTGAAGTCGTAGTGGACTATGGGGGCATCAACCAATCGGGGCGGCGTGAGATAACCGTGTTTCACCATGTAGCGCAGCGGCAGCTCGAACACGCAGTCGCCAAACAGCCGTTCGCCGTGGCTCTTCACCATGCCGTGATAGTGGCGCCGGTAGATCCAGCCCAGCCCCAGTCGGTAGGGGGTAGCGGTGAGCCCGAGGATCTTGAGGGATGGATTGGCGATTTTAAGATGGTCGATCACCTGATGGTATTGGCTCTCCTCATCCAGTGATACCCGATGGCACTCGTCGATGATGAGCAGGGAGAAGCTTCCCGTGGCACTGATGGTGTCTACCGAGGTGGCTGCCACTGGTGAAACGGGATCGAAGGCGGCCAGATTGCGCGCCACAGACTGCACCGAGCCAAACACCACCTGGGCCTTGGCCTCCTTGCGATCCAGCCCGGCGGCGAAGATATCGGCCTTGAGCCCCCAGGCCTCATATTTGCCGTGATTCTGTTCCACCAGTTCCTTGACGTGGGCCAGCACCAGCACCCGGCCACGGGCTTTGCGGGCGAGCTCTGCGATCACCAGACTCTTGCCAGCCCCGGTGGGCAGCACCACCACGGCGGGATCCGGGTGTTTGCGAAAATGCTGGATGACGGCGTTGACCGCCTCTGTCTGATAGGGCCTGAGCACGAACATGAT
Source organism: Aeromonas rivuli (assembly GCF_000820045.1). GTDB lineage: Bacteria > Pseudomonadota > Gammaproteobacteria > Enterobacterales > Aeromonadaceae > Aeromonas > Aeromonas rivuli. The sequence continues at coordinate 164,329 of NZ_CDBJ01000053.1, read as the reverse complement.
GGGGAAGCTGACTGATAAAAAGGGCTGGCGGGCATTATAGGGAGGGGAAGGGCTGGGCACAAACGACAGCGGGCCAGTCAGACTGGCCCGCTTGGAGTGATCAATGGAAGGGGAACAGGTAGTTGAGCCAGCTACCCATGCGCATCAGGATTTTACGCATGATGGCCACATGGTGGACATGTTCGGTGTAGATGGCGGCCTGGCCACTGGAGCCGGCGATCACCTGATACTTGGCCCACTCGGGATCGGTGATCTCGAGGACGATGGGCAGGCGACCCGGCAGTTGCGCCGTGGTCTGGTCGATAAGGCCCGTCTGAGCCTGGATGTTACCCGGCGCCATGGCGGGGATCACGGACTGCACCTTGGCTTTGAAGATCCGGCCTGGGATGCCGTCCAGCACTACTTCAGCCTCGTCCCCTGCCTTCAGGCGCTGCATGCTGTTCTGCCAGAACCAGCCGACGTAGGAGTTGGCATCTTCATGGATGAAGGTCATCACGGGGCGATACATGAAGGGGGCGGCGATCATGCCGGGGCGCAACGCCAGTTGCACGATATGGCCATCGCTTGGGGCATAGACCACTGTCTGCTCCAGATCGTATTTGGCGATGTTTAGCTGGGCCTTGAGGTCATCCAGCGCTGCCTTTTGTTGATCAGTCTGGGCGACGATATCGTCCACGTTGGCCTGGGTGACGTCGAGATCCCGTTGTTTGCCGATGCCACGGCGCACCAGCTCCTGAGCGCGATCGCGATCCAGACTGGCGGAGCGCAGTCTGGCACTGAGGGCTCTGAGGAAATCTGTGTTGGAGGCAAGCCTGGCGGTCAGGCTGGCAACCCTCTCCTGGAATGGCTCGGCTTCGATACGAAACAACACATCTCCTTTCTTGACAGGCTGATTCGGTTGGACTGGCACCTCGGTGACGCGGCCCTTGACCAGCGGCACTATGGGGGTGGAGACGTAATAGTTGCGTGCCAGCTCTGAATAGGGGTGGTTGTAGTTCATCAGTACGATGAGCGCCCCGATGATGAAGACCCCGCCCAGCACGGCCGTCGGCACAGTCCACTTGTTGAGGGGGATCTTGAAGAGCTTGAAGATACCGATACAGAGAGCGGTATAAGTAAGGATCAGTAGCAAGTCCATGAAATATTACCTATTTTTTGGGCTGTTCGAGCGTGGCCATACGGGCTTGCAAAGCGGCAAGCTCTTGCTTGATGGTAGAAAGATCATCTTCGTCCTGTTGCAGACGTTGACTGAACCCCCAGCCACGATCGGGGCGATAGATAGTGGCCCAGATCCACAGGAAAGGCCAAAGTACGTGCAATGTAAACAGACTGACCCAGCCGGCCACGTGAATGGCATCCTGATGGGGGTGATTGCGATGTTTGGCAATTTCATACGGAATATCGTGAATGACGATAACTCCATAAAACATGACCAAGACGACGAATACCAAGATCCCCAAGGCAATGTAATCAAGCATCCTCAATTTCTCCCATATAAATTTCGAGCTGACACTTTCATCTCGTATCCGCAGTGTTCAGCGGCACATGATGACAGCATATTACCTCAGTGCAAGTGTGCAATAGAGGCGTCCATCTTCTGGTACAGCCTAGGTTCATTGGCCGGTTATTAATCACGCAAAAGAATTTTTTTTTCTGTAAAATCAAACAAAAAATTGATCCGGATCTGTGAGAAACAGGGAAATGGGGGCGCGATGAAAAAACTGTGCAACATGAGTTTGTGGTTGACCGGTCTGCTGTTGACTTGCCTGCTCTTGGCAAGAGTGGGCTGGGCGGCAGAACCGAGGCGAGAGCCCACCGAGCAGGAGCTGGCCCGGACCCTGGTGCTGCTCCATGAACCTATCGTCATGTTTCAGGCCAAATTTGGTAGCCTGGACGGTGCGGATCGGGTGCGTCGGGTGCATGAACGCCTCGACACCATGAGTGCGGATGACTTGCAGACCCCCATTACCGTCGTCGCGAGCCAGCGGCTCGGCTATGAGACGCGGGAGTTCATGGCCAACGGCAAACGAGTCCTGGTGCTGGTGGACAAGGATCTGGACGATCTCGATGAGCTCACCCTGGATCAAGCGGCCGACCGCGTGCGGGGGCGATTGGAAGAGGTGAGACTCAAGTATCTGGAGCTGCACTCCACGCCTTATCTGCTCAAGGCCACCGGCAAAGCTGTGCTGGCCAGCCTGGTTTTCTTCGGCCTTATATGGGGCCTGCAATGGATCCATCGTCGAGTCAGAAAGTGGCTCGCCAATCGACTGTTGCTGCAAAAGGGGTTGATCCCTCACCAGTGGCGCCAGGTGGCGGGCAATGTCGAGGTGCGACTACTGGGGCTGGTGACGCTGCTGCTGGTGTTCATGGTGACCTACGGCTGGCTCACCTACGTATTGGGGCTCTTTCCTCAAACCAGGGCCTGGAGCGATCGGCTGGGCAGCTCGCTGTTTACCCTGTGCATTGACATGCTGGAGGGCATCATGGCCGCCATGCCGGGGCTGGTGACAGTGTTGCTCATCTTCGTCATGACCCGGCTCTTCATACGTATGCTGGGCATCATCTTTGATCGCATCGAACGTGGTCAGCTACGGATGCAGGGGCTGCATGCCGAGACGGTGGGGGCGACCCGTCGCCTGCTCTCCGTGGTGATCTGGTTGTTTGCCCTGACGGTGGCCTACCCCTATCTGCCCGGCGCCAATTCGGATGCCTTCAAGGGGGTGAGTGTCTTCTTCGGCCTCATGGTGACCCTGGGCTCGGCGGGGATCATGAACCACGCCATGAGTGGTCTGGTGCTCATCTACTCGCGGGCCCTGCGTCCCGGCGATCTGGTACAGATTGGCGAGGTGGAAGGCATGGTGACCGAGCTCAGTGCCCTGTCTACCAAGCTGGTGACGCGCCAGGATCACGAGGTTACCCTGCCCAACGCCGTGGTCGTGGGCGGCAAGGTGGTCAATCTCACCCGCCTCGCCGGCGAGAAGGGAGTGGCCCTGCTCACCAAGGTAACCATCGGCTATGACACCCCCTGGCGTCAGGTGCATGCCATGCTGGAACTGGCCGCCCGGCGCTGTGAGCGGCTCAATCAGGACGAGGCCCCCCTGGTGCGTCAGCTCAATCTGCAGGATTGGTATGTGGAATACGAGCTGCAGGTGCGCATGAAGGCGGGGTTGCTGCCCGCGGTGGTCAAGACCGAGCTCCATGGCCATATCCAGGATGTGTTCAACGAGTTCGGGGTACAGATCATGTCCCCCAACTTCATTGCCCAGCCGGATCAGGCAGTGCTGGTGGCCAAGGAGCAGTGGTACCAGGCCCCGGCCGAAGCGCCCAAGGATCAGGCACCTGGCAACTGAGTCAGGGGTCTGCGTCTGATGACCTGACAAATGAAAAGGCCCGGCAGCGATGCCGGGCCTCTTGCTATTTCAGCGCGGGAGGGCGGTCAGATCTCCTTGATTTCACTGGCGGTCTCGCTCGCATCGGTTGGCCTGAACTTGACCAGGAAGGCCAGGGTCAGCAGGGCAGTAGCCACCAAGCCGATGATGGTCGAGATCTGCATCTCCATGCCAAAGCCGATGGGGGCATTGGCCAGGTAAGTGATGACCACGGCGGTCATGAACATGGCCGGTATGGTGCAAATCCAGTGCAGCTTGCCCTCCTTGGCGAGGTAGGCGGCGGCAGCCCACAGCATGATCACCGCGGTGGTCTGGTTGGCCCAGCCGAAGTAGCGCCAGATCACCCCGAACTCTGCCTTGGAGATGATGTAACCCAGCACAAACATGGGGATGGCAATCAGCAGGCGCTTGACGATGGGCTTCTGGGTCATGTTGAGGAAGTCCGCCACTATCAGGCGGGCACTGCGAAACGCGGTATCGCCGGAGGTGATGGGCAGGATCACCACGCCGAGGATGGCGAGGATGCCGCCGACGGTGCCGAGCAGGCCAGTGGAGACCTCGTGGACCACGGCAGAGGGGCCGCCATTGGCCAGGGTTGCGTTCAGGGCATCCGTGCTCTCGTAGAAGGAGAGCCCCAGGGTGCACCAGATCAGCGCGATGACACCTTCGCCTATCATGGCGCCGTAGAAGATGAAGCGACCGGACTTCTCATTTTGCATGCAGCGCGCCATCAGTGGGGACTGGGTGGCGTGGAAACCCGAGACGGCACCGCAGGCGATGGTGATGAACAGCAGCGGCCAGAGCGGCAAGTCGGTGGGGTGCAGGTTGGAGAAGTCCATCCCTGTGTTGTAGAACCCCTTGCCCGATACCATGAGGCCGATCACCAGGCCGACCGACATGAACACCAGCAGGGCGCCGAAGATGGGGTAGAAGCGACCGATGATCTTGTCGATGGGGACTATGGTCGCGAGGATGTAGTAAGCAAAAATGGCCGCGATCCAGTAGACCATCTCGATGTGAGTCAGGCTGGAGAGCAGACCGGCCGGGCTCAGTACGAACACCACGCCGACCAGCATCAGCAAGATGACGGCAAACAGGTTCATGAAGTGCTTGGCGACTGTGCCCAGGTGCTCACCGACCACGGTCGGGACAGAGGCGCCCTTGGCGCGCACCGACAGCATGCCGGAGAAGTAGTCGTGCACCGCACCGGCGAAGATGCAGCCAAATACGATCCACAGCATGGCGACCGGGCCATAGAGGGCGCCGAGTATGGGGCCGAAGATGGGACCGACCCCGGCGATGTTGAGCAGCTGAACCAGGTAAATCTTCTTGTCGGACATGGGGACATAGTCCACCCCATCGGCCATGGTGATGGCCGGGGTTTTCAGCTCGGGTTTGGGGCCGAAAATCCGTTCGATGATTTTACCGTAAGTGAAATAGCCGGCGACGAGCAGGCCGACACAGAGGAAGAACCAGACCATTGTAACGCTCCATTACTTGTTATTGTGGTGTGCGCTGAGGAGTCTAGGTGGCCGGGCGGTGAAACTCATGGGAAAGAACCTGAGCGGCGTCTTGGCGTCCCGAGCGGCGAAGGATTGTGATCCGGTTCACGCTTGATGCCCGATGGGCCAGGCCTGCTGGAGGCCCGGCTTGCATGGCAAGGGGCCCTGGCAGGGGTCCTTGGTCAAGGCGCCCTGGCATGCTGGAGGAGGGCGGTTAGCTGAGACCGAACTGGTCTTTCAGCTCCTTGAGGTAGCGGCGGCTGACCGGCACCCGGGCGCCGCTCTGGGTGACTATCTCGGCCAGCTGGTTATCGAGCAGGGCGATTTCGAAGATGGCGGCAGGGTGGATCAGGTACTGGCGATGGCAGCGCAGCAGCGGACTCTTCTCCTCCAGGGATTTGAGGGTGAGCTGGGTGTGAAACAACTCCCCCTGACAGGCCACATGCACCCCGCCCAGATCCGAGAAGGCGTACTCCACCTGCGCCATGGGCAACAGTCTCACCCGGTTATGGAGATAGCCGGGAATATGGTGGATGGCCGGTGCCAGGGTCGCCATGGGTTGCGGCGTCATATCCTGCTTGAGCCGAGCCAGGGTCTTGTGCAGTCGGGCGGGTTCGACCGGTTTGAGCAGATAGTCGAAGGCCTGCTCTTCGAAGGCCTGAATGGCATAGTCGTCATAGGCGGTGACGAAGACGATGCGGGGCAGGGGATCGAGCATGGCGACCAGCTCCATGCCGCTGAGTTTGGGCATCTGAATATCGAGGAAGACCACGTCAGGTTTGAGGCTGTTGATCAGGCCGAGCGCCTCTATGGCGTTAGCCGCCTGCCCCAGGAGAACGATGTCATCATCCTGACCAAGCAGCAGGGCCAGCTCGTCGCGGGCATAGGGTTCATCGTCGACGATGAGAACGCGGATCATCTTCTCTCCTGGGACAAAGGGCTCTGTGTGGGACGGGTTGAGACCGGGGCGCAAGGCGGGTTCATGGGGTATCCCTGGGCAAGGTGAACGAGACCCGGGTCCAGTGCTCGGGTTCACAGTGAATGCTGATGCCATATTGCGGGCCGAAGGCGCTCTTGAGGCGCTTGTCGACAATGGAGATGCCTAACCCATCGCCATTGGCTCCCGGTTGCCAGCAACCGGCGTTGTCCTCGACGCTGATGGTCACGCACCCCTCATGCTCCTGGGCCAGCAATCGCAATCGCCCCTCGCCCAGCAGGGTGGAGATCCCATGTTTGATGGCATTCTCGATGAGAGGCTGCAGGGTGAAGCTCGGCAGACGCAGCTGGGCCAGATGCTCGGGGATCTCGTTGATGACCGTCAGTCTGTCGCCGAAGCGGGCCAGCTCTATCTCCAGATAGGACTGGCAGTGCTCTTGCTCCTCTTGCAGGGTGGCCAGATCGCTCTGGCGCTTAAGGTTGTTGCGAAAGAAGCGCGACAGGTGCAATAGCAGCTCCCGGGCCCGCTCCGGGTTGCGGCGGGTGATGGCCCCTATGGTGTTGAGGGTGTTGAACAGGAAGTGGGGATTGATCTGGGCCTGTACCAACTTGAGCTCTGACTGCATCAGCAGGCGCTGTTGTTGCTCCAGTCGACCGCTGAGCAGCTGCTGGGAGAGCAGATTGGCGATCCCCTCGCCCAGGGTGTGATTGATCTTGAGAAACAATCGGGTCTTGGGCTCGTAGAGCTTGATGGTGCCAATCACCCCCATGTCCCCCTGCAGAGGGATCACCAGCACCGAGCCGAGCTCGCACTGGGGGGAGATGCTGCAGCGATAGGGTTGGCTGTTGCCATCGGCAAACAGCACCCGGTTCTCACTGATGGCCTGCTGAGTGAGGCGCGAGGTGATAGGGGTACCCGGCTTGTGGTGATCTTCCCCTATGCCGATAAACGCCAGGATCTGGTGAGTGTCCGTGATGGCCACGGCGCCGACCCCGGTCTCTTCCTTGACGATATGAGCAATCTTGTCGCTCGCTTCCACCGTGAACCCCTGGCTCATGATGCCGACGGTGCGGTTGGCGATGGTCAGCGCCTTGGCCGAGAAGACCCGGGAGAACTTCTCATACATCTGCTGTTGATCGCGGATCATGCTGATGAACAGGGCCGCGCCGCAGGAGTTGGCCAGGATCATGGGGGTGGCGATGGTGCGCACCAGCAGCAGTGCCTTATCGAAGGGGGCGGCGACCAGCAAGATGATCACCATCTGCATCACTTCGGCCACCAGGGTGACGAAGAAGGCGGTTCTGGGCTCGAACAGCGCATCGGTCCGACCCGCCCGCACCAGGCGCCAGTGCAGCAGGCCGCCGAGCAGCCCCTCGCAGGTGGTGGAGATGGCGCAGGCCAGATCGGTAAAACCGCCCATGCTGTAGCGGTGCAGGCCGCCGGTCAGTCCGACCAGCAGGCCAACCAGGGGGCCGCCGAGCAGACCGCCGAGCACGGCCCCCACGGCGCGGGTGTTGGCGATGGCATCATCGATGTCCAGGCCCACATAGGTGCCCAGGATGCAGAAACCGGAAAAGAGCACATAAATGAGCACCTTGTGGGGCAGGCGCACCGAGAAATGCGTCAGCGGCCGAAACAGTGGCGTCTTGGAAAAGAGGTAGGCGATGACCAGGAAGACGCTCATCTGCTGCAGCAGTGAGAGGACCAATTGCATAAAAAACGTTCCTCATTGCTAGGGGGGCAGTGGATGACCATCCCCCCGCAACTGTGATCGGGATCTTGTTCTGTGGCGACTCTGTTGGCGCCTGGGGCGGCATTTTGCCAGAACATAAAATAAAAACTATATAAAATCAGCACGTTAAATTGATATTTGTGTAAATGAAAAACAATTGATATTCAGGAGGGGAGCATGAATGCATCCGCAGGATGTGCCACATGGAGGTGGCATGCTCCGCCCAGTCGTGAGACTGGGCGTTTTTTATCCATCCTCAGTCGACAACCGTTTTGTGGGTTTTCAGTCGATTATTCAAGTTTGTCCAATGAGTTATCCCCAGCTTCTGGGGATAACTCAAAATGCAAAGTAGTAACAAAAGCGTCGGCCCGGATTGAAGAAGTGGCGCTGGGCATCGTCCAGTTCCTCCGGTTTGAGCGAGGCGATGATAGTGCGCTCATCTTCGCGCAGATCGATGAGGGGAACCCCCTCGCTGCGCTGCCCCTTGGCATAGGGCAGGATCTTGGGCTTCAAGGGTTGGGTAGGCTCAGTGCTGACAACCAGGGCCAGGACACCATCCGACAGCTGCACCAGAGATCCGGGGGGATAGACGCCGAGCAGTTTGATAAGCAGCTTGACCAAGGGTTGCTCGAATTTCTTCTGAGAGAGCTTGTAGAGCTGGCTGATGGCCTGATTGGGGGCGACTGGCTGACTCGTCCCCCTGGGGTGAAGCAGTTCATCAAAATAATCCACCAGACCGATGAGGCGCGCCAGTGGCGGGATCTCGCCGCCCTTGATGCCGAGGGGGAAACCACTGCCATCGAGCCGTTCATGATGAAGATGGGCAACCTGACGGATCCTGGGTTCGAATGCCTGCCACTGATTGAGCATTTCCAGCCCGTATTGAGGGTGCATATTCAGGTAATTTTGTTCAGAACGCGTCAGTTCGCCCCGTTTCTGGCTGATCTGGCTGGGCACTCTCAGCTCGCCGATATCATGTACCAGACCCGCCAATCCCACCTCCTCGATCGCCAGGGGGTCCATCTCCAGCTCGCGGGCCATCAACATGGCAATAAAGGCAATGTTGAGGCTGTGTTGTAGCAGGATGTCGCTGTGGACACTGCGGATCAGATGCAGGCCGAGGGGGCCCTGATGTTCACGCAGGCGGGCGGCCACATTGCGCACCAGCTGGGCGACATTGGCCAGCCCCTCATCGGGTTTCAAATTGAGGGCTCCGAGTGCTTCACGCAAATCCAACATGGATTGGCCAAATGCCTTGTCGGCACTGCGCAGAGATCGGCGCCAGGCTTTGTCATCGAAGAGTGCCGTCTCAGTGGCGTGACTCGGGGCAGGGGAGTGCCCGGCAGGGGGTAATTCGACGGGGTCGTCACCTTGCAGCAAGGGGGCCAGCGGCAGGTCACTCTTGTCGGTGTCGACGGTGAGCAGGGCGAGATCCAGGTGGCGTATGATATCGAGCTGCTGCTGATCTTTGATCTTGAAAGCGTTGAACAGGAAGGGGTGTTGTTGCCAGCCCACGGGCAGGTGGACATAGTGGCCTATCCGCAACTGCTCGATAGATGCCTGCATCAGTGCCATACGCAACACCTGTTCGCCAAAAAGCCTACCAACAAGCTAGCAAAATTAAGCAGATAGACAAATAAAAAAGCCCGCGCATGTGCGCGGGCTCTTGTTATCGCTCTGACTTATCAGGCTTTGGCTTTCTTCTTGCTATCAACCTTGACGTCGACTTTGGCTTCCACCTTGGCAGCAACCCGGACTTCCTCGCTGAAAGGACGACCGTAGTAGGTATCCATCAGTATGGCTTTGAGCTCGGTGATCAGCGGGTAGCGCGGGTTGGCGCCGGTGCACTGGTCATCGAATGCTTCCAGGGCCAGCTGGTCAACCTTGGCCAGGAAGTCGGCTTCGTTCACGCCGGCTTCACGGATGGAGGCCGGGATCCCTAAGGTCGCTTTCAGCTCGTCCAGCCAGGCCAGCAGTTTCTCTATCTTGGCCGCGGTGCGGTCACTGCTGTTGGTCAGACCCAGGTGATCGGCGATTTCGGCGTAACGACGACGAGCCTGCGGACGATCGTACTGGGAGAACGCAGTCTGCTTGGTCGGGTTGTCGTTGGCGTTGTAGCGGATCACGTTGCTGATCAGCAGGGCGTTGGCCAGACCGTGCGGGATGTGGAACTCGGCGCCCAGCTTGTGCGCCATGGAGTGGCAGACACCCAGGAAGGCGTTGGCGAACGCGATACCGGCGATGGTGGCCGCGTTGTGTACTTTCTCGCGGGCAACCGGGTCGTTGGCACCGTTCTGGTAGCTGGACGGCAGGTACTCTTTGAGCAGCTTCAGCGCTTGCAGCGCCTGGCCATCGGAGTACTCGTTGGCCAGTACGGAAACGTAGGCTTCCATGGCGTGAGTGACCGCATCCACACCACCAAAGGCGCACAGGGACTTGGGCATATTCATGACCAGGTTGGCATCGACGATGGCCATGTTCGGGGTCAGCTCGTAGTCGGCCAGCGGGTACTTCATGCCGGTGGCGTCGTCGGTGACTACCGCAAACGGGGTGACTTCAGAGCCGGTACCGGACGTGGTGGTGATACAGACCAGTTCGGCCTTCACGCCCATTTTCGGGAACTTGTAGATACGCTTGCGGATGTCCATGAAGCGCATGGCGAGATCTTCGAACGCAGTGTCCGGGTGCTCGTACATGACCCACATGATCTTGGCCGCATCCATCGGTGAACCACCACCCAGCGCCAGGATAACGTCCGGCTTGAAGGAGTTGGCCATCTCGGCGCCCTTGCGGACGATGGACAGGGTCGGGTCGGCTTCTACTTCGTAGAAGACTTCCACTTCCATGTTCAGCTTCTTGAGCAGACGAACCACGTCGTCGGCATAGCCGTTGTTGAACAGGAAACGGTCGGTGACCACCATTGCACGCTTCTTGCCTTCCAGATCACCGAGGGCGATCGGCAGGGAGCCACGACGGAAATAGATGGATTTCGGAAGTTTGTGCCACAGCATATTTTCTGCCCGTTTTGCGACTGTCTTCTTGTTGATCAGGTGCTTGGGACCGACGTTCTCGGAGATGGAGTTACCACTCCAGGAGCCGCAACCCAGGGTCAGGGAAGGAGCAAGAGCGAAGTTGTACAGGTCACCGATACCACCCTGGGTGGAGGGGGTGTTGATCAGGATACGGGCGGTCTTCATCTTGTCGCCAAAGTATCTGATGCGGTCGGCGTTGCGATCCTGGTCGGTGTAGAGGCCGGAGGTGTGGCCGATACCACCGATGTTGACCATGTCACAGGCCATATCAACGGCGTCTTCGAAGTTCTTGGCACGGAACATACCCAGTGTCGGGGAGAGCTTCTCGTGAGCGAACTCATCCTCGGCGCACAGTTCCAGACCTTCACCGATCAGGATCTTGGTGGTGGCTGGCACAGTCACGCCAGCCATGGCCGCGATCTTGGTGGCCGGCTGGCCGACGATGTCGGCGTTCAGCGCGCCGTTGATCAGCAGTACTTTACGTACCTTGTCCGCTTCATCCTTGGAGAGGATGTAGCCATCGTGGCTGGAGAAACGCTCTTTCACCTGGTTGTAGATGGAGTCAACCACGATGACCGCTTGCTCGGAGGCGCAGACCACACCGTTGTCGAAGGTCTTGGACATCAGGATGGAGGCGACGGCGCGCTTAACATCGGCGGTTTCGTCGATGACGATAGGCACGTTGCCCGCACCGACACCGATGGCAGGCTTGCCTGAGGAGTAAGCCGCTTTCACCATGCCCGGGCCACCGGTGGCCAGGATCAGGTTGATGTCGTTGTGCTTCATCAGCGCGTTGGACAGCTCGACGGAAGGTTGGTCAATCCAGCCGATGATGTCTTTCGGGGCACCGGCGGCAATGGCGGCATCCAGTACCAGCTTGGCGGCGGTATTGGTGGAGTTCTTGGCGCGGGGGTGCGGGGAGAAGATGATGGCGTTGCGAGTCTTCAGGGAGATAAGGGCTTTGAAGATCGCGGTAGCGGTCGGGTTGGTGGTCGGCACTATGCCGCAGATGATGCCTACCGGCTCGGCGATGATCATGGTGCCCATCTCGTCATCCTGACTCAGGATGCCGCAGGTCTTCTCATCTTTATACGCGTTATAGATGTATTCGGAGGCGAAGTGGTTCTTGATAACCTTGTCTTCGATGATACCCATACCGGACTCTGCCACGGCCATCTGGGCCAGGGGGATACGGGCGTTGCTGGCGGCCAGGGCGGCGGCGCGGAACACTGCATCAACTTGCTCTTGCGAGAAGCTGGCGAATTGACGCTGCGCTTCTTTGACGCGAGCAACCAGTGCATCCAGTTCAGCCAAATTGGTTACTGCCATGTTTATCTCCTGATGATTTGAAAACTGTTTAGTAAGACCTTGGCAATGCCCGGCAATTATAGACACCGTGTCAAGGAGAGCCTGACCACTATGGGGTATTTACAAGCCTTACTGAACTGCTTTCGCCATCGATTATAGGGCCGTCTCATGTCAGCAAAGCTTGATCTGGATCATGTGTAACAAAAGAACAAAAGAAATTTTATTTCAAAATACATGTTTTCAACATGTTATCGGCTTGTGGAGTTAAGCTGGCGGGGGATGAATGGGGCGTGAACGAATCTCACGCCATTTAAATCAAGCAGTTAGGACTATGACATCCCAGTGGCCCTGCTGGCCTGTGGGGAGGATGGGGGCGGCATTGTGGTAGAAGCGGCGATCATCGAGCACCAGATAGTCACCGGTTGTTAACGCTTGCTGGAAAAAGGGTTATTCTTTTAATCCGTGGTAAAGCTGCAAGGCCCCGCCCGTGACCCCCTGGCTGCCACAGAAGAAGACGCCGATGAAGTCGAAGCCATCTTGATGCACGCCCTCGGGGGCGGGGGGAGTTGCGCTGCCGAGGGAGGCGCAGATCCGCATCTGATGCACGCCTATCTCGCGGCCGTCAGCCAGTGCCGTGTGGCGTGCGAAGGCGCTGAGCATGGCCAGGAAGGCATCATGCTGGGCAACGGCGGGCAGCAGATCGGGGTAGGTGCGGGGCACGTCGCCGAGAAACTTGTTGATGGCGGCGGCTTGGAAGAAGACGCCGTTGTCGAGGCGATGAAAGCCCTGGCCCTGTTTTTCGAAACGACCGTAGCGGCGGCGACGAAAATCACCGTCGATATAGGGATCTACCGGGAGTTGATCGAAAAACATACTCAGCCCGGCAACGAGCGTTGCTGGCAGGGTATCGAGTTGCCAATCCAGGGTGACGTCCATATCTATCATTGAAAACTCCTCTTTTTGTGAGATGAAATCTTGTTACCAAATCCGATGGCGAGATAAAACTCGAAATGATTTTACCGAAATGTTAAATCGTCACAATGTTTTTTAACAAACGATTGTGTCGAAATTTGATAACACATTAGAGGAACTAACTATTGAGGGCGGGGAACGTGAGATTATTTGATTGGTGGCCGCACAAACTATGAGGTAAATTCGTGCACAATTTCTTACCTGCTGGCCCCAACGGGCGCTTATCTGTGGATGACTTGCGTGGCTGACATCGATTTTTCGTTATACCTGAAGTTCTTCATTGGCCTTATCGCCATTATCAACCCGCTGGGCCTCCTGCCTGTCTTCGTCAGCTTGACCAATCATCAGACACCGGCCGAGCGGATGAGGACCAACACCACGGCCAATATTGCCGTCATGGTGATCCTGTTGGTTTCCATGTACATGGGGCAACTGATCCTCGATGGCTTTGGCATTTCGCTGGCGTCGTTTCGCATCGCAGGGGGGTCGCTTATCACCCTGATCGCCTGGTCCATGCTGCAGGGCAAGCTGGGAGAGGTGAAACACAACAAGCAGGAGAAAGGGGAGCTGGCCGCCCGCGAGTCGATTGCCGTGGTGCCACTGGCGCTGCCGCTGATGGCGGGTCCGGGGGCCATCTCTTCGGTGATCGTCTATGCCAGTCAGAGCCATTGGCAGCAGCTGCTTGGCATGTCGCTGGTGGTGGCCATCTTCTCCTTCTGCTCCTGGCTGATTTTTCGCGCCGCCCCCTTGCTGTTCAAGTTGATGGGCAACACTGGCATCAACGTGGTGACCCGGATCATGGGCCTCATCATGATGTCCCTTGGCATCGAGATCATGGTGGCGGGCATCAAGGGAGTCTTCCCCAGCCTGATGTGAGCTGAGTCTGTTTTGTGCCAGCCGGTCCCCGTGACCGGCTTTTTATTGTTTCTTTTTCGTTAACCATTTCCTAGAATCGAGCGGCTCTGTGTATAAAAGCGCCGTTTCGGCCTATTTAAATGCTGGATAATTGCTTAAAAGCTGTTTATTTAACCAAGGATCCAGACCCGCTCTGATGATATCTATTGCATTATCAGAAATGACAGGGAATTATGCTGACTGCGTGCTCAGGCCCGCATTTATGACAAACGCATGGAATGTTCTTGTTGGAGTAAATGGAAATGACTCATAAAAAAACAATGATTAATACCCTTTTATTGGCTGCGCTATTCGGTGGAGCCACCCTGGCTCAGGCCGCCGACGTCCCCGCTGGTACCAAGCTCGCCCCCGAGCAATCCCTGGTGAAAGGCAACGGTTCAGAACCCGCTACCCTGGATCCGCACAAGACCGAAGGAACGGTCGAATCCAATATTCAGCGTGACCTGTTCGAGGGTCTGGTCAGCTCAGGTCCCAAGGGTGAGACCCTGCCCGGCGTCGCCGAGTCCTGGGAAACCAAGGACAACAAACACTTCGTGTTCCACCTGCGCAAAGATGCCAAGTGGTCCAATGGTGACCCTGTCACCGCCCACGACTTCGTCTATGCCTTCAAGCGCGCCGTGGATCCCAAGACGGGCTCTCCCTACTCCTGGTACATGGAAATTCCGACCATAGTCAACGCCAGTGCCATCATCGCCGGCAAGCAGCCTGCCGACACCCTGGGGGTCAAGGCCACGGATGACCATACCTTCGAAGTGCAGCTTGAAAAAGCCATTCCCTATTTCGTCAGCATGCTCTCTCACACCACCACTTATCCGGTGCCCAAGGCGGTGATCGAGAAGTTTGGTGACAAATGGACCCAACCGGAAAATATGGTCTCCAACGGTGCCTACAAGCTGAAGGATTGGGTGGTCAACGAGCGGGTCGATGTCGAGCGCAACCCCAACTATTGGAACAACGCCAAGACGGTGATCGAGAAGGTCACCTATCTGCCCATCCAGTCCACCAATGCCGAACTGAATCGCTACCTGGCTGGCGAAGTGGATCTCACCTACAACATGCCCATCGAGCGCTTCAAGCAGATGAAGAAGGAGCACCCGACGGAGGTGCAGGTGAGCGGCTATGTGGGCACCTATTACTACACCTTCAACACCAAGCGCAAACCCTATGACGATGTGCGAGTGCGTACCGCACTCACCTATGCCATCGATCGCAACGTGATCGCCGAGAAGGTGATGGGCAAGGGTGAGACCCCAGGTTATGCCCTGGTGCCGGACTTCGTGGATGGCTTCAAGCCGGTGGCTCCGGCCTGGTCCAAGCTGAGCCAGGCTGAGCTGGATGCCAAGGCCAAGGCGCTGCTGGCAGAGGCTGGCTACGGCCCGGGCAACCCGCTCAAGTTCGAGCTGCTCTACAACACCGATGACAACCACAAGAAGGTGGCCGTGGCCGTCGCCTCCATGTGGAAGAAGCTGGGGGTGCAGGTGAGCCTGGTGAACCAGGAGTGGAAGACTTATCTGGAAACCCTCAAGCAGGGTCAGTTTGATGTGGCTCGTCGCGGCTGGATTGCGGACTACAACGAAGCCTCCTCCATGCTGGATCTGATGCAGACCACCCATGGCAACAACGACGGCAAGTACTCCAACCCGACATTCGACAAGCTGATGGCTGAGTCCCGTGACCAGGTGGATGAGGTCTCCCGCAACAAGCTCTATGTTCAGGCCGAAGACATCTTGGCCAAGGACATGCCGATTGCGCCCATCTATCAGTACGTGACCTCCCGTATGGTGAAACCCTATGTGGGCGGCTACCCGGCCAACCCGCTGGATAACCTGTACAGCAAGGACATGTACATCATCGCTCACTGAGTACAGTAAAAAAGTCGCATAACAAGCAGGCCCGCCAGACGGCGGGCCTTTAAATTAAAACCGCGACCCTTTGGAAGCAGTACAGGACAGGACATGTCTATGTTGAAATTCATCCTTAAACGTCTATTGGAAGCGATCCCGACCCTGTTGGTCTTGATCACCGTCTCCTTCTTCATGATGCGCTTCGCCCCCGGTAACCCCTTTACCAGCGAACGCGCCCTGCCGCCGGAAGTCCTGGCGAATATCGAGGCCAAATATGGTCTGGATAAACCCATAGGCACCCAATACCTCACCTACCTGGGCAACCTGGTACAGGGTGATTTGGGCCCCTCGTTCAAATACAAAGACTTCAGCGTCAACGATCTGGTGAGCCAGGCGTTGCCAGTGTCCGCCAAGATAGGGGCATCGGCCTTCTTCTTTGCCGTCTTGCTGGGGGTAACGTTCGGCACCATTGCCGCCCTTAAACAGAACACCCTCATCGATTATCTGCTGATGTCGTCGGCCATGGCCGGGGTGGTGATCCCGGGCTTCGTGCTGGCACCGTTATTGGTGCTCTTCTTCAGTATCTATCTGGGCTGGTTCCCGGCCGGTGGCTGGCAGGGCGGCGGCATCCAGTTCATGGTGCTGCCGGTGTTTGGCATGATGATGTACTACATCTCCGCCATCTCGCGCATCATGCGCGGCAGCATGATAGAGACCATGAACTCCAACTTTATCCGCACCGCCCGCGCCAAGGGGCTGCCGCTGCACCACATCATTCTCAAGCACGCCCTGCGCCCGGCCATGCTGCCGGTGGTCTCCTACCTGGGCCCGGCCTTCGTCGGCATCATCACCGGATCCGTGGTCATCGAGACCATCTTCGGCCTGCCAGGCATTGGCCAGCTGTTCGTCAACGGCGCCCTTAACCGTGACTACTCCATGGTGCTCGGTCTGACCATTCTGGTCGGCGCCTTGACCATCACCTTTAACGCCGTGGTCGATATTCTCTATGCCTTCATCGATCCCAAGATCCGTTACTAAGCCGGGAGTGCATCATGGTTGTAAATAGTGAAAAGCGTGAAGTACTCGAAGCCTTCGCACAGAAAGTGGATGTGGTGGAGGGGCGTTCCCTGTGGAAAGATGCCCGTCGCCGTTTCCTGCGCAACAGAGCGGCGCTGGTGAGCCTGATCATCCTGACCATCATCGGTCTGGCGGTCATCATAGGCCCGCATCTGTCCCAATATACCTTCGACGATCCGGACTGGGGCGCAATGCAATCGGCCCCGGATCTGGAGACGGGACACTGGTTTGGCACCGACAGCCTGGGCCGGGATCTCTTCGTGCGGACCCTGCTCGGCGGGCGTATCTCGCTGATGGTCGGCATCATGGGCGCCCTGGTGGCCGTCATCATCGGCACCCTGTATGGCGCCGCCTCCGGCTTTATCGGCGGTCGGGTCGACAGCCTGATGATGCGGGTACTGGAGATCCTCAACGCCTTCCCCTTCATGTTCTTCGTGATCATGCTGGTGACCTTCTTCGGCCGCAACCTGGCGCTCATCTTCATCGCCATCGGCGCGGTGAGCTGGCTCGACATGGCGCGGATCGTCCGCGGCCAGACCCTGAGCCTCAAGAGCAAGGAGTTCATCGAGGCGGCCCATGTCTGTGGCGTCTCCAAGTGGAAGATCATCACCCGGCACATAGTACCGAACGTGCTCGGCATAGTGGCGGTCTACGCGACCTTGCTGGTGCCTGGCATGATCATGTTTGAATCTTTCCTGAGCTTCTTAGGCCTCGGTGTGCAGGAGCCCATGACCAGTTGGGGTGCCCTGCTGGATGAAGGCTCCAAGTCGATGGAAGTGGCCCTCTGGCAACTCTTGTTCCCCGCCGGTTTCATGGTGGTGACCCTGTTTTGCTTCAACTTCCTCGGGGATGGTCTGCGTGACGCGCTCGATCCCAAGGATCGCTAAACGTGCAGCCAGGGCGTGCTAACAGGCGCCCATGGTCTGGTCATGCATCCCGAAGGATTGATAAGAGCCACGAGGTTCGATAAGGAATTTTTATGAAATTACTGGATGTAAAAGATCTGCGGGTCGAGTTCAAGACCCCGGACGGCAATGTGGTGGCGGTCAACGATCTCAACTTCTCCCTCTCGGCCGGTGAGACTCTGGGAATAGTGGGAGAATCTGGTTCAGGCAAGTCTCAGACGGCCTTCGCCATCATGGGCCTGCTCGCCAAGAACGGCATCATCACCGGCTCGGCCAAGTTCCAGGGGGAGGAGATCCTCAACCTGCCGGAGCACAAGCTCAACAAGATCCGCTCCGAGAAGATAGCGATGATCTTCCAGGATCCCATGACCTCGCTCAATCCCTACATGAAGGTGAAGGATCAGCTGATGGAAGTGCTGATACAACACAAGGGGATGAGCAAGGCTGCGGCCTTCGAGGAGTCGGTGCGCATGCTCGATGCGGTGAAGATCCCCGAGTCGCGCCAGCGGATGAACATGTATCCGCATGAGTTCTCCGGTGGCATGCGTCAGCGGGTGATGATCGCCATGGCGCTGCTCTGCCGCCCGCAACTGCTCATCGCCGATGAGCCGACCACGGCGCTGGACGTGACGGTGCAGGCCCAGATCATGACCCTGATGAACGAGCTCAAGCGAGAGTTCAACACCTCCATCGTCATGATCACCCACGACTTGGGCGTGGTGGCGGGGATCTGCGACAAGGTGCTGGTGATGTATGCCGGTCGCACCATGGAGTACGGCAAGGTCAACGACATCTTCTACCGTCCTAGCCACCCCTATACCGAGGGACTGCTGCGCGCCATTCCCCGCCTCGACACCGAGGGGGAGATCTTGCCGACCATTCCGGGCAACCCGCCCAACCTGCTGCGTCTGCCCAAAGGCTGCCCCTTCCAGGAGCGCTGCCACAGGGCCAGCGAGATCTGCGGCCAGGAGTCGCCGCTCTTGCTGCCCTTCAACGATGGCCGCGCCCGCGCGTGCCACTGGGTATCGGATGCCATGGTCAAGGGAGTGAACTAAATGGGTACTGACAAGAAACTGCTGCTGGAAGTGTCCGACCTCAAAGTCCACTTCAGCATCAAGAGTGACAAGGCCTGGCCCTGGGCCAAGCCCTCGACCCTCAAAGCGGTCGATGGGGTGACCCTGCGTCTGTATGAAGGGGAGACCCTGGGCGTAGTGGGGGAGTCCGGTTGCGGCAAGTCCACCTTTGCCCGGGCGCTGATTGGCCTGGTGCCCGCCACGGACGGCAAGGTGGTCTGGCTGGGTAACGACTTGACCAAGCTCGATCAGAAGGCCCTGCGTGAGAAGCGCAAGGAGATCCAGATGATCTTCCAGGACCCGCTTGCCTCCTTGAATCCGCGCATGACCATAGGGGATATCATCGCCGAGCCGCTTATCACCTTCTATCCCAAGCTCTCCAGGAGCGAGGTGGAGGGCAAGGTGCGCGCCATGATGACCAAGGTGGGGCTGTTGCCCAACCTGGTCAACCGCTACCCCCATGAGTTCTCCGGCGGCCAGTGTCAACGCATCGGTATCGCCCGGGCCCTGATCCTCGAACCCAAGATGATCATCTGTGACGAGCCGGTCTCGGCGCTGGATGTCTCCATCCAGGCGCAGGTGGTGAATCTGCTCAAGTCCATCCAGAAGGAGATGGGGCTGTCGCTCATCTTCATCGCCCATGACTTGTCCGTGGTGAAGCACATTTCGGATCGGGTGCTGGTGATGTATCTGGGCAATGCGGTGGAGCTGGGCAAGGGCAAGGAGATCTACGCCAATCCTCTGCACCCCTACACCAAGGCGCTGATGTCGGCGGTGCCGGTGCCGGATCCTGATCTGGAGCGCAGCAAGGTGATCCAGATCCTGGAAGGGGACTTGCCGTCGCCGATGAATCCGCCGTCCGGCTGCGTGTTCCGTACCCGCTGCCCGGTGGCCGGTCCCGAGTGCGCCAAGACCCGGCCTGTGCTTGAGGGGAACTTCGACCACGCCGTCTCTTGCCTCAAGGCAGACCCGCTCTGACGTGTCGCCGTCATGCAGATAACAGGGCGCCTCTGGGCGCCCTTCTTTATGGATGCCCCCTGTTGTTGCGGGGGGAGACACTGGGTGCGGGCCGATCCGCTCATCGGATAGCTATATCTTTATCAGGCACTTGGCAGCACCAGAAGGGCCTGCTAGTATCCGCGGCACAAGGGGAGTAACTTCTCGCCGGTCTGTCGTCATTACGGTGTCTTTGCAGCGCAAAGCACCCGGCACCCGGGCAGCCAAGGCTGTAAGTGAGACCTTGCCGAGAGGCAAGGTGTATCTGCTCCAAACGCGAACCCATGCCTCCGGTCATGGGTTTTGTCGTTTTTAAGGAGGACACAATGGGTGAATGGTGGATGTGGTTGGGGTTCTTCGCCCTGGTGTTGACCCTGCTCTGGGTTGATTTACGTTTCGTGGGGGGCGGCAAGTCTCACAAGGTTTCCCTCAAGGAGGCGGGCGCCTGGTCCCTGGTCTGGGTGAGCATGGCGCTGCTCTTCAACCTGGCCATCTGGTACTGGGTTGATGTGAATATGGGTCGCGAGATGGCGAACCAGAAGGGGTTGGAGTTCCTCTCCGGCTACCTCATCGAGAAGGCACTGGCGGTGGACAACGTCTTCGTCTGGCTGATGCTGTTTGGCTATTTTGCGATCCCGGCCGAGCTGCAGCGCAGGGTGCTGCTGTATGGGGTATTGGGCGCCATCGTGATGCGGGCTGGCATGGTGTTTGCGGGCAGCTGGCTCATCGAGCAATTCCACTGGATCTTGTATCTGTTCGGCGCCTTCTTGCTGCTGACCGGTGCCAAGATGCTGTGGGCGGCCGACAAGGAGCCGGATCTTGCCAACAACCCCTTGTTGAACTGGATGCGTCGTCGCTTCAAGGTGACCGAGCAGCTGGAAGGGGAGCACTTCTTCGTCTGGCGTGATGGGGTGCGTTTCGCCACGCCGCTGCTGCTGATCCTGGTGCTGGTGGAGGTGAGCGATCTCATCTTCGCGGTGGACAGCATCCCGGCCATCTTCGCGGTGACCACGGATCCCTTCATCGTGCTCACCTCCAATATCTTCGCCATCATGGGGCTGCGGGCCATGTACTTCCTGCTGGCCGGTGTGGCCGAGCGCTTCAGCCTGCTGAAATACGGCCTGGCCTTCATCCTGATGTTTATCGGGGTCAAGATGCTGCTGCTCGACATCTTCAAGATCCCGACCGGGGTAGCCCTGGGGGTGGTGGCCAGCATACTGGTGCTCAGCATGGGGCTCAGCCTCTGGCTGACGCGCAAGCAAGTCAAATCGGCGAGCTGATCCGCAGCCCTGGCGCGCGGGTATAACGCCGGCGGTGCCAGAGGATAATGAAATAAAAAGGGCTCCTAAGGGAGCCCTTTTCTATGGGCATTGATTGCCCGCTCGCGCGCCGTGCCACAGGGGCGGCAGGATTAACGCTTGATGATGCGCGGGTTGCTGTAACCCCAGACGGTGTACATGTCCGCCAGCAGGGCGCCATTGTACTCTTCCAGATCTGCCTGTTTTATCTCGTGATCCCCCTGGCGGCCAAACATCACCACCTCATCACCGGGTTTGACCCCCTTGATGTCGGTCACATCGACCATGACGGTGTTCATGGAGGTCTTGCCCACCACCGGGGCCTTCTGGCCGTTGATGAGCACGGAGGCCTTGTTGCTCATGGCGCGGCGATAACCGTCCGAGTAGCCCATCGGCAGGTTGGCCAGCACGGAGTCCCGCTTGAGGGTGAAGGTGCGATCGTAGCCGACCGTGTTGCCCGCCGGGAAGTGACTGACTGCCGCTACCTGGCTCTTGAAGGCCATGACGCGCTTGTATTCGGTGTAGGAGGGGATGGAGTCGCCATAGATGAGGCCGCCCGGGCGAACCATGTCCAGATGTGCTTCGGGCACTTCCAGGGTCGCGAAGGAGTTGGCGCAGTGCAGGGTAAGCTTGCTGCGATCCAGCTTGCCCGCCTCGATCAGCCACTGGGAATCGAGCTTGAACTGGGCCAGACCCAGCTTGACGTCCTCTTTCTCCTCCACCGGGAAGTGGGTCATGATGCCGACCGGGGTGATCCCCTTGAGGCCGAGTATGGCCAGGGCTTCACCCTTGGCATCCTGGGCGCGCAAGTCCAGACCGTTACGGCTCATGCCTGCCGAGTTGAGGCCAATGTGCACCGGTATCCGGGTCTGGTGGCGCTGGGCTATCTCGCTGATGATGGTCGCGTTTTCCAGGCCGCCGACCAGCTCTTCGAGCTTGTAAGGCACCGCCTGCTCGACTTCGGCCGGGGTCGCGGCGCGGACTCGCATCAGACGACCGGTGAAGCCCTTGTCCCGTGCCACCCTGGCCTCTTCGTTGCTGGCGATGCCGATGCAGGGGATGCCGGCGGCAACCACCGAGGGCACCAGCAGATCGATGCCGTGACCATAGGCGTCGGCCTTCATGATGGCGCAGATCTGCGGGCCCTTGTCACCGAGGCGAGTCTTGAGGGTCTGCAGGTTGTGATCGAAGGCGGCCAGATCCACTTCCAGCCAGGCATTGGCGGCGCTGTATTGCTGGCCATTGCGTTGATCGTCCGCCTGGGGCAGGTAAGGGGCGGCAACGGCGTGGCCAGCCATCAGGCCGAAGATCAGGGTCGCGAGCAGGGTTTTCTTGTTCATGGGATGTCCTGTTTTGTTGAGGCGAGGCGGCTGGGCATCGAGGGGCAGATAGGGATCCGCACCTGGATGCTACCAGTGGCTAATAAATGCCTTGTTATTGATTTTTATATATTTAACGTGGGTTTGGACCCGGATGGGAGTGTACCGTATGGTGCTCTTTGTGGCACGTCTTTAGGTCACGTTTTCCCTGAGGTGATCAGAGGTTGAAGGGGAGCAAGGCAGGGGACAAATGCCAGCTGTGCCCCGTCTCGGGGCGGGAGGGGGCACAGCCGGGCGTTGAGCCATTGACGGAGCGGACCTCGCCCCTCATCACACGGGTTGGCGAGCCTCTTTCGAGGCGGCATGGGGCGCTTGGATCTCCTCTGCCAGACAATCCTCGGTCTTGGCGATCACGCAGGCGGCGATGGCGTTGCCGAGCACATTGGTGGCGGAGCGACCCATGTCGAGGAAGTGGTCTATGCCGAGCAGCAGCAGGACACCCGCCTCCGGGATATGGAACTGGTTGAGGGTGGCGGCAATCACCACCAGGGAGGCCCGTGGCACCCCGGCCATCCCCTTGGAGGTGACCATGAGCAGCAGCAACATGGTCACCTGCTGGGCGAAGGAGAGCTCGATGCCATAGGCCTGGGCGATGAACATGACCGCAAAGGTGCAGTACATCATGGAGCCATCCAGATTGAAGGAGTAACCCATGGGCAGCACGAAGCTGGCGATACGCTTGTCACAGCCGAACCACTCGAGGCGTTGCAGCGTCTTGGGATAGGCAGCCTCCGAGCTGGCGGTCGAGAAGGCGAGCAGCACGGGTTCGCGGATCAGGGCCAGCAGGCGCGGGGTGCGCTGGCGCAGGAAGAGGCTGCCCATGGCGATGAGCAGCAGCCAGAGACAGGCCAGGGCCAGATAGAACTGGGCCATGAAGCTGCCATAGGTGGCGAGGATGCCGAGCCCCTCCTTGGCGACCATGGCCGAGATGGCGGCAAAGACGGCAAAGGGAGCGAAATTCATCACATAGCCGGTCACCTTGAGCATGATCTCGGCGCTGCTTGCCAGCAGCATCACCACCGGCTTGGCGGCATCACCGAGTGCGGCGGCGGCCAGACCGAAGAACAGTGAGAACACCACGATTTGCAGGATCTCGTTGTTGGCCATGGCCTCGATCAGGCTCTTGGGGATGGCATGAGCGATAAAGTCGCGCAGGCTCAGGCTGGCGGCGCTGATGCCGCTGCTGGCGGACTCGGGTGGCAGAGGCAAGGAGAGGCCGCTGCCCGGCTGCATCAGGGTGACCATGAGCAGCCCCAGGCTCAGGGAGAGCAGGGAGGCGAGCATAAACCAGCCGAGGGTCTTGGCGCCGATCCGGCCGACGGTGCGGGTATCCCCCATCTTGGCGATACCGACCACCAGGGTGGTGAACACCAGGGGGGCGATGATCATCTTGATGAGGCGCAGGAAGATGTCGGTGAGCAGGGTGACATTGTCTGCAAAAGCGGGGGCTTCGCCGGGGGCAAAGAGTCGATAACCCTGACCGGTGGCGATGCCAAGCAGCATGGCGATCAGGATGGCGAGGGTCAGCTTGTTCATTTTCATGGGGAGAGATCCGGGCAACGCAAGGAGTCGGGATGGGGTGGCGAGTGCCACGACAGCCGTGCCAGATCGCCAGAGGAGGGCGATCACGGTTTGCAGCATGCCCAAAGGCGAGCACTAACACCAGCGTCGAGTCACACTTTTCATACTGGTCTTAGGTGTATCAAGGATGTTATTTAGTTAATTGTTACTATTTACTGTTGCTAATTGTTATTTTATTGAGATATTCAGCTGACAAGCTGCCATCCCCCTTGGCCTGGTGACGCAGGCGCAGGTTGAGCAGGGCAGAGATGCGATGCTCGACATGCAACTGCTCCATGAAGGTGTCTGGCTCGTACTCATCGAAACCAAACTGAGGGCGACGGGGGGTCGCGCGCACGGCATCCCGGGCAATCTCCAGACTCAATACCTCTATCCAGCCATAGCCTCTGGAGAGGGCCAGTTCCCCGGCGCGTTTGAGCACGTATTTGCGCGCCGTCTCCCTGTCCACCAGATCGTTGCCGACGAACTCTATCTGCCAGCGATCCGGGCCGAGCTGGGTCTGGGAGAAGCCAGTTTGACCATTCCACATTGACTTCTCACTGTCATAGGGGGTCGCGCAGCCGCCCAAGAGCAGGGTGCAGACCAGCAGGAGAGAGGGCAGAGGAGAGCGACAAGATGGCATGAGATAAACCCTGGGCAGAGACGATAGCTGATCACAACACAGGGATCGGTTTTGGGCAATCATCCACCTGGCTGGAGGAGAGCAGGGAGAGGGTCAATGCCATCCACGATGAGGGAAAAGGGGGAAGGATCGCGGATAAAAAAAAGGCCCAATCTGCTGATTGGGCCTTTCTCGGGGAATGATGGTCGGCGTGAGAGGATTCGAACCTCCGACCCCTGACACCCCATGACAGTGCGCTACCTGGCTGCGCTACACGCCGACTGCGTCAGCTTGGCTGACGGGGGCTGAGTGTATGGAGATGGCCCCCCCCTGTCAACCAGCAAACAGCGACTTTGACGCGTTCGCCTGCTTTGCACGCAATTAACGGTTAAAGGTCAGCCGTTTGCCCAATAGCAAGCCGGTGAACTGACCGTTTTGCCGGGTGATCGGCCTTTCATCTTCATGCCAATGGGGTTGGGAGCGACAGCCGTTGAATGGCTATCGCTTCCCTCGCTGTCAGCGGTTAAAGGTCAGCCGTTTGCCCAATACCTGGTCGGTGACCTGACCGTTCTGCCAGGCAATCTGACCATTCACCAGGGTCATCTCTATGCTGCTCTGGAAGCGGTAGCCGTTAAAGGGCGACCAGCCGCACAGATAGAGCAGGTTGTCGTCATTGACCACATAGGGCTTGCCCAGATCCAGCAGCACCAGGTCGGCGAAGTAACCCTCGCGGATGTAGCCGCGATCCTGCACCTGGAAGCGCTCGGCCACCGCATGAGACGTCTTCCGGACTATGGTTTCCAGGCTGAAGACGCCGTTGTGGTAGAGCTCGAGCAGGGCCTGCATGGAGTGCTGCACCAGCGGGATGCCGGACGGCGCCTTGAAGTAGCTGTTCTGCTTCTCTTCCCAGGTGTGGGGGGCGTGGTCGGTGGCGATGATGTCGAGCACATCGTTGCGCACCGCATCGAGCAGCGCGTGCTGATCGGCCGCGCTCTTCACCGCCGGGTTGCACTTGATCTGGCTGCCCAGGGTGTCGTAGTCCGCCTCGTTGAAGAACAGATGATGCACACACACCTCGGCGGTGATGTTCTTGTCCTTGAGCTCCTTCAAGTCCGGGCTGGCGGTGAAGAGCGACAGCTCTTTTGCCGTGGTCAGATGCAGCACGTGCAGTTTGGCGCCGTATTTTTTCGCCAGGCCCACCGCCATGCTAGAGGATTTGTAGCAGGCATCGGCGCTGCGGATGCGGCCGTGCTCGCGCATCGGCACATCCTCGCCCCACTTGGCGCGGGCCTCGTCTTCGAGCACCTTGATAGACGGCGTGTCTTCGCAGTGGGTCACTATCATCACCGGGCTCTCCCGGAAGATGGCCGCCAGGGTCTCCTGGTTGTCGACCAGCATGTTGCCGGTGGAGGCGCCCATGAAGATCTTGATGCCGCAGGACTGCTTGGGATCGAGCTTCTTGATCTCTTCCAGGTTGTCGTTGGTGGCACCCAGATAGAAGCTGTAGTTGGCGGCAGAGCCTTTGGCGGCGATCTCGTACTTGGCTTCCAGGGCGTCGATAGTAGTTGTCTGGGGATTGACGTTGGGCATCTCCATGAAGCTGGTGGTGCCACCGGCCACGGCGGCGCGGGACTCGCTCGCTATGGTGCCTTTGTGGGTCAGACCCGGCTCACGAAAATGGACCTGATCGTCAATCATGCCGGGGATCAGATGGCGGCCTGCCGCATCGATCACCACGGCGTCCGGGGCATCGATCTGGGGGGCGATCTTCTTGATACGCTCGCCCTCGATCAGCACATCGGAGGCGTAGATGCGCCCTTCGTTGACCAGGGTTGCGTTCTTGATAAGCAATGTGTTCATGGCGGGTCCAGTTCCTTTGTCGGTGAGCGCGGGTCATAATAGCGCAATCTGTCCCTACTCTGTAGCAAGGCCTGAGTAATGAAGTTATTTGTAAGAGATTTGACCGTGATCGACTCCAGCTACCTGTGTGAACGCCGTGGCATGGTGGGTGAGAGCTGGCTGGTGGACGTGGAGCTGGGTGGCGAGCTCAACGAGATGAGCATGCTGCTCGATTTTGGGCGGGTGAAGAAGCTTATCAAGGCGATCATCGACCGCGAAGTGGACCACAAACTGCTGGTCCCGGCAGACAACGCCCTGGTGCGCATCGAGAGTCTGGCCGGGGGCGAGCAGTGCGTCGACTTGCTGCGCCAGGGCAGCTCCATCCACCTGCGCTGTCCGGGGGAGGCCTTTGCCTTTATCCCCGGTGCCCAGGTCGACAAGGAGTCTGTGACCCGCTACCTGCTGGCGGTACTGGCCAAGGAGCTGCCGGGCAATATCCGGGATCTGTCGCTGACCCTGCGCCACGAAGCCATTGCCGGCGCCTTCTATCACTACAGCCATGGCCTCAAGAAACACGATGGCAACTGCCAGCGCATCGCCCACGGTCATCGCTCGCCCATCGAGATAGAGGTGGAAGGGGAGCGTGATGAAGAGCTTGAACAGAATTGGGCCGAGGGTTGGGCCGATATCTACCTCGGCACCGCTGAGGACCAAGTTCCCCTGACCGAACTGGCCCTGAGCGCCGTCGCCACGCCACTGCTTGGCGAGCAGCACATCGGTTTCAAGTATGTGGCCCCCCAGGGGCTGTTCCAGCTCGCCATGGCCAGAAGCGAGGTGGAGATGATCGACACCGACACCACCATAGAGCTGCTTGCCCACCATATTGCCCGTGAAGTGAAGAAGCAGGTGGGGGACAAATTCGTCAAGATTGTCGCCTATGAAGGGGTGGGCAAGGGCGCCATCGCCTACGCCTGATGCGCCATGGATAAACAACAAGGCCCCGAAAGGGGCCTTGTTGTTGCTGGGGGCGCCGTCAGAGGCGATCAGGCACTGAGCCGGAACCGCTTGACCAGGCTCTCCTGCTGCTCGGCCAGGGCATCGAGTTGCTGGCTGGTCTCGGCCACCCGGGCGATGCCCTGGTAGTTGAGATCCGAGATATCCGAGATGCGATTGAGGTTGGTGGCGATGTCGGCGCTGGTCGCCTGCTGCTGCTCGGCGGCCGAGGCTATCTGGCTCGACATGTCGCTGATGAGCACCACTATCCCCTGCACCTCCTCCATGGCGTTGTTGGCCTGGGAACTCTGGCTCATGCAGCTGTCCATCTCATGGGAGCACTCCTGCATCACGGTCACCGCCTTGGCGACCCCTTGTTGCAGGTTCTCTATCATGGTCTGGATCTCGCTGGTGGATTGGGAGGTGCGGCCCGCCAGACTGCGCACCTCGTCGGCCACCACGGCGAAGCCACGGCCCTGTTCGCCGGCCCGGGCTGCCTCGATGGCGGCATTGAGCGCCAGCAGATTGGTCTGATCGGCAATGCCGCGAATGACGTCGAGAATGTTGCCAATCTGGCCGCTCATGGTGCTGACCTCGGCGATGACAGCCCCGGTCTGCTGCAACTTGCCCGCCAGCTGGTGGGTGGTGCTGATATTGCCCGCCATCACCTGGCGTCCGGTTTCGGAGGCTTTCTCCACATCCATCACCCGCTCCAGGGTCTGGTTGGCCGCCTGGGCAACCTCGCGCACCGAGGCTTCCATCTCGGTCATGGCGGCGGCGACCGAGGCGGTCTCCTGACGCTGGGTCTCCAGATCCGCACGCACCGACTCCGTGGTGTGGCGGTTGCCGTGGGCGGCATCATTGAGCTGGGTCGAGGCCTGGCTCAGCTGGGTGAGGACCTCGCTCATCTGGGCGATCAGCAGGTTGACCTGACTGCCGAGCTGACCAAATTCGTTGCGGCTCTTGAAGCCGACCCGCAGTGTCATGTCCCCCTGGGTCACGTCGGTCAGTACCCGCAGCAGCTCCTTGAGTGGGCGGCGGATGGCCCGGCCCAGGGTGAGAGCGACCAGGATGGCGACCAGGATGGCGAGCACTATGCTGACCCCCTGGGAGAGGGTGCTGCGCTGCTGTACCTGTTCCGAGGCGGCAATGCTGGCATTCATCAGTTGCTGGCTCTGGGCCGTGATGGCATCGAGCTGTTCCTGGATGGCGATGATGAGCTGGCTGGCCTGCTTGCTCTTCTCCAGCAGGGCGGCTTGTTGCGTCATCAGGGCCTGATACTGGCCGAGCAGGCCGTCGCTGGCGGTGGTGTCGCGCACGAAGGCGCGCACGTTGTGACCGACGTCGTTGTCGAAGCTGGGCAGCTCTTTTTCCAGATCGGCGATGGTGCCGTTGAAGCCGCCAATCTGCATCTTGTTGCGCTTGAGCGCCGCTTCGATGGGGCCCGTCATGCTCTGATTGAGGGCATCCATGGTGGAGAGCTCGATGGTGGAGAGCTGGGTGGTCAGCTTCTCGGAGAGCATCTTGATAAAGCTGTCCTCTTGTCCCGCCATCATGTCGCTCAGGTTTTTCTTGAACTGGGGCAGGGTGACCTGGAATTGTCCCTTGGCCTGATTGACCTTGTGCAGCTGGCTGAGCAGGGCCTGGTGTTCGGTGGGCAGGGTCTGGGTCAGCGCCTGATAGCTGGCGACCTGCTCCTTGAGGGCGTTGAGCGGTGCTTGCAGTTGGGGCTCATTGCCGGCCTGGCTGCTCAGGGCCTGGAGGCGACCCTCGACCTCGGTCTGGGCGGCCTCAAGGGCGTTGATCTCTTCGGGTAGCGCCTTGGCATCTTGCTCGGTCAGCACGTCGTTGAGCCGCTTGTTGGCGCTCAGCAGGCTGATCTGGGTCTGGCTGCTGGCCTGCACCAGGGGCATGGATTGCTGGGTGACCTGATGCAGGGCCTGGCCGAGTGCGCGCTGGCTGTGAAAGGTGAAAGCAGAACTCGCTATCATCACGGCGACCAGGATGGCAAACCCGAGATAGACCCGCTGCAAGATGGAGAGGTCAGACATACTTAGTTTCATTATTGTCCCGCTGTGATGCAAAAGTCCCTTGCCTGAATCCCCCGTCCCTTTGTTACCCTACGGACTTCGTGGTGGGCACCGGGGATCCTTACTGTTCTCGCTATCGGTATTTTTAACAATAACTGAAGGCTTTGTGACAACGGCTGTCGCAAAAATCGCCCTGTGTCACACTTGGCGAAGCCCAGTGGGATGGAATGGGCTCTTTAGAGTCTTAATTTGAATTTTTCTTTTTAACGCAAGGAGTTATCCATGGCCGATGAAACCATTTTCAGCAAAATCATCCGCAGGGAAATCCCGGCCGAGATCCTTTATCAGGACGATCTGGTCACCGCTTTTCGCGACATCTTCCCCAAGGCGCCGACGCATATCCTCATCGTTCCCAATGTGCTGATCCCGACGGTCAATGACGTCGAGGCCGAACACGAGCTGGCCCTTGGCCGCATGTTCACGGTGGCGCGCAAGCTGGCCTTTGATGCGGGCATCGCCGAGGATGGCTATCGCCTCATCATGAACTGCAACCGCCATGGCGGGCAGGAGGTGTATCACATCCATATGCATCTGGTTGGCGGTCACTCCCTGGGCCCCTTGCTCACCCTGTGAGGATGCGGTTGACCGGGCTGCGCCCCTTGCTGCTCTGCGCCGTTTTGGGGCTGGGCGGCTGCGCCAGTTGGCAAGATCTGTTCGTCTCCTATTCGGTGCAGATGACGCCGGTGCGCAATGCCCTGCTGCAGGGCAAGGCACTCGACGCCATCGGGGAAGTGCGTGAGCTTGAACCCGGCGATGATGGCTATGTGCTCAGCCGGTTGGAGCTGGGGCGTATCGCTTCGCTCGCCAATCAGGCCCCGCAAAGCCGCAAGGCCTGGGAGGCGGCGGACCTGGCCCTCAAGGCCGACGATGAGCAGGCCCGCTTTCGGGTGAGCCAGGGGCTGGCCCAGGCCGGCAGTCTGCTGACCAACGATCAGACCCTCAGCTATCAGACGCCGGATTACGAGCGCACCATGCTGCACCACTATCTGGCGCTGGATTATCTGCAGCGCGGGGATCTGGAAGGGGCCCTGGTCGAAGTGCGCCGCGCCAATCAGGTGCAGGAGCGGGCCCTGCGCGAGCGGGGTGATGAGGTTGCCAAGGCGAAGCAAGAGGCCAGTGTGCGCCAGGCGCTGTCGCGGGCGCCGGATCTCGACCGCCTCACCGGCCAGGTCAAGAACGGCTTCCAGAATGCCTATACCTTCTATCTGTCCGGGGTGCTCTATGAGGCGAGCGGGGATCTCAACGATGCCTGGGTAGACTATGGTCGCGGCCTGGAGATAGCCCCGGATAACCCGGCCCTGCAAGGGGCCATGCTGCGTCTGGCGCGGCTGCGCGGCTCGGCTGCGGAGTTGGCGGCCACCGAGCAGCGCCTCGGTCGCAAGGCTCCGCCTCTGGTGCGGGGGCAGGGTAGGGTGGTGGTGCTGTTCGAAGATGGGCTGATCCCGGCCCGCCGCGAACTCTTCCTGCCACTGCCGCTCTTTACCTCAAGCGGGGATTTTCGCACCTTTACCGTGGCCATCCCCTACTACGATAATCGCGGCGCCGAGGTGGGGCCGCTCAGTGTCGGGGTGGGCAACCAGGCAGGCAGCACGGCGCCCCTGGTGCGGCTCGAAGCCCTGGCTGCCAAGGATCTGCAGGAGCGACTGCCCGCCATGTTGAGCCGTCAGGCGCTGCGTCTGGTTGCCAAGGAGCAACTGCGCCGCAGCGCCGCCAAGGAGGGGGGCGATGTGGGCAACCTTGTGGTCGGCATCTTCAACACCTTGTCTGAGCGGGCCGACACCCGCAGCTGGCTGACCCTGCCTGCCCAGGCATCGAGTTGGGACGCGACGCTTCCCCCGGGCTCGCAGCAGTTGCAGTTAGGATCAGGCAGTGGGAGCAAGACCCTGCCCATCGAGGTGCGTGCCGGGCATACCACCCTGGTGTGGGTCAACCGGCTCGGTGCCAATCTCGTCACCCGGGTGATGATGCTCTAATCCCCCCAGGCAGGGTGCCTGGGGGGGAGATATTCATGTGAGGAGTAGAAGATGAAACGAATCGTCCTGGCTTGCGGCCTCGCTTTGGGGCTGTCGGCCTGTGCCACCAACACCAGCGGTGTTGCCTTGTCGGCGCCAAGTGGCGGCGCGGCCCAGATGCAAGTGGATAACAGCACTCTTGACCTGCACCTGCGCGAGCTGGCCAGGCGCCAGCAAAATGGCCTGATGCAGGTCAACGTGGAGATAGTCAATGAGCGCCGTGGCGACAACCCTCTGCAATACCTGTTCTACTGGTATGATGCCAGCGGCCAGGAGGTCGCGTCTGATGGCCGCGGCTGGACGCCACTCGTGCTCCATGGCCAGCAGGTTCGGACACTGTCGGCCCTGGCGCCGACCCTGGATGTGAAGGGTTATCGGCTCTCCGTCCGTGAAGTGATTGAAGAGTCGAACTGATGAGCCCCTGCCGCCGCGCGGCGGTGGCTTGAGGTGTCAGGCACCAGGGGTGCTGACACCTTGCATGTACTTAGTGATTGAGGAAACGAATCGATGAAGATGAATCATGCCTTGCTTATCCTGGGCGGCGCCCTGCTGCTGGGCGGCTGCTCCAGCACCACCGTCAGCTATGGCGATCCGACGGCCACCGAGACGGTGACCGTGGATTACGGCTCGAGCGACTTGCAAGCCATCGCCGACAAGATGGCGGATTCCATGTTGAGCTCGCCGGCGACCAGTGAAATCACGGCAGGGGGTCGCCCCGTGATGTTCATGGACTCCATCCGCAACAAGACCTCGGAGCACATCGATACCGAAGCCGTGAGCGACACCATCCGCACCAAGTTGCTGCGCTCCGGCAAGTTCCGTTTCGTCGACATGAGCAAGGTGGCGGCGGTCAAGCAGCAGCTCGAATATCAGCAGAGCAGTGGCATGGTGGATCCCGCCGCCATGGTACGGCTTGGCAAGCAGACCGGTGCTCGCTACATGGTCTATGGCAACCTCAGCAGCATCGTCAAGGACAACGGCAAGGTGAAGGATGTCTACTACCAGATGACCATGAATCTGATGGATCTGGAGAGCGGCGAGCTGGAGTGGGCCGATCAGAAAGAGATCCGCAAACAGGCGAAGACATCGACCTTTGGCTGGTAATGAACAACAGCGCCTGCTGGCGAGTCTGCCCGCTCCCTGGCGGGAGGGGCGGCTCGAACCACTGGGGCTCGGGCTGACCAATAGCAACTATCGACTGCGCCTCCCCTCGGGGCGCAGTTACTTTTTGAGGCAGGGTCACCCAGACCCGGCCCGCCTTGGCATCGACAGGGCGACCGAATGGCAGCTCTATCGGGGGGCCATGGCCGCCGGACTGGCACTGCCTTGCCATTATGGGGACCCCGATCGCGGCATACTGCTGCTCGACTGGTGCGAGGCGCCGAGCTGGGCGCAGGCTCCCCTCCCGCAGCGTCAGGCGCTGCCCGCCCTGGCGCTGTTACTGGCAACACTGCATCAACTGCCGGTACCGACCGTCAGGATGGCGGTGCGCGCCCATGCCCGGGGCTACCGCGAGGGGCTCAAGGCTCCCCCTCCCTGGCTCGACAAGCTGGAGGCGCCTCTGCTCGCCAGCCGGGAGCCGGACGGTTGCTGGCTCCCTTGCCATCACGATCTCAATCCGGCTAACTTGTTGGGAGAGCGACCCTGGGTCATCGATTGGGAATATGGCGCAGCGGGTCACCCCGGTTTCGAACTGGCCAGCATAGTGCGCACCCATGGTTGGGGTCTGGAGGAGATGGCAGCGCTTGAAGACTGCTATCTTGAAGAAATTGAACGGCTTGCCCTGGGCCAGGCGCCACGTCCCCTGGATTTTCAGGGGGCGGCCTTTCTGCCCTGGGTCGATTACATCGCCCTGTTGTGGGCCCTGCTCATGGCCGAGCAGGCTCCCGATGCGGCCTATGCCGAGCTGATAGCCCATCATCGCCAACGACTGGAGTAACCCATCTTGATGACACACCCTTGGCGCAAGAAAACACGAGTCTGGCTGGCGGGTCTGGCCTGCCTGCTGCTGGTCGGTTGCTCGACCCGGGTCATCTACTACTGGCTCGACGTCGGCATCGTCTGGCAGCTCGATGACTATTTTTCCCTGAGCAGCAGCCAGAAGAGGCTGCTCGATCAGGAGGTGAAGGGGTTGATGAGCTGGCACCGTCAGCATGAGTTGCCGCGCTATGCCAAGGATCTTGCCGCCCTCTCCAGGGCGGTGGCGAGTCCCATGACACCGGCTCAGGTCTCCCGACATCTGGATGCCACCCAACAGAGCCTGACCCGTACCCTGGAGAACACCATACCGCGGGCGGTGCGGCTGGCCCGCACCCTGACCGATGCCCAGGTCGATGCTTTCATGAAAGACAGGCTGGCGCGACAGCAGGAGCGGGAGCAGGATTTTGCCAAGGATCCCAAGGAGAAGGTGCTGCGCGAGTCGACCGAGAAGATGAACAAGCGACTGGTGTTCTGGATAGGCGAGGTCAAACCCGCCCAGGCGCCCCTGGTGGCCCGCTGGGTTGAGTGGCAATACGAGATGATGCCGCCCTGGATTGAGTACCAGAGAGCCTGGGTCGGCGAGCTGGATCAGCTGCTCAGGCAGCGTGCCAGCCCCGACTTCGAGCAGCGGCTCACCAAGCTGCTGGCCGAGGGGGATGGTCTGATGGACGGCCGTTTCACCGGTTATACCGAGCAGTCCCGCCAACGTACCGTCCAGTGGTTGAGCGACTTGAGTGGCTCCCTGGATCTCAAGCAGCGTGCCCACCTCTACAGCCTGCTCAAGGGTTATGCCAGCGACTTCGAACAGATGACCCAAGGTAAATAGCGCCATTTATCACAGGGTTGCTCGGGTCGGTAGGGCAAAGGCCGGTCCGTTCAGCCCTTGCTGCCGACGAGCCCCTGTGATAGCTTGCCCACAGTGGGCGCCAGCTCACACTTTTTTCGGAGCCTTATGTCGTCCCATCGTCCAAATACAGTGAAATGGATAGTGATGAGCCTGCTCATCGCCTTCATGCTGCTGTTTTCTACTCTTCGAGTGGATGGACATGTGGTGGCTGCTCCCCAGGAAACATCCCTCTCCCAGAGCGCCTTCCATGGTGCGAGCACCCCTGAGGAGGGAGCCGTCAAGTTTATCGGCACCCATCAGAGCCATCTGCAGCGGCTGGAACACTCCCTGCGCAACCATGGCGACAGGCAAGATCGCGACTATCAGCTCATCCATGACTGGTCAGCTGCCGTCAGCCTGCTACTGCTGGGGGGCCTGTTGCTCTGCCTCCCGCTGCTCTATCAGAAGCACAGCTTCAGAGACAAGTTCAGGGGCATACATCGCCGCTGGCTTTCCCGCCGACACCTGCAATACCGCTTCTCCCAGAGCGCCGTTCACGGCTGATCTTCGGTCACGTCAGGGTAGTTGCCCTCGCTGACCGACGGGCTCGTCCATCGGACGCCAGCCCCCATTTCGATTGATTTTCTGCGTCTGCTGCGACTATCGCGGCGATCGCCATGCCTGTTTCGAATTGGATCCTTGCCATGAACAGTGTGAGAAAAAAACCGCGCCTGCTGCACAACCGCACCAGCGCCTGGCAGTACGCCTTGTTGCTGCTGATGTTATTGACCTTCGGTTTCTATTCCCTGCCCACCTTCTTCGGTGAGCAGCCTTCCCTCGGCCTGCATGGCCAGTCGAGCCTGAGTGCCAGCGATGCCAAGCTGCTGGGCACAGAGGGCATAGTGCTGCAGCAGACCATCGCCTCGGCGGACAAGCTGGAGCTGGTGTTTGCCGATCAGGGGGATCAGCAAAGAGCCAAACAGTTGCTCGAGCAGCAGGGCCATGACAGCGCCGCCCTGACCCTGGAGTTTCATGCCAAGGCGCCGACCTGGATCAGCCAGCTCGGCGCCACCCCCATCAAGCTGGGGCTGGATTTGCGGGGTGGCTCGCAGCTGCTGATCGGGGTCGATCTGGACTTCGTGCTGGAGAATCAGACCAAGAATCTGGTGGATAACCTGCGCACCGGCCTGCGGGAAGCCCACTTGCGCGGGGGCAATGTGAGCCGGGTAGCGACCGGGGAGGTGCGCATAGTGCTGCCAGAGGGGGCGGAGCAGGGCGCCTGGCTCACCCTCGTCAAGGAGAGTGGCGGTGTGCGTCAGGGCCAGTGGCTGCTGACCCGATCGGACCAGGTGCTGACCCTCAAGATGAGCGAGGCAGAGCGCACTCTGCTCGCCAATAACGCCGTCACCCAGAACCTGTCGATCCTCAAGAAGCGCATCAATGAGCTCGGCATCGTCGAAGCCTCGGTGCAGCGCCAGGGTCAGGATGGTATCCGCATCGAGCTGCCCGGGGTCCACAACCCCCGTCAGGCCAAGGAGGTGATTGGCGCCACGGCATCCCTGGCCTTCTATCAGGCCAAGCCGGACAGCCGCTTTGTCATGACCGACAAGGAGGGACGCAGCGTCGGACTGGATCGCAAACCGGTGTTGACCGGCGATCACATCGTCGATGCCCGTGCCAGCATGGGAGAGATGGGGCAGCCTCAGGTCGGCATAGTGCTCGATGCCCTGGGGGGCAGCAAGATGAGCCAGTTCAGTCGCCAGCATGTGGGCAGCCCCATGGCGACCGTGTTCACCGAGTACAAGACGGGCAGCAGCGGCAAGTTGCGGGCTCACAGTCAGGTGATCAACGTGGCCACCATACAGACGGCGCTCGGCAACCAGTTCCGCATCACCGGGCTTGGCAGCATGCCGGAGGCACAGGAGCTCGCCATGCTGCTGCGCGCCGGGGCCCTGACCGCGCCCCTCAAGATCCTGGAAGAGCGCAGCATAGGCCCCACCCTGGGGTTGCAGAACATAGAGGCGGGCTTTAGCGCCCTGGTGTTTGGCATGGTCGGCATGATGGTGTTCATGTTGTGCTGGTATCGCAAGTTTGGCTGGGTCGCCATCACGGCGCTGTTCGGCAACTTGTTGATGCAGGTGGGCATGCTGGCGGTGTTGCCCGGCGCCGTATTGACCCTGCCCGGCATCGCCGGTCTGGTGCTCACGGTCGGCATGGCGGTGGATACCCATGTGCTCATCTTCGAGCGGGTCAAGGACAGGTTGCGTGAAGGTGCCAGCCTGGCGGGAGCCATCGACTTTGGCTACCGCTCGGCCTTCAGCACCATCTTCGACGCCAACATCACCACCCTGATCAGTGCCGTGGTGCTCTACGCCATCGGCTCAGGCCCGCTGCAGGGCTTCTCCATCACCCTGATCCTGGGGCTGGTTTCCAGCATGATTACCGGTATCTGGGGCACGCGCGCCATCATCAATCCCATCTGGGGCAAGAGCAGCCAACGGCTGCAGAGGGTTTAATCATGTTTCATCGCTTCTTTTCCATGAGCCTGACCCGCTGGCGTTATCTGGGGCTGGGCCTCTCCGTGCTGCTCACCCTCGCCAGTCTCGGGCTGCTGGTCATCAACGGCCTGCAACTGGGACTGGATTTCACCGGGGGCATCTTGCTGGAGTTCAAGATCCAGACCCTCAAGGATGCCCATGAGATCAATGCCTTGCTCGGGGAGCCTCTGCGCGCCCTGGTGAGCCTGCAACCGGCCGGGGTCCCCGGTGAGTGGCTGATCAAGCTCCCCCCCGAGGGGCTGACCATGCCTGCCCAGGAGCTGGCCGATCGGCTGGCGACTCAGCTTGGCCTGCCGGTCGAACTGCTGCGCACCACCATAGTGGGCCCCCAGGTGGGCGCCGAGTTGTTCCAGCAGGGGATGATGGCGGTGCTGGTGGCCTCTATCGCCATCTCCGTCTATCTGGCGTTTCGTTTCGAATGGCGTCAGGCCGTCGGCATCTTGCTGTCGGTGCTGCATGATGCCGTGGTCGCCCTGGGGCTGCTTGCCCTGTTCCATATCGAGTTCGACCTCAACGTGATCGCCGGCCTGATGGCGGTGATCGGCTACTCCCTCAACGACAGCATCGTCATCTCGGACAGGCTGAGGGACATCTTGAGCTCCCGCACCCGGTTGGGGATGCATGAGTGCAGCGATATCGCTATCAAGGCGACCTTCAGCCGCACCATGATCACCTCGGGCACCACCCTCTTTACCGTGGGAGCCCTGCTGCTGTTTGGCGGCGATGCCCTCCATGGCTTCGCCTTCACCCTGTTCGCCGGCATTTTGACCGGTACCCTCTCCTCCATCACGGTGGCCTCCACGGTGCAGGAGCTGCTGGGGCTGAGCCCTGCGGCTTACCAGAAGAAGGAGGCATTGCCCGAGGCGGCTTGAACGAGCTGCAATCCAATGCGTACGAAAAACGGGCCTTTGGCCCGTTTTTCA
Organism: Aeromonas rivuli; assembly: GCF_000820045.1. Classification (GTDB taxonomy): domain Bacteria; phylum Pseudomonadota; class Gammaproteobacteria; order Enterobacterales; family Aeromonadaceae; genus Aeromonas; species Aeromonas rivuli. The sequence goes on along the minus strand of NZ_CDBJ01000053.1, from coordinate 126,567 downwards.
ATGGCGATGAGGGGCGGCCAGTCAGAAGCCCGAGCCCGGCTGCGTGAGAAAGGCGCTCTCCTCGGTCGTATTGGGGCGGCCCAGAATGGCATTGCGATGGGGGAAGCGACCGAATCTGTCCACTATCACCTGATGGCGGCGGGCAAAATCGAGGTAGCCCGCGAAGGTCGAGCCGGGCTGCTCGGCGGCCAGGGCGTCGAACAGGGCGACACTGCGTGCCTGATGTTCCCGCTGCTCCGCATGCTCGAGGGGCAGGTAGTAAAACACCCGCGCCAGGGGGGAGAGTGCCTTGTCCGCCCCCAGGGACAACCCGGCCAAGGTGAGGGCCAGGGCCTTGGCGTCCTGCGCAAAAGAGCCCGGGGTGCCGCGGTGAATGTTGCGCGGCAACTGGTCCAGCAGCAGGATCAGCGCCAGCCGCCCGGTGGGCACCTCGGCCCAGTGGGCCAGGGTGCCGGCGCTTGCTTGCTCGGCCAGCGCGCCAAAGCGTTGGCGGATCAGGAGGTCAGTGTCGCGGCTTTTACCCCACCAGAGCGGGGCTTGTCGCTTGGCACGGCTGGCATCGTCGGTGTCATCGCCAAACCAGAAATCGAGCAGAGGCTGCCAGGGTTGCATGGAAACTCCTTGGGCTAGAGGGGATGAGTGCGGATGCAGCAAAGGACAAACGACTCAAGGGGTGCTGCCGAAACGGCGGCTTCTCGTTACACTGTGCCATCTTTAGTCCGAAATAAGGAAGCCACCATGATGCCTGGAACCCGCTCGTTGGCCGAGATGGCGCAGATCACCAAGGGAGTGACAAAGAAGAGTGTCTCGCTACCGATGGATTTCCCCGCCACTGACATGAGGAATAATTGATATGGCCGGAGCCAGTCTGCTGACCCTGCTCGATGATATTGCGACCGTGCTCGATGATGTCGCCCTGATGACCAAGGTCGCCGCCAAGAAGACGGCGGGTGTGTTGGGAGACGATCTTGCCCTCAATGCCGAACAGGTCTCCGGGGTGCGCGCCGAGCGTGAGCTGCCGGTGGTCTGGGCCGTGGCCAAGGGATCGTTTCGCAACAAGCTGATCCTGGTGCCCGCCGCCATTGCCATCAGTGCCCTGATCCCCTGGCTCATTACCCCGCTGTTGATGCTGGGGGGCGCCTATCTCTGTTTCGAGGGCGCGGAGAAGCTGGTGCACAAGTTTCTGCCCCACCAGGAGACGGCGGGTGAGGATGTGCAGGGGAGCGCCGCATCTCATCCTCCCATCGAGGACCTGGTCGGCTATGAGCAGCAAAAGGTAAAGGGGGCCATTCGAACCGACTTTATCCTCTCCGCCGAGATCATCGTCATTGCCCTTGGCACGGTGCAAGGTACCAGCCTGAGCTTGCAGATTGCCGTAGTGGCGGGGATAGCGCTCTTAATGACGGTCGGGGTCTATGGCCTGGTGGCCCTCATCGTCAAGCTCGATGACATCGGCTTGCACCTGTTGAAGAAACCGGATGGCGGCCTGTTGCGTCAGGGGCTGGGCCGCGGCTTGCTGGCGGTGGCCCCCAAGTTGATGCACCTGCTGGCGCTGGTGGGCACCATTGCCATGTTCATGGTCGGTGGCGGCATCCTGGTCCATGGCTGGCCCTTCGTGCACCACCTGGTCGAGGGGGCGGCGGCGAGCGTGCAGACCCTGCCGACGATGGGCAGCGTACTGGGTGCCCTGACGCCGACCCTGCTCAATGCCCTGATCGGTGTGCTGGCCGGTCTGGCATTGGTGGCGCTGATGAGCATGGTGAGCAGGCTCAAGCCCGCCAAATAACACCCCCTGCAAGAGAGGCGGTGGCGCTTGCCTCTCTTGCGCCTCCCCATACTCAGTCACGCCGTGATCAAACAGTACAGAGTGCGCCCCGCTGGTCGGGGCGCACTGCTTGCTGGCGTTCCCTGGCTATCAGGGGCGGGTGGCGCGCATATATGGGGGATGGTCAGGGGGTCGGGCTTCTCCTAGCATGCTGACCAGCCTCTCGTCAGAAGAGGTTTGTCATGGATGCAGACAACGCGACACAACCAAGGAGCCTTATGAACCGCATGATCTGGCGTGATGAGCACATCTTCGCCGCCCCCGACTGCCCGACCATTGACCAGCAGTTTGCCGACGCCGAACCGGCCCTTCATCGCCTGGAGTGCCTGATCGCTGAACTGGCCCACCGCCATGAGCCGGCCGCCCTGCGTGCGCTGCTGCGCGCCATTCGCGCGCAGACGAAAGGGCTGACTGAACTCGCCTGGAATAGCGGCGTCTATGGCTATAACCTACTCAGTCGCAACGGCCAGGACGAGGCGGCCAAGACCCTGTTATCCCGAAGTACTCGTCTCTCGTCGCGCCTGGCGCAGGTTACCAAACCGGTGACCCTGTTCTGGCTGGAGGCTGCGCCGGCGCTGGTCGAGACCCTGCTTCAGGATCCGGAACTGTTCGAGCTGGCGCACCAGGTCCGTCATCAGCGTGAGCTGCAAGATCAGCAGTTGAGTCTGGCCTGCGAACAGCTGCTGGAGGGGCTGGCGGTGGATGGCCTGCAGGCCTGGGGCGAGCTCTACGACAGCCTGGTTGCCAAGCTGATGCCACAGATAGCGGGGGAGTGCATGGGGCTGGCCCAGGCCAGCAACCTGCTCAGTCATCCGCAGCAGGCACGGCGCAAGGCCGCCTGGTTTGGTATTCGCGCCGCCTGGGAGGAGGAACAGGATACGGTGGCCGCCATCCTCAATGCCATCAACGGCTGGCGCCTGGAGCTCGCTCGCCAGCGGGGAGGGCAGCGCCAGCTCGATGCCCTGGATCTCTCCTGTCACCAGAGTCAGATCAGTCGCCAGACCCTGGATACCCTCTTGAGCGTGACGCGGGAGCGCCGCACCCTGGGTCAGCGCGCCCTCAAGGGCAAGGCACTGGCATTGGGATTGCGCGATTATGGTCCCTGGGATCTCTATGCACCGGCGCCGGTGAGCGAGCCCAAGCTGATCGGTTTTGAGCAGGCCATCACCCTGATTGCGGAGATCTTCGCCGAGTTTGACCCCGAGATGGGGGCCTTCGTGTTGATGATGGCCGAGCGCGGCTGGATAGATGCGGCACCCAGCGAGCACAGACGCAGCGGGGCTTACAGCACGGAGTACGCCCATCCCGCCGAACCCAGGGTCTTCATCACCTATGAGGGGACAGTGGATAATCTGACGACCCTGGCCCATGAGCTGGGCCACGCCTGGCACAGCTGGTTGCTGCGTGACCTGCCGCTGGAGCAGCGTGACTACCCCATGACCCTGGCGGAGACGGCCTCGCTGTTTGCCGAAATCCTGGTGCGTGACGCCCTGTTCGAGCGCAGTCAGGAGGTGAGTGAGCGGCGCAACATCGCCTCGATGGACGCCGACAGTGCCGCCTCGCTGCTGGTCGATGTCCCCGCACGCTTTGAGTTCGAGTTGTCTCTGGTGGCGGCCCGCCGCGAAGGCTATGTCGGGGCCAGTCAGCTGAGGAGCCTGATGAAGTCGGCCATGGAGCAGTGGTATGGTGACAGCCTCAGTCGCCATGACGATCTGTTCTGGGCCAGCAAGGGTCATTTTTCCATTTCCGAGGTGGGTTTTTACAACTACCCCTATCTGTTTGGCTACCTGTTTGCCCTCAGTCTCTATGCCCAGAAGGTGCGGGAAGGGAGCGGCTTCGCCGAGACCTATCGCGCCCTGCTCACCGACACCGGCAGGATGAGCGCCGAAGATCTCATTGCCAAACACCTGGGGGTGGACATCCGGGAGCCCGACTTCTGGCATGAGAGCCTGAACTATGTGGAGGAGGGGGTCGAGCGCTTCGAGCGCTTGATCTGAGCCCTGCCTCCCTTGCCAACCTATGAGTGGGCTGCGCCCGCTGAAGAGGCGGCGCAGCCCTGTTTGGGTGCCCCTTCACCAGCGGATGTGTGCCCGCAACCCGCCTGATAAAGAGAGAATCGATGCGCCAAGATACCGTCTATCCCCAATCCTGGGACAATCAACACATCTATCCCGGCCTCGATAGCCTGGAACTGGAGGCCGATCTGGCCCAGGCTCGCAGCCGTCTCATCGAGCTGGCTGATGTGATGGGCGAGCTGGAGACGGCGTGCGAGGAGCCGGCGGCGCGGCTGGCACTCCTGCGCAAGGTGCGCCAGCGCGCCCAGGGCATTCGCAACATCGGCTGGAATATCGCCGTGCTGGCGGCCAGTGCCGCCAGCCAGAATAGCCGGGACCCGCTGGCCAAAACCCAGGCCTCTCGCGCCCGCGCCCTCAATGCCGACTTGTTCAAGACCCTGGCGCCCATGGAGCAGTTGCTGCTCACCCTGCCCGGTGCCGACTTCGAGGCGCTGATGAGAGACCCCCTGCTGGGGGAGGAGGCCTTTCGGCTACGCCACGAGCGGCGCCTGGCCGATCAACGGCTGCCGGTGGCGGCGGAGCAGCTGGTCATTGGTCTGGGCAGCGATGGCCTGCACGCCTGGGGCAACCTCTACAACGAGCTGGCGGGCCGACTGCGGCTGCGCGTCGATGACCGCGAGCTGGGGCTGGCCCAGGCCAGCAACCTGCTCGGCAGCGCCGATCGCGCCGTGCGCCTGCAAGCCCAGGCGGCCATCAGTGCCGCCTGGGAGGCAGAGCAGGAGACGGTGGCCGCCATCCTCAATGCCATCAATGGCTGGCGCCTGGAGCTGGCTCGCCAGCGCGGCGCCCAAGCCGGCCGCCCCCTGGATGCCCTGGCTCTCTCCTGCCATCAGAGCCGCATCGAACCCGTGACCCTGGAGGCCATGATGAGCGCCACCTATGCGCGGCGTGAACTGGGTCAGCGCGCGCTGGGGGTGATGGGGCGTCGGCTCGGCATCAACCGGATGAGCGCTGCGGATCTGGCCGCCCCCGCACCGGCAGCTTCGGCGCCAGGCATCCCGTTTGAGCAGGCCATCGAGTGGATAGCCGAGGCCTTTGCCAGCTTCGATCCCGAGATGGGGGAGTTTGCCCGCATGATGGCCGAGCGCGGCTGGATTGATGCGGCGCCGAGCCCTGGTCGCCAGAGCGGCGCCTACTGCACCAAGTTTGCCGATCCCGTCGAGCCCCGGGTCTTCCTCACCTATGAGGGCAGCATGAGAAACCTGGTGACCCTGGCCCATGAGCTGGGGCATGCATGGCACAACTGCTTGCTGCGCGACTTGCCCATGAGCCAGCGAGCCTATCCCATGACGTTGGCGGAGACGGCCTCCATCTTCGCCGAGACCCTGGTGCGTGGCGCCCTGTTTGAACGCGCCGAGGCGGGGGATCGGGACGCCATCGCCTGGATGGAGGCCGACAGCGCCGCGACCTTCTTGCTCAATATCCCGGCCCGTTTCGACTTCGAGCAAGCCCTGGTGCGCGAGCGGGCCCAGGGCTATGTGGGCAGTGCCCGGCTCAAGGAGCTGATGGATGAGGCGTGGGGGCGCTGGTACGAGCAGAGTCTGGGGGAGTACTTCCCGCTGTTCTGGGCCGCCAAGGGGCACTTCGCCATCCCGGGGCTGGGTTTTTACAACTACCCCTATCTGTTTGGTTACCTGTTCAGCCTGGGGGTCTATGGCCAGTTGATGGCGCGCAAGGCGCGGGGGGAGGCGGGGGTGGCGCAGGCCTATCGCGCCCTGCTGCGCGACACGGGGCGCATGAGCGCCGAGGCCCTGGTGCTGGAACATCTGGGGCTGGATATTCGCACCACCGCCTTCTGGCAGCAGAGTCTGGACAGGGTGGAGGAGGCGGTGAACCGTTTTGCCGACTTGAGTCAGGAGCTGTCCGGGGTCACCGAGGTGTCAATGTCCGGGGCGCGATAGCCTGGGAGGCCGGCGTTCAACTCATCTGCGCGGCCAGATCCTGCTGACTGGCGACGCAGTTGCGACCGCGTCGCTTGGCGAGGTAGAGGGCGAGATCGGCCTGTTTGAGCAGCTCGAAGAGGCACTCCCCCTGACTGGTGGCCACCCCAATGCTGACCGTGACATGGAGTGCGCCCTGTTCGCTGGGCAGTGGCGTGGCGGCTATCTGGCTGCGCAGGTATTCGGCGCGGCCATGGGCATTGGCGATATCCTCCCCCGGCAACAAGATGGCGAACTCTTCACCGCCGATCCGGGCCAGGGTGGCGGATGGCCCCATGTGATCGGTGAACTGGCGGGCGAGGTGGCACAGCACCCTGTCGCCCACATCATGACCGTGGCGATCGTTGACCTGCTTGAAGTGATCCACATCGATGAGCAGCAGCGACCTGGATGCCGCGGGCAGCTCGCGCCATCTGGCCTCAAAGCCGCGTCGGTTGAGGAGCTGGGTCAGGGCATCACGTACCGAGAGGTCGTTGAGCTTGCGGGTGTTGCGCAGCACCACCATGAACAACTGCCCCAGCTGCAGGGCAATGGTGAGCAGCCAGATCACCAGCAAGGCCAGGATGTTGTGACTCGAGGGGTAGACGAAATCCTGGGCCGGGATCGGCAGGCTCTGGGCCATCATGATCCGCTCTCCCCAGGCCAGGATGGCGGCCAGCCCCAGCAGGCAGATCAGCCAGCTCAGCGGCGTGCCCAGCTGTTGGCGCAAGGGGCGGGCCGAGTAGCAGATCATCAGGAAGCCGCTGACCCCGGAGAAGAGGGCGAGCAGCAGCAGGCGCAGGTCCATGTGCTCTGGGGCAGGCCCGGCCCAGATGAGCAGCAAGGCGCCGAGCAGGGTCACCAGTGACCAGCGGCGCCAGGGGAAACGGCCTCTGTCGAAGCAGTAAGCGCGGCCCCACAACAGGGTGAAGCCGCAGAGCACCAAGACATCGGCGCCGGTGTAGGTGAGCCAGGGGGTCAGGGTGCCCCGCAGGGCAAACAGCGCCAAGGCACCGGCCCAGCACAGGGAGTAGGCGGCGCCGAGCAGGCCGGTGAGCCGCTCACTGCGCACCAGCCAGGCGGTCAGGGACCAGAGGATCCCATACAGCCCCATCTGGGCCGCCAGTAGCAGATAACTCAGAGCAATGGCGTTCACAGCGACCCCATCCGTGGTCTTTTTGTGTTTGAAGAGTAGCAAGTTGTGACGGGAAGGCCGGACGCAGCTGACGATGGCCGGCGTGATCCAAAGCAAGAAAGCCGCATGTTTTGGTGGCGTGGGGCCCGCCTGCTGCGGTAGTTTCGATAGAACCGACACAGAGTCTGAGGTCTTACCATGATCATCTATCTGCATGGCTTTGATGCCACTAGCCTTGGCAATCATGAGAAAGTGCTGCAGTTGCAGTATATCGATGATGATGTGCGCTTCGTTCATTACAGCACCGTTCATCCCCGTCACGACATGAGTCACCTGCTCAAAGAGGTGAAGAAACAGCTCGACATGAGTTCGGATCCCAAGCCCCTCATCTGCGGCGTGGGCCTGGGAGGATACTGGAGCGAGCGGATCGGTTTCCTGTGTGGCATCAAGCAGGTCATCTTCAACCCCAATTTGCACCCGGAAATCAACATGGAAGGGCGCATCGACCGGCCTGAGGAGTATCAGGATATAGGCACCAAATGTGTGTCAGAATTTCGTAATAAAAACTCAGGAAATTGCCTGTGCATCCTTTCCGTCCAGGATGAAGTGGGTAATAATGCGGACATTGAGCGTGAATTGAAGAATTATTACAACATCGTGTGGGATGAGACAGAGAGCCACAAGTTCAAGAACATCTCTCATCACCTGCAGCGGATGAAGGCCTTCAAAGAGGCCTGATGCAGTCACGTCATGGAATTCAACTTCAAGGGAGCCGCCGGCTCCCTTAGCTTTAAATGAGACTGAGGAAATTCACCATGACCAATATCGTTGTCGTCGGCGGCGGGGCTGGCGGACTGGAGCTGGCGACCAGCCTGGGCCGCAAGCTGGGCAAGAAGAACAAGGCGCAGGTAACCCTGGTGGATCGCAATCGCACCCACCTGTGGAAACCCCTGTTGCATGAAGTGGCCACCGGCTCCATGGATGCGGGCATCGATGCCCTGAGCTACCAGTCCCATGCCAAGAACCACGGTTTTGACTTCCAGCTCGGCAGCCTGACCGCCATCAACCGTGATGAGAAGCGCATCGTACTGGCCCCCATCCACGATGAGGACGGCAAGCTGGTGGTGCATGAGCGTGACGTGCCTTACGACATCCTGGTCATGGCAATAGGTTCAGTGTCCAACGACTTCAATACCAAGGGGATCCGGGAGCACTGCATCTTCCTGGACAGCCCCTCCCAGGCACACCGCTTCCACGATCAGATGATGAACCGCTTCTTGCAGTTCGCGACGGAATACAAGGAAGGGGACAAGGTCAAGATTGCCATCGTCGGTGGCGGCGCCACCGGGGTCGAACTCTCCGCCGAGCTCTACAACGCGGTGGAGCAGCTCTATGCCTATGGCTTCAAGAACCTCACCACCGACAGCCTGAAGGTGAGCCTGGTCGAAGCGGGCCCGCGCATACTGCCTGCCCTGCCAGAGCGCATCAGCGGCGCAGCCCACCAGGAGCTGGTCAAGCTGGGGGTGGATGTGCGCACCGGCACCATGATCACCGAGGCAACGGCCGAGGGGCTGCACACCAAGGATGGCGAGCTTATCGAAGCGGATCTGATGGTGTGGGCCGCTGGCATCAAGGCGCCGGACTTCATGAAGGAGATCGCCGGGCTTGAGACCAACCGCATCAACCAGCTGGTGGTGCACCAGACCCTGCAGACCACCCGTGACGAGAACATCTTCGTCATCGGCGACTGTGCGGCCTGTCCGCAGCCCGATGGCAAGTTCGTGCCGCCTCGCGCCCAGTCTGCTCACCAGATGGCAACCCAGGCCTACAAGAACATCCTGGCCAAGCTGGCAGGTGGCGAGATGAAGCCTTATCTCTACCACGATCACGGCTCTCTGGTCTCCCTGAGCCGCTTCTCCACCGTCGGCAGCCTGATGGGCAACCTGATGCGCGGCTCCATGATGGTCGAGGGCTACATCGCCCGTCTGGTGTATATCTCCTTGTACCGGATGCACCAGGTCGCCCTGCACGGTTATGTGAAGACCGGCCTCATCATGCTGGTGGGGCGCATCAACCGGGTGCTGAGACCGACCCTGAAGCTGCACTGAGTCATTGCACCTCGCCCATGGCAGTGGGCACGATGAAGCAAGGGAGAGGCCAGGCCTCTCCCTTTTTTTGTCTGTTGCTGGGGGCAGTCACCAGCAGGCTGAGGGGCAGACGCAGTCGCTGTGGTTTCATCCATATCCTTGTTGAGTCAATCTTGATGATCCGCGTGGCGCTTCGCACAACCTGTGCTGACCTCGTTGAGTTTGAGTGAATCCAATGAGCATGCCATGAGGCATGTAAAATCATATTTTCATGGTAAATCAATGTCTTGTTCTATTCTGGCCCATTCATGATTTGCCCATGGGAAGCGGTGAGGGGTGTCGTTTTGATACCGGCCTGTTACTCTGGGGACTCAGCGCATGGTGCGCGATCACCACGACAAGGAGATCCCATGATCCTCTCAACCACCCCCACCCTGGAAGGTAAAGCCATTCGCGAGTATCGCGGCATCGTGGTCGGCGAGGCCATCCTCGGCGCCAATGTGTTCAAGGACTTGTTTGCCGGTATTCGCGACATCATAGGCGGACGTTCCGGCGCCTATGAGAAAGAGCTGGCCCGGGCCCGGGAGATTGCCTTCGATGAGCTCAAAGAGCGCGCCCAGGCGCTGGGCGCGAACGCCGTGGTCGGCATCGATCTCGATTATGAAGTGGTCGGTCAGAACGGCAGCATGTTGATGGTGAGCATTAGCGGCACTGCCGTGGTGATCTGATGGGCCCCCTTTTTCCTCCCAGACTCAAGCACGGGGAGTGCATCGGCTTCTTTTCGCCCTCCAGCGCGGCAACCGCCTGGGCGCCGACCCGTTTCGCCCGGGCCAGAGAGTATCTTGAGGGGCAGGGTTTTGTGCTCAAGGCGGGCAGCCTGACGGGTCAGCAGGAGAGTTGGCGATCCGGCTCCATCGCGGCGAGAGCTGCCGAGCTCAATGCCCTCATTCGCGACCCGCAGGTGCGCGCAATCATGTCGGTGATCGGCGGCAGCAACTCAAACTCCCTGCTGCCCCATCTCGATTACGAGGCGCTGCGCCGGGATCCCAAGATAATCATCGGCTACTCGGATGTGACGGCGCTGCTGCTGGGCATTCAGGCCAAGACGGGGCTGGTTACCTTCTACGGTCCCGCCCTGGTCGCCTCCTTCGGGGAGTGGCCACCCCTGGTCGATGAGACGTTGGCTGCCTTCCTTGGGATCTGCGCTGGCGAGGCTTGTCCCTTGCCCTATCTCCTGCCGACCCCAACCCACTGGAGTGAAGAGCGGCTCGATTGGGAGAGCCAGAGCCGCGCCAAGCTGCGGCAGGAGAATCGACTCATCAGCCTTGGCACGGGCAGGGTGCGGGGTCGATTGATTGGCGGCAATCTCAACACCCTGGCAGGGATCTGGGGCTCCCCCTATATGCCTGCCATCGAGCAGGGGGACATCTTGTTGCTCGAAGACAGCCTCAAATCCGCCGAGACGGTGGAGCGCAGTTTCGCCCACCTCAAGCTGTGCGGCGTCTTCAGCCGGATTGGCGCCCTGCTGCTTGGCAAACACGAGGGCTTCAACGATCAGGGCAGCGGCAAGCGGCCCCTCGATATCCTGCTGGAGGTGATTGGCGAGCCTAGCTTCCCCATATTGGCTGAGTTTGATTGTGCCCATACCCACCCCATGTTGACCCTGCCCCTGGGGATCCAGGCCGAGCTGGATCTTGACCGCCAGCAGTTGCGACTGCTTGAGCCTTGGTGCTCTTGAGCGCGCTTGATGACCCCATGGACAGGTGAGAAAGAGGCCGCCTGGGGCGGCCTCTTTTCTGATGCATCTCGCCCGGCCCGGTACCAAGGGGCACGGCGAGAGGGGCCCTTGGCAACGGCGCTGGCCGTCAGGGCAGGCTGTCCGGGCGGAAGCTCTCGCGGATCTGCGGTACCAGGGGCGCGGCCTTGAACCCCTTCTCTTCCCCCAATACCGGATGGAGCAGCGGCTTGTCGGCCAGCGGCGTGAGATCCCCGGCCAGCAGGGCCCGGGTCTCCTGGCCCATCTGATAGAGCTGGCGCACGGCGCCAAACTGGCGTTCGAGTTCGATGCTGCCATCATCCCGGGTGAAGGCCATCATGGGGATCTGGTAGCCGGCATCCCGGGGGGCTTGCTTGCCATGAATGCCCTCGCTGGCCGACATCAGGAAGGGCTGATGATCGCCAAAGGCGAGCACCAGATAGCGCTTGTCACTGCCATCGAGCACCTTGAGCAGGTATTCGAGGGACGCCATGGCATCGACCACCCCCGTGTAGTAGGTATTGAGCAGTTGCCGCTGGGCCGGAGCCATGTCCGGGCAGGCCTTGTCGAGTTCCTGGGCCTGATAGCGGGCCGCATCGAAGGGGCCATGGCCCTGCATGGTGACCGCATAAGCAAACAGCGGTTGGCTGTCTTGTTCGCTGCGCCTTAGCAGGTGATCGATGAGGGCATGGTCCGAGACATAGAGTCCCTTGTGCTCCAGGCTGGTGAAACGATCGATAAACCAGCGCTCCTCATAGCCAAGGGCAGGAATGGCCTTCTCCCGCCCCCAGAATTTCTCGGTATAGGGGTGGGCGAACAGGGTGCGATAACCGCTCGCCTTGGCGGTCTGGGCCAGGCCAGGCACCCGGTCACGCAAGTAGTAGTAAGGCACTATGCCCTGCTTGAGCAGGCCGACCGGCAAACCGGTATTCATCTCGAACTCCGCCAGCACCGTCATGCCTCCCGTGGTGGGGGAGTGAATGGTTTTTTGCCACTGCTGCACGCTGGCGGGCAGGTTGAGGGTGGGGGCGGGGGCACAGATGTTGGCCTTCCAGTCGAGCCAGAGGGATTCGTATTGCAACACGATCACCAGATCCCAGCGTGGCGCCGTCTGGTTTGGCAGCTGGCTCAGCTGCGGGGTGAGATCATTGGCCTGCAACGGATAACGGAAGATATTGCCGCTTTGCAGCATCTCGTTGACCAGGTTGAACAGGTAGAGGCCGGGGCCCGAGCGGATGATGTCCCTGTGATAGTTGACCGCCCTGTCCACGTAGCGGATGTTGGCACCGAGCAGCAGATTGCCCGCCTGGGTTGCGAACACGCACAGGGCGAAGAAGGCGACAGTGGCGGCCAGGGCGCGCAGCACCCAGCGGGACAGGGCGAAATACCAGCAGAGCCCGATCAGCGCCAGGCCTGTCAGCCAGGGCAGCACGGGATGCTGTTCGGTGAGGATCCGCGCCAGGGCCAGCAGATTGCCGAGATCGTCCCCGCCAAGGGGCACGCCATAGATGGCAATCTTCATGAAATTGGCGAGCAGACCCACGGCGCATAACAGGGTGAATATCAGCCCCATGTAGAGATTGAAACCGGCAAGGGCGCACAGTCCCCAGCCAAGCACCATGCTGCCCCATGCCAGGTAGTAGTGCTCGGGTCGAAAGCCGGACCAGAGCAGGAACTCACCGACCCTGAACACCACGAAGCCATGGAGCAACACGAAGGTGAGGTTGCCGAGCAGCAGGCAGCCGAGCAGGCGCCACCAGAGGTTCTGGCGCAGCAAGGGCAGGCAGATGCGCAAGATGGCGGCGCAGATCAGCAAGGCCAGCCCAAGGCTTATCAACAGGTAGCTGAGATTGAAGCCCTGCTCCGGCAGGGGCTGCAAGATCTGGCGAAACTCGCCGCTCTCCTCCCGGTCTGCCAGCAGCAGGCCGACCCTCAGCTGATAGTGGTTAGACAGCGCATCGTCCGGCGCCCTGAGCGTGCTGTTGATGTCGAGGGTACAGCCTTGCTTGCCACACTTTTGTCTCTTGTCGGCCCGCTGGCGCAGCTGATCGATACGCTGGCCCTGCTCGCCGAGCAGCTCGACCAGTACCCGATCGCTGGCTTGCAACGGCTTTCTCAGTTGCCACTGGCTGTGGACCACCAGATAGAGACCGCGATTGTCACTCTTGTAGAGCAGGGAGTGGCGCACCAGGGTGGCGACCGGGTTGTCGGCCGGGCCCAGTATCAGCGGCGTGGCCGGGCTCAGCAGGTTGGCCGGGCCCAGCTTTGGCAGCAGCAGGGTAAACAGCAGCAGGATAAACAGCAGTGCCAGGGTCAGGGCTGGCAGCAGAGAAACCCGTAGGGAATGGCGGCCGGGGTGAGAGAGAGACATAAGGGCTCATCCTTTGAGCGTTGCGAGGCAGACTTGGCTTGTTTTAATTTTGACCCGATGGTGCTGGGCTTGTTCCAGCTTGTCAATTTAATGACAGATAAATGAATTGATGCTGAAGCCTGGATGGCGCTTGTGTGATCGGGGTCCGCTGGCGGTGGCTCTTTCTGTGATGAAAGCGGCATCATCAGATGAAGGGGCTGGCGGGCCAAGCACAGAGCTGTTTACTCTCTCAATAACGATGGGGGAGGCTGCAATGAATCCTAAGGTTGTTGGACGCCAGGCGAGATTGCTGCAGATGTTGCAGCGTGATGAAGAGATCCAGATCGGCCGTGAGCGCGATTGCCCTCTGACCCTCGCACAGTTGCAAAGCCTGCACGAGGGGCACCCCGCCGTGCTTGAGGTGTATCACAGTGGCCTCACCGCCCAGGTGTTCCACCTCAAGGTCGAGGGGCATCACTGGTGCCTCAAGCGGCGCCTTCCCGAGTCGCGAGTGGCCAACATCGATGGCCAGACCGCCTTTCTCACCGAGCTGGAGCGCAGACGGGAGATAGAGGCCCTGCGCGAACAACACCCCACCCTCTTGCCCCATGTGGTCTGCACCAGCTTTGGATCGGCCCGGGCCGGCATACTGCTCTCCCCCTGGTTGCGTGGCGACCCTGTGCAGCGCCTCAATGAGCGTAATCTGGCCCAGATGCTGGCGGTACAGGGGGAGCTGGCGCGCTGGGGATGGTTTGACTGGGATCCGAGCCCGGGCAACCTGCTCGATGATGGCCAGCAGATCAGCGTGTTCGATTTTGGCTACATGTGGCCCTTCGACCCCCGCTTCGAGTTCAACTCCAATGGCCTGTGCGATCCGGCGTTTCATGTGGTGGAGAGGCTCGAGACCCGCACCCTGTCAGGACTCTGGCTCGGGGTTGCCAATCCGTTGCCGCAATTTGCCTACTGGCGCGGCCTCACCCTGGCCTGGGCCGAGCAGGAGCTGGCTCGCCTTGGCCGGGAGGGGGCCTGCGAGCCCGTGCTCGCGCGGCTGGTGGGCCTCGAGCAGGAGTGGCGCACCGCCCTGGCAAGCGAGGAGGGGCTGGCGGCCAACTGGCTCAAGGACATGTACCGCAGCCATTGGCTGGACGTGCAAGACGACCTCAGTGGCCAGAGCTGTACCCCGCTCACCCTCAAGCGTCTCGACTGGCTGGAGCATGCCCTGGGCCACTGCTATGAGGAGCTGCTTGCCGGGGGCACCCAGATCAACCAGAGCCAGGGTGAGCTGCTCGCCCTGCTGGCGAGCCAGCGCGAGCAGGCCAAGGGCTGGCAGCTCACCCCTGAGCGGGTGTGAGTCACTGCGTGACACCGCCCATCTGAGGCGCTGGCCACAAACAACAAGGGCGCCTGATGGCGCCCTTGTTGTCGTCAAGCCCGGCTGGCTCAGTCGAGCAGCTCCTGGTGCAGGCGATTCACTATCTGGTTAGCCTCGCCTTCGTTGACCAGGAAGCAGAGGTTATGGGCGCTGGCGCCGTAACAGATCATGCGGATGTTGTGATCGCGCATGGCGTCGAACACCCGGCTGCCGACCCCGGTTGCCTCGCTCATCCGGTTGCCGATGAGGGCCACCAGCGCGAGCCCCGTCTCTACCTTCACCTTGCACAGCTGACCCAGCTCGGCCAGTACCTTGTCGCCGAGCACGGGCTCACCGTTGCTCTGGCTGCCGGTGTGATCCAGGGTCAGCGACACGCTCACCTCAGAGGTGGTGATGAGATCCACCGAGATGCGGTGACGGGCGAGTATGCCGAACACCTCGGCCAGAAAGCCGTAGGCGTGGAACATGTTGAGGCTGTGCAGGGTGACCAGCACCTGCTGGCGGCGCAGGGCCACGGCGCGAAACAGCGGGCTGCTCTGGGTGCTGGCGCGGATCCAGGTGCCACCGGCCTGGGGATCCTTGCTGGAGCCGACAAACACCGGGATATCGCAGCGCACGGCGGGTTGCAGGGTGGAGGGGTGCAGCACCTTGGCGCCGAAGGTCGCCATCTCGGCCGCCTCTGAAAAACTGATTTCGGGAATGGGGCGAGCGCGGGTCACCAGACGTGGATCCGTGGTGTAGATACCGGGAACATCGGTCCAGATCTCGATGGCGACGGCGTCCAGGGCCTCGGCAAAGAGGGCGGCGCTGTAGTCCGAGCCACCCCGGCCCAGGGTGGTGGTGCGGCCATCGCCGTCGGCGCCGATAAAGCCCTGGGTGATGACGAGGGTGTCGCCGAGCAGGGGGGCCAGCGCTTGCTGGCACAGGGCGCGGCTGGCATTCAGATCCACGCTCGCCTTGCCAAAGCGGCTGTCGGTGCGCAGCAGTTGGCGCGCATCCTGCCACTGGGCCTTGACGCCGCGCTGGCACAATAGCTCGGTAAAGAGGCGGGTGGACATGAGTTCGCCACAGGCGATGAGGCGATCGGCCAGCTCGGCATCGGTGTGCTGGGTGGCTTGCAGCGCCATCTTGCGAATGTCGCCGAGCAGGCCATGGATGATGGCAGAGGCTTCGCTCGGCTGGCCGAGGTCTTGCAATATGCTCTGCTGGATATCGGCCAATTTGCCGAGCTGCGCCTCGCGCTCCCCTTCATCGAGCTCGCCCTGGGCCAGGGCGACCAGCAGGTTGGTCACGCCGGAGCTGGCGCTCAGCACCACCAGACGGGTTGCCGGGTTGGCCAGCACTATGTTGGCACAGTTGTTCATGGCGGCGGCATTGGCGACGCTGGTTCCGCCAAACTTGGCGACATTGAAAGGGTTCATTGCATGCTCCTGTCTAAATATCAAAAATCCGGATCCGTGGGGGAAATAGACAGGGGAGGGCAGAAAATGGCAGGAATAGCGAAGGATCCCGGCCAGAAGCGCTCCACCTGTAGAACCCATCCAGTACCCGACCAGAGTCTGGTGCGGGTATTGGATGAACACTACCGATGACAACCCGGGGGATTCAGCCCCCGTAGCCGACGATGAGAAGACCAGTCTCCTGCACCATCTCGGCGCTGCTCCCCCTCAATCGGCATCACTGGACGCTGGTGTCCTGCTCCGATCTACCTGGGCAACGCTCCTCTTCTGGCTCCATCCGCTGGGGATGGAGTGCAATTAGAAATAACCCGCGTTGGATTGCACTGTCAATCGAGTTTCGAAAAAAGTTCAATCTCCCATCGAAGACAGCACAAAATCAACAGCTTAAAAAATAGTCTTCGACAAAACCTTGGAGCGGCGCTGCCAGTTGTAGAGCCGCTGACGCTCCACCGGCAGGGCCTCGACCTCCAGGGGCTCGAAACCGCGCTCCCGGAACCAGTGGATGGAGCGGGTGGTCAGCACGAACAGCTGGCGTATGCCGAGCCGCTTGGCCCGCTCAGCCACCTTGGCGACCAGCTGATCCCCCCGGTTGGAGTTGCGATACTCGGGATGGATGGCGACGCAGGCCATCTCGGCCATGGCCTCTTCCATGAAGCAGTAGAGGGCGGCGCAGCCGATGATGAGGCCGTCACGCTCTATGATGGTGAACTTGTCGATCTCCATCTCCAGCTGCTCCCGGGAGCGGCGCACCAGGATCCCGTCCTCTTCCAGCGGGCGTATGAGATCCAGGATGCCGCCAATGTCCTCTATGGTGGCGGCGCGGGCCTGCTCGGCGCTCTCGCGCACTATCTGGGTGCCCAGCCCCTCGCGGCTGAACAGCTCCTGCAGCATGGCGCCATCTTCCTGGTAGCTGACCAGATGAGAGCGGGGCACACCGCCGCGACAAGAGGCGATGGCCGCTCTCAGGTAGCGAGCCGTGCCGGACATCTCCTCACCCGCCTGCTCCAGCTCAATCAGGTACTCCTCCGCCTGCTCGGGGAAGAGCTCGGAGACGGCCTGACCATGACGGTCCATGACCCCCTGGCTTGAGCTGAAACAGATCAGCTTGTCGGCCTTGAGATCCACCGCGATGCGGCGGGCCACCTCTTCGGAGGTGAGATTGAAGCTCTCGCCGGTGACCGAGCAGCCGATGGGGGAGATGAGCACCAGGTTCTGCTGATCGAGTTGGCGAACGATCCCCTCGACGTCGATGCGGCGCACCCGGCCACTGTGGTAGTAGTCGACCCCGTCATCGACTCCCAGGGGCTGGGCGGTGACGAAGTTGCCACTCACCACGCTGATCCGGGCGCCCTGCATGGGGGTATTGGCCAAGCCCATGGAGAGCTTGGCGGTGATGTCGAATTGCATACCGCCACTGACCTGCTTGATGAGGGCGAAGCTCTGATCGTCGGTAACTCTGATCCGCTTGTGGTACTGGGCGTCTATGTTGGCGCGGGCCAGGGCTTCATCGTTCTGGGGGCGGGCGCCGAACACCAGCACGAGGCGGATCCCGAGGGTCTGCAACAGGGCGATGTCACTGACAATATTGGCAAAGTTGGGATGAGCGACCGACTCGCCCCCCATCATGAGCACAAAGGTGGCGCCCCTGTGTACGTTGACATAGGGGGTGGACTGCCGAAAGGCATGGACCAGGCTGGGTTCACGTTCACGCACTCGAGATACATCCATAAAAAAACAGCAATGGGCCCAATATATGAAAATAAATTCACAAATCAAGACTAAATATTGATTTTGTGCGATTTATTGCCGATGAGGAGGCAGGGCTGGTCTACCTGAGGGAGATGACAGGGGCAGGATGGGCGCCAAGGAGAGTGGCCCCCGGGAGGCGAGGGCGGTTGATCCAAACGGGCAAACTCCTTATCTTCACAGCTCTTGCCGATATCAGGGACAGGCGGCGTGCCAGCGGCGCGAGCCTGCCTCGCTATTTAAGGATGAACAGATGGAACAGATGTTGTCAGCCGACCAGGCCCTGCCAGGTCGCGATGAAGCCATGGTGATTGGTCAGGTGCACGCGGTCAACGGTCACCCGACCCAGGGTCCCTGGCCCGAGGGCCTGGCCCGGGCCTGGTTTGGCATGGGTTGCTTCTGGGGAGTCGAGCGCCTGTTCTGGCAGCAGCCAGGCATCTATTCGAGCACGGCTGGCTATCAGGGCGGGCATACCCCCAATCCGACCTATAAAGAGGTGTGCAGCGGTCAGACCGGGCACGCCGAGACGGTGCAACTGGTGTTCGATCCGACGCAGATAAGCTACCAGGATCTGCTGCGACTGTTTTGGGAGCATCATGATCCGGCCCAGGGCATGCGCCAGGGCGGGGACGTGGGCAGCCAGTACAGATCCGTCATCTTCTATGCCGATGAGCAGCAAAAAGCGCTGGCCGAGGCGAGCCTGTCCGCCTATCAGGAGGCCATGGTGGCGAGCGGTGATACACGCACCATCACCACTCAGATAGTGCCGTTTGCTCCCTACTACTACGCCGAGGATTATCATCAGCAATATCTGCATAAAAATCCGGAAGGCTATTGCGGCCTCGGTGGCATAGGCGTCTGCCTGCCCCCCAGTCTGGCCCGTTAATGCCAGGAACGTTTCCTTTCGGAGCTTGTTATCAGGGGTTGCAAAAAAGTTGAAATAAAGTGGAACAAAAAAGGAACTTGCGGCCACAGGAGTAGACTAACTAGATAGCAGCCAAGGATGGCCGCGATGCCAGACACATGATGAGCCTCCCAACCATGATAGCAAGCGGGGCCGCCCTCCAGGGGGCGGCCCTTCTCATTTCCGCTTATCAATCAAAACATTGCGAGCCACTTGCCGGGTCAGTTTCCAAGATCAGAGAGCGTGAGGGAGCCAGAACCCCCCCTTTCATTTGACACCCTTTGCGGGTCGGGGTCAGTTGATGGAGCTGTCGAACAGGTTCTTGATAAGGTCAATAAATTCGTTCAAAAAAGCAAGTTGCGGCTCGGTCGGGGCCTGCAGCCAGACGGCGGAGAGCACCTCTTCCAGATCGGCGACCACCGCATCGGCCTCCTGCATCATCACGAAACGCAAGGTGGCATCGAGTTGGGGGTTTTGCTCGCACAGGGTCATCAGACTGCTGGCGACTCGCTCGCTGACCAGATCTTCTATGGTCAGGCTCCCTGGCCCCTGCTGGTGGCCCTCGAACAGACTGAGCCGTTCAACCAGATATTCAATCAGTGCTATGTAGCCATCACTCTCAACCACCATGGGGTCTCTACCTCATCGAAAAAATCAGGGCGTATTCTAGTGGCCAGGCTCAGCTTGGCAAGCTCATCCGTGTAACTTCAAGTGCAGGCGGTGACGGGTGAAGCTGACACCGCCCCGGCTTACCTGCTCCAATCCGTCCAGCTCAAAGCCATGGCGCAGGAACAGCGGGTAGCTGAACAGGCTCGCTTCGGTGTCGATGCACGTCAGGCCCAGGGCCCTGGCCTCTTGCAGCAGGCGGCGAATGAGCAAACTGGCCAGTCCCCGTCTGCGCAGCTCCGGCGCCACATAGAGCAGGCCGAGATGGCCATCCGGGCTCAGGGTGATAAAGCCCTGCAAGGTGTCGCCCTGCTCCAGTACCCAACCGAGATGAGCCTGCAACTGGTCGGCAAAGCCGGGATGCTGGCCCCCCCGGGCCCACTGCTCGACCTGCTCCGGGCTGTAGTGCTCGGGGCCAAGTTCGCGCACAGTGCGCTCGAACAGGGCTGCGAGGCGCGGGATGTGGGCGGCGCACAGTGGCACGCAGCGCAAGGTATCAGGCTCTTGGCTGCCTGATGATGGTTGCGATATCGTCATGATTTCACCGCCTGCGGTCGTTTGGCCTTGGGCAAACCCGCCACCACCCGCTCATAGGAGTGCAGGATCCAGCCCTGCCAGAGCTCGCTGTCCAGCTTGTCGCTCAGGGTCACCGTGTTCCAGTGCTGCTTGTTCATGTGCCAGCCGGGTTTCACTTCGGGGTGGATCTCGCGCAGCAAGAGCGCCAGCTCAGGCTCGCACTTGAGGTTGATGGTCAGCGGCTCGGCCTGCCAGTTGACCAGGGCGAACATCTTGCCGGCGATGCGATAGACCAGGAACTCCGGGCCGAAGGGGGTATCCTCCTGGGCGCCGGGCAGGCTGAGCAGAAATTCACGCAAAAGAGAGAGGGTCATGCGGGGCTCCGTGCTGGTCCGATGATGAGTGACAGCATATTCAGCGGGGCGCCCCTTCTGTTAATATGCCCGCCGAGTATATCCCCCAACCCCCCGGGAGCCCATAAGATGTTGTACCACAAGACCTTTGAGCTTGGCCCCGATCGGGATTGGGTGGTGTTCGTGCACGGCGCCGGTGGCAGCTCCAACATCTGGTTCAAGCAACTGCGCGCCTATCGGGAGCACTTCAACGTGCTGCTGCTGGATTTGCGCGGCCACGGCCAATCCCATCAGTTGCAGCAAGTGGTCAAGGGGCACTACAGCTTTCGGGCCGTGACCGAGGACATCCAGCGCCTGCTCGATCACCTGCGCATTCCCCGCGCCCATTTTGTCGGCATTTCCCTTGGCACCATCCTCATTCGCCACCTGGCCGAGCTCTGCCCCGAGCGGGTCAAGAGCATGGTGCTCGGCGGCGCCATACTGCGCCTCGACATCCGCTCCCGGGTGCTGGTGCAGCTCGGCCGGGTCGGCCAGCACATACTGCCCTACATGTGGCTCTACCGGCTGTTCGCCTTCATCATCATGCCGCGCCAGCACCATCAGGAGTCCCGCAACCTGTTCGTGCGCGAGGCCCGCAAACTCTGCCAGAAGGAGTTCAAACGCTGGTTCCGCCTCGCCACCGAGGTGAACCCCCTGATGCGCTACTTCAAGGAGCGGGCCCTGCCGATCCCGACCCTCTACCTGATGGGGGAGGAGGACCATATGTTTATCGCCCCGGTACGCGAGCAGGTGGCCCGAGACCCCTACAGCCAGCTTGCGATCATCGAAGCCTGCGGCCATGTCTGCAACGTGGAGCAGCCGGAGCACTTTAACCGGCAGTCGTTGGCGTTTTTGTCCAGCCAGACGGTCGCGGCATAGGTGGTTGAGTTGAGCGAGGTGAAGCAAAACAGCGAATTGCCTCGTTGTTACAGAGTTCGATAGCGACCATCGACAAAAAGATAATCGACCCGAGAATTATCTCGAGACTGGAGAGGTTCGAACGTTCCATCCACGATCGTCCGAATACGCTCCGCTATTCTAACCTACGCCAGATATATAATTTCAAACGCCATCCTTTATTAATGCTGTTTTATATTCATCGAATAGATTCTTAAATTCCCTTGCGGATTCAGGTTTGCTGAACATATATACTTCATTTAAACCAGATTTAGATTTCAGATGTAGTTCACCATAACGAACAATAGGGATTTGATAGTTGTCAGTAAAACGCTTGTCTCTGCTTCCATCTTTATTAGATTTTGCCCATGCATGATCGATAACCTTTGAATCTAAAGGTACCTTTTCACTCTCGATGAAATTAACATATGAGAAGTCAATGGTTACGTGTTGTATGTCAATTAGGGCAATATCATTATTGCTTTCCATAAATATAAATTGTGGATAGATATGTAAGTCGTCACCATTTGCATTTCCGAAGTTAAGCGCCTGGTAGTCACAGAGTATTTTTGAACTATCTGATAGCTTTAGCCTCACTTCCTTTCTCTCTATAACATTGTCTGCTGCCGTCCTTTCAACAACTCGGTCAATCCTTCTAGAGGTTGTAATATCCCATGCTTTATCTATAGATATCAAGTTATTGAAGTGATGGCTCAGTGAGCCAAATATGCTTTCAAGCTTATCTGATATTTGTATTTCAAGTCCCAGTTGGTGCTTTTTAATTTCACTATCTAACTCTGCTGACTTATCTCTTAGGGTGAGCAAGGCAGATTTTTTAGATGATATATTCTTCTTAAAGAGAAATTTTGCCGGGAACCAATTTATCCATGCTAGACTGGATTCAGTATCTTTAATATTTATATTTATCATATAAGCATTTTCTTGTAATTTTCTTCTGCTCTGTTCTATGTCATGTAACATATTTTTCAAATCAATCAGGTTTTGAGAAGATAACTTACCTACCACTTTGCTCTTAAAGTAAATTTTATCTAAGTCAATCATATGTACTCACATGGTAAATATTAACAATGGAGGTCTGAGAATACTGCGTCAGGCTGTTGTTATATGAATAATTCACGTCACGGTAGGTTCGATTAGCGAAGCGTAATCGGACTTTCGCGGATTTTTTTGGTCTTGTAAGTCGATGATAAAAATCATATGTAACAAGGCAACAAAGGGTCCAGCTGGAGATGGTATCAATCACCTATCAGCCTGTTGAGTGAAAAATCACCAAAAGCATGGGGTTTGAATGATTCTTTGAAGCCGATCAGATTTTTATGGTGCTCAATACCCCGTCATCTCCAGATAACCCAGCCCTTGCGCATCCCCCTCCACGGTCACGGCCCCCTCCCAATAGTCAAAACGCCCCGTCATGGCCTGATTAGGTTGGCGGGCCTTAATAATGAGATTCAAATCGGCGGCCTTAAGCTGCCATTCGATGGGGTAGGGCTGACCCTTGGGGCCGC
The DNA here is from genome assembly GCF_000820045.1 of Aeromonas rivuli. Taxonomy (GTDB): domain Bacteria; phylum Pseudomonadota; class Gammaproteobacteria; order Enterobacterales; family Aeromonadaceae; genus Aeromonas; species Aeromonas rivuli. The sequence continues at coordinate 103,941 of NZ_CDBJ01000053.1, read as the reverse complement.
GCCAGGTCTTGCCCGAGGTGAGGACGATGGATTCCGGAGCGAGCACCCGGCTGCTGCCGTCCCGTTCGATCAAGATGCCGTAGCGGTTCTCGGGCTGGTTTTCGGGATTGGCGCGACCCGCTTTGGTGCGCAGGCGAGGCGCTCAGGCCGCCACTTCCCATATCCAGGGGCTGGTCGTTCAGGTATTCGGGGTATCGGGATAGGGCAGACCCTTACCAGTCTCAAGGTAGCGCTTGAGACTGGTTCCGATAAAGTAGGCCCATCCCTGCTGGCAGATCTCGAAGCAGGGGGAGGCGCGATAGCCGGTTTGTGCGAAGGCGAGGCGGGTGCCCCCCTGCTCTGGGTTTAGGGAGAAGCTGATGGTGGTGCCTACCCAGGCATCGGTATCCTGCATATTGGAGCTGGTGCAGCGCCACAGGACCCTGTGACTCACTCTGTCTTGTTCCATATCGAGTTCGACGCACCAACCATAGCCACTCCAGCCAAATACCCCCCTGCCAGCCACTATGCGGGCCTCAGCGGTCCACCACCCCTGGATCTGCTGCTGCTCCATCAGGGCGGCCATGACCTTCTCCAGGGGGGCCTCGATCCAGAACGAATGCCGAATATCACGCATCATATCAAGCTCCTGTCATCTCTTGGATTGCATCCCGATGGGCGGGTGGTGGGTAGCCAGATTGCTCCTCTGCAGGAGAGGGAATTAGAGGGTAGCCCCTTGTCTGGCCTGCGGCCATCAATACCCCGTCATCTCCAGATAGCCGAGCCCTTGTGCATCCCCCTCCACGGTCACAGCCCCCTCCCAGTAGTCAAAGCGACCCGTCATGGCCTGATTGGGCTGGCGTGCCTTAATAACGAGATTCAAATCGGCGGCCTTCAACTGCCACTCGACGGGGTAGTCTTGCCCCTTGGGGCCGCGCCAGGTTTTACCCGAGGTGAGGACGATGGATTCCGGGGCGAGCACCCGGCTGCTGCCATCGGGCTCGATCAAGATGCCGTAACGGTTCTCCGGCTCGCTGCGACCTTCCTTGGTGCGCAGGCGAAACAGCATCAGCTCGCGGCCATCAATGAGTTGCAGGGAGAACCAGTCCCAGCCCGATTGCCAGTCGGCCAGTACCGAGCTGCTCCACTCGTGATCGAACCAGCCTTGCCCCGTCACGGAGCGCGCCTCCCCGTCGAGGGTCAGGGTGCCGGTCAGCGCCAGTCTGGGGTAGGAGTAGTAGAGGGAGGCGTTGCCCGGGCTCTTTTCGCTGTAGCCCCCCTTGCCTTGCAGCACCATGGGTTTAAGGGCGTTTACTCGCAGCTTCAGCTGACCAATCTTGCTATCGACCCTGAGGGTTGCCGGAAAGAGATCAGCCCCTCGGGTTGTTGCCTGGGATTTCAGTGACCACTCCCTGAGCCAATATTCCCCCTTGCTGGCCCCCGCCAGCCCCGGCCCCTGACGGCTGCTGCGCTCATCCTGGCGGTGGCGGCCACGGGCGAGATCCGTGATGGCGAACTGCGCGAGCCAGAGCTGGGGGCTGAGCCAGGGATTGCCGCTGGCCCCCCCGCTGTTGGCGGATATGCCCTGGCCAGCTACGCCGTGGCGAAACAGCGTCCACTGCAGGCCATAGTCACGCCCCTGTTCATCCTTGAGGTTGCCGGTGAGATACCACCACTCGGATCTGTAGTCCGGGTGGGCCCCGTGATCCCGGGGCAGTTGCACGATCTCCCCCGGTTTGACCTTTCGTGCGCCATCCTCTTGTGCGCCGAGCACATTCCTTAACGGATCGGCCCGGGCGAGGCTTGGGGCCAATAACGCCAGCCAGAGCGCCACCACCACTGAGCAAAGCTGCTTGTTGGTCGGTGTGACGAGTCCGGCCAGCGGATGAGCATGGCGGGTCTTGCACAGTTGGCTCTCCTTGCCGTTTGCGAGTGCGACGTGCCTGCCTGCGTGGGACTTGTTCATATGGCCTTCCTTGCCACCGGCGATGAGTCGGCCAGTGCCGAGGGGCTGATTCATATGGGCTTCCTTGCCACCCGCGATGAGTCGGCCAGTGTCGAGGGGCTGATCCATGGGGTTCTCCTTGCCGTTTGCGAGTGTGATGGGTAGGGGCTGATTCATATGGCCTTCCTTGCCGCCAGCCAGGCGGCCAGAGCCGAGGTGAGCGGCGCCAACAGCAGGGCGGTGGCGGCGTGCAGGGGGGCGGGTTCAAACACCAGGGTCCAGCCAAAGGCGCGGGGGTTGACCACCTCAATCAAGATCCAGGCCAGGCCATAACCCACCGGCAGGGCCAGCAGGGCGGTGAGCAGACCAAGGCCCGCCCCTTGCAAGATGAGCAAGCGGCGGCAGCGGGCAGCGGTGAAGCCCAGGCTTTGCAGGGTGCGAAACTCCGGGGCCCGCGCCAGCCCCAGCACCATGAGCGACGAAGCGATGCCAATAAAGGCGATGCCGAGGATCAACAGTTTGAGCAGCTCGGTCACCGCAAAGGTCTGCTCGAACACCTTGAGGGCGGCCGTGCGAATGGCGGGGGCGAACACTTGGCTGGCACTGGGCTCAAGGGCCCGCAGCCGCTGACTCAGGGCCTCAGGGGTGGCAGTGAACAGCGCCAGGGAGTGCGCCGCGCCCGCCTCGAACTCATGGAGCAACTGGCCCTTGTCACTGCTGTAGTCGCGATAGATGCCGCTTATCTGTACCTCTCTGGGCCCGCTTGATGTCTCAACGGACAGCCTCTCCCCGACCGTCGCGGCAAAGTGGTTGGCGAAGGGCTCGCTGGCCAGCACCTGATCGTTCCCCGTGGGCCAGTGTCCGGCCAGCAGAGGATAGGCGCGACGCATGGGAGAGATCAGGTCCATCTGTACCCACTCTATCGCGTGCTCGCCGACGCGAGCCAAGGTGGTGCTGCGCCGGGATAGCTGTGTCAGCTCGGGCAGGGCTTGAATGGCGGCCAGTTCATCTGCGGCAAACCAGCCCCGCTCACCGGGGCCGCGGGCGGGGGGGCTGACATAGAGGTCCGCCACCAACCGCTGGCCGAGCCAGAGCTCCACGCTGGTGCGAAAGCTCGACACCATGACCCCGATGCCGATAGCAGCGGCGATGGCCAGTTGCAGGGCCATCAGGGCGATGGCGGTGCGGTTCAGGTGATAGCGGGTCTCGGCCAAGGCCAGACGCAGGGAGAGGGGCCAGGAGTGGGAGCCCTGGTTGGCGAAGCGGCTGAGGAGCCCAAGCAGCCAGCGCAGTCCCTCGGGCAGCCAAAGCGCCATGGCCAGCAACCAGGCCGCCGCCATCAACAGTGCGCCGATAAGACCGGTTGCTGGCCAGACGGCGCAGAGCCCGCACAGCAGCAATAACCCAGAGGCCGTCGTGCGGCGCCAGCGGGTGCGGCCAGGGGGTTGCGGGGGGCTGTCTAGCAGGGTCAGCGGCGGTTGGCGCAGCAGCTGCCACCAGCCGGGGAGGGCGGCGAGCAGGGCGCCCCCCATACCGATAGCGGCGGCCTTGAGGGGCACCCAGGGCGAGAGGCGCAGCAGCTCGATGGGGTTGGGGCCATAGAGGCTGGCCAGGCTCTGGGAGACCTGGCCCATCAACGCCTCGGCCAGCACCATGCCCAGCAATATGCCAAGGCCGGTGCCGACCGAGGCGATGAGCAACAGCTCCAGGGCGAGCAGGCGCAGCAGCCGATAGGGCGTCGCCCCCAGCATCAGCAACTGGGCCAGTTGCGGGCGGCGCACGCTCTGCACGAAGCTCATGGCGTTGAACACCAGGAAGAGCCCCACCGCCATGGCGAGCAGGGAGAGGGCGCTGAGATTGAGGCCAAGGGCATCGCCGAGCTGACTGGCGTCCAGGACCGGGCTGATGGGCACCAGCCAGAGCGGGGCGGGCAACAACCCCTGCACGGCGGCGACCTGGGGGGCCGTCAATTTGAACAAGATGGCGTCGAGTCGCCCGCGCTTGCCGGTCAGCTCCTGGGCGATGCCGATGTCGGTGATGATCAGCTGCTCCATGGGCAGGGCGCCGGGTGAAAAGGTACCGGCCAGGGTGAGGCGCAGTGGCGCCGCCCCCTGGTTGAAGCGGTGAAAAGTGCGCGTCTCGCCGACTCGCCAGCCCAATCGCTCGGCCTCACTGTTGGCCAGCCAGACGCCGTTTTGCGCCAGGGCCTTCTCCCCTGGGCGCAGCGAGAGGCCGGGCAGTGCTTGAGCCGCATCCTGGGAGAAGAGGGATCGCAAGGGGCCCGGGTTGAACAAGTCCATGCCGAGCAGTTGCAGGCTGCGTCCCTGCTCATCCTTGAGCCAGTCGCGGGTCTGGGGCATGGCCTCGAGTCCGGGCAGACTGCGCACCAGTTTGACGTAGAGGGCCTCATCGAGCAGGGCGCCGGGCGGAGACGATAGCCGGTAGTTGGCCTCCCCCGCGAGCTGGCTGCGGGCGGCGAGGAAGTTGCTGCGTGCACTCTGGTTGAGCAGGTCGATGGCCACCACCAGGGCGCTGCCGAGCAGCAGCCCGCACAGGCTCATCAGCAACAGCCAGGGATGACGGCGGTAAAGCCTCAGCAAGGAGCGAAAGATCAGCATGGTATCT
>NZ_CDBJ01000053.1:0-99362 GCF_000820045.1 Aeromonas rivuli | reverse complement strand
CGAGCCGCACAGGCTCATCAACAATAGCCAGGGATGACGTCGGTAAAGCCGCAGCAAGGAGAGAAAGATCAGCATGGGGAGGCAGGTTGAGGTGGATGGCGCTCGACGGGTTGCAAGCGGCCCGCACTCAGCCGCAACACGCGATCGGCCAGGGCGGCGTAGGCGGGGTTGTGGCTCACCAGTAGCAGACCGGTGCCGCGTTCGCGCACCGCAGCGACCATGAGCGCCATCATCTGCTCGGCGTTCTCCTCATCCAGGCTGCCGGTGGGTTCGTCGGCCAGGAGCCAAGCAGGATGGTGGATCAGTGCCCGCCCCAGCGCTACCCGTTGTCGCTGGCCGCCGGAGAGTTGCTCGGGCCAGGCGTGGCGTTTTGCGCCAAGGCCGAGCTCGTCGAGCAGCTGCGTCAGCGCCGCCTCATCCTGGGGCTGACCGTTGATCTCCCTGGGCAGTCGCAGGTTCTCGGCCACGGTCAGGGCCGCCAGCAAGTTGAAATCCTGATAGACGATGCCAAATTCGCGGCCCCGCAGCTGCGCTAGTGCGTGGGAAGACAACAGATCGAGCCGGGTATCGCCGAGCCAGATCTCGCCGCTGTCGGGGGCGATAAGACCGGCAATCAGGTTGAGCAGGGTCGATTTGCCGCAGCCACTCTGGCCGAGCAGCAGGCAGATCTCCCCCGGCATCAGGCAAAAATCCACCCCCTGCAGCAGGGGCTGCCTTGTGCCGTCCCCCTCGAACCCTTTGTGGAGTTTGACAACCTTTAACAGACTGACCTCCTTGATCCTGTTCTTGTGGATCTGGTTGAGCCTTGGCATGTTACTCTCCCTGAGCCCGCCGACTGACTCGGCGGCGCGTTATCCGAGTCTGGGGCCACTATAGGCCAAGGGGGAGGCGCTCGTCTTGGGCGAGGCGTGATCCGGGCAGCAAAACGGAGCAGGATCCTGTCTGGATCCTGCCTGGCAGAGCTGGGTAGAATAGGGCATCGTGGCTTAGAGGATGGCAAGGATGTTACACAAGCAGGTCAATTTTATCGTCGATGGCAAGGGCAACAAGCAAGCGGCTGTGGTGCCCATCGACATCTATAACGAGCTGATGACACTGCAAAAAGCCCTGGCAGAGACCAAGCCGGGCGAGCGGGAAATTTATCACTTCAGCGGCAAGGGGGCAGAGGCCCACGGTTACCCGGTCGGCAAGCGGCAAAATCCGGGCTTCATGGTGTTGGCGGGCTCCACTGCCAATGGGGTGGACGCGGCCTCCCTGCGCGAGGCGGTGATCGAACTGCGTGAAGAGCTGCTCGCCAAGGGCGTGCTTGCCCCAAAGGAGCAGGGCTTCCTCTTCACCCAGGATCAACTGTTCAATAGCCCGAGTCTCGCGGCCAGCCTGGTGGCGGGCAATAACCGCAGCGGCCTGGATGCCTGGCACAACAGCAGCGGTCATACCCTGAAACAGTCAGGTTTCGGAAAAAAATAGCCAGGATGCCGGGCTTTTCTGGAGCCTGGCCAATTGCTTTTCCCAGGGCTCAACGAGGTGCGTGTTTTCGAGCAGCAATACTGAAAAGCTTGATATGGATACAATTTATTTTTGTATCGGCTGCTAGCATCAAGGCCAGACCGTTCTCAACGGAAGAGCAGTTATGTCTGGTTTTATACGCCTCATGGCCCTGCTTGGGCTCAGTCTGTTTTCCTGCGCCAGCGTCGCCAACAGTGGCGGCATTCCCCTGACCGACAGCGGTGTTGGCTGGTTTGCCGTGGCCATCTTCGTCTTTGCCTATGCCCTGGTGATGGCCGAAGAGTACCTGCAACTGCGCAAATCCAAACCTGTGTTGATCGCGGCCGGTATCATCTGGATATTGATTGGCATCGTCTACGCCGAGCAGGGGCTCAGTACCCTGGTCCACGACGGGTTTCGCCACAATTTGCTGGAATATGCCGAGCTGATGCTCTTCCTGCTGGTGGCCATGACCTACATCAACGCCATGGAGGACCGGCTGCTGTTCGACGCCCTGCGTGCCTGGTTGGTGCGATCGGGCTTCGGGCTGCGCACCCTGTTCTGGCTCACCGGTGGCTTGGCCTTTTTCATTTCGCCGATGGCAGACAACATGACCACGGCGCTGTTGATGTGCGCCGTGGTCCTCAAAGTGGCCAATGGCGATCGCCGCTTCGTCAATCTGGCCTGCATCAACATAGTGGTGGCGGCTAATGCGGGCGGGGCCTTCAGCCCCTTTGGCGATATCACCACCCTGATGGTGTGGCAGGCTGGCAAGGTGCAATTCGGCCAGTTCTTGTTGCTCTTTATTCCCTCTTTGCTCAATTTCCTGGTGCCCGCCCTGCTGATGAGCCTCATGGTGCCGCGCCATGCCCCCAATGCCCTCCGTGAGGTGGTGGAGCTCAAGCGGGGAGCCCGCACCATAGTGCTGCTCTTTATCCTGACCATAGTGACCGCCGTCCTCTGTTATCACTTCCTGCTGCTGCCCCCTGTACTGGGCATGATGATGGGGTTGGGTTATCTGCAATTTTTCGGCTTCTACCTGCGCAAGACGCTGCCAGGTTCCCTGGCGCGTAAGCGTGCCCTCTACGAGCGCACCGGCGCTCATGAACGCTTGCGGCGTCTGGGATCGGTCGTGCTGTTCGATGTATTCAACAAGATAGCGAAAGCCGAATGGGACACCTTGTTGTTCTTCTACGGGGTGGTGATGTGCGTCGGCGGGCTCGGCTTCATGGGCTATCTGGAGCTGGTCTCCCACTTCCTCTACGAGGGCGGACAGCAGACCTGGGCCAACATCGCCATCGGCCTGCTCTCTTCCATGGTCGACAACATCCCCGTGATGTTTGCCGTGCTGTCGATGGATCCGAATATGCCCCTGGGGCAGTGGCTGCTGGTGACCCTGACGGCGGGAGTGGGGGGGAGTCTGCTCTCCATCGGATCGGCCGCCGGGGTGGCGCTGATGGGGCAGGCTCACGGCATGTATACCTTCTTTGGCCACCTCAAATGGCTGCCTGTCATCCTGCTTGGCTATCTGGCGAGCATAGGTGCTCACTTGTGGCTCAATAGCGCCCTGTTTTGATATGCTCGTCCCCAGGAAAGGCGCTCATCAGGAGCGCTGCGTCATCGCCAGATAAAGCCGAGGGAACAAGCAGATGGGACAGTTATTCGAGGCGCTTTCACCGCGTCATTGTGCCTTTATCGAGGCGCAGAAGATCTTTTTTGTCGGCACGGCGGCAGAGGAGGGCACCGTCAATCTCTCGCCCAAGGGGGGTGACTCTTTGCGGGTCATTGATGGCAACACCCTGGCCTGGCTCAATCTGACCGGCAGTGGCAACGAGTCGGCGGCCCATGTGTTGCAGAACCCGCGCATGACGGTGATGTTCTGCGCCTTCGAGGGGGCACCGATGATACTGCGGGCCTATGGCCAGGCACGGGTACTGCATCGCGGCGATCTGGACTGGGACGAGGCGATGGCGCTGTTTCCCCCCAGCGTGGCGGCCCGGCAGATCTTCTTGCTCGACATCGATAGCGTGCAGTCCTCTTGCGGCATGTCGGTGCCGCTGTACGACTATCAGGCTGACAGGGTGGACTTGGCCAACTGGTCCGAGCGTCAGGGACAGCAAGGGATTGAGGCCTACTGGCGCAAGAAGAACCAGCAGAGCCTGGATGGCTTTGAGAGCGAGATAGTGGTCCGCAGCGGCCTGCCGGCGGTGCAAGACCCCGAGCAATAAGTCAGCGCGCTCCCCGCGCCAACCCGCACTGTCACCGCTAAAACCCGGTGACAGGAGCACGAAAAAGCCCTGTCTGAACAGACAGGGCTTTTTCGTGGGAGAGACAAGCCTCAGCTTGTGGCGGGACGTCTGCCGGCCAGCAACCAGTAGCAGAGGGTCGCCCCCAGGCCACAGCCGGCGATGGCGATGGCCATGGGCAGGGGAGATTGCGGCGGGTTGAGGTTGACCAGGATGCCAACCAGGGCGCCGACCCCGAATCTCAGGGTGCCCGCCAGGGCAGAGGCGGTACCCGCCGCCTGGTGAAAGTGGCCGAGCAGACCCGTCATGGCATTGGCTCCCACCAGACTGATGTGGCCGACAAACAGCACTATGGGGATGACGATGCCCCAGAGGCCGCCGCTCTCACTCCAGGCGTTATAGACCAGCAGGAGGCCGGCCAGGGGCAGCACCGTCAGACCGTATTGCAGCATGCGCTCCGAACCTACTCCCTTCACCAGTCGGCTGTTGGCAAAGGTCACCAGCATCATCAGCAAGATATTGAGGCCGAACAGCCAGCCATAGTGCTGGGTCGGCACATGGAAATACTCGATATAGACATAAGGGGAGCCACTCAAGAAGGCGAACATGCCCGAGCTGGAGAGGGCGCCGCACAGCACATAGCCCATGGCGCGGCGGTGGCTCAATACGCCCCAGTAGTTACGCAAGATCTGACCCAGACGCAGGGGTTGGCGCAGCTCGGGCTTGAGGGTCTCCTGGATCTTCCACTGCATCACCACGCAGATCAGCAAGCTGATGGCGACCAGCAGCCAGAAGATGAGGCGCCAGCTGGCATGGGCACCGATATAGCCGCCAATGATGGGAGCCACCAGGGGGGCGAGGGTCATCACCAGGATCACGAAAGACATGGCGCGGGAGAAGGCATCTTTCTCGAACATGTCACGGAGCAGGGCATTGACCACCACAGAGCCCGCCGCCCCTCCCGCGGCTTGCACCATGCGCCAGGCCAGCAGTTCGGGCAGGGAGTCCGCCATGGCGCAACCGACCGAGGCGATGGAGAACATCACCAGACCCGCCAGTATCACCGGCTTGCGGCCAAAGCTGTCGGCCAGCGGGCCATAGAACAGCTGGCCGATGGCAAAACCGCCGAGGAAGGCGCTGATGGTGAGTTGGGCGCCATCAATGCTGGTGGCCAAGTCCTGAGCGATGTTGGGGATGGCGGGCAGATACATGTCCACCGCCAGCGGGGTGAGACCGGCGAGGGCACCGAGCAGGATAAACAGGAAGCGTGGCGAGAGGGGCGTCTGTGGCATAGAGAGTCCGGGGTTGGGATGACGGCGTGACAAAGGGGTGAGTCTAGCAGCTTTGCCCGGGCAGCGGCCACATCCAGACCGGATATGGCCGCCCATTGAGTGTTGGCACATCGAGTGTGGCTTAGCCCCCCTCGGAGATGGGGCGGGCATGCACCAGGGCGCGGTAGCTCAGGTAAAGCCAGAACAGCCAGGCCAGCAAGGAGACGCCATAGCCAGCTAGCTCCGGCCAGCGCGGTGCGAGGCGCAGGGTCAGGCGGTGATGACCCGCCGGCACCCAGACCTGGATCAGCCCCTGGTGATTGGCGCTCACGGCCAGGGGGAGACTGTCATCGAGCCAGGCTTGCCAGCCGGGATAGTCATACTGGTGCAGCAGCAGCCGGGCCGGGGCCTTGGCCGTCACCTCAAGTTCGAGGTGGCGGGCCTGCCAGTGCCTGACTTGCCACTGGACATCGGCTTGCTGCGTGACGATGGGGGGCTGGAACTCCTCCTTCCAGGCGAGCCTTGTGGGGGTGAACTCCCCCTTGGGCACCTGGCTGGGCCTGTACTCCCGGGCGCTGCGCTTGCTGTCGAATTCGGCGTCCAGCACCGCCTTGTCGGGGGCCTGGGTGAGGGGGGCATGCTTCACATAGGTCAGGGAGGAGACCAGCGTCAGGAGCAATAACCCCCACCAGCCATAACGCCAGAGGCCTGGCGCCGGTGTCGCCAATGCCACCACGGCCAGGGTGGCCAGGGTCAGGATCAGATTGCAGCGCCAGGGAAACTGCACCTGTTGCAGGGGGGGCAGCAGCCACCACAGGGGTTGGCTCACCGGCAGCATCATCAGGAAGGCCAGCACCCCCACCACGCCCCAGCACTGCAGGCTGGTTCGCCTGGGATCGGCCGCCCCGGCCCAGGCAAGCAGCAGCAGCCCCAGGGTCAGGATGGTCAGCCAGGCCAGCTGGCCGCGAAAATACCAGTCATGCCATCCGCTGGGTAATCGGTCGAGGAAGTTGCGGCGAAAATCGAAGATGCCACCGCGCATCAGCTCCATGGAGATGGCACCTTGATCGAGCAATGCAGGAAACAGCAACATGGCCGCCATCCCCATGCCCAGCCCCTGGGCGGACAGGGATTGCCAAAGAGCGCCAAGCGCCGCTGTCTGGCGGGCGTGCAACAACCCCAGCAGGGTGACGAGCCCCAGAGTCAACAGCAGACTGGGCAGGTGGGAGAGCGCCAGCAACGCCACGGCCAGGGCCAGCAAGGTGGGGCCCATGGGCCTGTTGCGGCAGATGAGCTCCTGGCCCAGCAAGGCAAGGGGGGCCCAGACGAAGGCCCAAAACTCGGCGAGGGCGAAGCGGGCATAGAGATCGATGGCCAGGTGATAGGGCAGGGCGAGATAGAGCAGACTCACGGCCAGGGCCCGTCCGCAAGAGGTCAGACGGCACAGCCAGAGATAGGCGAAGAGTCCGGAGAGAAACAGCGCCAGGGTCGCGCTGGCCAGCAGGGGATAGATGGCCCTGTGGGGTGCAAGATCGGGACCCGCAAAGAGTGCGCTGACATAGTAGGGCAGCGGCGGATAGAAGAAGAAGGTCGGGCTGCCAAAACCGCCATTCATGGCCATCAACCAGCGAGGATAGAGTTCACCCTGCCAGAGCTGCGCCGCAAAATAGTGACCGGAGAGCAGGTGATGGAAGAGATCATGACCCTGGCTGCCCCCCTGCCACCAGAGAGGCATCAGCAGGGCGCCCGTCGCCATGAGCAGGGTGAGGGGAACCAGGCAGAGGCGGTATGTCATCCAGCATGATCTCGGTAGTGGGGGATGCGGGCTGAGTGTAGTCGAGCTCTGTCTGAGACAGATCCTCTGGATCGCTTCAAGAGGGGGGGATACCGAGCCAGAGCCCGGGCTCAGTCCGAAAACGCGGCGCGAACCAGAGGGGCGTGAGAGGGGGATTGTGGGTGGTCAGCTCGGACAGGGGACGACGGCTGAGCCGACAGGCACCCTCGGCCAGGGCCAGACGAGCATCCCCCTCATACCAGGCATCCGTGATGGCCAGGGCGCTCTGTTCCCGCAGCAGTCGTACCCCCCATTGGGTGACGAGGGCCGGACAGCGCTGCTCGGCCAGCTGTTTCGCCGCATACAGGGCCGCAGGCCGCGCCGGGGTCAGAGTGGTGCAGAGCAGCCAGAGGCCGAGCAGACAGAGCAGCAGGGGAAAGGGGGGGCCAAGATGGTTGGGAGAGGAGCGCCCTGGGACAAGGCGGCGCCCCCATCCTGCCCCCGTCTTGCCGGGCGTGATCAAGGCGCCTGCGGCCAGCAGAAGGCTGAGCAGCAACAGGGGGGCCAGATGGCGGGGGTTATCCGGATTTTGGCCAAACAGCGTCCAGAGCAGCAGGGTAAGCCAACTCAGGCCATAGCGGCTGGCCAGTGCCCGCCCGCTCGCCGCCGCCATGTTGCGCAGACCTAAGCCGATGAGGGGCAAGGCCAGCGGCCAGAGCGGGCTGAACTGGGTATTGAGCGTCTGAGCCCAGCTCAGCAGGCGATCCCCATGGGCCACCGCCGTGTTGCCCCACAGGGTGAAATGACCGCTGGTGAAGCGGCGCCCCTCGCTAAAATAGGCCCAGCCATCCCCCTGCCAGACAAAGGCCAGGCAGAGCAGCCCCACCAGCAGGATGGGCAGCAGCAAGAACCGGATGCGCCCTCCTTGCCAGCCGAGCAGCCCTGGCAGCAGGGCTAACACAAAGTACGAGGGGCGAAGGCCCAGCATGATGCCGACAAGCAACCCGGCCAGCATGAGTCTGCGCGCGCTCAAGGGAGAGTGGCCGCTTGGCGTCAAGGCGAGCAGGGCGCCGAGCCAGGCGGCCAGTGCGGGGCCATCGGACAAACCTGCCAGCCCCAGGGCGGGCACCAGCGGCAGACCCAGGCCAAGCAACCAGAGGGGAGCGAGCAAGGCGGGAGCCTGCCAGCGACGCGCCACCAACCAGGCGAGCAGAGGCGGGATAGGTGCCGTTCCCAGCAGGCTGGCATAGTGCACGGCGGCAATGGGGTCTGCCAGCCCCAGATTGAGCAACCGGGCCAGCCAGATGAAGACGGGGTAGCCTGGAAAGTGGGGGGCAAACTCCAGCACGCTGAAACGCGTCACCCCGTGGGCAAAGTTCAGCGCATCGTCGGAATCGAGGGCCACCGGGAAGGAAAATAGCCAGCCGAGCCAAGCCAGTTGCAGCAGGGCAAGCAGCCAAATGGTGGTGGTGCAGGGGGAAGCCCAATGCCGAGACGCTATCGTCCCCCTCATCCCCAGCCCTTCTCCCGCAAGGGGAGAAGGGGGCAAACCGGCGTTCGGGGGCATCTATCGGCAGGCTGTGGGTAGGGCGGGTAGCACGAAGCGACACCCACCGTTTGTCACCGCGAGATGGCGCAATGATTGGCAGGTGGTCATCAGAGCGGTGCCAGCACGGCCATCAGCGCTTTCTCCGCTTCGGCGAAGGCGGCGGCATCGGCGGGTTTGGCACCCACCCCGAACACCCCAGGGTTGCCGATGGCATCGAGCACCTGGGCCAGCGCCTGATCGGCCGCCTTGCGATCCCCTTCGCTGAGGGAGGGGAGGATCAAATCGAGGAAGCGCTTGCTCTTGACCACCAGCACCTTGGCGGTCTGGTAATCGCCGAGATTCTGGCTGGCCCCCTCGAGGCGACGCTCGATCTCCGCCTTGTAGGCGCGATTGAGCAGGGCGGCCGTGCCCTTGGCATCCTTGGCCGCGATGGCCGCCGCCAGCGGCGCTTGCAGTGTCACCTTGTGGTGCTGCTCCAGGTAGCCGAGCTCCTCGGCAAGGCTGGCCAGTATGGCGCTGCCATCCTGGCCTTCGCTGGCGGCGGTGAGCAACTGCTCGCGGGCATCGATCAGCGGCTCCTTGCCCGCCGCCGCGTAGGAGTAGGCCTGGGCCTGTCCGCTGAGGGTCAGCAGCAGAGTGAGGGCAAGTAAACCCGGGCGTATGGTCATCCTGTTCTCCTTCGTTGATGTATTCAGCCGGGCTCAAGCCACGCTCTGGGTTTCGATCACAGTATTTTCATTGCGATGATTGAAGGTGTTGCGGCGTCGGTTTGCCTGTTGAACACCTGTCACCATCCATCAGGCCACGCTCTGGGTTTCAATCATGCTGTTTTCATTGCGATGATTGAAGATGTTGCGGCGTCGGTTTGCCTGTTGAACACCTGTCACCATCCTCAGGCCACGCTCTGGGTTTCAATGACGGTATTTTCGTTGCGATGATTGAAGATGGCATGGCGTCTGTCTACCCCGTCGATCACCATGTCCGCAGCCATCATTCCCATCTCCATGGCGGTGTCGGTGAAGATGTAGCGGAATGTCCCCTGACGGCCGGTCATGATGAGGTTGGCTATAGGCATCAGTGCCTGAATGGCGGCGTTGCGGCGCGTCTGATAGCCGAGATCCATCAGCGGATAGGCGTATTCGCTTCGCGCCTCGAAGGTCTCATCGCCAAGCTTCTGGGTATCTACACCAAGCGTTGCCAGATCCTCTGTCACCCGGCCCCGCAGCTCGGCCAGCGGTGCCTGCCAGGTGGCATCCCCCGGATTGCAGGGGATCTCCAGCATCACCGAGGTCTGGCCCTGTGGCGCCATAAAGGGGCTGCGGCGGCGCGGCTCCTGCAGGCGAGTGGCCAGAATATGGGGGTCGGAGAGGTACTGCCAGGTGTTGTCCGACAGGTTCTCCTGTTTAAGCGGCATATTGACGAAGCGCAGAGACCGGTAGTGGAGATCGCACGGCAAGCCCAGATGCTGGCAGGTGAGTGGCAGCGGTAGGGTGGAGATCACCTGATCAAAGTGCTCGCTCTGCTCAACGTTATCTTGTGACCAATAAACTCGTTCGATCCGGCCATCGACCTGCTCGAGGCGGCTGATGGTGGCGCCTGTCTTGACCGTCACGCCTTCTGCTACCAGCCGCTCACCCAGGGTGGTGAAGATCTGGCCAAAGCCGTATTTGGGATAGCGGTACTTGCGGGCATAGGTGCGCACCGAGAGGTTGCCCTTGCGTCTAGGCAGCAGGCGGCGCGCCACGTCTTTAAGGTCGATCAGGCTGATGCGCTGACCGGCCCAGTCGGCGGAGAGTTTGTCCGGGTTGATGCCCCAGAGCTTGCCGGTGTAACCCTCGAAGAACTGGCGATAGAGGGTGCGGCCGAAGTGGCTCTGGATCCACTCGGCAAAGCTCGCCTTGGCGAAATCGTCCGGCTTCTTGGCAAAGGGCAACAGCAGCAAGTCTTTCACCGCGCCCGCCATCAGGGTTAGGGGGGCAGTCCTCAGCAGGTTGGTGAGGTTCAAGGGGTAGTCATAGGTGCGCCCGCCAAAGCGGATGACGCTCTTGCGCTCGGCGTGGAGCAAGTCGTCCCCCATCAGCTCGTCGATAAAGGCGAGCAGCTCGGGGTTCTTGGTGATGAAGCGGTGGCCGCCGTAGTCGAAGCGATACTCGCCATCGCGCCCCTTGAAGGTCTGGGTGGCGCACATGCCCCCCACCACGCTCTCCTGCTCGAACAGGGTGACCGAAAAACCGGCCTGGCACAGGCGCCAGGCGGCCATCAGACCGGCGGGACCGGCACCCAGTACCGCAATCTTCTTGTTGTTGTCGCTCATGAGTGTTCCGAAACGGCTTGATATCTAAGGGGACCGCGCCAGGGCGCGGCCCCCGAATGGGGTTGCAACCGGGGACGGGTTTATCCCTGCACCCGAGGACGATAGCTGCGATGCCAGAGGGTGACGAAGATGGCCAGATAGGTGGCCCAGGTCAGCAACTGCAAGCCGGCCGGTGAGGCATTGTAGCCAAACAGGGCGCGCAGGAAGGTGCCGAAGACCCCCTGATCGTCGAGGATGTGGCTGATGTTGAACACGGGCGTGGTCCAGAAGGTGATGACGTCCGCCGCCTGCAACATGTTGACGGCGGACGACAGCAGCCCCGCGGCTATGATGATGATCAGCAGCCCGGTCCAGCGGAAGAAGGG
Source organism: Aeromonas rivuli (assembly GCF_000820045.1). Taxonomy (GTDB): domain Bacteria; phylum Pseudomonadota; class Gammaproteobacteria; order Enterobacterales; family Aeromonadaceae; genus Aeromonas; species Aeromonas rivuli. The sequence goes on along the minus strand of NZ_CDBJ01000053.1, from coordinate 88,358 downwards.
GGCCAGCGCCACCTTGCGGGTGGAGCGCAGCAGCCCCCACACCAGCACCACAGAGACCAGCAGCCCCGCCAGCGCCCCCATCAGTCCCTCGTGCAGATCCACCCCTTGCCCGGAATAGACCAGGGCCGAGAAGAAGAGCACGGTTTCAAAGCCCTCCCGCATCACGGCGAGGAAGGCGAGCAGCACCAGACCGAACAGGTTGCCGCCGTCGATGGCCGCATCGATGCGCGCCGTCATGGCCCCTACCTGGGATTTGGCCTGCTTTTGCATCCAGATCGCCATATAGGTGAGCACCAGGGTGGCGAAGATGAGGATCCCCGCCATCAAGAGGTGGTTGTAACGCTCGCTCTCGAACTGGCTCACCACCACCTGGAACAGGAAGGCGACGATCAGGGAAGCGACAAGGCCAAGCCCGACACCCAGATAGATGAACTTGTTGTAGCGACTCGCCCCCAGCTTGGCGAGGTAGGAGAGGCAGATGCCGACCAGCAGGAAGGCTTCCAGCCCCTCGCGCAGGGTAATGAGAAAACTTGCAAACATCAGGATTGAGGCTCCGTAGCGGGCGTGACGGGGAGAGGCTGCAAGGTAAGTTGCAACCGATTTAGTTGTAGACGCGTGAGCAGCACTATGGGTGGCGCCGGCAGGCTCGGCTCGGCGGCGTGCACCGCATCACTGACCCACTTGGGGTAGGTGCGGAAATTGAGTCTGATATCGGCCTGGAAGGGCCCCTTGGCATCCGCTGGCAGCGGCCAGGCTTCATCGCGCCAGCCATCGGCCGGGATGCGGGTGTCTTCCAGGAGCTTGGCGTAGCGCCAGAACTTGAGGCCGACCGGCTTGCCCTCGGCATCGCCGAATACCTTGCGGAACAAGCGCGCATCCTCGGGCACGGCGCCCTCCACCGGCTGGCCGCTTGCAAGCACCAGCTTGCCGCTGGCGTCGGTGACGGTCAGCTCCAGCCAGAGTTCACGGAAATCGGCCACTCCGGTGGGCAGGGCGTGGCCGGCGCCTGTGTTGGCGACCCGCACCACCAGTTGCTGCCCATCGGCAGCCTGTTCGATACGGGCAGAGAGCGTCGCGCTGGAGCGCAGCAGGGCCAGGCTCTCCTGCTCAAGGTCTGGATTTCGTAACCCCACCAGCTGGTGCTGGGCGCCGGTAAAGTTGTGGCGATAGAGGCGCTCTTTCATTGTGCCGTTTTCGGTGGACTGGCCCGCCACAGGGGCGCCGCCGTTGCCCGGCTCCGGGTTCATATGGCAGTCGATGCAGCTGCGCCGCTTGGCGGGATCCTCCGCCTTGGCGAAGCTGGAGTTCTCCCACTCGTCCCAGGTGTTGACGATATTGGCGCCGCTGCCCGGGGCAAACTCGTTGTGGCAGGACTTGCACAGGGCCGCATCCTGATAGAAATCCTTCTGGTAGGAGGCTTTGTGGGCCGTCGGGCGGGCGTTGATCTGCCGCTCTGCCAGCCAGTGGCGGGCGCTGCCCCCCGGGGCATCCTCGAACACATAGCTCTCGCGGTCTTTGAGGTTCACCGTGAAGGCGCTGTTGCCGCCGGCATCTTCGAGCCTTGTGATGCGATGGCAGAGCACGCAGCCTGTCCCTTCCTCCACCACGGGCTCGCCTGCCTTGTGGGCCGCGATCAGCGAGGCGCCCCCCTGCTCGAACATGTGAGAGCCCTTGGGCAGCTCAGTCTGGCCGTTAAGCACCTGCTGGGGCATGTGGCAACCCTGGCACCACTGACCGAAGGCTTCCCCTTCGGTTTCGCGGGCCAGCGCCTGCACCACCTTGTAGTAGGGGTGGGAGTTGCCCATCAGCCTGTGGTTGCTCTCGCTCCAGTCCTTGAACGCCGCCTGGTGGCAGTTCTGGCAGGAGGCGGAGTTGAGCCACTCCTTGGGATGGGTCGTCGGCGCCTTGGTGGGATCCGTGCGCGGGGCATCGAGCCGCAGCCAGTTGGCGAGATAGGGGAGGTTGCCGTCCGCCGTCACGAAGGCGTGCAGATCCTCCATCATGGCCTTCACCTCGGGCTGGGGCTTGACGGGATCAACCGCCTCGGCCCCATCGCGACCGTCGTGGCCCATGCCGCCCTGGGTCTGCTGGGTCATGCGCAGGTATTCGCCGACGAAGTCCCCCGCCACCATGTTGGCGAGGTTGGCGTGGCCGTTGATGGCGTTGTCGCCGCTCTGCTGGCGATGGGCCGCCATCAGATGGCGGTTGGTGAAGTTGAATCCGTCCAGATGGCAGGAGTTGCAGCTCATCCAGTTGTCCCCCGCCATGGGGAAGCGTGAGTTGGACGCTGTGTTACCCAGGTTGAATAGCCGCTCGCCGCGCCTGAGCGGTTCGGGGCGGGGATCCGTCTCTACCAGCTTGGCGAAGTGGGGCACATCGACCGTGACCCGGGCGAAGGGGCCGCTGCCGCCGCTATGGAGGCGGGTGAGATCCTGCCCCATGACGTTGTGCACCAGGATGTGGTCGCCGTCGATCAGCAAGTCCCGCGGGTTCTGGCCCGGCAGGTGACGCAAGAGCTGGGTCGCCTTGGCGCCCCCCTGGAACTTCTTGCGTCTGTGACGGTTGCTGTTGGATTTGCCGCTGCGGGAGAGGTCGAACACCAGCAAGTCCTCGGAACCTGCCAGGGTCAGGTAGACCCGCTTGCCATCGGCGGCGAAGCGCGCGGCGAAGGGGTTGGAGACGATCTGGCTGCGGTTGCCGACGCTTGGCAGATTGATCTGCAAGAAGAGCTGTTTTCTTTCATCGACCCGCTCCTTCTCTTCATCGAGATCTATGATGGAGACGGCCGGGAAGACGGTGCTCTGAAACTGGAAGGGGTGGTCGAAGCTCCAGAGCACGTGGGGTAGCCAGGCTTCGCTGCCATCGGGGGAGAGGGCGATGCCGTCCAGCAGACGCGGCAGACCCTGGGAGTCGCTTGGGGTGTCGCTGTGGGTCTCGGCCAGAGTGATCAGGTGCGGCTTGGGCAGGGTGGCCCCCGTGCTCCCGTCCGCGAGCTTGGCGAGATCATAGATGGCGAGCTGGCCCGTCATGGCGTGGGTGAGCAGCAGGCGATCGTCGTCGGTCAGCGCCAGCCCGCGGGGTGTCTCGGCCGTCTCTGCATTCAGCTGAAGCTTGCCCGAGCTGTCGTAGGCCTGCAGGCGAGCCGATTCGAACAGCGTGACCCAGAACCAATGCCGCTTGGCATCGAAGATGACCCCATAGGGTCTATGGCCGGTGGGGATAGCCCTCTCCAAGTCGAGATCTTCGTCCAGCAGCAGCAGGCGATCGCCGCTGTAGTCGGTCACCAGCAGGGTGCCGTCATCGGCGCGGGCCAGCTGGCGCAGATCCCCCCCCAGTTGTGCCTCGTTGAGCCGCTTGCCGCTGCCCCGCTCGAGCAGGGTGACCGAGCCGGCGCCCTGGTTGGCCACCAGCAGGCGAGGGGCGTCGCCCTCGTCATAGGCTAGCATGGCCGTGCCCATCTCCTGGGCGCTGGCAAGGGGGCTGCCCAGCAGCAGGGCGGCAAACATCAGGGATAACAACAACTTCAACATAGGATCAGGCACGCCATTTCAAGATGGTCCAGCGCCAGGCGTGGCGCAGCACCAGGGGCGTCAACGCTAGCGCGCTCAGCCAGTGGGCCCAGCTGGCGAGGTTGCCCAGGCTGTCCCCCGGGGTGCCGTGCAGCACCAGCAACAGGCCGCTGGCGAGACAGACCAGCAGCAGGCCTTCGATGATGCGGCCCGTGGTGCGCAGAAAGGGTTTGCGGCTCTTGTTCAGCAGGCTGCGATGGGAGAGCCAGAAGGCGCCAAACAACAGGGGAAACAGGGAGAGGGAGAGCATCACATGGAGAAACAGGTTCCAGCGTGCCAGGGACCAGACCGGGGTCAGTGGCTCCCACAGCAGCAGGCCGGAGAAGAACATCAGGTAGAGGGAGCCCTCGGCGGCCTGATGGTGATAGGCCAACCACTGCCAGAGGTATCGTGGTGAGAGGGAAAGACGGGTCATAACGGCTCCACTGCCGGGGAATGACCCCAGGCGGAGCAAGTCTACAATGGGGTAAGAGCAATGAAAAGAATTATCAATTCGTTAATCAATGAATAGAAGATGAATAAAACCCCTGGGCCAGTTCAGCCTCTCTGCTTGCCGTCTGTGACCCCGCCGCCGATGCCCGCCGTCTCGTCCAGCCAGGATACACCATCCCCATTACGGCCCTGCTGTTCAGGGCTTTTCGGGATGGTGATCCGCCAGTCGTTCGGTGATGGCGTAGATGAGTGCGGCGGTGGAGAAGGCGAGAAACACGATGACAGACCACTTCATCTCGGTCTCGTTGCCGACCCCATCTTCGAGGAAGGCCTTGAGCACTTCTATCCCGGCAATGGTCACCAGGGAGTTGATGACAATGAGCTTCAGGGAGGCGAAGTTGATCTTGTATAGCCAGTTGTCGCCGAGGGTCTCCCGTTGCTCCGGGGTCTTGATGAACTGCACATAGCCGCACAGGGCAACCAGGATCAGCATCTGGGCCACCAGTACAAAATCCACCAGGGTCAGCACCCCGGTCACCAAGTCCAGATAGTGGATGGTGAGGATGTCGCGGCACAGTTCGTAGAGCTTGAGGGCAAACTTGACCATCAGCAGCAACACGCTGAGCAGCATGCAGACATAAAAAGGCAGCATCATGAGACGGCTGCCAGTGAGCAAGAGATTGAAGCGGCCCATGGTGATTCCTTGGCGGGGGCAGGGGTGGGGATTATGACTCAGATGGCGGCCATAAAACATGCCGGTTAACGATCTGATCTGCTGAGCGAGAGCCTGAACAATTCACCCAGCTGAGCCGAGCGAGAACGGGACCGAAGTCATTGCTTGTCGAAGTTGAGCCGAGCGAAACGGGGCGTGCCGATTGTTCAGCGCGCGAGGTATGTGGGAGAGCATGCAGTGGGGGTAGCTGGCTCAGGGTGAAACCATGAAGGGATAGACATGAAAAAGCCCGCTTAGTTTCCTAAGCGGGCTTTCGAATGTGGCTCCCTCGACTGGACTTGAACCAGTGACATACGGATTAACAGTCCGCCGTTCTACCGACTGAACTACGAGGGAATTGGCTCCTCCTGCTGGACTTGAACCAGCGACATACGGATTAACAGTCCGCCGTTCTACCGACTGAACTAAGGAGGAATTGCCTGTCTCGTTGAGACAGCGGCATATTAAAGAGCCGGGCGCCGGGTGTCAAGCTGGCGCTCGGCTACAAATATCACTTTTGATGCTGTTTGCCGAAAACTTGGCCGTTATGGGGTATTTTCAGCACAATCAGCAATTTGCCAGCGAATACCCCTCAACTATCAACTACCTGGACAGGCGGGCAACTGGCCCGCCTGCAATCAGGCGATGATGATGAAGCCGACGAAGGCAATGGCTGCGGTCAGCAGGGCATAGGGCAACTGGGTCACCGCATGACTGACCAGATCGCAACCTGAACCTTGGGCGGCCAGTACGGTGGAGTCGCTATAGAAGCAGGCCTGGCTACCAAACGAGGAGGCTGACAGCAGGGCGCCTATCACCAGCGGAATATCGGCGCCGACCGAGTGAGCCAGGGGCATGACGATGGGGATGGTGACCGCGAAAATCCCCCAGGAGGAGCCGGTGGCAAAGGCCAGCACCGCCATGGAGACGAAGACCACGGCAGGCAGCATCTGCGGCGTCATGTAAGGGGTCAGGCTGTTGATCACGTATTGCGGCAGGTGCAGCTGATCACAGATGTCCTTGAACACGAAGGCGGCTATCACTGTGCCGATGGCGGGCAACATGGTTTTGAAGCCGTCAATCATCTGCTCCATCATCTCGGCAAGGGGCATCAGCCGCTGGGCCATGTAGTAGGGGATGGTCAGCAGCAGGGTGACCAGCAGCCCCTTCCAGATGTCGATGTCGAAATAGACGGTGAAACCGACCAGCATGGCCATGGGCACCAGGAAGTTGTGTAGCTTGCCGGCGCGATCTGCCTGGGAAAACTCCTCCTCGATGGACTTGACCGCATAGCTGTCCGGGGTGAGATCCGCATCTTGCATGAGTTCACTATCGCTGACCCGCATGGCGCCGACGCTGCCATGCTGTGCCCGCAACTCTGCCCGTTTCATGGGGCCTATGGCCGGCACGATCCCCAGGATCACCAACAGCACCATGAGCACGGCCAGCCAGGCATAGAGCATGTAAGGAATCGCCTGGAAGTAGACGTTGATCCCCTCGCCCGTTGCGGCCACGCCGTTATTTTCCAGCAGACCACCGAAGAAGACGGCCCAGGTGGAGAGAGGGACCAGCACGCAGACCGGGGCCGCAGTGGAGTCCACCACATAGGCCAGCATCTCTCGGGAGACCTTGAAGCGGTCGGTGACTCTCTTCATGGTCTCGCCCACGGTCAGGGCGTTGAGGTAGTCATCGATGAAGATGACCAGCCCCAGCATGAAGGTCATGAAGAGGGAGGATTTCGGCCCCTTGGCCAACTTGAGTGCCTGTTGACCGAACGCCATGGCGCCGCCGGTGCGCACCAGCAGGGCGATGAGGGAGCCAAAGCTGCCGCATACCAGGATCAGCCAGCCGATCGTCTCATCCTGCATGGTACGCAGGGAGACCTCGGCGAAGGTATCGAGGGCATCGAAGGGGTTGGCGCTGAGCAGCAGCAGACCCGCAACCGTCCCTATGATGAGGGAGAGAATGGGGCGGCGCAGCCAGATTGCCAGTACCAGTACGACGATGGGAGGGATGAGACTCAGGGCAGTCGGTTCGGACATGCGCATAGGGTCCTTTTATCGGAACCGGCCTTGGCCGGCATACTAAAAGAGAGTGCCCGGCAAGGTGATGTCGAGGGGCAGTACTGCTTCTTATCGGGGTGACAGGGGAGGGGAGAGGATCCCACCGCGCAGCCACCGACTCCGGCCAAAAACATCGGCGCAGAAACTAAGGCTCATTGGGTGCTGAGTCAACCGAAAATCCGCCCAATGAGGCAAAAATCGGCAATATGGCGGCTATCTTGATCATGCACCGAAGAGTGTACCCTTTCATTGATCCCGGCCATCGAAATCGGATTGGCTATCGGTTAAGGTTGCATGAGATACCATCGCCGCGTCGACGCTCTTGCCGGCCCTTGATGATGATCGGGTGCCGGCTCCGTCGGCCTTTGTCTCTCTGTTCTGGTATTACGACACCAATGCATACTAAAAAAGCACCACTCCCCGTGAGGCTCGCCGTGGCGTTACGCCAGTCCTGCCTGGATGAGCCCTATACCATGACCCGCCTGGGGCGCGATTTGGTGGCCGGGATCACGGTCGGCATCATCGCCATTCCGCTGGCCATGGCCCTGGCCATCGCCAGCGGCGTGCCGCCCCAGCATGGGCTCTACACCGCCATCATCGCCGGTATTGTCATCGCCCTGACCGGTGGCTCGCGCTACTCCGTCTCCGGCCCTACCGCTGCGTTTGTGGTGATCCTCTATCCGGTCGCCCAGCAATTCGGGGTCGGCGGCCTGCTGGTGGCGACCCTGATCTCGGGTCTCTTCCTGGTCGCCATGGGGTTGGCGCGCCTGGGTCGCCTCATCGAGTACATCCCCCCCTCGGTCACCCTCGGTTTTACCGGCGGCATCGCCATCGTCATCGCCACCCTGCAAATAAAGGACTTCTTCGGCCTGCAGGTACCCGAGATGCCGGAAACCTATCTGGGCAAGGTGGAAGCGCTGGCCCACGCTCTGCCTGGCTGGCAGTGGGGGGATACCCTCATTGGTGTGACCACGCTGGCGGTTTTGCTGCTCTGGCCCAGGCTCAAGTTGCCGGTGCCGGGCCATCTGCCCGCCGTGCTGGTGGGGGCCGGGCTTGGGGTTGCCCTGCATGGCTGCGGTGTCGAGGTAGCGACCATCGGCAGCCAGTTCCACTATCTGTTGCCTGATGGCAGTCAGGGGGCAGGGATCCCTCCTCTGGCGCCCAGTCTGCTGATGCCATGGTCCCTGCCAGGACCCGATGGCCAGCCGGTGAACTGGGATCTGGCCGCCATCCAGCAACTGCTGCCTGCGGCCTTCTCCATGGCGATGCTGGGGGCTATCGAATCCCTGCTCTGCGCCGTGGTGCTCGATGGCATGACGGGGCGCAAGCACAGCTCCAACACCGAGCTGGTGGGGCAGGGGCTGGGTAACATAGTGGCGCCCTTCTTTGGGGGCATCACGGCCACCGCCGCCATTGCGCGCTCAGCCGCCAACGTGCGAGCCGGGGCTACCTCGCCCATCTCGGCGGTGATCCATGCCCTGGTGGTACTGGCCGCCGTGCTGGTGCTGGCCCCCTGGCTCTCCTGGCTGCCGCTGTCCGCCATGGCCGCCCTGCTGCTGCTGGTCGCCTGGAACATGAGCGAGGCGCACAAGGCGGTAGAGCTAATCCGCCGTGCGCCCGGTGCGGATGTGTTGGTGCTGCTGGTCTGCTTGTCGCTCACCGTCATCTTCGACATGGTGATTGCCATCACCTTCGGGGTGATCCTGGCCTCACTGCTCTTCATGCGCGACATTGCCAGAATGACCCTGTTGCAGGACTTGGGGCAGCACAAGCGTCATCAGCATCAGCTGCCAGAGCAGGGCCTGCTCTACCGCATCAACGGCCCGCTCTTCTTCGCCGCCGCCGATCGGGTATTTGGCGAACTGGCCGAGCAGGTACAGGGCCACCGCGTGCTGGTGTTGCAGATGGATGCCGTCTCCATCCTGGATGCGGGAGGTCTGTCGGCATTTCTCCATTTCAAGCAGCAGATGGCCAATACCGGGGTGGAGCTGCGCATTGCCGAGTTGCAATTTCAGCCCCTCAAGACCCTGGCGCGGGCCAAGGTGGTACCCGTCCCAGGCCAACTGGCATTTTACGGCTCCTTGGAAGAGGCGTTGGCGGAAGAACAGACCCCCGGATAAGCCAGATAGACGGGGTTTAATGGGAGAGTTGCCAAGATTTTCACCAATTGGTGTGAATCTTGAGCAAACGACATGAAAAGCAATAAATTGCGTTGACCCATGCAGGCCCATCCCTTACATTACGCCCCGTTGTCGCGGCATTGGTCGCCAACATCTGTGGAACTCAAGCACATTAAATGATGAGTAAAAATTTGGTGAGGTGTCCGAGTGGCTGAAGGAGCACGCCTGGAAAGTGTGTATACGGCAACGTATCGAGGGTTCGAATCCCTCCCTCACCGCCATATTGAAAAGCCCGACTCAGGTCGGGCTTTTTGCTTTCTGGTTCCTGCAGATGTTTGGCTCCTTGCCTCGATTGCCAGGGCCGCCACGCCTTGATGATCCTGTACCCGCCCTTGGGGAATATGCCACACTGGCCCCCCTTGTTGTCAGGGCAGACGCCATGCCAGATCTCGCTCATCCCACAGCCCCCTGCGGCCAGACTCCCAGTGAGCCTGCGCATTTCACCCGCATAGAACGGGTGCTGAGTCATATTCATCAGCACCTGGATGAGCCGCTTTCGGTGACCGAGCTGGCGGCGCTCAGCTGCTGGTCACGCTGGCAGTTGCAACGAGTGTTCCAGAGTGAGACAGGCCTGACGGTGGCGGCTTATGTGCGCGAACTCAAGTTGAGTCAGGCCGCTGTCGCCTTGCTTGGCGGTCGGGATCGGATACTGGATCTGGCCCTGCGCCACGGTTATGACTCGGAGGTGAGTTTCAGTCGCGCCTTCAAGCAGCAGTTTGGTTGCTCGCCACTCGCCTATCGCAAGCGGGGGGTCAGGGTCGGGCTGCGCCAGCCCATCAGTCAGCTGGGGCCGCGGGGTCTGGGGGAGGGCAAGTGGCTGCAAGTGCGAGTCGAGACGCGGCCTGCCTTCAGCTTGCTGGGACTGCGTGGCGAGATCCGTGGCCTCTTTGCCGAGCAGCCCGATTTTCAACAACAAGTACCCGCCATCTGGCAAAGGGTGCAGGCCCTGCCTGGGGGAGAGCAGTTGCACGGCGAGCCCCTGCTTGGGGTGAGCGATCTGCGTGTCCATCAGGATGAGGCGCACCGTTTCCCTTACTGGGCCGGGATTGAGCTGCCTGAATCGCAACCGGATGAGCCCCTCACATTGGCGGGTGCCGAGTTGCTGCGGGTGCCGAGCCAGACCTATGGGGTGGTCACCCATCGCGGGCCCATCGCCCTATTGCCACACACCTTGAGCTGGTTTATCGAGCAGTGGTTACCCCAGTCCGGTTATCGGGGTCTGGATGGCCTGGAGCTGGAGGCCTATCCCGCCAACTATCAGGGCAAGGCACCAGAGGCCTCTATGAGCTACTGGCTGCCCATAGTCCCCTTGTCATAGCCCATAACCCATAGCTCATAGCCCAGAGGAGCGGCCCTGATCCTGCAAACCTGGCACTGGCCGCCGGGATCTCGATCCGGGGCCGCCATGGCTGGCAGCACCTTGCCCCTTGTCCAACCTATGGGGTCAGTCTTTCCCCTCGCTCCCAGGCATCCTCTCTCCCTCTGTTTTCTATTGCCCCGCCGCAAGGGTGAACGCCCTATCTGCCATTGAGGCTGCCCGATATTGACCCTGAACAACATAATAAAGCCTCGTAAGAGACTGATTGTGGGGAGCTTCCTGGACAAGATGCCCCAAAATGTTAAGTCTGGCGCAAAATAGCTGATTAAAATGCAAATGATATTTGTTACTATTCAATCATTGGCATTCGAGGATCAGATGTACCCACTTCACCCCCCATTGACCCTGGTCGCGGCGACCCTCTCCACCCTGTTTGCGGGACAGACACTGGCAGCCCAGACGGACGTACTGGCTCCCGGTGCTGACACCATGACGGTACTGGGTCAGACCTATCGCAACACGGCGACCAAGACCAAGCTAGACCCTATCGAAACGCCGCAGGCCATCTCCGTGGTCGATAGCCAGACCTTGGAGCAGCGGGGTGCCAGTTCGGTGAGCGAGGCGTTGCGCTATGTGCCCGGGGTCAATACCGAACTGCGGGGGGGCTCGGTCAATCGCCTGGATCTGTTCAACATTCGCGGCTTTGACAACTATCAGAACTTCTATGACGGCTTGCTGCTGCAATATAACGATTGGAACCTGCAGCCCCAGATAGACCCTGTTGCCATCGAGCAGCTGGAGGTGTTCAAGGGGCCGACTTCCGTGCTTTATGGCAGCATGCCGCCGGGCGGCATGGTCAATCTGATCGCCAAGCGGCCACAGCGCGAGGCCAGGCACAGCGTCAGCGTGGCGGGGGGAACGGGGGATCTGCGTGAGGTGACCCTGGATACGACAGGCCCCATCAATGACACCTTTACCTACCGGATGGTGGGCCTGGCCCGTCACAAGGATGGTCAGGCGGTGACCTCGGAAGAGGAGCGCTATGTGCTGGCCCCCTCCCTGGACTGGCAGCTCGGCGAACGCACCCTGCTCAACCTCAATGTCTATTACCAGAAGGATCCGGCCGCGGGCATCTATACCACAGTCCCGGCCAGGGGGTCGGTCAATGACAACCCCCTCGGCAAGCTCGACAGTGACACCTTCCTCGGTGACGAGAACTGGAACCAGTACAACCGGGAAGTGGCGCTGTTTGGTTACAAGCTGAGCCACGATTTCAATGCCAACTGGCAGTTCCTGCAAAATGCCCGCTACATGGATGCGTCAGCCAGGCAGCACAACACCTATAACGCGGCGTTGGCGGCAGACGATCGTACCCTGGCCCGTAACGCCTATCTGACCGACGAGGAGTCCAAGGGGTTCGTCATCGACAACCAGCTCTCTGGCAAGCTGCAGACCGGATCGATGGAACACAACCTCTTGCTTGGCGTCGACTACCAGTATCTGGATGCCCAGGTGCTCTATCGGGATACCCTCGACTATTCGGCCCCCAGTATCGACATTTTCAATCCCGATCACAGCCAGATTGACCCCGATAGCCTCAACTTCATCTATCAGGATCGCAAGCAGATCAAGCAGTACCAGACGGGGGTCTATCTGCAGGATCAGCTGCGCCTCGACAGACTGGTGGCCATCGGTGGCCTGCGCTATGACAGCTACCGGATGGACACCGACAGCGACACGCTCTACAGCGGAAGTGCCAGCCACACCCTGGCCAAGATCGACCAGGATAATCTCTCCTTCCGTCTGGGCGCCCTCTATGAGCTCGATTACGGTATCTCGCCCTATGTGAGTTATGCCGAGAGCTTCGAGCCGGTGCCGGGGGCGGACAAGCATGGCAAGGCGTTTGATCCCGCCACCGGTGAGCAGTGGGAGGGGGGCGTCAAGTACCTGTCTGAGGAGATGAGCAAGACCCTGACCCTGTCGGCATTTCGCATCACCAAGAAAAATGCCCTGGTGACGGATCCGGACAACGTCTACGGGCCCAAGCTGCAGACCGGCGAGATGATCTCCAAGGGGTTGGAGCTGGAGGGGCGCATCGATGTCACCAGCAACCTGGAGTTGAGTGCCACCTATACCCTGCTCGACATGGTGATCAGCAAGGATACCACCAGTTTGCAAGGCAAGACCCCGGTCTGGGTACCGGATCAGACGGCCTCCCTGTGGGCTGACTACCGCCTCGAACAGGGCCCTGCGGCCGGGCTGCGCCTGGGAACTGGTTTGCGTTACGTGGGGGAGGCCGAGCTCGATGCCGCCAACAGCGACAAGGTGCCCGACTATGTGTTGATGGACATGGCCGCCTCCTATGACTTGGCCCGGCTGAGCCAGAGCCTGAAAGGGGTGGAAGCCTCCGTCAGTGCCAGCAACCTGTTCGATACCACCTACTACTCCTGCTACGACCAGAGCAACTGCTGGTTCGGGGCCGAGCGCAACGTGGAGGCCAGACTCAAATACGTATTCTAAGCCTGCGCCCCGGCCGGACGCCGGGGCCCTCTTATCAGGGCAGCCCACCCCATGACAACCCCTCTGCCGACCCGCTGGGTGAGCCGGGGCTTGGCCGCGTGGCCGCACAGGAGCGGGCACTTGGCCTGGCGGCTTATGAGCGGCTGTTCCTTGCCGCCGGGGAGCTCATTCCCTCCCTCAAGGGGCAGCTGGTGGAGGGGGAGAGGCCGTTGCTGGTCACGGCCGACGGCACCATGGCCCCCGCGGCGGTGGCATTGGCCCTGCATGATCACTGGCGGCTGGCACACCCGGAGGCGGGCCCCGCCTACTGGCTGACCCGCAGTTGGGGCATGCTCAGCTGGCAGTCCATCTACCTCGCCATGGTGGCCGTCTATCGGGTGGGAACCGTGCCTGCGCTGGACAAGTTGGGGCTGGGCTATAGCGCCGGTCTGGTATCGGGATTCAGCTTGCCCCTTGACCCACTGATCGGGGGCCAGCAGGAGCTGTTGATCGAGGCGGCGGGCAGGCGACTGCGTCGTCATTGGCAGGAATTGTTCGAGATGCTTGCCAGTGAGATGCGGCTGCGGCCCGGCTTCGTGCGCCCGCTCCTGGCGGACGATCTGCTGGCGGCCCTGGTGCGGGTGCCGGATTTCTTCGGGGAGATAAGCCCCGAGGTGGTCGCGGCCCATGCGCCGCTCTGGCTGGCCGCCTGTGGCTTGCCCGCCGAGCATCTGGCCGGGTGGCGCCAGGCGCCAGGCGTGGCGGAGGTGGCGAGCGCCTCGCCCGGTTATGTCCGCCAGCGTTGCTGCCTGCACTACAAGCGCCGTGATGGCTCGCTGTGTGAGAATTGCCCCCGGCGGCAAGATGCAGCGGCTCGTTGCGATGATGAGACGGGGCAAGGGTTGGAATAAGTGTGTTGAGTGTTGGTCAAGGCCGCCCAAGGGGCGGCTTTTTCATGTCCCGAGTCAGGCCCCCATCTTGACACGAATGCGCTCGAACAGGCTCTGCAGGCAGGGCTGATCCCGATCCGCGGCCCGGACCGCGCCATACATGTGGCGGCGCACCCCGCTGCCCAGGGGGCGCGCCTCGAGCAAGCCCTGGCGCACGAACTCCTCGCTGGCCCAGCGCGGCAGGGCGGCCAACCCAAGCCCGGCGGCGGCCATCTGCAACATGACCGAGGTGTTGTCCACCGGCTTGCAGCGCTTGGGTTCGACGCCAGCCGGTTGCAAGAAGCGGCTGAACACGTCCATGCGGGCCCGCTCCACCGGGTAGACCAGCAGCACCTCCTGCTTGAGATCCTCCGGGGCTATCCTGGTCTGCTGACAGAGGGGATGGTCCGGCGCCATCACCAGGGTGAGATCGAAGGCGAACAGGGGCTCGAAGTGGAGATCCCCGCGGGCCTGCACGTCCGAGGTGAGCAGCAAGTCGAGCTGGCCGCCGAGCAGGGCGCTGATGGCATCGAAGCCGGGCACCGACTCCACCTCCAGATCTACCCCGGGCCATTGGCGGCGAAAGTCCGGCAACAGCGGCAGCAGCCACTGGATGCAGCTGTGGCAATCGAGCGCCAGGTGCAATCGGCCCGCGTCACCGCTGTGCAGGGCCTGCAACTGCTTCTCGGTCTGGGTCAGAGCGGGCAGCACCTGGCGGGCCAGGGTCAGCAGATGCTGGCCCGCTGCCGTCAGCACCAGGGGGCGGCTCTTGCGAAGAAAAAGCTCCAGATTGAGGCGGGTCTCCAGCTCCTTGAGTTGATGGGAGAGGGCAGACTGGGTGAGGTTGAGCGTGAGCGCCGCCCCGGCCAGTGAGCCCTGCTCGGCCAGGGCCGCTATCGTCTTCAAGTGCTTGATCTCCAAGCCTGAATTATTTGGCACCGCCATGGCACATCTCCCTTGAAGGACAGTTGAGGATTATTTGAGAGCCAGTTGAAGAGGATTCAATAGCCAAGGCCACCTTATCTCGACATTCTAGATGTGTAAACATCTGGATGGCTAAATCATCCAGTTCCCCATAGGACAGAGATGAGATCAAGGAAAACGGCCATGACACAAGCACACACCCTGGGCTTCCCCCGCATCGGCGCCAAGCGCGAGTTGAAATTTGCCCTCGAATCCTACTGGCGTGGTGAAACCACCCGGGATGAACTGGTCGCGGTGGGCAAGAGCCTGCGTCAGCGCCACTGGCAGGCGCAGCAGCAAGCCGGGGTCAGCCTGCTGCCGGTCGGCGATTTCGCCTGGTATGACCAAGTGCTCGGCACCAGCCTGCTGGTGGACGCCGTGCCTGCCCGCCACCGCCACGGCGACACCGATCTCGATACCCTGTTCCGGGTGGCCCGTGGCCGTGCGCCCACCGGCCCGGCTGCCGCCGCCGCCGAGATGACCAAGTGGTTCAATACCAACTATCACTACCTGGTGCCCGAGTTCAGCCGCGACCAGCGCTTCAAGCTGGGCTGGAGCCAACTCTTTGAAGAGGTCGAAGAGGCCAAGGCGCTGGGACTGCCGGTCAAGGCGGTGCTGCTGGGCCCGGTCTCCTATCTGTGGCTCGGCAAGGAGAAAGAGAGCGGCTTCTCCCGCCTCGAACTGCTCGACCGCCTGCTGATCGTCTATCAGGAGATCCTGGGGAGGCTCGCCGCGCAAGGGGTGGAGTGGGTGCAGATAGACGAGCCGGCCCTGGCCCTGGACTTGCCGGACGAGTGGCGTCTGGCCTACCTGAACGCCTATGAGCGCTTGAGCGGCCCCTGCAAGCTGCTGCTCACCACCTATTTCGGTTCTGTGGCCCATCAGCGCGACATCATCACCAGCCTCAAGGTAGACGGCCTGCACCTGGATCTGGTGGCTGCCCCCGAGCAGCTCGACACCCTGGTCCCGCACCTGCCGGCCCAGTGGGTGCTTTCCGCTGGCGTCATCAACGGCCGCAACGTCTGGCGTGCCAACCTGGCCAAGCTGGCGCCGACCCTGAAAGCATTGAAAGCCAAGCTCGGCGAGCGGCTCTGGGTCGCCTCCTCCTGCTCATTGCTGCACAGCCCGGTGGACTTGACCCTGGAGCACGAGCTGGACGGCCAGACCCGCAGCTGGTTCGCCTTCGCCCTGCAAAAGTGCTACGAGCTGGGGCTGCTTGCCGAATACTTGAGTGGTGGCGAGCTCGACAAGATCACCGCCTACAGCCAGCCCATCGTCGATCGGGAGTCCGACAGCCGGGTTCACAAGCGGGCGGTGCAGTCCCGGCTCGCCAGCCTGACCAACAGCGATTTCGATCGCCAGAGCGCCTATCCGGTGCGCGCCGAGGCCCAGCGCACGGATCTCAAGCTGCCGCTCTTGCCCACCACCACCATCGGCTCCTTCCCGCAGACTTCCGACATCCGGGTGCTGCGCCAGGATTGGCGGGCCGGTCGCATCGACGACACGGCCTACGAGGCGGGCATTCAGGCCCAGATCAAGGATGCTATTGCGCGCCAGGAGGCCATAGGGCTGGACGTGCTGGTGCACGGCGAGGCCGAGCGCAACGACATGGTGGAGTATTTTGGCGAGCTGCTGGACGGCTTTGCCATCACCCGCTTCGGCTGGGTGCAGAGCTATGGCTCCCGCTGCGTCAAGCCGCCGGTGATCACCCGGGATATCGACCGCGGGGCCCCCATGACGCTGGCGTGGACCCAGTTCGCCCAGAGCCTGACCGACAAGCCGGTCAAGGGGATGCTGACCGGGCCCGTGACCATCCTCTGCTGGTCCTTCCCCCGGGAAGATGTCAGCCGCGAGCAATCCGCCCTGCAAATCGGCCTGGCCATTCGCGACGAGGTGGCAGATCTCGAAGCCGCCGGCATCAAGATCATCCAGATTGACGAACCGGCGATCCGCGAAGGGCTGCCCCTGCGCAAGCAGGATCATCAGGCCTATCTCGACTGGGCGGTGCGCGCCTTCCGCCTGAGCGCAAGCCCGGTGGTGGACAGCACCCAGATCCACACCCACATGTGTTACAGCGACTTCAACCTCATCATAGAGGCGGTGGCGGCGCTGGATGCGGACGTGATCACCATAGAGACCAGCCGCAGCCAGATGCAGCTGCTCGAGGCGTTCGAGCGCTTCAACTACCCCAACGAAATCGGCCCGGGCGTCTACGACATCCACTCCCCGAACGTGCCGAGCCAGGGCTGGATCGAAGACCTCATCCGTAAGGCGGCCCAGCAGATCCCGGCCGAGCGGCTCTGGGTCAACCCGGATTGCGGCCTCAAGACCCGCGGCTGGGAAGAGACGGAAGCGGCGCTCAGGGTGATGGTCGATGCCACCAAGGCACTGCGTGCCGAGCTGGCTTGACGGAGCAGGGGTTGCAAGCTCGCGACTAGTTGATAGGTATCACTGATGAACAAGGGGAGGGCGCAAGCCTTCCCTTTTTCGTTGGCAGATAGCTCATGCCGGGGTCAGCCTCCCGTTGGTTATGAGCCTGGCAAGGGGCGCTGGCATTGAGGGAAGGGATGCCGGTAGAATTGCGCATTTTAAATGAACCTTATCAGCCACGGGAACAGGATGCAGATCAGCGACTTTTATCCGGTATCGACCAACACCAGCCTCAAGGAGAGCTGTTATGGCGCCTTGGGGGCCCTCATCGGTCTGTTGATGACCGAATGGCTCTGCCAATGGTGGCTCGGCGTCAGTCCCCACTGGCTCATTGCCCCCATGGGAGCGTCAGCCGTGCTGCTGTTTGCCGCCCCGGCCAGCCCCCTGGCCCAGCCCTGGTCCATTCTGGTGGGCAACAGCGTCTCGGCCTTGATGGGAGTGATCGCGGCAAGCTGGATCCCGGATCTGGCGCTGGCCTCCGCCGTGGCCGTGATGCTGGCCATCGCCGCCATGTTCCTCACCCGCAGCCTGCACCCGCCAGGGGGGGCAGTTGCCCTGACCGCCGTCATCGGGGGTGAGGCCATCAGCCAGCTGGGTCTCTGGTATGTGTTGATCCCGGTGTTCATCAACTCCTTGCTCCTCCTGGCCATGGGGCTTATCTACAACCGGGCGCTGGGTCGCCGTTATCCCAACGGTGGTCGGGCGCAGCCCAATCGCCATCAGACGGCGGATCCCCAACCCAGCGAGCGGCTGGCGACCCAGGCGACGGATATCGATTTTGCCCTGGAGAAACACGGCGAGCTGCTCGACATCAGCCGCCAGGATCTGCAGGCGCTGCTGCAGGAGGCGCAGTTGCATGCCCTGCGCGAGCGGGTCGGGACAGTGCTCTGCCAGGATGTGATGTCACGGGATCTCATCGTCGTCTCGCCCAAGGCGTCGGCCATGGTGGCCTGGCAACGGCTCTCCCGGCATCAGGTCAAGGCGCTGCCCGTGGTCGATGAGGCGCAGCGGCTGGTCGGCATCCTCACCCTGCACGATCTCATGATCGACAGGCAGCGGCAGTTGCCGAGGGAGGCGGCCAGTCTCGAACAGTTGCGGGTGGAGAACCTGATGACCCGGGAGGTGCGCACGGCGCGCCGCTATCAGTCGCTCTACGAGCTGGTCGATGCCTTCTCCGACGGGGGCCTGCACCATATGCCCGTGGTGGAGGGGGAACTGCTGGTGGGCATCATCACCCAGTCCGATATGGTGGCCGCCCTCTTTACCCTGGCCCTGCAGCCCGGCTTGGTCGATGAACCTGCCTCCTCAGGCACATAAGCAACGGGCCCCTCGCGGGGCCCGTTTCGTTTGGGGTCACTGGGTGCCGTAGACCGTCTCCCCCATGAACACCGTCTGCTCGACCCGGGTCTGTGCGATCTGCTCCGGCGTGCCGGCCTTGACCAGGGCGAACAGGTCCCGGTCCAGCACGATGAAGTCCGCCGACTTGCCCGCCTCGATGGAGCCGGTGATGTCCCCCTGGCGTACTGCCCTGGCGCCGTTGATGGTGTAGGCGGCCAGCATCTCGGCAAGGGAGGTGCGCTGGCTGGCCCTGAAGTCGTCGCCGCTGCCGGCCGCCTTCACTATGCCGGCGGCCATGTTCTCGAACGGGCGCGGGTCCCGGCTGTCCACCGGGGCGTCGCTGCCCGCCACCAGCACGGCGCCAGCCTGGCGCGAACTCTCGACCGGGTAGAGGGCGTCATGGAGATAGCCCATGGGGTCGTAGATGGCTTCGCTCAGGGACTGTCCCACCCTGGTTGGCTGGATGAAGGGGCTGACCAGCATGTCGTAGGCAAGCTGGGGCGTGGTCCAGGCATAGGTGAAGGTGAGGTAGAGGCCAAGCTCGCCGAGGCGTTTCTGATCGTCCGGGTGCACCACCTGCAGGTGGGCCAGGGTGTGGGGGATGCCGCTCTCCCCGTTGCTGGCGCGGGCCGCCTCCAGGGCATCGAGGGCCACCCGGGTGCTGCGATCGCCGATGCTGTGCATGTGGATGCCAAACCCGGCCCCATCCAGCGCAGTGACGTAGCGGGTCAGATCCGCCTCCTTGTAGTTGACGATGCCGTTGCTGCCCGCATCCTCGCTGTCCGCTGTGATGCTCACCTCGCCGCTGTCGGGATCCAGGGCCAGATGGGGATGCAGGTAATTCCCCAGCATGCCGGCATTGGGCAGGAAGGGGGGGCTGGTGAAGGGATCCCCCTCCAGCACGCCGTCGAGGAAGATCTTGACCGCATCGGCCTTGATCAGGGGATTGCCTGCGAAGGCGTCCCGCACCTGGTTCGCCTTGGCTAGGTGCCCGTCGATGTCCAGCTTGCCGCTGTAGTCATCCTGGTTGAAGCAGGTGGCAGCGGTGACGCGCATGTGCAGCAGATCCTGATCCTGCATCTTGCGCAGCCGCTCCCGGATGAAGTCGTTGGCGCAGGCATCCTGCACTCCCGTGATGCCGCGGGACGCCATCAGCTCGGAGATGGCGGGGAGTATCTTGTCATACTGGGCCGCCGCCTGTTCCCCCTCTGCGCTCAGCACCCCGGTGTCGGGGACCGCAATGGCGCTGCGGGCCGCGTCCCGGATCACGCCGGTTGCCAGATCCACATAGGGGATGAGGGCCTCGAACACGCCGTCCGGGGCCAGGGTGGTGGCATTGAAGCCGACCACATTGCCGTCCTCGTCTTGTGCCAGCGCCAGCGCCTGAGAGTTGTAGCCGCCGGCATGGCCGTCGACCCCGGCCAGCATCACGGGGTTGTTCGGCGCCGCCGCATCCAGGGCCGCCAGCAGGGTGGCATGGGTGGCGGTAGGGGTGTTGCCGTCATAGGGCGACCACTGGTTGACCACCAGCCACTCCCCGGGGGCCGGGGCGTAGCGGGGCAGGCACTCGCTGATCTTGGCCGCCAGCTGATCCAGGTTGACGCTCTGGCCGTCCAGATCGCACATGTCGAGCGCAACAGTGCCGAGCAGGTGGATGTGGTTGTCGTGCAGGCCAGGCATCACCATCCTCCCTTGCAGATCCACCACCTGGGTCGCACTGTTCTTCAGGGCCTCGGCTCCTGCGCGGGAGCCCACGTAAGTGAACTTGCCCCCTTGCACCACCATGGCCTCGGCCTGGCTGCGTTGCCCATCCTGGGTGTGGATCTTGCCGTTGAGATAGAGGGTGTTGCCGGGGGGCGGCTCACTGCTGTCTTGCTGGCAGCCGAGCAGGCCACTGACCAGCAGGGCGATGGCGCCCAGCCTGAGACGGGGGTGTTTGCTATCCATAGCGCGCTCTCCTTGGGTTAATTGCAGTTTTTACTGCAGATATGAGCACTTATGGTTATTGCAGCTATTCTGAAAAATGCCAGTGATTACTGCACTTTTTTTGACTTGTGTTTACCTTGTCTCATCATGTAGTTATGACAACCAGTCGCCCCTTGGGGGCGCAGACCGCATCGAGGGAAGAGAATGTCACAACATGTGCTGCCGGCCGAACTGTGCATGCGGCGCCAACCCAGGCAGCAGCGCAGCCAGGAGGTGGCGAGCCGCATCGAGCAGGCCACCCTGGCCCTGTTGCAGGAGCAGGGGTTTGCGGCCCTCAACACCAACGCCATCGCCGCCCGCGCCGGGGTGGGCATCAAGTCGCTCTACCACCTGTTTCCCAACAAGGAGGCGATCATCTGTCGGCTGGCCCTGGCCTGGCTGGCGGCGGTGTGCGAGGCGCAGGAGGTCATCCGCGAGCAGGCCGACAGCTGGCCGCAGACCCTGCTGATGCTGGACGAGGCGCTGGAGGCACTGGATGAGCGCTACGTCGGCTATGGGGCGCTGTGGCAGGCGATGGATCTCATTCCCGCCCTGCACGGGGTCGAGCAGGAGCACGAGGGGCGTCAGGTAGCCTTCTGGTCCGAGCGGCTGCGCCACTTTGGCTGCCGCTGGCCCGAGCCCGAGCTCACCACCCTGGTGCGCTATTTCTACCGCACCGCAGACGTGGCCAAGCAGTGCACCAAGGGGCAGGGGGAGGCGGGGGCGCAGCTGTGGCAACTGCATAGACGCTGGAGCGAGCAGCTGATGATGGCGGCCATCGAGGAGCCGGATCCCGCCCGGGTCTGGCAGTCGATGCCGGGACTGGCGCCGGGTTGCCAAGCCGCCGCGAAGAGTGGCGAATAGAAGAGGGACAAATAAAGAGAGGGAGTGCCAGGCACTCCCTCTCTTGCATCTGGCATTGCGCCCTGCGGGCTAGCCGTAGCGGGCCAGGGTCAGCCCCTCGTCGCTGATGGCGCCTGGCGTGCCACTGATGAGATCCGCCAGCAACTGGCCCGAGCCCGCCGCCATGGTCCAGCCCAGGGTGCCGTGGCCGGTGTTGAGCCAGAGGCCCGGGATGGGGCTTGGGCCCACCAGGGGCGTGCCGTCCGGGGTCATGGGGCGCAGTCCGGTCCAGAACTCGGCCCGGGGAAGATCGCCGCCATCCGGGAAGAGGTCCCTCACCACCATGGCCAGGGTGTCGTGGCGTCTGGGGTTGAGCGCCAGATTGAAGCCGCTGAGTTCGGCCATGCCGCCGACCCGGATCCGCTCATCGAAACGGGTGATGGCCACCTTGTAGGTTTCATCCAGCACAGTGCTGCGCGGTGCGGCCTCGGCATTGCTCATCGGCAGGGTGAGGGAGTAACCCTTGACCGGGTAGACGGGTAAGTCGAGTCCGAGCGGGCGTAGCAGGCCGGTGGAATAGCTGCCCAGGGCGCAGACGATGGCATCGGCCTTGAAGCGCTGCTCGCCGGCCCGCACCGCCACGGCGCGCCCCTGGGCGAGTTCAACCTCGTCGATGGCGCAGTTGAAGACGAACTCCACCCCGAGCCGCCGTGCCTCGTCAGCCAGGGCCTGGGTGAAGCGGAAGCAGTCCCCCGTCTCGTCCCCCGGCAGGCGCAGGCCCCCCACTATCTTGCCGCGCACCCGCGCCAGGGCGGGCTCCACCTCTTCACAGCCGCTGGCATCGAGGGATTGGTAGGGGACGCCATACTCTGCCAGCACGGCGATGTCCCGTTTGCTGGCCTCGAGCTGGGCCTGGCTTCGAAACAGTTGCAGGGTGCCGAGCTGGCGCCCCTCATAGTCCAGCGCCAGCTCGTCACGCAAACCCTTCATGCAGTCGCGGCTGTATTCGGCCAGGCGCACCATGCGCCCCTTGTTGGTGGCGTAAGCCGCCGGGGTACAGTTGGCGAACATCTTCAGCATCCAGCGTAACTGGAAAGGATCCGAGGTGGGGCGCACCGTGAAGGGGGCGTGTTTTTGCAGCAACCATTTGGCGGCCTTGAGGGGAATGCCGGGGGCGGCCCAGGGCGCCGCATAACCGGGAGAGATTTGTCCCGCGTTACCATGGCTGGTCTCGAGGGCCACATGGCTACGCCGCTCGAGCAGGGTCACCTTGTGCCCCGCCTTGGCCAGATACCAGGCACTGGCCACCCCGATAACTCCCCCACCCAGAACCACAATATTCATTTCTACATCCTTGTTTTAACTGCACTTGTTCATGCAATAACCGAGACGCCCCAGATTGGCCCCTCTGGCAAAATCAGCCGACACCGTCTTGATGGGCACCGGCAGGCATCACGTTATCATCGGCAGCGAAATCGGCAAATGAGCCATCACAAAAATATGATATACCGCTGCTTTTCTGTTTATTGCCAGCGAATAAGTCTATCCGATGAGAGGGGCGCGAGGGATCCTGCGGACATGAAACGCTCTGCCCTGTGCGACTGGTCTGTGTCCGCCAGGCCGGGCTATGGCTCCATGAGGTATGTGGGGCAGAGGGCGCTATCTATTTCGCCGTGACAGAAAATAAAAAAGCCCCGGGAGGGGCTCTCTCATGACGTACTCATCACTGACCGTTGAAGGCCGTGGTGCGGGCCAGGGCACTGCGATTGCCACTCTCAAGCCAGGTCTTGATCCGCTTGGCATCGGCGACCCTGGCCCCGGTGGTATCGGCGTTGAGCAGCACCACTATCATGGGCTCGCGGTTGATGTTGGCCTCCATCACCAGGCAGCGGCCCGCCTCGCGTATATAGCCGGTCTTGGAGATGAGCACCTGCCAATCGGCATCGTGGACCAGGCGGTTGGAGTTGCGGTACTGCAGTTGACGCTTGCCGGTGCGCACATAGTGCTGCTGGGCCGAGGTGAACTGGCGAATGAGTGGATAGGCAGACGCAGCCGCGACCAGCTTGGCCAGGTCATGGGCGGTGGAGACGTTGCGGGGGTTGAGCCCGGTACTGTCCGAGAACTGGGTGTTCCACATGCCGAGCATGCGGGCCTTGGCATTCATGGCGGAGATGAACGCGCGCTGGCCGCCCGGGTAGTAGCGGGCGAGGGAAGAGGCTGCGCGGTTCTCGGAGGCCATCAGGGCGATGTGCAGCATCTCGACCCGGCTCAGACGGGAGCCGATGGCCAGACGGGAACCCGTGCCCTTGATGCGATCTATGTCGGCCTTGCTCACCGTGATCATCTCGTTCAGGCGCGGATTGGCATCGAGTACCACCAGGGCTGTCATCAGCTTGGTGATGGAGGCGATGGGCATGACGCGATTGGCATTGCGCTCCGAAAGGATCTCGCCGGTGCGCGGATTGGCGACCACGAAGGCGGCCGAACTCAAGGTGGGGTCACTGCGTCGCTCGAGCATGCTGGGGGAGGGAGCATTGAGAAACGGAGCGGCCAAAGCTCCCAGGCTGACGGGAAGGAGCAAGGCACCGA
This sequence comes from Aeromonas rivuli, assembly GCF_000820045.1. Taxonomy (GTDB): domain Bacteria; phylum Pseudomonadota; class Gammaproteobacteria; order Enterobacterales; family Aeromonadaceae; genus Aeromonas; species Aeromonas rivuli. The sequence goes on along the minus strand of NZ_CDBJ01000053.1, from coordinate 64,528 downwards.
ACAGCAAGCTGGCAAGGGGACGTATCATGGTGGTGGTCTCTACCGCGTGAAAAAACCGAAAACAACCTCTCAGTTATATGTCGGGTTCTGACGCGCCGCAATCCCCATCACCTTGAACTGATAAGATTTTATGCTTGTCGGGGGATGGATGAGTGTCTATTGGTACCCCTTCGGTTGATAACCTCATGAATGGGGCTTTTTTGAGGCCCTGTTTGGCTAGGGGGCCAATGGCAGCGACGGCTGCTGATGGGGGCCCCATCTTGACGGCCAAGTCGCCGATTATGCCCGAATGGAGACAATGTTGAGGGCAAGGCGAGCACCGGGTACAGGGGGAGCTGACGCAGCCTTTCTCAGGGCAGCCTGGACCATGGTGGGGAGGGGCGAGCCTGCAGGCTCGCCCCGCTTAACATCGGGCTGCGCCGGTCTCAGGCCAGCGCCAGGGCCAGCAGATGCACGGGGTGCTCGCAGCGAAAGGGGGTGCTCATCTCAATCTGCCACTTGCAGGTCTCGCAGTCGGTGATGACCAGGTCCGGCTCGAGCTGATTGATCTGCTCAAACAGCCCCTCACCTATGGTCTGGCTGGTCTGGTAGTTCTCCGACTTGAAGCCGTAGGTACCGGCGATGCCGCAGCACTGGGAGTCGAGCACCGTCACCCTGACCCCGGGAATGGCGCGCAGCAGCTCCAGGGTGTAGATGACGCCCCCCATCTTCTCCAGATGGCAAGGGGTGTGATAGGCAATGTGCAGGTTGAGGGGCTTCATGGCCGGTTTGTTGCCGCGGTAAAACTCGTTCCACAGGAAGCGGGTCACTAGCGAGATGCGATCTCGCACCTTGCGATTATCCTGGCCGAGCAAGTGCGGGTATTCGTCCCTCAGGGTGAAACCGCAGGTGGAGGAGGTGGCCAGCAGGGGCATCTCGTTGCCGAGCAGGCTGTTTTCGAGCTGCTGGATGTTGAAGGCGGCCTGCTGCTTGGCCTTGGCCATGAAGCCGTTGGCAATGAGCGGCACGCCGCAGCACTTCTCCCGCGCCAGCAACTGCACCCCTATGTGCATGGCATTGAGCACCTGCACCAGCTCCTTGCCAAGCTGGGGATGGTTGTAGTTGACGTAGCAGCCGTGGAAATAGGCGATTTGTCGGCGATAGCTGGCCTGCACGGCTTGCTGCTTCTTGAACCAGCCGCGAAAGGTGCCTTGAGAATATTTGGGCAGATCCCGGTGGGAGGAGACCCCGAGCGCCTTGTCCAGCACTTGCTTCACCGGTTTGAGTCCAGTGGTGAAGTTGACGATGGGGGCCATCAGGGTCGACATGCTGCCCATCAAGTCCGTGTGGGAGAGCACGAACTCACGCACCCCCGGCTTGAAACCACTGTACTGGTGCTTGGCCTTGGCAATGATGTCGCCGATACGCACGCCGCTCGGGCAGGCCACTTCGCAGCGTTTGCAGTTGGTGCAATGTTTGAGCGCCTCGTCATAGAGGGCCGGGCTCTTGATGCGCAGCCGCTCGCCGTCGGGCCCGGCCTGTTTGGGGCCCGGATAGGCGGGATTGGCCTTGGCCACCGGGCAATAGGCGGTACAGACGGTGCATTTGATGCACTGATCGAAGGTCTGGTTGGCATGATCCAAGGGCATGATTAAGCCTCCCGGGCGAGTGATGAAGTGAAGGGGGAACCGGTCTTTGAGTCTCGGGCGACAACCTTGGCGAGTATCTGATCGGCGGCGTGCCAGCCGGTGGCGACCGCCACCCCGGAGCCTGAGCCTTCCGCCACAGGGTCATAGTGTGCCAGCACGCTGCCGGCACCATAGAGGTTGGCGAGGGGCTTGCCGCCGCGCATGACCCGCAACCTGTCATCCGTCTTGACTCCGAAACCCATGAAGGGGTGCTGGTCGAACAGGCGGCGACCGGCCCAGGCATCGCGCTCGGCCAGGCTGATCACGTCGGCATCGAAGATGGGCTCACTGATCCCTCCCAGACGCGAGATCAGGCCACGGCTGAAGAAGCTGCCACTGGCGAGCACGAAATTCTCGGCCTCAAAGAGCTGATCGGCGCCGTTCTGGCTATGCACCCCCGTGACCCTGTCGTCATCCAGGGTGGCGCCCAATACCCGCTCACTGATGAGGAAGGTGCCGCCCAGGGCCTGGAAGCGGCGCCTGAGCGCATCTTGCATCCGCATGCCGATGAGGGAGGGGGGCATGGTGGCGACTTCGCGAAGGGTGCACTGGGTGAGCCGCTCCAGTTCCGCGAGCCGTGGCCCCGCCAACCCCAGGGAGAGGCAGGCGGGCAGCACCAGATGGCGGCAGTCGGGGGCGTCGCTCTCGCGCAGCAGGCGGCGGATCTCCTCGGCCAGCGCGCCCAGCAGAGCCTGCCCCGCCTTACCCTGCTTGTCGAACAGGCGGGCGATGTCCGCCGAGCGAAACTCATGAGGATTGCGGTTAAAGGTCGCGAGCTGGGGCAGACATATCTCGCCGGTCAGGATGCGGCTCTGGGCCAGACGCGGATGCAGGGCCAGGTTGGCCGCCGCCAGCGCCGGTTGAAAGTCGCGAAAGCCCTCGAGAGTCGCCAGCAGCAGGACGGCCGGGGCGGGCGCCTCGCCCAGGAAGGCGCTGCTGGTCGGCGAGAGCCAGGTCGGCTTGAGGGTGCCGATGGGGGTGAGTCGCAGGTGATTGTGCGACTCATGGAACAGCGGCAATCCCTGCTCGGCGCAGTGGCGCTGCAGATCGACCAGGCTGGCCGCAATATGAGTGAGCCCGACCTTTTGATAAGGGTGGAGCGGATGGGTCGCCAGGAAGGCGGGCAGGGCGGCGAAGGGATCCCCCTGGCAATCGAGCACGTCCACCGAGCCGGAGGAGAAGTGCAGGGCGCTCTGGCCCGAGGCCATGATCAGCGTTTTCTGGCCCGCCTCGGCGAGGCGCAGCCCGGCGCACAGACCGGCCATGCCGCCGCCAATGATGATGGTATCGAATCTCATGGGGATACTCCTTCATGGCGCAGGGGGGCGGGGGAGTGCTCTGATCCCTGCGGCGCTGTGATGTCGGTGGGGCCAGTCAAATTGCCAAGACCGAACAACCCCTCATAGATCCAGTGGGTGAATTCGGTTTCGCGCAGGGCATCCCCCCACAGCACGGGGCGTACCCCCTTGTAACGCTCCTCCAGGAAGTCGCGCAGCCTGACGCAGGCGGCGCGGCCATCGGCCTTGCCATATTCGTGCATCAGACCGGCGGCGCGATAGGCGCACAGCTCGCCCTGGCAGGGGCCCATGCCGAGCCGGGTACGACGGCGCAGATCCACCAGGTTGTCCACGTCCAGCTCGCGCAGGGCATATTCAATCTCAGCGGCGGTCACCATTTCGCACTCGCAGATGAGGGCGTTGGCCTTGGGATTGTCTCGAAAGAAGGCGATGACCCGCTCCCCATGGCGCGACTCGGCCGATCCTTGCGCCGGTGCCGACAGACCGAAGGTCTGGGCGGGCGCGGGATCCCGTGAGCCTGGCAGGGCCTGCAGGGCGGTACGACAGGGTTTGCTGTTGCCAAGCTTGCTGGCGACCAGATCCGTGGCCATCTCTGCCATCAGCCGGTAGGTCATCAGCTTGCCCCCCGTGATGGTGATGAAGCCTTCCAGACCATCCCGACTGGCATGGTCGAGCAGCACTATGCCGCGGCTGATGTTGCGGCCCGACTCATCGCCATCCACCGCGACCAGGGGGCGCACCCCCGCATAGGCGCGCAGCAAGCGGGTCTGGGCCATGGCGGGGGCCAGCTTGATGCCCTCGCGCAGCAGCACCTCGACCTCCTCGGGTTCGACGCGCAGTTGGTCAATTTTGTCATAGTCGATGCGACTGGAGGTGGTGCCGATGAGGGAGATGGTGTCCCCGGGCACCAGAATGTCGGCATCCGCTGGTTTGCGTGCGCGATTGAGCACCAGCTGGTTGAGGCGGTAATCCATGATCAGCAGGGAACCCTTGGCCGGAAACATGCGGATGCCCAGCTCGGCATACTCGCAGATCTGCTGGCCCCAGATGCCGGCGGCGTTGATCACCTGCTCGGCTTCTATCTCGAACCCTTCGCCGGTGCGCAGGTTGATGGCCCTGACCCCATGTACCCTCTCTTGCTGGCGCAACAGCCCCACGACGCTGCAGTGGGTCAAGATGCGCGCGCCATGCTCCTTGGCATCGAGCACGTTGGCGGTGGCGAGCCGGAAGGGATCGACGGTGCCGTCCGGTACTTGTATGGCGCCAATCAAGGCGGGATTGACATTGGGTTCGAGGCGCAGCGCCTCTCTGGGTTCGAGCTGGCGGGTCGGGATCCCGGCCTGGGCACAGGCTTGCATGAAGGGATCCTGGAAGCCGATGTCATCCTCGGGCAGCGTCACAAAGAGGCCGCCGGTATCATCGACGCAGTGGCTGGCGATGCGCTTGAGGATGCGATTCTCCTGAATACACTCCCGGGCAGATTCGGGATCCGTCAGGGCATAACGGGCGCCGGAATGGAGCAAGCCATGGTTGCGCCCCGTGGTGCCGGCGGCAATGTCGTCGCGCTCGAGCAGGATGCAATCTATGCCGCGCAGGGCACAATCGCGCATGATGCCGGCACCGGTTGCCCCCCCTCCGATGATGACTACCCTGGTCGTGATCCTGTTCATCTTTCTGATCCTTATTCCCTGCCTGATGGGGGCAGTGTGGTGGGAAGCAGAGTGGGAATGTTTGATTTAGACCAAGTTAATGTTCGGTATCGAAAGTAGAGGGGGCTGTTTTGTGGTTTTGTGGGTGAAATCACACATGCTACCCAGGGTTGAACGATTGCTTTATTATGTGCGTATTGATGAGAAGCCCTGCCGGGTTGGCTAGTATAGCGGCATGAGTTTCCATATGAAACTTTACAGAAGTGATGAGCAGCAAGGGGACAGTATGGAAGGTAATCGAGTGGATACTCCGACGCAGGTCAAACAGGTTCAAGGAGAGGTGTTCATTATCGACCAGGATGGCACTGTCTCCCAGATGCCGCCCGAGGGGCAAATCGCCGCGGGTCAGGTCATGCTCACCGGCCGCAATGGCCAGGCCGTAATAGGCATTGATGGTCAAGCTGTCGAGATTGGTCCAGATTGCGCCACCTGCAGCGATGAGCAGGGCAACTGGGTATCGAGCCAGCATACCCTGACCCTCAATGGCCAGCCTGAAAAAGAGCCGACCAATGTGGATCTCGAGGCGCTGCAACAAGCCATCCGCGCCGGTGCTGACCCGACCGCCGTCTTTGCCGAAACCGCCGCAGGCCCTGCCGCAACGGCTGGGGGGGGCGTGGCGGGCGCCGGTTCGAGCGCCGCTGGTTTTATCGTGGTAGACCGTACCAATGATGCGACCCTGGCCGATGCCGGGTTTGATACCAGCCACCAGGCTGCCCTCGATCAGCCCCGGGGCCCCCTGGCTGGCGACTATATCGATACCTTTGCCGCCATCACCGTCTTCGAACCCCAGACCCGCGACAACATCATCAATGCCGAGGAGGTGACAGGGCTCATCATTCGCGGCCAGGTTGAAGACGTGGAGGTGGGGCAACCCGTCACCGTTACCCTGACCGACAGCGCAGGCAACAGCCTGACGGTGACCACAGTGGTGCTGCCCGGCAATCTGTGGGAGGCCGATTTTGGCGACGTGACCGGCAAGCTGGTCGATGGCCCGCTCACCATTCATGCCCACACCGTCGATCTGTTCGGCAACGAGGCGGTCGATGATGGCCTGACCCTGCTCGATACCATTACCACCATCACCCTCGACTTGGCCGATGAGAGCGACTCGGGGGCCAGCCAGACGGACGACTTGACCCGTGACACCACGCCGCTCCTGCAAGGCAAGGGAGAGCCCGGCGCCACCGTCACGCTGACCTTGGGCGGTCAGGTGCTGGCGGTGCTCACCGTCGATGGTGCCGGCAACTGGCAGTTCCCCATTCCCCAGACCCTGGCCGATGGCCGTTATGACTTCAAGGTTGATTCGGTCGATATCGCCGGCAACAAGGCGAGCGATACCCTGACAGTCACCGTCGACACCCAGGCCGGCATCGACATCGACGATCTGGATGCCGGTCGGCTCTGGGGTAGCAATAACGCAACCCTGAGCGGCACAGTGACGCAGGTTGAACCGGGTCAGACCGTGTTTATCAGCCTGAGCGGCGCCGGTCAGCCGGTGCTCAATGTGCAGGGGAAGGTCGGGGCCGATGGCCGCTGGCAGATTGATGGTCTGGATCTGTCCGGCTTCAAGGGACCCATCACCATCAAGGCCAATGTGACGGACTTGGCAGGCAATCAGGTGAGCGATGGGGTGCCTCTGATCGGTCAGAGTGAAACCCTGGTGCTATCGGAAGCCGATCTCGCCAATGGACCCATCAGCCAAACCGGCCAGCTCAACACAGGCTCGGGGAGCGATGGCGGCCTCAAGGTGACACTGGCGGCGGATCAGTCCGCCCTCGAAAGTCTGGGCCTCACCAGCCATGGTGCTCCCCTGACCTATAGCCAGAGTGGCCAGCAGCTGGTGGCCAGTGCCAACGGCCAGCCGGTATTCACCCTGACGGTCAATAACAACGGTACCTATACCCTGACCTGGCAGCAGAGTCTGGATCATGGCCAAGACAAGCTGGTGCTGCCCTTTGGGCTGGAGTATCGCGATAGCGATGGGGATCTGGTCGAGGCGCCGCTGCGCATTGAACTGCTCGATAGCACCCCCCCCGATTTCCAGATACCCGGCATTACCCTGACCGAAGATGCCTTCCAGGATGCCAGCGCCGTGGTGGGAGTGGCCCAGTTTGAGGTCAAGCACAGCGCGGATCCCATCATCGCCGACACCCTGGGCTTCGTGGAACAGAGCAGCGTCCTGGCGGCGCTGCAAGGCCAGTACAACAGCGACGGTCATCCGCTGACCTTTGAATTCGTTGATGATTTTACCCTGAGTGGCTATTACCTGGATGGCAATGGCCAGCGGGTCGAGGTGCTTCAGGCCAAGCTCAGCGCCACCCAGAACGGCGATGACGTCAAAGGAGAGGTCAACGTCAGTCTGACGGGGCCACTCGATCACCAGGGCTCGGATGCCCTGATCCTGGGGCTGAAGGTCGGTGCCGTCGAGATTGATGGCGATGGGACGTCAGCGGCCGACTTGCAGATCGCCATCAATGACGGCATGGATCCCAGCCTTGGCATCGACACTGGCATCAGCCTGCAGGAAGGGGCCGCCGGTCAGACCCTGGATGGCCAGCTGCCGGTCAATGTGGGCAGCGATCGCCTGGTGTCCCTCAACTTCGAGGCCAATCAGCCGGCCCTGGATGGTCTCACCAGCGGCGGCAAGCCGACCAGCTATCAGGTCAACGGCAATGTCATCACCCTGCTGGATGCGGGGGGCAAGACAGTCTTGACAGTGACCCTGGATCTGGATGGCAAGTACCATGTGACGCTCGATGGCGTGCTGGATCAACCGGTCAATAGCAACAGCGTCAACCTGGGGCTGCAGGTAGTGGGCAGCGACTTTGATGGCGACCAGAGCAACCTCGGCACCCTCAACATCCAGATCACCGACGGCGTCTTGCCCCAGGTCGACCCCGTCTCCTTGACCCTGGTGGAGGACAGCAACTGGAGCGCGGCCCAGACCCTCTCCGGGGATCTCAACATCACCGCCGGCAGCGATCCCCTTGCCAACATCAGTTTCGATGCCAGCCAGCCGGGCCTGCAGGGGCTCACCAGCGGCGGCCAGCCCGTTGTCATCACCATCAGCGGCAACAGCATCAGCGGCGCCGTCAACGGCCAGAATGTCTTTACCCTCACGCTTGATCAGAAAGGACACTACGTCTTCACCCTGAACCAGCCGCTGGATCAGGGCAGTGCGGACAGTCGGCTTTTGGCGGGCTTCACCCTCACAGACAGTGATGGGGACAAAGTCTCCTCTTCTTTAAGCGTTGCCATCGGCGATGGAGCCAACCCGGTGATCAGCGCCGTGACCGGCACCAGCCTGACCGAGGCCAACCAGGGCGATGCCGCCGTGGTGGGCAATATGAGCTTCACCGTGAGCCACGGCTCGGATGCCCTCGATCAGAGCAGCCTCAGGTTCGATATTGCGGCGATCCAGAGCAGCCTGGACGGCAAGTTCAGCAGCCACGGCAGCCCGGTTACCTTCATCCTGGATGCCAATGGGGATCTGGTGGGCACCAGCGCGGACGGCCGCGAGGTGCTGCGCGCCGAGCTGAGCCTGGTGGACAACAACGGCAACTGGAGCGTCACCACCAAGGTGACCTTGAGCGGTGAGCTGGATCACCAGGGCAGCGAGTCCCTCGACCTGCCTCTTGCCATCACCCTCACGGACAAGGATGGGGACAGGGTCTCCACCCAGTTGCCGCTGACCATCAAGGACGGCAATGCACCCGGCTTCGTGGCGGGCAGCGGGGTGAGCCTGGACGAGGGCAACCTCGATGGCAGCAACCCTCTGACCGGCACGGGCCAGTTCCAGATCGATGCAGGCTCGGATCGGGTGAACGAGGTATCGTTCGCCGACATCGCCGAGCAGCCGGCCCTGACCGCCCTGGGCCAGAGCGTGAAATACGAACTGGTGGACGGCGATGCCGGCATCCCGGGCAACCAGATCCTCAAGGGCTATGTGGAAGTGAACGGGGTACGGGTCGAGGTGTTGCAGGTCGAAATCAGCGGCAAGCTCGATAACGCCGCCAGCAACGGTTTTGACTACAAGGTGACCCTGTTCGAGGGGGTACATCAGAGCAATGGCGGCAGTACCGAGCTGCCGTTCAAGGTCAACGTCGTCGACAGCGACAAGGGATCAGGCAACAACGACACCACCTCGGGCACCCTCAACATCAGTGTTGCGGAAGGGGACAAGCCGACCCTCAGCCTCACCGGGGTGACCCTGGCCGAGGGGCGCTTCGATGGGGCCGCGAGCAACCAGACCGGTGACGACCAGCAGGCCACCGGCACCCTGACCATCAAGGCGGACTCGGATCCCGTGGTGGATGTGCGCCTGACGCTCTCTGGCCAGGTACTGGATACCAGCGGCAAAGCCATCACCCACAACGGCGAGACCCTGACCTGGCAGGAGGTGCCAGGCAGCAATGGTCACAGCTTCCAGGGGGTGACCGCGAGCGGCACCCTGGTGCTGAGCGTGACCCTGCCGAGCGTGCCGGGCAGCATAGCGGCCCACAGCTCGGCGACCCTGGATTACCAGGTCACTGTGCACACCAACCTGGATCACGGCGCCGACGACAAGCTGAACCTGACCCTGCCGGTCCAGGTGACCGACAGCGATGGCTCTGTGATCACCGGCAATACCACGGCTGTGATCACCGATGCGGCCAACCCCAGCCTTGGCATCGACACTGGCATCAGCCTGCAGGAAGGGGCCGCCGGTCAGAGCCTGGATGGCCAACTGCCGGTCAATGTGGGCAGTGACCGCCTGGTGTCCCTCAACTTCGAGGCCAATCAGCCGGCCCTGGATGGTCTCACCAGCGGCGGCAAGCCGACCAGCTATCAGGTCAACGGCAATGTCATCACCCTGCTGGATGCGGGGGGCAAGACGGTGTTGACCGTGACCCTGGATCTGGACGGCAAGTACCATGTGACGCTCGATGGCGTGCTGGATCAACCGGTCAATAGCAACAGCGTCAACCTGGGGCTGCAGGTAGTGGGCAGCGACTTTGATGGCGACCAGAGCAACCTCGGCACCCTCAACATCCAGATCACCGACGGCGTCTTGCCCCAGGTCGATCCCGTCTCCCTGACTCTGACCGAAGACAGCAACTGGAGCGCGGCCCAGACCCTCTCCGGTGATCTCAATATCACCGCCGGCAGCGATCCCCTTGCCAACATCAGTTTCGATGCCAGCCAGCCGGGCCTGCAGGGGCTCACCAGCGGTGGCCAGCCCGTTGCCATCACCATCAGCGGCAACAGCATCAGCGGCGCCGTCAACGGCCAGAACGTCTTTACCCTCACGCTTGATCAGAAAGGACACTACGTCTTCACCCTGAACCAGCCGCTGGATCAGGGCAGTGCGGACAGCCTGCTCAAGGCGGGCTTCACCTTGACTGATTCGGATGGTGACACCGTCTCCTCTTCTTTAAGCGTCGCCATCGGCGATGGGGCCAATCCGGTGATCAGCGCCGTGACCGGCACCAGCCTGACCGAGGCCAATCAGGGCGACGCCGCCGTGGTGGGCAATATGAGCTTCACCGTGAGCCACGGCTCGGATGCCCTCGATCAGAGCAGCCTCAGGTTCGATATTGCGGCGATCCAGAGCAGTCTGGATGGCAAGTACAGCAGCCACGGCAACCCTGTGACCTTCATCCTGGATGCCAATGGGGATCTGGTGGGCACCAGCGCGGATGGCCGCGAGGTGCTGCGCGCCGAGCTGAGCCTGGTGGACAACAACGGCAACTGGAGCGTCACCACCAAGGTTGTCTTCAGTGGTGAGCTGGATCACCAGGGCAGCGAGTCCCTCGACCTGCCTCTTGCCATCACCCTCACGGACAAGGATGGGGACAGGGTCTCCACCCAGTTGCCGCTGACCATCAAGGACGGCAATGCCCCCGGTTTCGTGGCGGGCAGCGGGGTGAGCCTGGACGAGGGCAACCTCGATGGCAGCACTCCCCTGACCGGCACGGGCCAGTTCCAGATCGATGCAGGCTCGGATCGGGTGAACGAGGTGTCGTTCGCCGACATCGCCGAGCAACCGGCCCTGACCGCCCTGGGCCAGAGCGTGAAATACGAACTGGTGGACGGCGATGCCAGCATCCCGGGCAACCAGATCCTCAAGGGCTATGTGGAAGTCAATGGCGTGCGGGTCGAGGTGCTGCAGGTGGAGATCAGCGGCAAGCTCGACAACGCCGCCAGCAACGGTTTTGACTACAAGGTGACTCTGTTCGAGGGGGTACACCAGACCAATGGCAGCAGCACAGAGCTGCCGTTCAAGGTCAATGTCGTCGACAGCGACAAGGGATCAGGCAACAACGACACCACCTCGGGCACCCTCAACATCAGCGTTGCGGAAGGGGACAAACCGACCCTCAGCCTCACCGGGGTGACCCTGACCGAAGGGCGCTTCGATGGGGCCGCGAGCAACCAGACCGGTGATGACCAGCAGGCCACCGGCACCCTGACCATCAAGGCGGATTCCGACCCCGTGGTGGACGTGCGCCTGACTCTCTCCGGTCAGGTCGTGGATGCCAGCGGCAAGGCCATCACCCACAATGGTGAGACCCTGACCTGGCAGGAGGTGCCGGGCAGCAATGGTCACAGCTTCCAGGGGGTGACCGCGAGCGGCACCCTGGTGCTGAGCGTGACCCTGCCGAGCGTGCCGGGCAGCATAGCGGCCCACAGCTCGGCGACCCTGGATTACCAGGTCACTGTGCACACCAACCTGGATCACGGCGCCGATGACAAGCTGAACCTGACCCTGCCGGTCCAGGTGACCGACAGCGACGGCTCTGTGATCAACGGCAACACCACGGCAGTGATCACAGATGCGGCCAACCCCGTGATCAGCTCCATCGGGAGTGTCACCGTCAATGAGTCGGATCTCAATGGCGGCACTGGTCAGCACGGGGGCACCAGCCCTGCGGGTACAGGGGAGATGGCTGTCGGTCAGGTGGTGATCGCCGCCGGGAGCGATCGGGTTGCCGCCCTGCAACTGGATGTGGCCCGCTTCAACGCCCTCAACCAGCTCAGCTCCGGGGGCAAGGCCGTCAGCATCAGCGCCGACAACCAGCCTGGTGTCTATCTGGGCAAGGACAGCGGCGGCAAGCTCATCTTCAAGCTGACCCTGGATGTCTCCGGCCGTTATACCTTCGAGCTGACCGGCAATCTGGATCACAGTGCTCAGGGCAATGATCTGCTGGATATCCAGCTGCCGTTGCAGGCCCTGGACAGCGATGGGGATCTCAGCGGCGAGGTGATAGGTCACGTCAGCGTGCGGGACGATGTGCCCGAGGCGGACGATTACAGCAAGACTCTGAACCAGGGGGCGAAAGTGAGCGGCGATCTGCTGGCTACCGCCAGCGAGGGAGCCGACGATGCGGTGATAAAATCGGTCACCATCAACGGGGTCGAACACTCCATTTCCGCCAGCGGCAACACCACCATTGCGGTCACAGACAGCACAGGGCAGACCATAGGCACCCTGGTGATCAACGCCGAGGGGAATTACAGCTTCACCGCCCGGGCGGATATCGATCACAGCAACAACACCCTGGTGCAGAAGGTCGACTTCCACCTGGTGGATGGTGATGGGGATACCGATGATGGGGTGCTGACCCTGACCATAAGGGATGAGGCGGGTCTCCTTAACGTGACTGCTGCGACCGGGCAGGAAGATGAGGGGGCGCTGGATCCAAGCCAGGGCATTCCCATCAATATGAACCTGGACATAGGCGACTTCGATCGGGGCGAGTTCGTTGAGAAATTGCTGATCCAGGCCCCGGCCAATGCCCATGGCACCTTCTATTTCAACGGTGTTGCGCTCACCACCATCACCCAGGGTGGCAAGACCTGGTATCAGGTGCCGCCAGCGGCGATGCAAGCCGTTGCCGGTACCAACGACAAGTTCGAACTCAAGAGCGTGACCTTTGTGCCCGATCATGACTATTCGAGCCAGAGCGATGGCGGCAACCCGCTTCGCTTCCCGATCCAGTTGCAGGTCGGCGTCACCGAGGGGAGCAAACCCTCAGTGCTGACCGGCAACCTGGCCATCACGGTGCAGGGCATTGCCGACAAGCCGCTCTGGGATGACGGCAGCACGAATAAGCACTACAGCACCGATGAGGACAGCACCGGCATAGCCCTCAACGTGCAGGCCAAGCTCACCGACACGGACGGCTCCGAGACCCTGAGCTACCAGATCAAGTGGGCGTCCGGCGAAGGCAGCCTGACCCTGAACGGCAAGGTGCTCACACCCGACGCGAACGGCCTCTATATCGTCTCTGCGGGGGACATCAACAAGATCACAGTCGTGCCCGGCAAGGACTACAGCGGTGACATCAAGCTTGTCGTGACGCCGGTGAGCACGGAGAAAACCCCCGTAGTCACCGGGAAGGAGACAGCCCTTGGGGATCCCATCGATCTCATCATCAACGTCAACCCGCTGGCGGATGACGCCAAGCTGACGGTGCGCGACATCCAGGGCAAGGAAGACAGCCTGCTGGATCTGGGCAGCAAGATAGCGCTCGCCCATCTGGGGGATACTGCTGATGGCTCCGAGCAGATGTTCGTGCGCATCAGCGGTCTGCCCGCCGGTGCCACCCTCTGGCTCGGCGGCGTGGCGGTCACCCTGGATGCGAACGGTTATTACGAGGTGCCCTATGCCCGCATCGGCGAGCTCAAGCTCGAGCCGCCGAAGGACAGCAACGTCGACTTCGATCTCAACATCCAGGGGGTGGTAAAGGATACCGCCACCCTGACCGATGCCAATGGTCAGACCCAGACAGTGGTCAACGAGAAGGTGACCGGTAGCCAGGGTCTGCATGTGGATCTGGTGGGGGTGGTGGATGAGCCTCACTTCGATCTGGACAGCACCGGCTGGACCCAGGACAGCAATGACGGTTACACCATCACCATAGGGGAAGATGGCAAGGCACCGCTGAACTTCAAGCTGGCGTCGGGGGAGACGACGGGCGATGGCTCCGAATCCCTCAACCTGGTGCTGGAAGGCTTGCCGGAGGGGGCCAAGGTATTCGATGGCAGCGGCAAGGAGCTCACCCTGACCTTTGCCGGGCTCGACGCCCAGGGCAAGCCGACCTATCAGGTCGACGTCTCTAGTCTGGGCAACCTGCAGATCCAGCCGCCCCCCAACAGCACCGCCGACATCCACCTCATCGCCCACGTGGTGGTGACCGAGAACGACGGGGATCACCAGCGTTTCGACGTACCGCTCACCATCAAGGTGGAGCCCGCGATCGATGCCGGTGACTATGGCAAGACCAGCAATGGTCTGGAGGATCAGTTTGCCGTGCTCGATTGGCAGCCGGACCTGACCGACAGCGCCGAAAAGGTGACTCACCTCAGCCTCTCCGGCATCGAACCCGGCTATGAGATCTGGATCCGGGTGGGCGGGGCCGAGACCCAGCTTAACGTGACGGGCGGCAAGGTGGAGTTGAGTGACGCGGATCTGAAGAGCCTGCTCGGCGGCGGTCAGCTGCTGGTGAAGGCGCCACAAGACAGCGACAGGGACACCACCATCCAGAGTCATGTCACGGTGACGCAGGTCGATGTGGACTCCAATGTCACAGCCCAGAAGGTGATAGACGGCACCCTGCATGTGGATATCCAGGCCGTGGTCGAACCCGATGGCAACCTGGTGCAGCAGGGTGGGGATCTGGTCAGCCCGGATGGTCATGACATCCCGCTCAAAGATGTCTTTGTATTCGAGGATCTGGATCCGAGCAGCGTCGAAACCATCGATTATCTGGTGATCAGCGATCTGCCGCCGGGTTTCGTGGTGGTGGGCGGGATCAACGACGGCCAGGGCAACTGGACAGTGCCTAACAGCGCCCTCGGGAGCTTCTCCCTGCGTTCACCGGATGGTTTCACCGGCACTGCCACCTTCAAGGTCAGCGCCAAGGTGATCGATCTTGGCGATAACAACGAAGGGGATGTCAGCGCACCGGCTTATCGGGAGATCACCGCCAGCGCCGAGTTCAAAGGTGCAACCCACTCTGGCCAGCTTGCGGCCGGCGTCGATCTCGACAACAGCCAGCCCATCACAGGGGTGGAGGATCACAGCGTCAACTTCGGCACCCAGCTCAAGAGCATGGTGACCCTGGGGACGGCAAACATCGGTGATGACGAGCTCAGCATAGTCCTCACCGGCCTGCCTCCCGGCGTGAGCGTGCAGGGGCTCACCTTCGACTTCGTCAACGGCGAGTACCTCATCAAGCTGCCGGGTGGCCTCAGTGACCTCGACAAGCTGACTCTGACCCTGCCGGAGGATTACGCTGGCAGCGACCTGAGCTTCAACGTGCGTCTGGTCAATACCGACACCGTGAGCGGCGACACCAAGACGGTGGAGAAGGTCGTTTCCCTCTCCATCACCCCAGAGGTCGACATCCACGGCGGGACCGATGGCCAGCCCGAGCTGCACCTGCAGGTGAAGGAGGTGAACGGTCAGCCGAGCAACCAGGAAGACACCGAGATCCACCTCGATCTCTCGGTCAAACTCGCGGACATCAGCCCCACAGTGGCCAACGGCGGCCTGGAGACGGTGGAGCGGGTGACCCTGACTGTCGATGCCAAGTACGGCCACTTCCTCGATGGCAACGGCCAGCCGGTCAATACCCTGGTGGTGACGGATCCCGATGATCTCAAGGATCTGGTGTTCGTACCCAAGGAGCACTTCAGCGGTCAGGTACCCCTGGGCATCAAGGTCGACATTCTGGACAGTGCCACCACGGGGACGGATCGCGACAGCTGGAGCGGCAATGCGAGCTTCGAGGTGCTGCCGGTCAATGACCCGGCCCAGCTCACGGTGAAGGATGTGAGCGGCAACGAGGATGGCAGCGTCGGCCTCGGCGGGCTAGGCGCGACCCTGGTCGACAATGATGGCTCCGAACAGATAGTGGCGCTGCAGATAAAAGGGGTGCCGGATGGTTTCACCTTGTCGGCACCGGCGGTTAACAACGGCGGTGGCGTATGGCAGGTGCCTGTGGGCACAGACTTCTCCAAGCTGACCCTGATCCCGCCCGCCAACTTCAGCGGCAATGTGGAGCTCACCCTGAGCGCCTTCACCCTTGACAAGGGGATCACCATCCCCCTCGAGACCAGCGACAGCTTCACCGTCACCGTCAAGCCGGTGGGGGATGTCATCATTGCCGACATTCAGGACAAGGCGAGCGGCACCGAGGGGGACGTGGTCACCCTCAATCTGGGGCTGGAGACCAAGGACACCCAGGCCACCGGCGGCAGCGCCAGCAATGTTCACGAGAACGGCCCGGAGCAGGTGCGGGTCACCATAGCAGGGGTTCCCGATGGGGCAGAGATCCGTCTGCCGAGCGGGGTGACCGGTACTGTGGTGGATCTGGGCGGCGGCGTCTGGCAAGTGACCACGACGGGCGGCAAGCTGGACACCATCGAACTGGTGACCAACGACGCCAATGGCACCCTGGATCTCAAGGTGACGGCCCAGAGCCTGGACAACGGCGCCCTCGGCCCCGAGGTCAGTGGCAACATTCAGGTGGTGGTGGATGCGGTCAACGACGCCCCCATCAACGTGCTGCCCGGGGATCCTCAGGTAGCCCAGGAGGACAAGCCCTTCACCATCCAGGGTTTACAGGTCAAGGATGTGGACGCGGGCAGTGGCAACATAGAGGTGCGTCTGTCGGTGACTCACGGCTCCCTGACGGTGCTCAATGCCGCTGGAGTGACGGTGACCGGCGACGGCAGTGGTTCTCTGTTGCTCAGCGGCACCCTGGCGCAGATCAATGCCTTGCTCAGTGGTGGCATCGACTATCTGGGCAATAGCAACTTCAATGGCAGTGACGCCTTGACCATGGTCACCAATGACCTGGGCAATACCGGCAGTGGCGGCGCCCTGAGTGATACCGATGTGCTGCCCATCGAGATACAGCCGGTCAACGATGATCCTGTCAATATCCTGCCACCGGCCCAGGTGGCAGAGGAGGATAGCGTCCACCTGATCCAGGGCTTGCAGGTGCAGGATCTGGACGCCGCTGGCGGTGATATCCGGGTTAGCCTGAGCGTGGGCAACGGCAGCCTGACCGTGGTTGATGGCACAGGGGTCACCGTGACGGGGGATGGCAGCGGCAACCTGACGCTGCTGGGCTCCCAGGATGCGATCAATGCCCTGCTAAGCAGTGGCATCAACTATCTGGGGGACGCCAACTTCACTGGCACCGATCAGCTGATGATGGTGACCAACGATCTGGGCAACACCGGCAGCGGTGGCGGGCAGGATGTCAGCAGCACCCTGGATATCGCCGTGCAGCCGGTCAATGACGCCCCCGAGCTGACCCTGCCTGGCAGCGGTGTTAGCGTGGGTGAAGATGGCGACATCATCCTCGGCGGCATCAGCGTCAAGGATGTCGATGCGGGCACCGCGCCCATGCAGCTGACCCTCAAGGTCGAGCATGGCCTGCTGGTCGCGGCGGCCGGGGCCGGGGTCACTGTGCTGGGTAGCAACAGCAATACCCTGATCCTGACCGGGGCTCAGGATGCCCTCAACGCCTTCCTGGCTGGCGCCGTCCACTATCAACCGAGTCCTGACTACTGGGGGGACGACAACCTGAGTCTGGTTATCTCGGATCTCGGTAACACGGGCTCCGGTGGCGCTCTGGAAGATAGCGGCCAGCTCGGCATCAACGTGGCCGCCCAGGCCGATATGCCCAATTTGCAGCTCGACACGCATGGGGTGACGGCCCTGGTGGGGGGTTGGGTTCCGCTCAGCCTGAGTGCCTGGGTCGCCAACCCCGAGCCGGGTGAGCTGAGCATCCGGTTGAGTGGTCTGGATGGCGCCCAGGTCCTGGATCAGCATGGCCAGCAGGTGGGGCAGGATCTGGGCAATGGCGACTGGCTGCTGCCCGGGGATAACAGCTTGCCGCTGTTCCTGGATGGCTTTGGTGTGGGTGACCACAGTATCGCCGTGCAGGCCGAGTCCAGCGCCGGGGGGAGCATCATCAGCTCAACCCCGGATATTCTGGAAGTCCATACGGTGGCGGGCAATGAGCTCCATGGCAGCGGCAGTGATGACCATCTGGTCGGTGGCCTGGGGGATGACATCCTCTATGGCGGCGCAGGCAGTGATATTCTCACCGGGGGGCTGGGCAGCGATACCTTCGCCTGGACCTTGCCGGATGCGGGATCAGCCAGTCAGCCAGCGGTCGATACCATCACCGATTTCAACCTGCAGCAAGGGGACAAGCTGGATCTCAGCGACATGCTGGGTGGGGTGAGCGGGGATGACATCAACAGCCTGCTCTCCCATATCCAGGTATCGGTGACGGCGGGTGCCAACGGGGTGAGTGACTTGCATCTGGATATCTCTCCCGCCGGGGATGGTCAGGTAACCCAGTCCATCGATGTCAAGAGCGTTGATCTCTCCAGCCTCGACATGGGGGGCGGCAGTCAGAGCGAGATCCTCACCTCGCTCATCGATAACCAGCACCTCATCCTGGCCCAGTCATGATGCAACAAGGCCGCCCTCGGGCGGCCTTGTTCTTTATCGGGATTGGGCAGACCCATCAGCCACAGCATTTCTTGTGTTTCTTGCCACTGCCACAGGGGCAGGGATCGTTGCGTCCGGGCAGAGGGCACGCGTCATGGGGAAACTGGACACCCTCGGTATAGACCCAGCGCCCTGCCAGGCGGGTGAAGCGGGAGCGCTCATGGAGACAGTGACGCTGCCCCCCTTGAATAAACCAGGCCTTGAACTCGACCTGACCCTCCTCATCATCCGGGGTGCCAGCTTGGGTGGTCACTATTTCAAGCCCCGCCCAGCGGGTATCCATACGACTCAGCTCGTGGGCAGTCAGCCCCCCCAGAAAGTCCGGGTGCCAGCTCTGTACCAGATAGTCACCCAGTCCCAGCACGAAGGCGCTGTAGCGCGAGCGCATCAGCTGTTCGCAGCTCGCGGCAGCCTGGCCCTGATGGAGAGGCGCGCAGCAGGTCTGGTAGGAGAGGGGGGAACCGCAAGGGCAAGGGGTCATGGTATAGGCCGTCTTTGAGTCAAATGTGCGGGGATTGTAGCCAAGCGAGGGGGCCACAGACCAGTACCGCAGCATAATCAGTGATCGGGGCCGGGGATCTGACAGTGCAGTTTGGGGATTGGCCGAGAATATGGAACAATTAACCATTGTTCGCCGTTTCGTTAAAAGACCCTATGAATGAGATCGTGAAAGGCAGTATCGATTTGATCCGGCAGCTCAACTATGGGCTGGTCTACGCCAGTCTGGAGGAGCACAAGGAGCTGTCACGCACCGATCTCTCCCGCCTGACCGGACTCTCCCCCGCCAGCATCACCAAGATCACCCGGGAGCTGCTCGATGGCGGCCTGGTGGTGACCTGTGGCGAGAGTTCTGTCGGTCGGGGTCGGCGCCAGATCCTGCTGCGCATCAATGAGCGTCGCTTCCAGTTTCTCTCCATGCGTCTGGGCCGTGGCTATGTGGACATGGCGCTGTTCGATCTGGCGGGCCGCTCTCTGGCGCGCCATCGTCACCAATTCAGCGAAACCGAGCGGGGGGATCTGCTGGCCAGCCTCATCAAGGCGATAGAGAGCTTCCTGCCCAAACGGGCCCTGCGTCTGGCCTGTATCGCCCTCTGCCTGCCGGGTCAGGTGGAGCGCCATTCCGGCATGGTACGTCACTTCCCCTTCTATGATCTGCGCAACTGGCCCCTGGGGCCGACCCTGCAGCAGGCATTCGCGGTGCCCGTGCTGGTCAGCGGCGATGTGCGCACCTGGATCCAGGCCGAGCGCGAGTGGGGAGCGGCCAAAAATTGCGCCGATGCCGTGCTGGTGTTTGTCCATAACGACATCGGGGTGGGCATGGTGGTCAATGGTCAGCTGATGGAGAGCGAATCCGCCATGCTGGGGGATCTCAGCCACCTGCAACTCGAACCCTATGGCCAGCGCTGCTATTGCGGTGGTTTTGGCTGTGCCTGCACCCTGGTCACCAATCAGGCGCTGGAGGCTCAATACCGCGAGCTGCGCGAGCGGATAGGCGGGTCGAACTCCGACTTGCCCGAGAGTGTTACCATTCGTGAGCTGTGCGAGCTGGCCCTGGCGGGCAATGGCCTGTGTCAGGACATCTTGCATCAGGCCGCAGGCCGCCTCGCCCGGGTGCTCTCCAATCTCATCTGCCTGCTCAACCCGGGTAAATTGCTGCTCGGTGGCGAGATCACCCGCGCCGACCGTCTGCTGTTCCCCATGCTGCATCAGGCGCTGGCGAGTCAGTTGCCCTCAGACTACCTGGTGCGCTTGCAGATAGAGTCGACCCACTTCTACGAAGATCCCACCAAGCCGACCTCGGTGCAGGTACACAAGGCGCTGCGCGACGGCAGCCTGCTGCTGGATCTGCTGCGGGGCGGCGGCAACGAGTCATGATGGCGGGGATGCTGGTCAGAGGGCACGGCGCAGGGCGCCCCTCATGAAACTGGGACTGCAGGGACGCTTCCTTCTTATTCTGTGTTGTATCAGCCTGTTGCAGCTGATCTTGCTCAGCACTGCCAGCTATTACTATGTCTCGGAGCAGCGTTATCGTGAGGTCGGCGATCAGGCCCTGGACGTGGCTCAGTTGGTGGCGCGGGATCCCGCGGTGATCACCGGGGTGCGCCGTGCAGACAGTGCTCGCCTCAACCAGCTGGTTGAGAAGACCCGCGTCGATGTTGGCGCCAGCTTCATCGTCATTGGCGATCGCAACGCCCTGCGGCTGGTGCATCCGCAGGCCGATCGTATTGGCAAGCCGATGGTGGGGGACGATCCGACCCGGGCCCTGGTCAATGGGGAGTCCTATGTCTCCCATGCCAAGGGATCCCTCGGGGTATCGGTGCGCGGCAAGACGCCGATCCGTGATGAGCTGGGCCAGATCATCGGGGTGGTCTCGGTCGGATATCTGGTGCGCGACATAGACGCGGACTTGCGCGGTTTTCTGCGCTTTGGCCTCCTTATCACCCTGCTTATCGTGTTGCTCAACAGCCTGGCCGCTGGCTGGCTGGCGCGGCGCTACAAGAAAGCCATCTTTGGCTTTGAGCCCGAACAGATAGGGCGCCTCTATGCCGAACTCGACTGTACCCTGCGCACCGTGCGCGAGGGGATACTCACCATCGATGGCGAGGGGCGACTCACCTCCATCAACCCCAATGGTATCAAGCTGTTGCATCTCGATGAACAGCAGGCCAGGGGAGCCATAGGCCGCCCCATCAACGATCTGCTGCCAGAGACTCGCATGCTGTCGCTCATCCATGATCCCAAGCCGCAATATGATGAGGAGATCTGGCTCAATGGCCAGCATCTGATCGTCAACCGTCTGCCGCTGGTGCGCGATGGCGAACTCATCGGGGCCGTGTCGAGCTTCAGGCGCAAGGATGAGCTGGCCGAACTGAGTGCCCAGCTCAGCCAGGTGCAGGCTTACAGCGACCTGCTGCGGGTGCAGACCCACGAACACAACAATCAGCTGGGCACCATCGCCGGGCTTATCGAACTCGGTGCCCATGAGGAGGCGCTCGCCTTCATCGGCCGTGAGGCGGGCACAGAGCAGACTCTGCTCAGCTTCCTGATGGCGGCGATCGCCAAACCCAAGGTGGCAGGGCTGCTGCTCGGCAAGTATCACCGGGCCCATGAGCTGGGACTGGAGCTCATCGTCGAGCCGGATTCTCGCCTGCACGATATTCCCGCCAGGGTGTCGGGCTCCCAGCTGGTGACCCTGCTTGGCAACCTCATCGACAACGCCTTCGAGGCGACCCGTCGCCACGGTGCACCCTATGCCCCTATCCGGGTGTCGATGACGGATCTCGGTCAGGACCTTATTCTGGAGGTCGAGGATGGTGCTGGCGGTGTGGCCCCCGAGCTGCAGGACCGGCTATTTGAACCCGGCGTCAGCAGCAAGGCCGAACAAGGTCATGGCATAGGTCTGGCCCTGGTGCGCAAGACCCTGGATGCGCTCAAGGGCGATATCGTCATCGAGGCGACCGAACAGGGCAGTTGTTTTGTCTGTTACATTCCCAAGGATGTGTGAATGATCAAGGTATTGATAGTGGAGGATGACCCGGCCATCGCCGAGATCCACCGCCGCTTCGTCGAACGGCTGCCCGGCTTCGTCCTGTGCGGTCTGGCGCTCACCCTAACGGATGCCCGCGAACAGATAGCCGTGCTCAAACCCGATCTGGTGCTGCTCGATGTCTGGCTGCCCGATGGCGAGGGGTTGGGTCTGCTCAAGCAGTTGCGCCAGGAGGGGGCCGAAGTGGATGTCATCCTGCTCACTGCCGCGCGGGAAGCGGCTACCTTGCAGGAGGCGATGCGGCTGGGGGTGGTGGATTTCATCTTGAAACCCGTGGTGTTCGAGCGGCTCAAGGGCACTCTGGAGAAATACCGGCAGAGCAGCCAGGCCCTGGCCAGTCTGGCCGATATCAGCCAGCAGGATGTGGATGCCCTATTTGGCAGCAGCGCAGGCAGTGCCAACCCGCTGACCCTGCCCAAGGGCATCGATGCCCTGACCCTTGAGCGGATCCTGAGCGCCCTGGCCGGTGAGGGGGCCAATGCCGAAGAGATAGGGGCGAGGGTGGGGGTGAGCCGTACCACGGCCCGTCGCTACCTGGAGTTTCTGGTGGGTCAGCAGCTGGCGTTCCCCGAGCTCGAATATGGCACCGTCGGGCGACCCGAGCGCCGTTATCGTCGCCGCTAATCCCATACTCATCGCTAGCAGAAAAGAAAGAGCGCCATCATGGCGCTCTTTTTATTACTGCTTGTTATCACTCTGGTTTATCAAGGTCTCTGCTCGTTATGGGTAGGGTACTGAGGCGGCAGAGTGCCATCGATTCAGGAATGAGTCACCGGCTCACCTTTGGGCTCCTTGCGGCCTTGCCACCATTGCCAGAGCGGGATCATCAGCATGGTGATTGTGATGGCGGTAAAGCCGAAGGTAATGGGGCGTTCCCACATAAAGCTCATGGAACCATCGTTGATCACCAGGGCACGGCGCAGGTTGTCCTCCAGCATGCCGCCCAGAATGAAGCCGAGCAGCATGGGCGCCATCGGGAAGTTGAGCAGGCGCAGGCCGATGGCGACCAGCGCCACCAACGTCATCACATGGATATCCATGGTGTTGAACGACACCAGATAGACCCCGGTCAGGGAGAAGAGCAGCACCATGGGAATGAGTACCGGGCGCGGCACCGCCAGTATCCTGGCCAGGTAAGGGATCAGCGGCAGGTTGAGGATCAAGAGCACCACGTTACCCAGATACATGGAGATGATCACCGACCAGAACACTTCCGGGTGCTCCATGAACAGGCGCGGACCGGGCTGTATGCCATAGGCGACCAGGGCACCCAGGATCAGGGCCGTGGTGCCAGATCCCGGGATGCCGAGGGTCAGCAAGGGCACGAAGGAGCCAGTAGAGGCTGCATTGTTGGCCGCTTCCGGGGCGGCCAGACCGCGCAGGCTGCCCTTGCCGAATTGATCCTGATGCTTCTTGCCCGCGATGTTGCGCTCTGCCCCATAGGCCATGAAGGCGGCGATGGTGGCACCGGCTCCCGGCAAGACACCGATGAGGAAGCCCAGTACAGACGAGCGCATGATGGGGGGAGCGATTTCACGCACCTCTTCCCGACTCAGCTTGAGGCTGCCGAGCTCTTTCATCTGCTTGGCCTCTTCCTCGCTGTTGTCCTTGCCCGGACGCAGCACCGACATCAGGATCTCGGCCAGGGCAAAGGTGGCCATGGCCAGCAGCAGGAAGGAGAAACCGTCGCGCAAGTCCGGCAGCCCGAAGGTGAATCTGTCCACCCCGACGCTGCGGTCTATGCCGATGGTGGAGATCATGATGCCAAACAGCGCCATGATCAGTGCCTTGAGTACTTGCCCCTTGCCGGCAAAGGCCGCCACGGCGGAGAGGCCCAATACCATGAGCGCGAAGTAGTCTGCCGACTGGAAGGAGAGGGAGACCTTGGCCAGTAGCGGGGCCGCCACCATCAGCATGATGGCGGACAGGGTGCCGCCGGTGAAGGAGGCGTAGGCGGCGATGGCCAGTGCCTTGCCCGCCTGTCCTTTGCAGGCCAGAGGATAACCGTCAAAGGCGGTCACCACGGTCGCCGAGCAACCGGGGGCGTTGATCAGGATGGAGGAGGTCGATCCTCCGAAGATGGCGCCGTAATAGACCCCGGCCATCAGGATGATGCCGGAGGAGGGATCCAGGCCGTAGGTGATGGGGATCATCAGGGCGATGGCGGTGACCGGGCCCAGGCCCGGCAGCATGCCGATGAAGGTGCCGACGAAGCAGCCTAGCACCACCATCATCAGGTTGACCGGCAGAAAAGCGGTGCCGAGTCCTTGCAAGATTCCGTCTAACATGATGACTCCTTAAAACCCGAGCAGGGTGAACAGACGACCCGGCTCCAGATAGACATTGAGACCCTTGGTGAGCAGGGCCCAGAACCCGATGGAGAAGGGAACGCTGATCATCAGGCCGTAGCGCAGGCTGGGCTCGCCCAGTACCCGTATGCCCACGGTCAGGAAGGCGATGGTAGAGAGCACGAAGCCAAACCAGGTGAGCCCGAGGCCATAGATGACCATGAGTCCTAGCAGGATGAAGACCCGGCGCCAGTCACCCGGCTCTTTGCGAAGGCGCTCGCCACCTGGGGAGAGAACCAGCAACAGGGAGAGCAGCACGCCGAGCCCGGCCAGGGCATAGGGCAGGGTGCTGGCGGTGAAGGGTTCGTACTCGTCACCGGGGTAGCCGGGGATCTTGGTGGCGTAGTAGCCATAGGCGACGGAGAGCAGCAAAAATAGCAGGCCTCCGAATCGCTCCTTGGTGATATTCATGATGTGCTCTCCAACATGGGCGGCGGGCACCGGGCCCGCCTGTTATGTGACAACGAGGATTACTTGATGAAACCGAGCTCTGTCATCAGGCCGCCGATCTGCTTCTCCTGCCCGTCGAGGAAGGCGGTGAATTCAGGACCCGATTTGTAGAGGTTGGTCCAGCTGTTGCGGGTGCGAACCGTCTCCCACTCCGGTTTGTCATACATCTGCTTGAGCAGGACGGCGAATTCGGCCGACTTTTCCGGGGAGATGCTGGGGGAGGCGAAGAAACCACGCCAGTTGGCAAAGACGGTGGGGTTGCCCTGCTCACTGAAGGTCGGCACCTGATCGGCACCGGGCAGACGCTTGTCCGAGGTGACGCCAAGGATCCGCATCTGACCGGATTTGACTGCCTCCATCGCCTCGCCAAATCCGGTGGAGATGGCTTGAGTTTCCCCAGCCAGCACGGCGGCCATGGCGCTGCCGCCCGCATCATAGGCGACGTAGCGCAGCTTGCTGGCATCGGCACCTGCGTTCTTGAAGGTCAATGCCGCGACCAGATGATCCAGGCTGCCACGGGCCGAGCCACCGGCGATCTTCACTTTGGAAGGATCGGCTTCATAAGCGGCCAGTAGTTGGGCCCAGTTCTGATAGGGGGAGTCCGCCTTGACGGCCAGGGCCTGATAATCGGCGATGATGGCGGCAACCGGGGTCAGATCCCGGAAAGATTGCGGCAGCTCCTTGGAGAGGGATTTGACGATGATGGGGGTGGAGTTGACCATCAGCGTCTTGTCGGATTGCGATGAGGTCTCGATGAGGTGGGCGATCGCCTTGGCACCGCCACCGGCAGACATATTTTGATAAGAGACGGTATGGATCAGGCCGGATTTGGTCAGCACTTCACCGGTGCCGCGGGCCGTGGTATCCCAGCCACCGCCAGCGCCACCCGGGATCAGAAAGTGGATTTCGTCTATCTGGGCATGGGCGCCGAAGCTCAGTGCGAGCAGGCTACCGATCAGGGTGCGTTTGAAGGTTCCTTGCAACATGGTGCTCTCCTTGTGATTGTTGCAAGAAGGTTAACGGCGGGCGGCGCATTGGAAAAGATTGTGACCGAAATGGCTATTTAGGCTCTTGTGGCTATTTTGTTCATTCTGTTTTCAGCGTGTGACGGGGCCATGCTAGCGGGATCAACCAGGGTCTTGGACTCGCTGACTGGCCCGGCAACGACCGAGTCACGCCATGGCAAGGATGGGGGCTGGATGGGTGAACAGGGCACAGGTGCTGGGGCATCAAAGATGGAAGGGGAGACGGCTGGATAGCGACAGATAAAAAAACCGGCGCCTGGGCGCCGGTTTTTGTTCACATCGACTCTGTTACAGAGAGGCGGTGAAGGTACGGGTGATGACGTCTTGCTGCTGCTCTTTGGTCAAAGAGTTGAAGCGCACGGCATAACCGGAGACGCGGATGGTCAACTGCGGATATTTCTCCGGGTTTTCCATGGCATCGAGCAGCATCTCGCGGTTCATCACGTTGACGTTCAGGTGCTGACCGCCTTCCAGGTTGGCTTCATGGTGGAAGTAACCATCCATCAGGCCCGCCAGGTTGGCTTTCTGGGACTCCATGTCCTTGCCCAGTGCGTTCGGCACGATGGAGAAGGTGTAGGAGATACCATCTTTGGCGTAGGCGAACGGCAGCTTGGCCACGGAAGTCAGCGAGGCAACGGCACCCTTCTGGTCACGACCGTGCATCGGGTTGGCACCTGGACCAAACGGCGCACCGGAGCGACGGCCATCCGGGGTGTTACCTGTCTTCTTGCCGTACACCACGTTGGAGGTGATGGTCAGCACGGACTGGGTCGCCACGGCGTTGCGGTAGGTGTTGAGCTTCTGAATTTTCTTCATGAAGCGCTCGACCAGATCACAGGCGATGTCATCGACGCGGGCGTCGTTGTTACCGAACTGCGGGTACTCACCGTCGATCTCGAAGTCGATGGCCACGCCATCTTCGTCACGAACCGGCTTGACCTTGGCGTACTTGATGGCAGACAGGGAGTCGGCGGCCACGGACAGACCGGCGATGCCGCACGCCATGGTGCGATAGACGTCACGGTCGTGCAGCGCCATCAGCGAGGCTTCGTAGCTGTACTTGTCGTGCATGTAATGGATGATGTTCAGGGCGGCGACATACTGCTTGGCCAGCCAGTCCATGAAGTGATCCAGTCTGTCCATCACGTCGTTGTAGTCGAGGTACTCGGAGGTCACCATCTCGGTTTTGGGGCCGATCTGGATCTTGAGTTTCTCGTCCATGCCGCCGTTGATTGCATACAGCATGGTCTTGGCCAGGTTGGCACGGGCACCGAAGAACTGCATCTGCTTGCCGACGATCATCGGGGAGACGCAGCAGGCGATGGCATAGTCATCGTTGTCAAAATCGGCACGCATCAGGTCGTCGTTCTCGTACTGGACGGAAGACGTCTCGATGGAGACCTTGGCACAGTACTTCTTGAACGCCACCGGCAGCTTCTCGGACCAGAGTATGGTCAGGTTCGGCTCGGGGGAGGGGCCCATGGTGTACAGGGTGTTCAGCATACGGAAGCTGTTTTTGGTGACCAGGGTGCGGCCATCCACGCCCATGCCCGCCAGGGTCTCGGTGGCCCACATCGGGTCGCCGGAGAAGAGTGAATCGTATTCAGGGGTACGCAGGAAGCGAACCATGCGCAGCTTCATGACCATGTGGTCCATCAGCTCCTGGGCTTCTTGCTCGGTGATCAGGCCTTTCTTCAGGTCACGCTCGATGTAGACATCCAGGAAGCTGGAGGTACGACCGAAGGACATGGCGGCACCGTTCTGGGACTTGACTGCCGCCAGGTAGGCGAAGTAGGTCCACTGCACCGCTTCTTTGGCGTTTTTGGCCGGTACAGAGATGTCGCAGCCATATTTGGCAGCCATCTCTTTCATCTGATCCAGGGCGCGGTATTGATCGGAGATCTCTTCGCGCAGACGGATGGTGGCTTCCAGGTTGACGCCATTTTCCAGGTCGTCTTGCAGGGACTTGAACTGAGCCAGTTTGTCGGCCATCAGGAAGTCGATGCCATACAGGGCGACACGACGGTAGTCACCGATGATGCGGCCACGGCCGTAGGCATCGGGCAGACCGGTGATGACGCCGGATTTACGGCAGTTCAGGATGTCCTTGGTGTAGACATCGAACACGCCCTGGTTGTGAGTCTTGCGGTATTCGGTGAAGATCTTCTTGACCATGGGGTCCAGCTCGCGGCCATACACCTTGCAAGAAGTTTCAACCATCTTGATACCGCCATTGGCGATGATGGCGCGCTTGAGCGGCTTGTCGGTCTGCAGACCAACGATCTGCTCCAGGCCCTGGTCGATGTAACCGGCATCGTGAGCGGTAATGGTGGAGGGCAGGTCAGTATCAAAATCGACCGGCGCATGGGTGCGGTTCTCGATCTTGATGCCTTCCATGACCTTGTCCCACAGCTTGGAGGTCGCCTCAGTCGCGCCAGCCAGGAAGGACTCGTCACCTTCATAGGGGGTGTAGTTCTTCTGGATGAAGTCGCGGGTGTTGACACTGTTCTGCCACTCACCAGGAGCGAAGCCTTCCCATGCTGCTTGGAACTGCTCGTTACGTTCTGCCATTTTCATTACCTCACAAGGTATTTATGTGTCTGTCGCCGTCCTTAATGATGGCGACGGAAGATAAACCAGTAAGTCAGACCAACCATGACGCCGCCACCAATGATGTTGCCAATGGTCACGGGGATCAGATTGTGAAAGACGAAGTTCGAAACGGTCAGGTCGGCATATTGCGCCGGGTTCTGGCCGATGGCCTGCCAAAACTCCGGGCTGGCGAGGGCGTGGATAGCGATGCCAACCGGGATCATAAACATGTTTGCGATACTGTGCTCAAACCCTGAGGCGACGAACATGGCCACCGGGAGCAACATCACCATGACTTTGTCGGTGGCACTGCGGGCACCGAACGACATCCACACCGCCAGACAGACCATCAAGTTACAGAGGATGCCCAGCGCCACGGCTTCGAAGAAGCTGTGATGAAGCTTGTGCTGTGCCACATTCAGGGCATTGAGCCCCCACTGGCCATTGTCGGCCGTGTACTGTGCCGAGATGACGATGAGCGCCACCATGAGCAGACCGCCGATGAGGTTGCCAAAGTAAACCAGGCCCCAGTTCTTGAACAGCTGCGCCCAGCTGATGCGTCCGGCCGCCTTGGCCACCAGGGTCAGGGTGGTGGAGGTGAACAATTCGGCGCCAAGCAAGACGCAGAGAATGAGCCCCATGGAGAAGCAGAGGCCGCCAATCAGCTTGCTCATGCCCCAGGCCATGTCACCTGCCCCAGTGGTGACGGTGATATAGAAGATGAAGGCGAGAGCGATGAAGGCGCCAGCGGTGATGGCGAGGGGAATGACTTTATATGCGGGCTTGGTGGCCTTGGCATAGGTGATGTCTTCAGCCAGTGCGGCTATGGCTTCGGGCTTGAGACAGTCAAAGGGGGATTCTGCTTTCAATTGTCATTGTCCTGCAAATTTTGCCTGTGGAAATCATAACAAAGGGGGTGATCCCCAAAATTGATGCCGATCAAGATTGGCTGATTGTGAATGTAATTTTACTACAGTTTGAATGGCTACCCTGGCCTTCACTGGTGGTTGGTAGTTTCAACTGATATATAAATTATGTTTTTATAACTAAATGATTTTAGTAAGGTTATAAAATTACAATTCGGATGAGCCTGGCTATGCCGTTTGCCTCTGTCCCCATTTTCAGTACGGCCTTCAGGATCCCCCTAAAGAGGTGATTTCTGTTGGTTTTTATCATGGGATCCTGCGCGAAAACCCAGTATAGCCGAGAGTAGACCGGTTACATATGACAACTATCCTGTTCGGTGCTACATAGCGCCTACAGGGCGCTGGTTGCCCTCCTCACGGATCCGGACAAGATCTCATGACGACAACATTCTGATGGGGCTGATCAAGTCCCAGGTTTGATGGGGCAGGAGCGCGTCGAGGTGAAGACACCAGCGACAGACAGGGCGAGGCACGCTTCTATAGCGTTGCTGATGGCGGGTCTGTGGGGCCGATGGGCAGCGAGGGGGGAGGCGGTTTCGAGCTGCGCAGTTGCCGCACCGCGACAAAAGGCCATAAAAAATCCGGCGCACTGGGCGCCGGATTTTTGTATCGCAAAGCGGGGTGAGGTTACACCACGCCTTGGGTACGCAGGTAATCTTCGTAGGTGCCGCCGAAGTCGCGGATGCCGTTTTCGGTCAGTTCCATGATGCGGGTCGCGAGCGACGAGACGAACTCACGGTCATGGGAGACGAAGATCAGGGTGCCCTGATACATTTCCAACGCCAGGTTCAAGGATTCGATAGATTCCATGTCCAGGTGGTTGGTCGGCTCATCCATGATCAGGATGTTGGGACGCTGCATCATCAGCTTGCCAAACAGCATGCGGCCCTGCTCGCCACCGGAGAGTACCTTGACCGGCTTCTTGATGTCGTCCTGGGTGAACAGCAGACGACCCAGAATGGAGCGTACCGCCTGCTCGTCTTCGTTGGCCTGTTTCCACTGGGCCATCCAGTCGAACACGTTGAGATCGGTGTCGAAATCGTCGGCGTGATCCTGGGCGTAGTAGCCGATCTGGGCGTTCTCGGACCACTTGATGGTGCCGCTGTCCGGTGCCAGCTCGCCCATGAGGGTCTTGATCAGGGTGGATTTACCGATGCCGTTGGTACCCAGGATGGCGACCTTTTCGCCCACTTCCAGCATCATGCTGAGATCCTTGAACAGCGGCGCCTCACCATAGCCTTTGGCAACCCCTTCTACTTCCAGGATGTTGCGGTACAGCTTCTTCTCCTGCTCGAAGCGGATGAAGGGGTTCTGACGGCTGGAGACCTTCACTTCCTCAATCTTGATCTTGTCGATCTGCTTGAGGCGGGAGGTCGCCTGGCTGGATTTGGAGGCGTTGGCGCTGAAACGGGAGACGAAGGATTGCAGGTCGGCAATCTGGGCCTTCTTCTTGGCGTTGTCGGAGATCAGACGCTCGCGGGCCTGGGTGGCCGCGGTCATGTACTCGTCGTAGTTGCCCGGGTAGACCCGCAGCTCGCCGTAGTCCAGATCCGCCATGTGGGTGCAGACCGAGTTCAGGAAGTGGCGGTCGTGAGAGATGATGATCATGGTACTTTCACGATCGTTGAGCACCTGCTCCAGCCAGCGAATGGTGTTGATGTCCAGGTTGTTGGTCGGTTCATCCAGCAACAGGATATCGGGGTTGGAGAACAGCGCCTGTGCCAGCAGCACCCGCAGTTTCCAGCCCGGCGCCACTTCGCTCATGGGGCCGTTGTGCAGCTCGATGGGGATGCCGGCACCCAGCAGCAGCTCGCCCGCGCGGGCCTCGGCGGTGTAACCGTCATACTCGGCGACCAGACCTTCCAGCTCGGCGGCCTTCATGTAGTCGTCGTCGGTGGCGTCGAGGTTGGCGTAGATGGCATCGCGCTCGGCGATGGCGGCCCACAACTCACCATGGCCCATCATGACCACGTCCAGCACGCGCATCTCTTCGTAAGCGAACTGATCCTGGCGAAGCTTACCGATCCGCTCGTTGATATCCAGGCTCACATTACCGCCAGTGGGCTCAAGATCGCTGCCGAGGATCTTCATAAAGGTGGACTTGCCACAGCCGTTGGCGCCGATAAGGCCGTAGCGGTTGCCGCCGCCAAACTTGACGTTGATGTTCTCGAACAACGGCTTGGCGCCGAACTGCATGGTGATGTTGTTGCTGCTTAACAAAGGATGTGTCCCGGGTTGTCTGCCAAATGGCGCGCATTATGGCACAGCTCGAGCGAAAACTTTAGCAAGAAGTGTGATCCGAACCACATGACCCTCTCAGTCTCAGGGGAGAAACAGGGTGGGCAAAGGCGTGGTATTGAGCATCGATTGGGTCAGTTAAGACTAAAGTCGTGATTTCCTGCTCAGCAACAGCTGCTAGATTGGGGGTGAAACATTTCATTAACAAATGGAGTTGGGAAATGGCATTTGAAAGTGAAGACAAGGCCAAGGCCTACTGGCGGGAGAATCTCTCCCTGATGCTCAAGCTGCTCTTGGTGTGGTTTGCGGTCTCTTATGGCACCGGCATTATCTTGGCCGACTGGCTCAACCAGTTCCAGCTGTTTGGCTTCAAGCTGGGCTTCTGGTTTGCTCAGCAGGGAGCCATTTATGTGTTTGTCATCCTGATCTTCGTTTACGTTCACCAGATGAACAAGCTGGATCGCAAATATGATGTTCATGAAGACTGAGGTGTGAAATGGATTTAAAAACACTGACATACATAGTGGTCGGCCTGACCTTTGCACTCTACATCGGCATTGCTGTCTGGGCCCGAGCCGGTTCAACCAAGGAGTTTTACGTGGCAGGGGGCGGGGTGCATCCCGTCGCCAACGGCATGGCCACGGCGGCAGACTGGATGTCGGCTGCCTCCTTCATCTCCATGGCGGGCCTCATCTCCTTCATGGGATACGACGGTGCCGTTTATCTGCTGGGTTGGACCGGTGGCTATGTGCTGCTGGCGCTGTGCCTGGCCCCCTACTTGCGTAAATTTGGCAAGTTCACCGTGCCGGACTTCATCGGCGATCGCTACTACTCACAGACGGCACGGACCGTTGCCGTGGTGTGCGCCATCCTGATTTCCTTCACCTATGTGGCGGGTCAGATGCGCGGGGTGGGGGTGGTCTTCTCTCGCTTCCTGGAAGTGGACATCACCACGGGGGTCGTGATCGGCATGGCGGTGGTCTTCTTCTATGCGGTGCTCGGTGGCATGAAGGGGATTACCTATACCCAGGTCGCCCAGTATTGCGTGCTGATCTTCGCCTATATGGTGCCCGCGTTCTTCATCTCCATCATGATGACGGGTCATGTGCTGCCTCAGACCGGCTTCGGTGCCACCCTGGTGGATGGTTCCAACACCTATCTGCTCGACAAGCTGGATACCATATCGCAGGATCTGGGCTTCGCCGCTTACACCGACGGGGTCAAGTCCAAGATGGACGTCTTTGCCATCACCTGCGCCCTCATGGTGGGTACCGCAGGTCTGCCCCATGTGATAGTGCGCTTCTTCACCGTACCCAAGGTGCGTGACGCGCGGATTTCTGCCGGTTGGGCCCTGCTGTTCATCTCCTTCCTTTATACCACAGCGCCTGCGGTGGCCGCGTTCGCCCGGGTCAACATGGTCGACACCATCAATGGTAGCGACGGCAAGGGCACCGAATATGCCAACGCCCCCGAGTGGGTCAAAAACTGGGAGAAAACAGGTCTCATCTCCCATGAGGACAAGAATGGCGACGGTCGCATGTTCTACTCCAATGACGATCGCAATGAGATGAAGGTGGATCGCGACATCATAGTGCTGGCCAACCCCGAAATTGCCAAGTTGCCAAACTGGGTCATTGCCCTGGTGGCAGCGGGGGGTATCGCCGCGGCGCTCTCCACGGCGGCGGGTCTGCTGCTGGTTATCTCGACCTCGATCTCTCACGACTTGCTCAAACGTAACCTGATGCCCAACATCACCGACAAGCAGGAGCTGCGCTATGCCCGTGGTGCCGCGGCCGTGGCCATACTGGTGGCGGGGTATCTGGGGATCAATCCACCTGGCTTCGTGGCCGAGGTAGTGGCGTTTGCCTTTGGTCTGGCCGCCGCCAGCTTCTTCCCCGCCATTATCATGGGCATCTTCTACAAGAAGATGAACAAGGAAGGGGCCATCGCCGGCATGCTGACGGGCATGATCTTCACCATCGGTTACATCGTCTATTTCAAAGGCATCGTCATCGCGCCCATGGCCGCCAACGTGCCGGAGAACTGGCTGTTCGGCATCTCGCCGGAAGGCATTGGTACTGTGGGCATGGTGCTCAACTTTGTGGTCTCCTATGGCGTGAGTCTGATCACAAAACCAGTGCCGCAAGAGGTGCAGCATATAGTGGAGAGCATCCGCTTCCCGAAAGGGGCCGCAGACGCCCACGAGCATTAATCCACTCAGGGAGGGGCCTGGCCCCTCCCGCCCGGAGCAAACATGGAACTGGTTGAGATACACCAATTTCTAGCCCGAACCACCCCCTTCAACTTGTTGGGGAAGGGGATCCAAACCGAGTTGGCGCGAGCCATCTCGGTTTACTATTTTCGGGCCAATGAAACGGTGCCGCCACAGGCGCAGCGATTGATGATAGTGCGCACCGGCCTGTTCGCCCGTTATGACGGGCAGCAGTTGCTGGAGAAGTTGCAAGAGGGGGATTTTGATGGCTACCAGCCATCCGCGCAGCGAGGGGGCAGATTGATCTGTGAAGAGGATGCCCTGGTCTACTGGCTCGATGGCGAGGTGTTCGCTCAGTCCCGGCAGCGCTGGCCCCTGCTGGACAACTTCTTCCTGCGTCTGGCGGCACGCACTCTGCACCAGCAACCCAGCCCGGGTGCCGAGGGGTATTTCACCCTCAAGGTGCGGGATCTGGTGCAGCCTCACAAGATAACCATCCCCCCCGGGAGTTCGGTGCAGGCGGCGGCGCAGTTGATGAGTGAACGGCGAGTCTCCTCGCTGTTGGTGGAGGAGGCGGGGGCACTGCTTGGCATCATCACGGACCGGGATCTGCGCAGCCGGGTGCTGGCGTTGGGATTGCCGGCCGATACCGAGGTGGCGCAGGTGATGACCCGGGATCCCAGCACCATCGACAGGGATGCCTATCTTTTTGAGGCACTGCAGCAGATGGGGCGTTGGCGGGTGCATCATCTGCCGGTGCTGGGGGAGGGAAGCGTCGTCGGCATGGTGACTGTGACGGATCTGGTGCGGGCACAGCAGGAGCACCCTGTCTATCTGTTGACCGACATGGAGCGCCAATCCGACCTTGAGGGGCTGGTTCGGTGTAGCCAGCAGATCCCCAGATTGACACGGATCCTGGGGCAGCAAGGGGTGTCGGCCCATGAGGCGGCGCACATATTATCGACCGTCATGGATGCCCTGACCGAACGCTTGATCGCCCTGAGCGTGATGGCGCTGGGACCGGCGCCCTGTGCATTCTGCTGGCTCGTGTTTGGCTCCTTCGCTCGCCAGGATCAGGGATTGAACGCAGATCAAGACAATGGTCTGTTACTGGCCGAGCCTGCCGTGGGGGAGGTTGGTCACTATTTTAGCCAGCTGGCCCATCAGGTGTGTGACGGCCTCGCCCGTTGTGGTCTGCCTTATTGCAGCGGCAATATCATGGCAACCAACCCGGAACTCTGTCTGGACAAGCCGGGCTGGCTCGCCCGCTTTCGCCGCTGGTTCCAGGCGCCGACCCCCGAGGCGCTGCTCAACGCTACCGTGTTTTTTGATGTGCGGCGGGTTGCTGGCTGTCAGGCCAGCTTCGATGGCATGGTCGAGACAGTGGTAGCCGAGGCGGCGAGCCACCCTCTGTTCCTGATGCAGCTGGCACAGACGGCTCAGCAGCGCCGGGCGCCGCTCGGCCTGTTCAAGAACCTGATCCTGGAGGCGAACGGACAGCAACAGCCGGGTCTGGATCTCAAGACCCGGGGGATGAGCCTGATCACCGACTTGGTGCGGGTCTATGCCCTTGAAGCCGGCGTGACCTCTGTGGGCACCCGCCAGCGCCTGCGTGAGCTGGAGGCGAGCGGTGCCATGGACAGGCGGTTGTGTCGCAATTTGCAAGACGCCTTCGACTTGCTGGCCCAGCTGCGCTGGGATCTTCACCTCAGTCAGCAGGGGGAGGCGAGCGGCGTCATCAATAATCACCTCGATCCCAGCAGCCTCTCCGGGTTGCAGCGGCATCAGCTCAAGGAGTGTTTTGCGGTGATCAATGAGGGCCAGCGCCTGCTCGACTACCGGTTTTGCCGCCATCTATGAGGCGGCCCGCCTGGTTGATCCGCTGGCAAGGGATCTGGGCGGTCAGGCGCACGGGACAGACCCTGGCCGAGAGCCGCTGTCTGGCCATCGATCTGGAGTTGACCGGGCTCAATGCCAGCCGGGATCACATCGTCAGCATGGGATGGGTGCCCATCGTAGGCCGGGAGATCAAGCTGGCCGAGGCGCGTCATTTCCTCATCCAGACCCCGGTGAGCGTGGGGCAGAGTGCCATCTACCACGGGGTGCATGACAGGGATTTGAGTGGCGCCTGCTCTTTGGCGACGGCCTTTGAGGCACTGCTTGAGGCGGCAGAGGGCAGCCTGCTGGTGGCCCACAACAGCGCCTTGGAACGAGACTTCTTGCAAGCGGCCTGCCGACAGCTGTCAGGGCGAGATCTCAATCTGCCCTTTATTGACACCATGCTGATTGAACTGGCTCGCCTGCATCGCACGGGGAGTCCGGTGAGCGATGACAGCCTGACCCTGGCGCGATGTCTGGCCCGCCACCGATTACCCGCCTTGCCACGTCATCATGCTCTGGAAGATGCCTATGGCTGCGCCCTGCTGCTGCTGGCCCAGACCCATGCCCGGACGCGGCTGGTCGATCTGTTGCTGGACTCCCGCTGAGGCGGCTTGTGCTCTGTGGCGGTCAGGCTTAAGGTGGTGGTTTGACCAGTTACCAACAAGGAAGCGTCATGGAGATAACCAGTGCCAAGTCGCCGGCCATCGGCCAGCAGCGGGTGAACTGCAAGATTGAACAGGGCATCGCCGAGGTGATGCTGAGCCGGCCAGACAAGCTCAATGCGTTGGACTTGCCCATGTTTTTGGCCCTGGTTCAGACCCTTCAGAGTCTGCGGCAGATGCCTGGGCTGAGGGCCGTGATCCTGCACGGAGAGGGGCGTGGCTTCTGCGCCGGGCTGGATGTGAAGGCCATGCTCAAGCAGCCGCTGGCCGCGCTGGATATCTTGAAGCGCGAGGCGGACGAGGCGACCAATCTGGCCCAGCGGGTGGCCTATGGCTGGCGTCAGCTGCCGGTGCCGGTGATCGCCGTCACCCAGGGGGTCTGTTTCGGTGGCGGCCTGCAGATTGCATTGGGCGCCGATTTTCGTTTCAGCACGCCGGATTGCCGCTTCTCGGTGATGGAGATCAAGTGGGGCATCATCCCGGACATGAGCGGCAGCGTCACCCTGCGCAACCTCATGGGCGTCGATACGGCCATGGAGCTTGCCATGAGCGGACGCGAGTTGCTGGCCCCCGAGGCCAAGGCGCTGGGGCTGGTGAGCCGGGTCTGCGAGGATCCCCTGGCCGAGGCCCGTGCTTTCGCCAATAGCCTGCTGGGTAAATCACCGGATGCACTGGCGGGGATCAAACACCTTTACCGTCAGGCTTGGGCGCACAGTGACGAGACGATGCTCAACGAAGAGACCCGCTTGCAGAAGCAGATCCTGGGACGCCCCAATCAGTGGCGTGCCACCCTCAACGGGCTGTTTGGCTGGCGACTGCGCTTTGGGCCACGCCGTGACCGGCACTGAGCCGAGCCCACGCCGGGCAGCAGACAACATGAAAAATGGCAGCCGAGGCTGCCATTTTGATGAGTGAATATCGGGCTTACTTGCTAGCACCTGGCTCGCGGTCTGGCTCGAATTCGTGGCCGCTATGTTCCTGCTCCAGATTGTGCTCGGAGCGGCGACCCGTCCAGTAGTCGGCGTTCTTGATGCCAAGCTTCTCGGGGTGGAAGACGGGGTCGACTCCCTGAGCCTTCTGGCTTTCGTAATCCTTCAGGCAGATGAAGGCGGTTTTTTGCATCAGCAGGATGGCGATGATGTTCAACCAGGCCATCAGACCGACGCCAATATCACCCAGTCCCCAGGCCAAGTCGGCGGTCTTGACGGTGCCGTACACGGTGGCGGCCATCAAGCCAATCTTCAGCACGAAGGTCAACCAGGGGCGATTGATCTTGCGGTTGATGAAGGCAATGTTGGTCTCGGCGATGTAGTAGTAGGCGACGATGGTGGTGAAGGCGAAGAAGAAGAGCGCGATGGCGACGAAGATGTTGCCAAAGCCGGGCATCATGCTCTCCATGGCGGTCTGCACATAGCCAGGGCCTGCGGCAATACCGGCGATACCCGTATGAAGGGCGGCGCCATCCGGGCCTTGTACGTTATAGAGGCCGGTGATGAGCAGCATGAAACCGGTGGCGGAGCAGACAAACAGGGTATCGATGTAGACGGAGAACGCCTGAACCAGACCCTGTTTGGCCGGGTGGCTCACGGCCGCTGCGGACGAGGCATGGGGGCCAGTACCCTGACCGGCTTCGTTGGAATAGACACCGCGCTTCACGCCCCACATGATGGCCAGACCCAGAATGGCACCGAAACCGGCATCCAGACCGAAGGCGCTCTTCCAGATAAGCAGGATGACACCTGGCAGTTGGCCGATATTGAGGGCGATGATGACGCAGGCCACAATGATGTAGGCCAGTGCCATGAAGGGCACCACCGTCGAGGCAAAGTGGGCGATGCGCTTGACGCCACCGAAGATGATGAAGCCCAGCAGCAGTGCCAGCACGGCGGCGGTCACGTTGGGGTCAATATCAAAGGCGGTCTGCAGGCTGGAGCCGATGGAGTTCGCTTGCACGCCCGGCAGCAAGATACCGCAGGCGAAGATGGTGGCGATGGCGAAGATCCAAGCATACCAGCTCATCCCCAGACCCTTCTCGATATAGAAGGCGGGGCCACCACGGAATTCACCGTTGATCTTCTCTTTATAAACCTGACCCAGGGTGGACTCCACAAAGGCGGAGCTGGCGCCCAGGAAGGCCACCATCCACATCCAGAACAGGGCGCCGGGGCCACCGAAGGTGATGGCGGTGGCCACCCCTGCAATGTTACCTGTCCCGACTCGGCCTGCCAGGGTCATGGTCAGCGCCTGGAAGGAGGAGACACCGGCATCGGTCGCCTTGCCGTCCATCATCAAACGCACCATCTCCTTGATATGGCGCAGTTGCAGGAAGCGGGTGCGGCAGGAGAAATAGAAACCTACCCCGAGGCACAGATAGATGAGCGCAGGGCTCCAAATCACACCATTGATGGCATTGACGATCTCGTTCATGTACAACAACTCCTTTGTTGTGAGACTTCCGGCGGGCTTTTGCCCACTCGATCTTTGTTATTCAGTCATTTCTGCTGTCGGCATCGGCCGAGGCGTTTAACATATCGACTTGCTTCGGCGCTTCCCAGTGAAATTTGCGTTAATGTTGCCAATTTGTGAACTCGATATGGTGGCGCGCTTTTCACGGCTTGATTAACGGGATGAAACGGCGTTATTTTCTCCTGAAACAGTGCCTTGGCAGTGATAGAGCAATTTTGAGGCCAATCATGAATGAGCAGATGGAAGATATCGGTCCCGGTGAGGGCATACGCCTGGCAGGGGTCGCCGATGCGGAGGTGATGGCGAGGCTCTTTGTCCAGCTCGGCTATGGGGATGAACCCGGCAGGCTGGTGGCGGATCTGCTGGCGATGGAGCCCGGACGACAGGTGCTGGTGAGTGAAAACCTGCACGGCGTGACGGGGGGGCTGGTGCTGCATCTGTTGCGGCCTCTGCATCTGGCGCCAGGCTGGGCATTGATCTCGGCGCTGGTGGTCGATGAGGAGGCTCGCGGTCAGGGCTGGGGGGCCGCCTTGCTGGCGGCCGCCGAA
This sequence comes from Aeromonas rivuli, assembly GCF_000820045.1. Taxonomy (GTDB): domain Bacteria; phylum Pseudomonadota; class Gammaproteobacteria; order Enterobacterales; family Aeromonadaceae; genus Aeromonas; species Aeromonas rivuli. The sequence goes on along the minus strand of NZ_CDBJ01000053.1, from coordinate 25,437 downwards.
CAGGTGGCCCGGGAGGCCGGTTGTGGCCAGATTGAACTCTCCAGCAGCCCGCACCGTGAGCGGGCCCATCACTTCTATCAGCAGCAGGGTTATCGGGAGAAGCCAACGCGCTTCGTCAAATCCCTGCTATCACAATGACATCCCAATGGTCGAGGTATTGAGTGGCGAGCGTGTGGTCAGCTATCAGGGCAAGCCGCTTGCTCTGCACCCTGTTGGGTGCACCGAGTCAGTGCAAGGCCGTCGCAGATGCCCAATCACCGGGCAGACCCATGGAGGAGGAGTGGCAGGGGTTGTTTGCTGCCATCCCTATTCTCCATGGCTTGAATGAGGCCCAGCAGGCTCAGTTGGTGACTCTGGCGCGCCGCCTGCTCGAGCGCAAGAGCTGGACCCTGCTCGGTGTCGAGCTGAGTGAGCGTCAACGGCGTGCCCTGGCACTGCAAGGCGCCTTGCCCATTCTGGCGCTCAGTCTCGACTGGTATCGGGGCTTTCATGAGATCATCATCATTCCCGAGCCCGTCGCTCGCCGTCAGCAGGTGCAGGACGAGTTCGGTCTGGTGAGCGAGTGGGAGGAGGAGAATGCCGGCGAGGCCTGGCCCCAGGGGCCGCTGGTGCTGGCCTGGAGCGAGCTGCAGCAGGACGGCGATTGGGATGGCTATAACCTCATCATTCACGAGCTTGCCCACAAGCTCGACATGCTGGGGGGAGAGGCCGACGGCGCGCCCCCTTTGCCGGCGGGCTTGACAGGATCTGAGTGGGCCGTCACCTGCCAGCAGGCGTTCGACCAGCTTCAGGGCCAGTGCGAGCGGGGGGAGGCGACATTGATAGACTCGTATGCTGCCAGTCATCCGGCCGAATTTTTTGCCGTGTGCAGCGAGCTCTTCTTCAGCCAACCTCGGCAGCTGCATCACGCCTTCCCGGCGGTGTATGGCTTGTTCACCCGCTTCTATGGCCAGGATCCCCTGCAACGGCAGCCGGAGGCTGACGAGGGGGAGCGGGACTCGCCGTCACCTTAGTCCGCGTACAAGAGAAGCGGACTGCGCAGAGGCGTGCGGTTGGCAAGGGACAGATAGCAAGAAGGCACCCCTGGGGGTGCCTTCTGTGTTTTATCGCCGTGGCGAGGGTCAACCTGAGGCTGGCCCTTGCCTGCGGGCGCTTAGGCGGCGGCTTTAAGCTGCACGGTGGCGGCTTTCTTGTGATCGCCAATCGGCAATACGGTGCGACCGAACTGCTCATTGATCACGGTCGCCATGGCCAGGTAGATGGCGCTGGCACCGCAGATGATGCCTTCGAAACCGGCGATGTGACCGATCAGTGCGCTACCGGTGAAGTTGTGGGCAGCCAGCAGGAAGAACAGCACGGTCAGGGAGGCGAACACGAACTGCTTGGCGCGCGGGTAGTTGACTGTCCCGACCATCATGAAGAGGGTGAACATGCCCCACATCAGCAGGTACCAACCCATGAAGGCGGCGGGGGTGGCTTCGGCCAGGCCCATTGCCGGCAGGACCATCAGCAGTACCAGGCTCCACCAGAAGGTGCCGTAGGAGATGAAGGCGGTGACGCCAAATGTATTGCCACGCTTGTACTCCATGATACCGGCGATGATCTGGGCCAGACCGCCATAGCACAGGCCCATGGCCAGGATCATGGCGCTGATGGGGAAGAAACCCGCATTGTGGATGTTCAGCAGGACAGTGGTCATGCCGAAGCCCATCAGACCGAGGGGGGCAGGGTTGGCCAGTTTTTCGCTCACGCTCACGTGGTGTTCTCCAAAAATGTGTGGGGGTTGTTCAAAGGACGCGGGATTTTAGGCAGGGCTCCACGCCCTCGCAAGGGGAAAGGGCAGTTAAATAGTAAAAAAACTACAACTCAGACCAGGGCAGGGTTCAATCGTGGGTAATCAGTGGTTAATTGGTAAATGAAAGGTAGGGAACAGGTTGTTTTTTTGTGTTTATTACCAGATTGGATGCCATCAGGTCTGGTCGGGGGAGGGGGCCAGTTGGGCGCCGTTATCTCTCTGCGCCGCTGATGTGATGCCAAGTGCAGCATCCGCAGCGCATCCCTCGCCGCCACAAGGAGGCCACTCTCTTCATCAACCGTTGATGAGATGCCAGGTACGGTGTCCGCCGCAGGTATCGCTTGCCTCGGCAGGTGAGGGCACCAGGTGGGGTCGTCTCTCTCGAGATACGGGATCTCATTCCCACAACCGGCGAGTCAGTGCACCTGGGGCTGCCGGGGTCATTGGCTGGCCCGGGTCGTCAGGATTGTCTCCACACGAGCCGACAAAGAGATGGTTGCATTTCGAACGAATATGCCATCAAACCAGAGCTTGATGACCATGTTTGAAACACAGTGTGACAGAGCCCTGGTTCAATCGGCTTAGCAGCGGATCGGGGCGGTTCGGCGCCGGGCACCTCCCGTGTGAGTCCAGCTTGAACGGGGCTCATGCCCGCACATTGGCAGGCTCAGAGATGGGATGGCAGTGACGAGCCGGGTGCCGCAGCTGGCGATAACGGGGGTTATTCAGCCCCCATTGAAGGGAGTGTGAGCCCCTGTCGCAGGCGGTGCTCACGCTGGCCATCAGCATGACGGCCTCGCTCAGAGACGGCCTGACACCCATCCCGGAGAAGGGGCTGATCGGGGAGAGGAGGAGCCCGTGCGGAGGCGCCGCCGGGGATGCCGCGCAAGTCGCTCCTGCGCGCTGATTGCCGGCATCACAGGGTGAAGGGCAGAGACAGAGGAGCCATCCCCAATGCGTTTGCCCAGCCTAGTGGGCAGCTCACTCATCCAGGGTGAGCACCACCCTGGCGGTCTTGTCGGTCTCCTTGACCTGGCTGTCGAGCACGAACAGGCGATCCGGGGTAATGGCTTGTGTCTCGACCAGATAGCTCTTGGTGTTGCGGGCCCGGGCCATGGCAAGGTTGCGCAGTGACTTGGCGGTGATGAGCTGCTGATCCCGCAGCAAGATGACCGCCTGATCCCGCAGCGCCATGCTGGTGACCGCCAGGCCGAGCCGGTCCGACAGGGCCGCGACATCCTCCTTGAAGCGCTCCTGATAGGCCTGGGCCAGGGCGGTCTGCATGGCCTCATCTTGGCCAAGTCGGGTCAGGTCAACCGGGCTGCCGGTGATCCTGGCCAGTACCCGCTCCAGCTTCTGGTGTTGCAGCAGGGGGCGCTCCTCATTGAAATTCACCTTGCCGCGGATATTCATGCTGAGCTGGGGTCTGGCCTTGAGCGCCTCGGCGAGCTTGGCCAGCTTGCTCTGCTGGCTCTGTGTCAGCTCATACTCGCCGGGCGCAAAGGAGAGTTCATCGAGATCTTTCGTCCCTCCCGCGAGGGAGGCAAGCAGGGAGAAGGGGGAGGTGATGGCCTTGCGCAGCGTGTTGCCCAGCACATTCCAGAAGATGCTCCCCAGGCTGAAATCAGGCTGATCCAGGTTGCCCTTCACCTTGAGGTTGAGCCTGATGACGCCATTGGCATCGCTGAGCAGGGCCACAGCCAGTCCCAGTGGCAGATCCTTGGCCTTGTCACTGGCTATCTTCTCGCCCAGTTGCAGCTTCTTGATGATGATGTCGTTGTCGCCCTCCAGGCGGTTACCGACCAGGCGATAGTTGAGCTTCATGGTGAGCTGCCCCTTGTCGATGGCATAGCCCGCATAGGTACCGGAATAGGGGCTGAAGCTGGTCATCTCCAGATTGTTGAAGGCGACGGCCAGGTCCAGTTCGGGCTCATCGATGAGCAGGTTGGCGCCGCCCCTGATGGTCACGGGGGCATATTTGTCGACCTTGCCGTTGAAGGCGATGTCGGATCGCTGGTTGGGAATATTGGTGATGTGGCGGCTCTGACCGTTCAGATCGGCAATATCGGCATTGAACTCCTGGCTCAGGCTGCGATCGGCAAAGCGCAGATTGCCCTGCTGGACACGGATCTGATCGATGACCAAGCGAGGCTCCGGGCCTGCATGGGTAGTCGCTGAGCCCTCGCCAGCCGCAGGGGCAGGCAAGATCAGCTGCTGAACATTGGTGGTGCCATCCTCGTTGATCTCGATGCGGGCGAAGGGTTGGCGCAACAAGATGTCATCTATCTTCACCTGCTGGCTTAATCCCTCATAGTGGAGTCCGGTCAGCTCGAGTCGGGCTATCTGCAGCAAGCGCTGGTTGTCGGCGCGACTCAACACATTGAGTCCATCGATGTCGAGCCCGCCGCCAAGGTCAAACTTGGTGAGGTCACCCTTGTCATTGGTGGCGAGGGCGAGCTTGAGCCGGCTCGACAGCACTCCCTCTTGTACCTTGACGCGGGCGCGCGCCTGCAGATAGGGCTGGGCCCAGCTCAGTGGCAATCCTTGCTGCTTGATCTCCCCCTCCAGGGCGAAGGGCATGGGGGTCAGTTTGCCCTCGAAGGCGATCTGAGCCTGCTGGTTGAGGCTGCTCTTCAGGGTGAGGGGGCTTGCCTTGCCCAGGCGGTTATCGAGTCCGCTCAGGGTCAGTTCGAGGCTCGTCAGCTCGCGGACTAGCGGCTTGCCGCTGCTCGATTCGAGCAGGTTGAGACTGCCTTTGTGCAGCGCAATCTGGCCGAGCTGCCAGCGCCAGGGAGCGCTCTGTGGTTTGGCGGCCTTGCCCCCCTTGGTGGTGGCGGGCTTGGGCTTCGTCTGTGCAATCCGGGGCGCCAATACCTTGCTCAAGTCCAGGTTGTGTTGAGCATCCAGGGCGGCGCGCAGCACAGGTTGCTGCAGGTTCAGGGTGCCAATTTTCAGCAGTTGCTGCCGGCTATCCAGATTGATATCACTCAGCGCCAGTTGCGTGAAGCGGGCAAACTCTGCCCCCTTGGGGTATGTCAGTTGCCACCCATCCAGGGTCAACTTGCCCTTGCTCAGTTGCCAATCCAGTCCCTGCTTGCCCGGGGTCAGGCGATAGCTGGCCCGGGCGCTGGCCTGACCCTTGTTCAAATCCAGCGTCAGATAGGGGGCCCAGAGCGGGGCAAAAGCCTTGAGGGGCAGCTTGGCCAGGCTGAGAGTGCCCTGGCTGGCGCCACTCAAATTGAAACTGCCCTCGGCCTTTAGCGGACTCTTGCCGAGATTGGCGGCCAGGGTGTAGAGCGTGTTCTGATCGGGAAGCGAGCGGATATTGGTCAGGGTGAGCGTCAGCCCGCTCAGGGTTTGGGGCGGCAACCAGCCATCGGCCTGTGCGGGGCGGCTGTCCCGATAAGTCAGGCTGCCCTGCTGCAGCGTCAGCCTGGCTATCTCGAACAAGGGGGGAGAACCGGGTGGCTCACTGGCGGCCCTGGGGGAGGGGGCAAGCAACTGGCTCAGGGCATCGGTCAAATTGAAGCGGGGCGTGCCTGGCTGTTTGGGGTCGGGGGCCAGCCGCTGCAACGCCAGTTTGGGGGCGAGCAGGGTCGCCTCGGTGAGTACCAGGCCCTTTTGGTGCCAACTTGCCTTGAGATCGGGTCTGAGGCTGAGCTCGGCCAGGCTGAGCAGGGGATTGCCGTTCTCATCGGTGAGGGCGCTGGGGCCCAGGGTCAATGAGGGTTGTTGCAGATTGACCTGGATCTTGCCCAGGGTGAGGTTGAGGCCATACTCCTGTTTCAACCAGCCGGGCAGATAGCGCACCGTCAGGGCGGGGGCTTGCCACAGCAATACGATGACTCCAATGAAGAGCAGCAGTAGCAGGCCGGCGATGAGCGACAGCACAAGGCGGCGGGAAGGCAGAGCCATCGAATTCTCCTGAAGGGGCGAGACGCGCTAGCTATAACATGCCCTTGGGGCTAAGGGCCATAGGCAGCGTCAATCGCCTCCTACTGCTCTTCACGTCGGGGCAGGGGATCGCAGGCAGGCTGGTCCAACGTCCGTTTGGTCCAGGCCTGCAATTCCCCGTCTCTTATTGCGTATCAGCCCAACTGGCCCAATCCCCCCTGATCACCGAGATTATCGAGGGCCCCGGCGCAGCGTCGCTCGGCGCTTTCCAGCTCGGCCAGCACCATCTGGATGTCTTCTTGCTGCTGGCGCAGCGCCTCGCGTTTGGACTCGATGAGCTGAACCATGGAGAGCAACTGGGTGCGGCTGGATCTGTCGGTGTCATACATGTCAAAGAGTTCGCGGATCTCGGCCAGGCTAAAGCCGAGGCGCTTGCCGCGCAGGGTCAGCTTGAGACGGATCTTGTCCTTGTGGCTGTAGATGCGATTCTGGCCCTCCCGGGTCGGGGAGATGAGCCCCTCATCTTCGTAGTAGCGAATGGTGCGGGCCGTGATGTCAAACTCCTGCGCCAGTTCCGAGATGCTGTAGGTGACCTCCCTGCCGGCGTGATTATCTGGCATGGCAGCCCCCTTCGTGGTTGTCCATCATGGCCGACGGCTCTCGCCGGGCGGCGAGGGCGCGACCGACTCGGGAGGCGTTGGGTCGGCCAAGCAGCTCGCTCACCCATTGGCCGGTGGCGGCGAGGCTATCGAGATCCACCCCGGTCTGCATGCCCAGCCCTCGCAACAGATAGACCACCTCTTCACTGGCCAGATTACCGGACGCCCCCGGTGCATAAGGGCAGCCGCCGAGCCCGGCCACCGAGCTGTCGATGGTGCGAATGCCACGCTCCAGGGCCGGCATCAAATTGGCCAGGGCCTGACCATAGGTATCGTGAAAGTGCACCGCCAGGCGCCCGGCGGGGATCTCCCGCAGCACGGCGTCGAGCATGGGCACCACAGTGCCTGGGGTGCCGACCCCTGTGGTGTCCCCGAGGGATATTTCGTGGCAGCCCAAACCCAGCAGCCGTTCGGCCATGGCCGCCACCCGCTTGGGACGGGTCGGACCATCGAAGGGGCAGGCGATGACGGTGGAGAGATAACCGCGTACCCGGATACCCAGGCGGCGCGCCTCCTGCACCAGAGGGGCGAAGCGCACCAGGGACTCCTCCACGCTGATGCCGATGTTGGCCCGGGTGAAGCCATCCGTGCAGGCGGTGAACAGGCCAATCTCATCGACCCGAGCATTGATAGCCCCCTGCAGCCCTTGCAGGTTGGGCACCAGGGCGCCATATCGAACCGGCGCTCTGCCCGGCATGGCGCCCCGGGGCAGGGCGGCCAGCAGGGCGGCGGAGTCTGCCATCTGGGGCACCCGTTTCGGGGAGACAAAGGCGCCGACCTCGATGCGCTGCAAGCCGCTCTCGCCGAGTCGCCGGATCAGCGCCAGCTTCTGGGGCAGCGTGAGCTGGACCACTTCGTTTTGCAGGCCATCCCTTGGCCCCATCTCGACCAGGCTGACCCTGTCATCCTGCTCCATTATCTGCGTCATGCTGATCCCCTCTATGACTCTGGTTGCGGCCAACCACTATGTGGTGGCAAGAAGGCTGCTGTGAGCCCTGTCATGGCTAGTTGGCGGCCTCTGTACTCTCCAAAAAGCGCACCAGGGGAGCCCCCTGGCTGACCTGATCCCCCTCGCGGCAGAGCAGTTCGGCGATGACGCCATCTTGCTGGGCGCGCAGCTGGTGCTCCATCTTCATCGCCTCCAGCACCAGCAGTGGCTGCCCCCGGCTCACCGCTTGACCGGCCTCTATCAGCAGGGCGACCACCAGGCCATGCATGGGGGCCAGGGTGACGGACCTGCCGCTTGCCTCATCCCCGTGGTGATCCTGTTGCGCCACCTCCTGGGCCGGGCCGAAGGGGATCTGTTGTCCCGCCAGGGTCAGCACGAAACCTGGTTGGCGTTGATCCCCCTGGCGCAAGGTTCGGACAGGGTAGCGCTGCCAGCGCCCCTGCCACTGCAGGCGAATATGATCCTCGGCCATGACGTAGGGGATCGACTGGCCCTGCCAGCTCAGTTTTCCCTCGGATGAGTGCAGGGTGAGTTGATGACGCTGCCCGGCCAGGGTCACGGCTGCCGTCCAGGTCTGGTGTCGTCCGAGCCGAAATCCGGTTGCCTTGTGCCAGGGGTCACTGCTGGCGGCACTATGGGCGAGCCAGAGGGTGGCCAGGGGCCCCGCGAGCTCGGGCAGAGGTTGAGGATAGGTGGGGAGTGGCCACTGGGTATGGTGGCGCATCCCGAGCACGTCCGGCTCCTGGCACAGGCGTGCCAGCAAGGCGCCGTTGTGGGTCAGCGGGCCTATCTCCAGGGCCGTGAGGGCCTCGCTCAATCTGGCCAGGGCCTGGGCGCGGTGCTCGCCATGGGCGACCAGCTTGGCGATCATGGGGTCATAGTAGGGGCTCACGGCGTCACCCGCGGCCACCCCGGTATCGATGCGCACCCCTGTCGGCCAGTGCAGCCAGTGGATGGGGCCGCTCGCTGGCAGGAAACCGGCGGCCACGTCCTCGGCGTAGAGGCGTGCCTCCACCGCGTGGCCGCGCAGCTGAACCTGATGTTGGCTCAGGGGCAGCGGGCGTCCTTCGGCGACGGCGAGCTGCCAGGCCACCAGATCCAGACCCGTGACCGCTTCGGTCACAGGGTGTTCAACCTGCAGGCGGGTATTCATCTCCATGAAATAGAAGGCGCCCTCGCAGAGCAGGAACTCTATGGTGCCAGCCCCGCGATAGTCGATGGCCATGGCGGCGGCTACCGCCGCTTCGCTCATGGCGCGGCGCAGCTCGGGGGGGATATCCGGGGCTGGCGCCTCCTCGATCACCTTCTGATGACGGCGCTGCAGCGAGCAGTCCCTGTCCCCGAGGGAGAGGGTGTAGCCGCTGTTGTCGGCAAATACCTGCACCTCGACGTGCCTTGCCCCGGCCAGGTAGCGCTCGAGCAGCACATTGTCATCGCCAAAGGCCGCCAGGGCTTCCCGCTTGACCGCCCCCAAGGCGTCATCGAAATCGGCCAGTGCCTCGACCCGGCGCATCCCCTTGCCACCGCCGCCGCTGGCGGCCTTGATGAGCAAGGGAAAGCCGACGCTCTGGGCATGGGCTCTGAGGGCGAGCAGGCTCTGATCTGCGCCGTGATAGCCGGGCAGCACCGGCACCCCCGCCGCTTCCATCAGCGCTTTGGCGCCGGATTTGTCCCCCATGGCGAGGATGGCGGCCGCCGAGGGGCCGATGAAGCGGATCCCGGCCTCCTCGCAGGCAAGGGCGAAATCGCTGCTCTCAGAGAGAAAACCATAGCCGGGGTGGATGGCGTCGGCGCCAGCCTGCCTGGCGATGGCGAGCACCTTGGCACCGTCGAGGTAGCTCTCCCGCGCAGGTGCCGGACCCAGATACCAGGCCTCGTCGGCTTCACGCACGGGCATGGCCTGGTGGTCGGCATCCGAGTAGAGGGCGATGGTGTGAATGCCAAGGCGGCGCGCGGTCTTGATGATACGCACCGCTATTTCGCCACGATTGGCGATCAGCAGTCGTTTGATCGGGACTATCTCTGTCATGACATCTGCTCCGGGGATGAGACGGCGACGGTGAAAAGCGGCAGTAAGCACACCCCGTTTATTTCGCCACGATTGGCGATCAGCAGCCGTTTGATGGGGACTATCTCTGTCATGACATCTGCTCCGGGGATGGGACGGCGACGGTGAAAAGCGGCAGTAGGCGCACCCCGGTTTTTTCGCCACGATTGGCGATCAGCAGTCGTTTGATGGGGACTATCTCTGTCATGACATCTGCTCCGGGGATGAGGCGGCGACGGTGAAAAGCGGCAGTAGGCGCACCCCGGTTTTTTCGCCACGATTGGCGATCAACAGCCGTTTAATCGGGACTATCTCAGTCATGGTTTCTCCTTGCATTCGGGACGCCAGGCGGGCGGGCGCTTGTCAAAGAAAGCCTGCATCCCCTCCTGGGCCTCGGCGCCGACCCGCACCCGGGCAATGGTATCCACGGTCAGCGCCTGGTGTTGACTGGCGGGCAGATGGGCGAGCTTATCGAGCAGTGCCTTGGTGTCGGCCATGGCCGCCGGGCCGTTCTGGCACAGCGTTCGGGCCAGGGCACGGCCCTCTTCCAGCAAGGCGTCGGGGCTGAACCGCTGATGAATCACGTTGAGCCGACAGGCGGTGATGGCATCGAAGGGTTCGGCACTGAGCATGTAGCGCCGTGCCTGGCGCTGCCCCAGGGTGCGCACCACATAGGGGCTTATCACCGCTGGCACCAATCCGAGCCCCACTTCGGAGAGGCAGAAGCGGGCATCGTCGCTGGCCAGGGCGATGTCGCAGGCACAGATGAGACCAAGTGCCCCCCCATAGGCGGCGCCCTGCACCAGGGCCAGGGTAGGGAAGGGCAGCTCGTCCAGGGTTTGCATCAGCAGGGCGAGCTGGCGGGCATCCTCCCTGTTGTGTTCAACATCGGCATGGGAGAGATCCCGCATCCAGTCGAGATCGGCGCCGGCGCAAAAGTGCTTGCCCTCGGCGCGCAGCAGCAGCGCCCGGGGAGTGTGCTCAGTGCGGCCAGCCAGCTCGCGCAAGGCGCCAAGCAGCCCCTGGATCAGCGCCTTGTCAAAGGCGTTATGGCGTGCCGGGCGGCAGAGCACCAGCTCAGCCAGGGGGCCAGTCTGCTCCAGGCGAAATCCGGCATTCGGGGCGGCCCTGTTGTCGGGGGCGGCAGGGGATGACCTCATGTCTGCTTTCATACGGGCTCCTTACATCCGGAAGATGCCATATTGCTCGGGGGTCACTCGGGCGCGGGCCAGGGCATCCTGGCAGGCGGCCAGGGCCAGTGCGAGTATGGTGCGGCTCTGGGCCGGGTCGATGACCCCATCGTCCCAGAGCCGGGCACTGGCGTAGTAGGGGTGACCCTGGCGTTCATACTGGTCGAGCACAGGGGTGCGGATAGCCTGCGCCTCCTGCTCGTCGAGGGGCTTTCCCGCTGCGGCGAGCTTGTCGCGGCGCACCTGCACCAAGACGCCAGCCGCCTGTTCGCCCCCCATGACGGAGATGCGGCTGTTGGGCCAGCTGAACAGGAAGTCGGGGTCAAAGGCGCGGCCACACATGCCGTAGTTGCCGGCGCCAAAGCTGCCCCCGGTGATCAGGGTGAGCTTGGGCACCCGGCTGCAAGCAACGGCAGTAACTAGCTTGGCACCGTGTTTGGCGATCCCTTCGCGCTCGGCCTGGCTGCCCACCATGAAGCCGGTGATGTTCTGCAGAAACAGCAATGGGATGGCGCGTCTGTTGCAGAGCTGGATGAAGTGGGCGCCCTTCTGGGCGCTGTCGCTGTGCAGCACACCGTTGTTGGCGAGGATCCCGACGGCCATGCCCTGGATCTGGGCAAAGCCGGTGACGAGCGTGGTGCCGTACAGCGCCTTGAACTCGTCAAAGTCCGAGCCATCGACCAGGCGAGCGATGATCTCCCTCGCCTCCACCGGCCGCTTCAGACTGGTACCGACCAGACCATAGAGCTCCTCGATGGGATAGACAGGCTCCCGATAGAGGGGGCGGTTGGCTGGCTGGTCGCCCCCCAGGTTGCTGACCAGGGTGCGGGCCAGTTGCAAGGCATGGTCGTCATCTCTGGCCAGGTGATCGGCAACGCCAGAGTGGGCGCAGTGGACCAGGGCCCCCCCCAACGCTTCGGCGCTGATCTCCTCGCCAGTGGCGGCTTTGACCAGGGGGGGGCCGGCCAGAAAGATGGTGGCCTGCTGTTTGACCATGATGGATTCGTCCGCCATGGCGGGCACATAGGCGCCGCCTGCGGTACAGAGCCCCATCACCACGGCGAGCTGGGGGATGCCCTGGCCCGAGAGGCGAGCCTGGTTGTAGAAGATGCGGCCGAAATGATCCCGGTCGGGAAACACCTCGTCCTGCATCGGCAAGAAGGCGCCGCCAGAGTCCACCAGGTAGAGGCAAGGGAGGCGCAACCGCTCGGCGATGGCCTGGGCGCGCAGGTGTTTCTTCACCGTGAGGGGGTAATAGGTGCCGCCCTTGACGGTGGCGTCGTTGACCACCAGCAGGCAGAGCCTGCCGTTGATGCGACCAAGCCCGGTGATGATACCGGCGGCGGGGACGGCTTCGTCATAGACCCCCCAGGCCGCCAGGGCGGAGAGCTCGAGGAAAGGGGAGCCGGGGTCGAGCAGCCGGTCGATGCGCTCGCGGGGCAGCAACTTGCCACGCCCGGTGTGGCGGGCCTGATTGACGGCGCCGCCCCCCAGGGTTATCTCCTCCAGCCGATCGTGCAGATCCTCGACCAGGGCCTGCATGGCGGCCCTGTTGGCCTCATAGTCGGGGCTATGGGTGTCGAGCTGGGAGTGGATCTGGCTCATGCGGACTCCCCTAAAAAGGTGTGAGGGAAAAGGTCTGCCCGGTGAGTCACAGAGCGACCGGCGCTATGGTGTGCTAGCTGGGCGTGCAACGGCTTCATGCAGACTCTCCCATCAGCTCGCGGCCGATGAGCCAGCGGCGGATCTCCGAGGTGCCGGCACCTATCTCGTACAGCTTGGCGTCCCGCAGCAGGCGCCCGGTCGGGTATTCGTTGATGTAGCCATTGCCGCCGAGCAGCTGGATGGCATCCAGTGCCATCTGGGTGGCATTTTCCGCGGCAAGCAAGATGGCGGCGGCGCAATCCTTGCGGCTGGTCTGCCCTTGATCGCAGGCGTTGGCCACCGAGTAGACCAGGGCCCGGCTGCTGGCCAGGCGGGTGTACATGTCGGCCAGTTTGCCCTGCACCAGCTGGAATTCACCGATGGCCTGGCCGAACTGCTTGCGCTCGCGCACATAGGGCAACGCCACGTCCATGCAGGCCTGCATGATGCCAAGGGGACCCGCCGCCAGCACCACCCGCTCATAATCGAGACCGCTCATCAGCACCTTGATGCCCCCGTGCAGCGGGCCGAGCAGGTTCTCTTTGGGAACGTTGCAGTTGTCGAACACCAGCTCGCAGGTACTGGAGCCCCGCATGCCCAGCTTGTCGAGCTTCTGGGCCGTGCGAAATCCCGGGGTTCCCGCCTCGACGATGAAGGCGGATATCCCCTTGGCCCCCGCCTTGGCATCCGTCTTGGCATAGATGACAAAGGTCTCGGCATCGGGGCCATTGGTGATCCACATCTTGTTGCCGTTCAGCACGAAGTGATTGTCCCTCGCCTCGGCCAGCAGGCGCATGCTCACCACATCGGATCCGGCACCTGGCTCGCTCATGGCCAGGGCGCCCACCTTGGCGCCGCTGACCAGATCAGGCAGGTAACGCGCCTTCTGATCGGGGGTGCCGTGGCGGTGGATCTGGTTGATGCACAGGTTGGAGTGGGCGCCATAGGAGAGCCCGACCGAGGCGCTGGCCCGGCTCACCTGCTCCATCACCAGCACGTGAGCCAGGTAGCCCAGGCCCACGCCGCCATACTCCTCGCCGACAGTGATGCCATGCAGGCCGAGACTTCCCATCAAGGGCCAGAGATCCCGGGGAAAGAGGTTGCTGCTGTCTATCTCGGCGGCGCGCGGCGCTATCACTTGTCGACAGAAAGCGCCGACCTGGTCGGTCAGGGCCAGCAGGGTCTCATCCATCAATGGGGGCATAGCTGTCTCCTTGTCATCACGAGGGTGGAGGGGGTCTGAGTGCAGGGACGGCAGGCAATAATGGGCACCTTGCTGTCGTCCTGACTGGTCAGTCCATCTCCAGAGTTAGTTTACGTTAGCGTAAACGTAAATCAATTGTTAGTCTAAGGTAAAATCCCTTGTGGTGGGGGAGCTGGCCGCGCTGCCGCCCGCTCAATCCTGTGCAACTCAGTCGTCTGACCAGACTCAAAGGAGTTAAGAACATGACCAGCCATGCCACCCTGTACGGGGATCTGCCGCTCTACATCAACGGCGGGCCCCATGCCTCGACGACGGAGCAGTGGATAGAGGTGACCAATCCGGCGGATCAGAGTCTGCTGGCCCGTGCTCCCAGGGCCACGGCAGAGGAGGTTGAGCTGGCGGTGCGCAGCGCCCAGCAAGCCTATCTGCTGTGGCGGGATGTGCCTGCGCCGGAGCGGGCCAGGGTCATGTTCAACTATCAGCATCTGCTTAAAGTCCATCATGACGAGCTGGCCACCCTGCTGGCTCAGGAGACGGGCAAGAACTTTGCCGATGCCAAGGGGGATGTGTGGCGCGGTATCGAAGTGGTTGAACAGGCCTGCGGCATCGCCAGCCAGACCATGGGCGAGACCATGGGCAATGTGGCGCGGCGGGTCGATGGTCACTCCTGGGTGCAACCGCTGGGGGTCTGCGTCGGTATCACCCCATTCAACTTCCCGGCCATGATCCCGCTGTGGATGTTTCCCCTGGCCATCGCCTGCGGCAATGGCTTCGTGCTCAAGCCCTCCGAACAGGATCCGCTCACCCCCATGCGTCTGGCCGAGCTGTTCACCGAGGCGGGGGCCCCGGCGGGCATCCTCAGCGTGGTGCACGGCGGTGCCGAGCAGGTGGATGCGCTCTTGACCCACCCGGACGTGAAGGCGGTCAGCTTCGTCGGCTCGGCCCGGGTCGGGGCTCATGTCTATCGCACCGCGACCGAACAGCTCAAACGCGCCCAGTGCTTCGTCGGCGCCAAGAATCACATGGTGATCATGCCCGATGCCAACAAGGGGCTGGTGCTGAGCAATCTGGTGGGGGCCGGGGTCGGCGCCGCCGGTCAGCGTTGCATGGCCATCAGCGTGGCAGTGTTCGTCGGCAGTGCCCGCGACTGGATCCCGGAACTTGCCGAGGCATTCGCCGCCGTGCGCCCCGGGGTGTGGGACGATCCGCAAGCCGCCTATGGCCCTCTTATCAGCCCGGAGGCTAGGGTGCGGGTGGAGAATCTGATTGAAGCGGGCAAGCAGGAAGGGGCCGAGTGTCTGCTCGATGGCACCCTGTGCGAGGTGGCGGGTTACCCGGTCGGCAACTGGGTGGGCCCCACACTGTTTCGCGGCGTGACGGCGCAGATGGGGCTCTATCGGGAGGAGATCTTCGGCCCTGTGCTCTGCTGCATGGAGGTCGACAGCCTGGCTGAGGCGCTCGCCCTCATCAATCGCAACCCCTATGGCAATGGCACCTCCATCTTCACCGGTTGCGGCGCCGCGGCCCGTACCTTTCGCCACGAGGTGGCGGTGGGCCAGGTGGGCATCAATGTGCCCATCCCGGTGCCGCTGCCGTTCTTCTCCTTCACCGGTTGGCGCGGCTCTTTCTATGGGGACTTGCACGCCTACGGCAAACAGGCGGTGCGCTTCTACACCGAGACCAAGACGGTGACCGAGCGCTGGTTTGACGAAGACATTCCCACTGGCCCTAACATGACCATCAGCCTGCGTTGAGTGAGGACTCTTGCCCATGAATTTCAATCTGACCGAGGATCAGCAGGCCTACTGCGATGCCGCCACCGCCTTCGCCAACGAGGCGTTCAAGCCCAATGCCGCCCGCTGGGACAGGGATCATGAGTTTCCCATCCAGACCATCAAACAGGCGGCCGAGCTCGGCTTTTGCGGCCTCTATACCCAGGAGCCATATGGCGGCCTGGGGCTGCCCCGGCTCGACGCCAGCCTCATCTTCGAGCGCCTCGCCATGGGCTGCACCTCTACCACCGCCTATCTCACCATCCATAACATGGTGAGCTGGATGCTGGGGCGCTGGCTGCCCGCCGAGGTTGCCGGGGAGTGGGTGCCACGTCTGGCCAGTGGCGAGTTGCTCGGCTCCTATTGCCTCACCGAACCTGGGGCGGGCTCGGACGCCGCCGCCCTCAAGAGCCGCGCCCTGCGCGACGGCGATGATTACCTCATCGAGGGGAGCAAGGTGTTTATCTCCGGGGCGGGCAGCACCGATGTGCTGGTGGTGATGGCCCGCACCGGCGGTGAGGGGGCGGGGGGGATCTCCGCCTTCATGGTGCCGGCAAACAGCGAGGGCATCGTCTACGGCAAGGCCGAAGAGAAGCTGGGCTGGCACAGTCAGCCGACCCGGGAAGTGGCCTTTAACCGGGTGCGCATTCCCGCCAACTATCGGCTGGGGGAAGAGGGGGAGGGGTTCAAGTTTGCCATGCAGGCCCTGGATGGCGGTCGCATCAACATCGCCAGCTGCTCCCTGGGCACGGCCCAGCAGGCCCTGGATGATGCCCTGGCCTATGTGGCCGAGCGTCAGCAATTTGGCCGTCCCATCGGCGAGTTTCAGAGCGTGCAGTTTCGTCTGGCCGACATGGCGACCGAGCTGGCAGCCGCCCGGCTGCTGGTGCGTCAGGCGGCGGCCAAGCTCGACGAGAACAGCCCGGACAAGAGCGCCTGGTGCGCCATGGCCAAGCGCTTCGCCACCGACATCGGTTATCAGATCTGCGATGAGGCCCTGCAACTCTTTGGCGGCTATGGTTATATCCGCGAATATCCCCTCGAACGCTATCTGCGCGATACCCGGGTCCATCGCATCCTGGAGGGAACCAACGAGGTGATGCGACTCATCATCGCTCGTCGCCTGCTGGCCACTCCCTCACTGAATCTGCTATAGGGGCGATGCCATGACGTTGCCCGCACACAAGGATGATCCCATGACAAGGATACGGCTCGAATACCATGGCCACGTGGCCTACATCACCCTGGACAACCCACCGGCCAATACCTGGACCCTGGCCAGCCTGCGCGCCTTCGTGCAGATGATGGCCGAGCTCGACGGCAAACCCGAGATAGTGGCCCTGGTTATCCGCGGGGCCGGTGACAGGTTCTTCTGCGCCGGCGCCGATCTCAAGATGTTTGCCGACGGCGACAGCCTGCATGCCGCACAGGTGGCCGAGGCCTTTGGCGAAGCGTTCGAGGCCCTGGCTCGCTTTCACGGGGTCAGCATTGCCGCCATCACGGGGTTTGCCATGGGGGGCGGGCTGGAAGTGGCGCTGGCCTGCGATATTCGCATCGCCGAGCAGCAGGCCATCATGGGGCTGCCTGAGGCGTCGGTGGGACTCTTGCCCTGCGCCGGGGGCACCCAGCGCCTGACCGAACTGGTGGGGCCGGGTTGGGCCAAACGCCTCATTTTGTGTGCCGAGAAGGTCGATGCCACCCTGGCCTACGAGATAGGCCTGGTGGAAGAGGTGGTCAAGGTGGGTTGCGCCTGGGAGGCCGCCCGGCAGATGGCAAGCCATGCCGAGCGCCAAAGTCCCGCCGCCCTGCGCGCCTGCAAACGGCTCATCAACGAGGGGCGTCGCCGTCCTCGTGATGAAGCATTGCCCATGGAGCGCGCCCTCTTCCTCGACCTTTTCCAGGATGCGAACCAGCAAGAGGGGGTGGCGGCCTTTCTGGAGAAGCGGGCGCCGCGTTGGCACTACGGTCGAAGTGATGACATCCAGGGTCATGGCCAGCACGAGCCAGGCAAACAGACGCAGTGATGGCCGCAAGCAAGCCAACCACAGCCGCTTTGAGTGAGGAGCACGAGATGAGTGATGGGGTAAAGGTCGCGTTACTGCCGACCCGGGATGGCCAACGGTTGGGGGTGCTGACCCTGGACAGTCCGGCGTCCCTCAATGCCTTGAGCCTGCCGATGATCCAGGCCTTGGCACAGCAGTTAGCTGATTGGCAAGACGATGACACAGTGTGTGGCGTGCTGTTGGAGGGGGCCGGGGAGAAGGCATTCTGTGCCGGGGGGGATATTCGCGCCTTCTATCATGCGCGCCAGCGCATGACAGACCCTGAGCTGGCGGATTATGCCTGCGCTTTCTTCGAGCAGGAGTACCGGCTCGATCTGCTGATCCATCACTACCCCAAACCGCTGATCTGCGTCGCAGATGGCATCTGCATGGGGGGCGGCATGGGGCTGTTTGCCGGGGCCCGTTTTCGGCTGGTGACGGAGTGTAGCCTGCTGGCCATGCCGGAGGTGAGCATAGGCCTCTATCCGGATGTGGGGGCCAGCTGGTTCTTGAGCCGGTTGCCGGGCCGCGTCGGGCTCTGGCTCGGCCTGACCGGGGCCCGTATCAATGGTGCCGACGCCCTGGGGCTGGGGCTGGCCGATGAGGCGCTGAGCAGAGCCGCTCGCCCTCAGCTGATCGAGGCATTGCTGCGGCTTGACTGGCGGCAGCCGGCAGAGGAGCTCGATGACAGCCTGGCGTTGATGCTGGCGGCGTTGGGGGCGGCAGCACCCCTGCCCGAGCCGCTGCTGCTGCCTCATCTCGCACAGATTGAATCCCTCTTGCTGGGCCGCAGTCTGGTGCGGGTGCTCGATCGGCTATTCGACGCCCCTCTGACAGGGTCGCTGGCACAGCAGCGGGACAGTTGTCGCAGCGGCAGCCCCTTGAGCCGCGCCTTGCTGTGGCGCCAATACTGGCAGGGGCGTCAGCAATCACTGGCGGGATCCTTCGCCAATGAGCTGACCCTGTCGGTGAATTGCGTCCTCAAGGGAGACTTTATCGAAGGGGTCAGGGCGCTGCTCATCGACAAGGACAAGCAGCCCCGCTGGCAAGACGCCGAACAGACCGCTATCGCGGAATTCTATCGCTGGCCCGCCTGCGCGGGGGCGAGCAATCCCCTCTGGCGCGAGCTCAAGGGACAAGCGACTCATGGAGACAGCAGCATATGACGACAGGGGTAGGTTTTATCGGCCTTGGCAACATGGGCGGCCCCATGGCCGCCAACCTGGCCAAGGGGGGGCTGCGGGTACAGGTGTTCGATCTGCTGCCCGATCATCTGATTGCGGCCAAGCAGGCGGGCTGTCACTGCGCCGCCAGTGCCGCCGAGGCGGCAGCCGACTGCGAGCTGGTGATCAGCATGCTGCCTGCCGGGGAGCACGTGGTGGGGCTCTGGCTCGGTGACGGGGGAGGCAATCCTGGCCTGCTCCCCGCCCTGGCCCCCAATACCCTTATCATCGACTGCTCCACCATCGATGTCGCCTCGGCCCGCGCCGTGGGGGGCGCCGCCCGCTTGCTGGGCCATCGCTTCATCGATGCCCCCGTTTCAGGCGGGGTAGTGGGGGCGGCGGCGGGTACCCTCACCTTTATCGTCGGTGGCGAGGTGGCGGATTTTGAATCCGCCCGCCCTGTGCTTGGGTTGATGGGGCAGAATCTGTTTCATGCCGGTCCCCTTGGCGCGGGTCAAATCGCCAAGATGTGCAACAACATGCTGCTTGCCATCCACATGGCGGGTACCGCCGAGGCGTTGGCACTGGGGGTCAAGGAGGGGCTGGATGCCGCCGTGCTCTCCGGCATCATGGCCAAGAGCTCGGGCAATAACTGGAGCCTGGAGCGCTACAACCCCTGGCCCGGGGTGATGGAGAGTGCCCCGGCA
The DNA here is from genome assembly GCF_000820045.1 of Aeromonas rivuli. Taxonomy (GTDB): domain Bacteria; phylum Pseudomonadota; class Gammaproteobacteria; order Enterobacterales; family Aeromonadaceae; genus Aeromonas; species Aeromonas rivuli. The sequence goes on along the minus strand of NZ_CDBJ01000053.1, from coordinate 6,371 downwards.
TCCCGCGGTTACAGCGGCGGCTTCATGACCCGGCTCATGGTCAAGGATCTGGGACTGGCCATGGGATTGGCCGAACATGCCCACAGCGCCGTGCCCATGGGGGCGCTGGCGCGTAACTTGTTCAATCTGCACGCCAGTCGAGGGGAGGGGGATCGCGATTTTTCCAGCATCCTCAACCTCTATCGGGAACCCGATTGAGACGACATCCCCAAGGAGCGGGCCGCACTGGGCCCCTCCACAGAGATAACGAGGAGCCTTGATGGATCTGAATAATAAATTGATTGCCGTGACAGGGGCGGGACGGGGCCTCGGCAGGGCCATTGCGCTGGCCCTGGCCGAACAAGGGGCCAGCCTGGCACTCATCGATGTCAATCGAGCGGATCTGGAGATCACCGAGGCCGAGTTGCAGAGCCGGGGTGGCCGCTGTTCACTCCATGTCTGCAACGTGGCCGATGAGGCCGAGGTGGAGGCAAGCTTCGCCGCCATCCATGACCTGGGGCCCCTTGCTGGCCTTATCAACTGCGCCGGGATCTTGCGCGATGGTCTGCTCATCAAGATGAAAGAGGGGGTGCTGACCGACAAACTCTCCCTGGCCCAGTGGCAGGCGGTGATCGATGTCAATCTGACCGGTACCTTCCTGTGTGGCCGCGAGGGGGCCGCCCTGATGGCGCGCCATGGTCAGGGGGGCGTCATCATCAACATCTCCTCCATTGCCAGGGTCGGCAACATGGGGCAGAGCAACTATGCCGCCAGCAAGGCGGGGGTCGCCGCCCTGGTGGTCACCTGGGCGCGGGAGCTGTCGCGCCATGGCATCCGGGTGATGGGCATCGCTCCCGGGGTCTTCGCCACCGAGATGACGGCGGCGATGAAGCCCGAGGCGATGGAACGCATGCTGCAAGCCATTCCGGCGGCCTGCCTGGGGGAGGCGCACCAGCTCGCCGATACGGTGCGCTTCATCCTCGGCAATGATTACCTGTCCGGGCGCATGATAGATCTCGATGGTGGCCTGCGCTTGTAGCGGGGCAGCATCATCAAACCAGTGAGAGCGGGGCGAAGGCCCCGCCTTGTGGCCTGCTTTGTGGCCCGCACAGCGAGCGAGGCACGGCTCTTCCCCCAGATGCACCATGACGACCCTGGCTTGCGTGCTTATGCAAGGCACCAGGATCCGGGGTCAGATCATGGTATTCCCTGAAAGTGGCGACAATCCGGCAGAGTTTGAGCCAGCTCACAGGCCGTGCCCGTGACTTCTGTAAAATTGCGCCCGGTCAAGGCGGCCAACGATTGATATGGCGAAGGATTGCGAGCCGTATAGTCATGCAATATAGTTGCCGCCTTTTTCAGGGGGCAGGGACAGTCGCTCCATCATGATGCGAGTCGAATTGAGCAGGGATTCTCAACCGCCGCCAAGACAAGCAACAGGATAGAGATGGACAAGAAACTCGGGCTGGGTGCCCTCATCTCACTGGTGATTGGCTCCATGATCGGAGCCGGTGTGTTCAGTTTGCCGCAAAATATCGCCGCCCATGCCAGCGCCGGGGCCGTGGCCCTGGGCTGGACCATCACCGGACTTGGCATGATCTGCCTGGCCCTGGTCTATCAGAGCCTCTCCCTGCGCCGCCCGGATCTCGATGGCGGCATCTTCAGTTATGCCAAGGCCGGATTTGGCGATTTTATCGGCTTCAATGCCGCCTGGGGCTACTGGATCTGCCAGCTGCTGGCCAACGTCTCCTACGCCGTCGTGGTGTTCAGCGCCCTGAGCTACTTCTTCGATACCCCGGACAATGTCATCTTCGGCAATGGCAATACCCCCACCGCCATCCTGCTGGCGTCCCTGCTCATCTGGTCGGTGCATGCGCTGGTGCTGCGCGGGGTGCAGGTGGCGGCCCTGGTCAACATAGTGACCACCATCGCCAAGATGGTGCCCCTCATCGTGTTCTGCGTCGCGGTGCTGCTCGCCTTCAATCTGGACACCTTCACCCTGGACTTCTGGGGCCAGGGCAATGGTGAGCTGGGGTCCGTGATGGATCAGGTGAAATCCACCATGAAGGTGACCCTCTGGGTCTTCATCGGTATCGAGGGGGCCGTGGTGGTCTCGGCCCGGGCCCGCCAGCGCAAGGACGTGGGCCGCGCCACTGTGCTGGCCCTGCTCGGCGCCCTGACGCTCTACGTGATGGTGACGCTCTTTTCCCTGGGGGTCATGAGCCAGCCTGAGTTGGCGGCCCTGAAGAATCCCTCCACCGCCATGATACTGGAGGCCGTGGTCGGGCCCTGGGGGGCCTGGCTCATCAATATCGGCCTGGTCATCTCGGTGATGGGGGCCCTGCTCAGCTGGACAGTGCTGGCCGCCGAGGTGCCTTTCATCGCCGGCAAGACGGGGGTGTTCCCGGCCTGGTTTGCCCGAGAGAACAAGCGGGGATCTCCCAGCGTCTCCCTCTGGTGCTCCACCTGCCTGGTGCAGGCCTTCCTCATCATCATCTACTTCCAGAACAGCACCTATCTGGCGCTGGTCAACATCACCACGGCGGCGGCCCTGGTGCCTTATGTCTTCTCGGGGGCCTATGGCCTCAAACTAGCCCTGAGTGGCCAGACCTATGAAGGGCAGCCATATCAGCGCAAGCGGGATCTGTTGTTGGCCCTGGTGGCGACCCTCTATGGCTGCTGGCTGGTCTATGCCGCCGGGGTGGAGTACCTGCTGCTGGTGGCCCTGCTCTATAGCCCCGGCATCTTCATCTACTGGAAGGCGCGCCAACATCACGGCCTGCGTGGTCTCAACCGACTGGAGCAGGGGATGACGGTGGCCCTGCTCGGCTTCGCGGTGCTGGCGTTTTACAAGGTGATGGACGGTACCATTCCCCTGAGTTAATCGGCACAATAGCGAGGTGGCCCATGGGCCACCTCTTTTTTGCCGATGATGATCGAGCCAGCAGGGTCAGCAGACTCGTGCCAAGGGCTTCTGATAAGGATGCAAGATGCTGTTTCTGGGTTATCTGTTGCTGGGGGCCTTCGCAGGTGTGTTGGGTGGATTGTTCGGCATAGGGGGCGGTCTCATCATCGTACCCGTGCTGGTGGTCAGTTTTCATGCCCAGGGCATAGCCCCCGAAATAGTGACCCACCTGGCCCTTGGTACCTCCATGCTCACCATGATCTTCACCGGACTCAGCTCGCTGCGGGTGCACTATGCCAAGGGCGTGGTGGACTGGTCTCTCATTCGTCGCCTGGCGGGGGGCATGATGGTCGGTGCCTGGCTGGGCGGCCTGACGGTGAATCTGCTCAGCGCCACAACCCTCAACATCATCATCGGTTGTTTCGCTTGGATCATGGCCCTGCAGATGGGGCTGAACCTGAAACCCAAGGCAGAACGCCATCTGCCCGGCCCCCTTGGCACCGGGATCGCGGGGACCTGTATCGGCTGGCTCTCCGCCATGTTCGGTATCGGCGGTGGCTCCTTGACCGTGCCCTACCTCACCTGGAACAGCGTGCCCATGAAGCAGGCGGTGGCCGTCTCGGTGGCGGGCAGCATCCCTATCGCCCTGGCGGGCAGCCTGAGTTACCTCTATACCGGTTGGGGTCATAGCCAGTTACCCGAGTGGAGCCTGGGCTACATCTATCTGCCTGCCTGGTTAGGCATAGTGTTGACCAGTACCCAGTTCGCCCGACTCGGCGCCCGTCTGGCTCACCGTTTGTCTCCCCAGCGACTGCGTATGGGATTTGCCCTGCTGCTGCTGTGCGTCGGCGCCAAATTCATGATTTTTAGCTAGATTGCCGACTCTTTGTGCGGGTTGCCGAAAAAGCAGGCAAACGCACCCTGGCAGGGCAGAAAGCCGTTGCAATGACCCTCTGCTTTGGTAGACTCAGCGCCGGTGGTCCCATTGGTCCTCTCGCATTGATAACCCGTCGACCTGGTCAGATCCGGAAGGAAGCAGCCAAGGTGGGGGACTCGAGTGCCGGGATGTGGCTGGTGGGGCCACCACCTGTTTCTGCAATTCAATAAGTTACCTTCCAATTCCCCTTCAGACCTCTTGGTAATCCACTTTGTGTGGATGACTGATCGCATCTGCAATGCGTTTCTGGCTCAGTTCCCGATACATCAGTCCCTAAGACATTTGCGACTCTCGGAAGATCGGCACGCCTGCTGTCGTTGCCGACGGACATCCATAAACCGCTCGGCACACGGGATAGGCTGGCAGCTCATAACAAACTCGCCCAGTTATTTGTCTGTGCGCGTGCTCGCGTAAAACCCAGCAATCATCTCTGCCATGGTTCCAGCCTTCGTCCCCTATGATGGGAGCGTTTGGATTGTTGTGAGCAAGCGGCCGATCCTCTCTGGTATCTGCCGGTTCGGTGACATGTGTATCCCGGCCCAAGCGACTATGCAGGAGCAACAAGGGCGAACGAGCGCTGTTGAGCACCTTCAGCAACAGCTGAAAGCAGGCTTGCTCAGATGACAGCCCGCCGCGCGTACTCGATGAATGCCTTCAACTTGGACGGTTGATCATGCCGGCTGGGGTAGTACAGAGAGAAGCCTGGAAAGGTCGGCGAGAACGGTGCAAGGACTCGCGTCAGACGCTTTGCCTTGATGTGTGGCAGGGCCAGCTGCTCAAAGGTGTAGGCGATCCCGACGCCTTCCAGTGCCGCCTCCGTACTGAACAGGGTGTCCGTAATGGTCAGGTTGCCCTTGACCTCGTACTCGACGATTTCCTCATTCACCTTGAACTCCCATTTGTGGATCGCGCCTGTTCCGGCGAAGCGGAAGCGGATGCAGTTGTGCTGCACGAGGTCGTCCGGATGGCTGGGCGCGGGGAAGCGCGCGAGATAATCAGGGGAGGCGACGATGGCGACTGTGATGGGGCCGCCAAGGGGAAGGGCGACCATGTCCTTGTGCAGATCTTCTCCCATGCGAATGCCCGCATCGAAACCCCGCTCGACGATGTCGACGAAGCCTTCGTCATTCGTCAGTTCAAGTTTCACGTTCGGATGCTCACGAAGGAAACCTGCCAACAGCGGTTGCAACACCATTGAGGTCGAAATGCGTGCGGCATTGATGCGTAATGTGCCGGTGGGCCCACCTTGCAGGACGTTCAGCTCTTCACCCGCCACAATGACCTGACCGAGTGCCGGGCCGATGCGGGCAAGATAGTCCTCCCCAGCCTCCGTCAGGCTCACGCTGCGGGTCGTGCGATTGAGCAGGCGTACGCCGAGACGCGCTTCCAGCTGCCTGATCGCCTGGCTCAGCGCCGAAGGCGATACCTCCAGTTCGGCAGACGCGGCAGTGAAGCCGCGATGCTCCGCGACTTTCCAAAAGGCCATCAGGCCGTCGAGTTGATTGAGTTTCATATCTTGAAGCATAACTTCATATGGTGTGCAGGATTAAGCTATTTTTCTGCGCTAATGCGGCGCCTATAGTTGCCTTCACCGTGAAGGAGGCACCCATGAAAACCAATCCGCAAGATTGCCATGCCCTCGGGCCTCTTTCCCTCAGGTGTCGTGACGCCCTGGTCAGTGTGATGGACCCCACGACGCCGAAACCAACAGGCAAGTGAGAAGGCTCATCAGACCATTGATTATTGAGGAAAAGAAGACGATGAAAAACGTATTGATCATCAACGCACATCAGTTTTTTGAAGGCATCTCCGGCGGCAAACTGAACAGCACCCTGGCAGGCGTCATCAAGCAAGAGATGGCAGCGCGCGGCTATGCGGTGAAGGAGACATACATAGAGCAGGGCTACGACGTTCAGGGCGAGGTCGACAAGCATCTGTGGGCAGACATCATCATCCTGCAATCGCCGGTCTTCTGGTTCGGCATGCCGTGGATCTACAAGAAGTATGTCGATGAGGTATTTACCGCGGGCATGTTCCAGCAGTGTTTTCTGTCGGGTGATGGCAGGACGCGCGAGGATCCGCGCAAGCAATATGGCTCTGGCGGCAAGATGCATGGCGAGCAGTACATGCTGTCGCTGACCTGGAATGCACCGAGGGCGGCATTTGGCGATGCTGGGCAGATGTTGTTCGAGGGCAAAACGGTGGATGACGTCTTCGTCAGCAACACGGCCAACTACAAGTTCTGTGGCGTAGAGGTGTTGCCCTCCTTCTCGTGCTTCGATGTGATGAAGCAGCCGGATGTTGCAGGCGCTATTGAAGAATTGCGTGGCCATCTGGATGCCATCTTTGATCCCGTGGCGAGCCCCCGCCTCAGGTGGAGAGCAAGATGGACGAGGCACTCACATCCCCTTGACGACGTCGGACGCTGGTCGGCAACGAGGTGACGGTGACCGCTCAGTCGCTGGGCGTTCACCTTCTGCCTTGGCCTGTGATGTGCGATGAGCTGTCGCCACCAGTGACCACAATACTGGCCAACCCGCCAACCCGCCA
>NZ_CDBJ01000052.1 GCF_000820045.1 Aeromonas rivuli | reverse complement strand
CACCCGCGCGGCTACAGCGAGCCAGGATGGCTCCGACCTCTACCTCTCTACCGGCGCCCCCCCCAGCGCCAAGTTTCAGGGGGTGTTGCGCACCCTCAGCGAGGCCCCGCTCGCCCCGGGCGAGGTGGCCGCCATCGCCGCAGAGATCATGGATCTTGAGCAAAAGCAGCAGTTCGACAAGGAGCTGGAGATGAACCTTGCCATCTCCCTGCCCCAGATAGGCCGCTTTCGAGTCAACATCTTCAAGCAGCGCAACGAAGTCTCCCTGGTGGCGCGCAACATCAAGACCGAGATCCCCCGCTTCGAGGACTTGAAGCTCCCCCCAGTGCTGCTCGATACCATCATGGAGAAACGGGGCCTGGTGCTGTTCGTCGGCGGCACAGGCTCGGGCAAGTCCACGTCGCTGGCGGCGCTGATCGACCATCGCAACCGCAACAGCGGCGGCCACATCATCACCATCGAGGATCCGGTGGAGTACGTGCATCGCCACCGCAAGAGCATCATCAACCAGCGCGAAGTGGGCGTGGACACCCGCAGCTTCCACGCCGCCCTGAAAAATACCCTGCGTCAGGCACCGGACGTGATCCTCATCGGCGAAATTCGTGACCGCGAGACCATGGAGCATGCCCTGGCCTTCTCGGAGACCGGCCACCTCGCCATCTCCACCCTGCACGCCAACAACGCCAACCAGGCGCTGGATCGCATCATCAACTTCTTCCCCGAGGAGCGCCGTCCCCAGCTGCTCAACGACTTGGGCAACAACCTCAAGGCCTTTGTCTCCCAGCGACTGGTGAAAACCGCGGATGGCGGGCGCCGGGCGGCGGTGGAGATCATGCTGGGCACCCACACCATTCGCGACATGATCAAACGCGGCGAGTTTGGCGGCCTCAAGGAGGTGATGGAGAAATCCCGCACCCTTGGCATGATCACCTTCGACGAAGCACTGTTCGATCTGGTGGTGGAAGGGGTGATAGAGGACGAGGAGGCGATCAAGAATGCGGACTCGCAGACCAACCTGCGCCTCAAGATCAAGCTGTGGCGTGACAAGGGGCAGATTGCCAATAGCAGCGACGCCAGCGGTTGGAGCCTGGAACCAGGCAAAGATGACAAGGACGAGCTGGACTGGACCTGAGCGCCACCGGCTGCCCTGGCAGATCAGAGACCAAGAACCCGCCGCTGGCGGGTTCTTTCGTTGGCATCCGGGACGGCGATACCGCCTAGCCGCGTTGCACCAGGCCGATACGGCCCGGCTCGCACCATTCGAATATCACCAGCTGCTGTTTGCCGCAGCAACTGCCGCCACACAGCTGGCTCTCCTGTTTGATGACGCGCCCCTTGCGCATCCAGACCCCGAGCATGGCCTCGACGGCATCTTCCGAGGTGTGGAAGTGACGGGCCAGATCCCGGCGACTGACCCTGTGCTCCCGGGCCAGATAGTCTCCTAATTCATGCAGTATCACTGCGCCACCACCCGGCGCGTCACTATGTCACCGCGCATGCGTCCCAGCCACCAGAGCAGCAGCAGGGAGCCGAGATAGAAACCTATCCAGGCCAGGCTCTGCTCGGGATGGCGTGCAAAGCTGGCCCCCTGATAGAAGAGCGTGGCGCCCATGAAGGCCATGTAGTTGCACCAGAGCGCGGTGTAGATAGCCCAGGGACGGCCGGTTTCACGCACCAGGGCGCCCATGGCGGCGGCGCATGGCATGTAGAGCAGGATGAACAGCAGGTAGGCAAAGGCACCCGCCGCCCCGTCGAAGTGAGCCTGCATGTTGCCGTAGGTGGAGAGACTCACCTCTTGCTCCGCCGCCGCAACCCTGGCATCCCCGACCTCGCCGATATCTATCCCGAGGGGATCGGCCGGGTTGATGGCCGCCAGATTGGCGGGGATGCTGGCCAGGGCATCTTGCACACTCTGCCACAGATCGTACTCGGCATCGGCGGCCTGCTCGCCTCCCCCATAGAGGCTGTTGAGGGTGCCGACCACGGCCTCCTTGGCGAAGATACCGGTGACGATGCCGACCGTCGCCTGCCAGTTATCCTCACGAATGCCGATGGGGTGCAGCAGCGGTGTCACCCCCTGGCTCAGCTTGCTCAGCACCGAACTCTCCTGATCCTGATGGCCGAAGCTGCCATCCGTGCCCAGGGAGTTGAGCACGCTCAGCACCGCCACCACCAGCACTATGGTTTTACCGGCACCGAACACGAAAGATTTCAGCTTCTGCCAGGTCTTGATCCCCACGTTGATGGGGCGGGGCAGCTCGTAATCGGGCATCTCCATCAGCATGGAGTCACTCTTGCCGGGCAAGAGGGTGCTGCGCAGCAGCAGGCCGGTGAGCACCGCCACCACAATGCCGACGAGATAGAGGCCGAATACCAGGTTCTGGCCAGATGCCGGGAAAAAGGCCACCGCGAACAGGGCATAGACCGGCAGGCGGGCGCCGCAGGACATGAAGGGGGCCATGGCCGAAGTCATCAGCCGTTCACGCTCGGAGTTGAGGGTGCGGGTCGCCATCACGGCGGGCACGGTGCAACCAAAGCCCATCAGCATGGGGACGAACGCCTTGCCGGGCAGGCCGAGGCGACGCATCAGGGCATCGACCACGAAGGCGGCCCGGGCCAGATAGCCCGAGCTCTCCAGCACCGCAAGAAACAGATAGAGGCAACCGATGACGGGGATGAAGGTCGCCACCGTCTGCAGACCGGCGCCAAAGCCATCCGCCAATATGGCCCCCAGCCACTCGGGAGCATGGGCTAGCCCCAGCAGATGGTGGACCCCATCGACGAACAGGGCGCCCCCCAGGATGTCGAAGAAGTCGATGAAGGCACTGCCCACCTTGATGGCGAACATGAACATCAGATACATCACCAGCAGGAAGAAGGGGATGCCGACCCAGCGATTGAGCAGCACCCTGTCGAGCCACTCACTCTGGGCGGCGTTGAGCTTGCCCCGCTGCTGGCAGGCCTGCTGGCACCATTGGTGGATGTGGCCGTAGCGCACGTCCGCCAGTTGCAGGTCGATATCCTGCTGACCCTGGGCACGGCGCACCAGATTGGCGGCCGCCGTTTGCTGACCGGGCAGCAGGGTCTGCGCCATCACGGGATCTTCTTCGAGCAGGCGCAGGGCGCGGCCACGACTCGCCAGCGGATGGGGGGCAAGCAGGCTCTCCAGTTCGCTGATGCCTGCCTCCAGAGGCTGGCCGTAATCGAGCTGCAGCGCCGCCTGGGGCGAGCCGATGAACTCATGGAGCCTGGCCTTGAGAGCGCGCACCTGAGCCAGGTTGTGGGCCGAGAGCGACACCACGGGGCAGCCGAGCCGGGCACTGAGCAGCGTCTCGTCAACGGTGATGCGTCGCTTCTCCAGCAGATCCATCTTGTTGAGCACCACCAGCATGGGCAGACCCAGCTCACGCAGTTGCAAGGTCAGGTAGAGGGAGCGCTCCAGGCTGGCGGCATCGATGACGTTGAGCAGCAAGTCCGGGCGTTGGCCCTGTACGAAGCCGCTGGCTATCTGCTCATCCAGGCTGGCATCCTGCGCCGCCAGGCTATAGATGCCGGGCAAGTCGGTCAGCCGATAATCCTGCTCCCCGACGCTGAAGCTGCCCATCTTCTTGTCGACCGTGACCCCGCTCCAGTTACCCACCTGCTGGCGGGCCCCGGTGAGGGCATTGAACAGTGAGGTCTTGCCGCTGTTGGGATTGCCGACCGTGACCAGATTGATGCTCATAGGCACTCCACCTCTATCTGGTTGGCCAGGCTTTTTTGCACTGAGAGGCAGATGCCCTGGCACTGGATCTGGAGCGGATCCCCCAGGGGCGCACAGCGCAGCAGGGTGACCTCCGATTGCGGCAAGAGCCCCATCACCATCAGCTTGCGGCGCAGGCTGCGATCCAGTGCATTCAAATCTGTGATACGAGCGCTCTGCCCCGGTGATAACTGCGTGAGAACCATGGCCAACCCCTAGGTGGAAACTGTGACGACTCTAAACAAGAACAATTCTCTTTTCTGTGGCCATTATAAGCTGTGACCTGCGCAACAATTTGCGTAAAATCAAACTTCGCTTAGCTAGTTGCAGAGTTCACCATGCATCAGGACAACAACAGCCGTCTGGTTTTCAGCACAGATGGCGGTGCCATTACCCCCAGCACCCAGGCCAGCCCAGCCTCCCCCTTCCCCACCGATGGGGTGGTGCGTATTCGCCGCGAGACCAAGGGGCGCAAGGGCGCCGGCGTCATCACCATTCATGGGGTGCCTGATGCGCAGCAAAAAGCCATCGCCACCCTGCTCAAGAAAAAGTGCGGTACCGGCGGCGGCTTGAAGGAGGGGATCATCGAGATCCAGGGCGACAAGCGCGATCTCATCCGCAGCGAGCTGGAGAAGGCGGGCTTCACCGTCAAGCAGGTCGGCGGCTAAGGTCGAGGCTGACAGGTTTCCCGATAGCAGAGCGCCGGATGTGCGATTTACCAGCCGGTCACCCTCATCAGGCTCTCACCTTGGCCAACCTCTTGTAATTACCGGGCATCTTTCCTAGAATGCCCGCTCCCATCGAGGGGGAGTAGTCGCTGACGGGCTAAAAGGCCCGCAGACGTTGATCAACATACTTGGTGCAAACTCACCATGGTCAGCGTGATCCGCAACGAGCAATGCCGGATTTGACAAGACCTTTGACGGGCCAGTGCCAATACCGGGGACGGATGGCGCAGGCTTGTCTCTGGTTTATAACAATTCCGTCCCCCGGTATCTTTATGGAAGCCCTGTTAACCTCCACCCTGAGCGTGGCCGTCGCCGAAATAGGCGACAAGACCCAGTTGCTCGCACTCCTGCTGATCTGTCGCTTTCGCAAGCCCTGGCCCATCATCGCCGGCATGTTTGCCGCTACCCTGCTCAACCATGCGGGCGCGGCCTGGATTGGCGAGCTGATCAGTCGCTGGCTCGATCCCAAACTGATGACCTATCTGGTGGCGGGAGCCTTTATCGCCATGGCGGTCTGGATTTTGGTGCCGGACAAGATGGACGATGAAGATAGCAAGCTCGACAAGTACGGCCCCTTCCTCGCCACCTTCGTGCTGTTCTTTATCGCCGAAATTGGCGACAAGACCCAGATTGCCACCGTGCTGCTGGCCGCCAAGTATGACTCGCTCACTCAGGTCATTGCTGGCACCACCATCGGCATGATGCTGGCGAACGTGCCCGTGGTGCTGCTCGGCAAGCTCGGCGCCGACAAGTTGCCCCTCAAAAGCATCCGGATTGGCTGCGCCGTCCTGTTTATCACCCTGGGGATCAGCACCCTGATCGTCACCGCCTGATAGCCAGCGCCACTAAGATAGCCCTGATATAAGAAGACACAGGCCCCATCAAATGATGGGGCCTGTGTCTTTAACGCCTCCCCTGCCAGGCACCATCTCGGCACATCCCGCCACGCTATCCCGTTCAACCCTGCTCCCCTCTTGCCCACCCTCGTCTGTGTCTTGCCTCTCTCTGCGCCGAGGTCAGCCATCGGCAGCCCTTCCCGGGACTCGGCCATGGTGTTGGCGCCCCGGCCCTATGCCATAATGGGGCACGTTATTCGGAGCCATTCCATGCAGCATCACTCCCGCCGTCCCCTGCTCGACTGGGTCAAGCGAGGCCACCTCGCCCCAGCACAGCTGCCCGAGGCCCTTCGTCTGGCCGATTTGCCCCCCGCTCCCGCACGCTGGCAGGTGCTGTTCGATCGCCTCTTGCTGCTGCTCGGTTGCCTCTGCCTTGGCGCCGGTCTCATCTTCTTTGTCGCCTTCAACTGGCAGGCACTGGGGCGACTGCCGCGCCTGGGCCTGGTCGAGCTGCCCCTGCTCGCCATGCTGCTGGTGCTGTGGCGCGTCCGGCTCAGTGACGGCGCCCGTCAGGGGCTGCTCTGCTTGTGCGCCCTCAATCTCGGCGCCCTGCTCGCCCTGGTGGGCCAGACCTATCAGACCGGGGCCGATCCCTGGCAGCTGTTTGCGCTCTGGGCCATGCTGCTGCTGCCCTGGGCCCTGCTCGGCAAGAGTCCTCTGCTCTGGACCTTGAGCTGGTTGCTGGCCCAGCTCGCCCTGGTGCTCTACTGGCGGCTCGGCCTGTTCACGCTGTTCTTCTCCTTCGATGAGGAGGGGCTGGCCTGGTGCCTCACCCTGCTCAATGCCCTGCTCTGGGGAGGGCTCTGGAGTTTGCCTGCCCGCTACAAGGTGATGCCCGCTTACCTGCCCGCGCTGATGGCCGGGCTTGGGGTCACCCTGCTCGCCCTGCTCGCCCTGTTTGATGCCGCCTCTTCCTGGATTTGGCCGCTCTGGCTGCTCTGGCTCGGCGCCGCCTATGCCTGCTGGCATCACAGCTTCATCACCGGGCTCGCCATGGGTTGCCTCAGCGTCATCGTCGTCTTGCTGGCGGCGCTCGGCAAATGGATGGAGCCGGATGTGAATGGCTTCTTGCTGCTCAGCCTCGTCGCCATTGGCCTGTCGGTGGCCGCCAGCCGCTGGCTGCAACAACAGAGGAGTCGCCATGCTGCCAATCAGTAACCAGAGGGCCTCGGCCCGTTCAGTTTCCCTGCCTTGCCGGAGCCCCTATGTCCTCACAGCCTGAACTCTGGCAGATCCTGCGCTCGGCCAAGCTGGTCGAGGGGGATGAACCCCGGGATAACGAACCCCACTGGGCCAACCGCTTCATGCTGGGGGTGGTCGGCTGGCTCGCCGCCCTCTTCTTGCTGTTTTTCCTCTTTTTGAGCGTTGGCGATCTGATAGACAGCCCGGATCATGCCCTGGCCCTTGGCGCGACCCTGCTCGCCATGGCCCTGTTGCTCAATCGCAGTGCCCGCAGCGGCGATCTCTGGGATCAGTTCGTGCTGGCCCTGACCCTGGCGGCGGATGCCTGGCTGCTCTATGGCCTGATAGATAGGATGGACGTGCACGCCTTTGGCGCCTGGGCCGGGCTCTCGGCACTGGCGTTCGCCATCGCCTTCTGCTTTGAACACTGGCTGATCCGGCTGTTTCACACCCTGGCCGCCGCCCTGCTGCTGACCCTGGCGCTCGCCTGCCTCGGTTTGCAGATCCTGGCCCTGCCACTGGTGATGGCGCTGCTTTGCGCCTGCTGGCTCTGGGCACAGCGCCGTCCTCATCAACACGAGCGGTTCGAAGCCATGGCCTTTGGCCTGGCCCTCTCCTTGATCCTGCTTGGGCGCCTGCATCAGCCGTTGTTTGACGAAACCAGCGTGCTCGAGGAGCTGGGACGGTCGCGGCTGCCCCATTGGCTCAACCCGCTGCTGTGCGCGGCCTTGCTGCTCGCCCTGCTTCACCATCTGAAGCTGCCTCGCCGCCAGGGGCTGTTTGCCCTGCCCCTGGTGTTGCTGGCGGCGCTGATCCCCGGCATGGGGGCGGGCGCCCTGGTGCTGCTGCTCGGCTTCTACGCCGGGAGTCTGGGCATGATGACCCTGGCCGCTCTGCTGCTGCTCGGTTTCGGCTCGCTCTATTACTACGATCTGGCCCTGCCGCTGATGACCAAGTCCTGGCTGCTGCTCGGCTCTGGCACCGCCCTCTTGTTGATGCGCGCCCTGTTGCTGCGCCTTGGGAGACACTCATGAGAACCCTTGCCAGTTTGCTCTGTGGCCTCGCCATCTTGCTGGGCGTCAACGCCCAGGTGTGGCGTTTCGAGCACGCCATCGACAGCGGCGAACCCGTGTTGCTGCGTCTGGCCCCGGTGGATCCCCGCTCCCTGATGCAGGGGGACTATATGCGGCTCAACTACGAGATAGCCCGCCAATGGGCCCAGGCTCACCCACGGCAACCGGCGGGCAGCAGCCAGCTGGTGATCCGGCTAGACAACCAAGGCGTGGCCCACTGGCAGCCCCACGGGGATACCGGGAAACTGGCGCCGGACGAGCGGCTGCTCAACCTCGTTCGCCGGGAAGGCATGGTCAAGGTCGGGCCGGACGCCTACTTCTTCGAGGAGGGGCAAGGGGAGACGCTGACCGGGGCGGCCTATGGCGAGTTTCGCCTGCAGCCCGATGGCAGCAGCCTGTTGCTAGGTTTGCGCGATGAGCAGTTGCGCCCGCTGGGAGAGACCCGCGGCCGCTGGTGAGCCCCATGGCCCTCCCTAGGTCGAGGGGCCATGGCTGGCGAAATCCTGTGACTTGGCGACACTCAAGGTTGCCCCAGGCGCACAGGAGAAGGCCGCATGAGAGCATGGACCACCCCATTCAGTCTGCCGTTGATCATCTTCATGCTCGCCGCACCGGCCTGGGCCACCACGCCGCTGGCGAGCCTCCATTACTTGAGCGAAGAGTATCGCCCCTACAACTACCTCGATGAGACGGGCCAGCCCGCGGGCCTCGCGGTCGAGCTGCTGCAACGGGTCTGGCAACAGACAGCAACGCCGCCCCAGCCTATCGCCATCATGCCCTGGGCCCGGGGTTACTACCTGCTGACCCAGAAACCCAATGTGGTGCTCTTCTCCACCGCCCGCACCGAGGCGCGGGATCCGCTGTTCAAATGGGCCTGTTCCATCGGCTACGCCGAGATAGTGTTGCTGGGTCTGACCCGGCGCGCGATCACCATCAACAAACTCGAAGATGCCCAGCAGTACAACATAGGGGCGGTGCGGGCCGACGTCGGGGAGCAGTTGCTGCTCAACAACGGCTTTGACGAACAGAAGGTGATAAGTGCCAACCGCCTGGGTCAGGCCATCAAGATGCTCGACTCGGGCCGGATCGATCTGGTGTCGACCAACAAGACCACCGTCATGAGTCTGCTAAGCAGCCCGGGCGCGGATCCGACCCGCTATCAGGTGCGCTGGGTGCTGAGCTCGGAGCAGTTCTGCTACGCCTTTAGCCAGGGGGTCGATGATGCAGTGGTCAAGAGCTTCCAACAGGGCCTGACCCAGGTGCTGGCCAGCAGCGAATTTCAGCAGATCCAGCGCAAGTACTTCCCCGCCCCCTGATCCCTTCTTCAGCGCGGCCTCGCCAGAGGCCGCGGCTCACAGAACCGCATATCGCCGACCAGAATTGCCCCTGACGTGAACGCCCAAGGCCCCTCGCCTTGCACCGCAAGACACGCCTTCAACCCGCCCCTGCCCGCCCCCTCATCCATGGCGCATCAACATCCGTCACGGGGCCGTTCAGCCAACGATGTCCCCCTCAGGCCACCCCGGCTTGTGAGATAAAAAGGGACCTGGATGGCCCGAAGTTTGAAGCAGCGCAAGAAAACCAGATATATCCGACCGGGATCGTCGCAATGCCGTGACTCCTGCCTGGCGGGATCCGTAATATGGCCATGGGTGCCTGTTGGCCCTCTTTTATCCAGGGTCAGCGCACTGTGGCAGCGACAGCCAGGGGCGGTAGCGTGTCTAACGCATGCGGCTCCCGCAGGGCGCCAACAAGCGACGCGCATGGCACCTATGCATGGTGAAACGTCAGCAGCCCATGGCGCCCTCATCACAGTCAGGATTTTTCATTTGGTCGGGATCAACATGCACTACCTAATCAAACCCTTGATGGGCATCGCCCTCTGTACCCTGCTGACGGCCTGCGGCGACGACAAGACCACGGGCAAGGCCTGCCTGGGGGGAAACAATGACGGGCTCGTGGAGAACATGCAGACCCAGTGCAAGGCAGGGGATGCCATTGCGACCAAGCACCCGGCCTACTTTTGCGATTTCAATTACGCCATTGCCTATAACGACTACAACTCGGCGTTCTGCATCTATGCCGGGGCCCTGAAGGCGGAGAGAACCAAAGAAAAATAAGCAGTGGCATAGGCCACCATCGCGGGGGCCGATGGGGCAAGGGTGACGTCACGGGGGCTTGTCCGCCCATGGCATCTGGGGGCGGGTTGGCGACAGCGCTAATCCAGCGGGGCTATTTGACCCGCATCAGGCGATGGCTGACATCCCCGAGTTCAAGCTGGATCACCTGGGAGCGCCGCATCTCATTGACCCGTTGCAGCAAGTCGGCGCTGTAGCCCTTGCGCCGCATCCACTGCATCGGCTCCTCGAAGCTGTCTTCATTGACGATAAAGGTGTCTGTGTAGGCATCCTTGATGATGCTGACCACCCAGATGCGCTGCTGAAACTCACAGAGCTCCGCAAAGAGGGTGGCCACTTTCGCCGCCAGGGCGCGGAGCTGGCCGATAACGCGGTTTGCCATGGTAGAGAGTGCCTGTGTTGAGGGAGACGCATCCTAGCATCCCGGGCGCAGGGGCAACAATGCGCGGCATCAAAGCCGCGGCCCCTGGCCCCCTTGCCATGGGCAGGGGCGCCTCAGACGCAACCTGCCCGCCCCTCCAGCGCGCGGCGCTGGCGCTTGACCGCATACATGCGCGCATCGGCCTGGCGCAGGGCGTCGTCTATGCTGGTGTGCGCCGGATCTATGGCCACGGCCCCCACGCTGGCGCCGGGATAGTCCAGCACCCGGGAGGGGATTGGCACTTGAAAGACGCTCTGCTCGAACAGCCGGCGCTGGAAGCCCTGCACCGCCCCCTCGACCGTCTCATGCCCCTGATGAGGTCCCATGCCCACCACGACGAACTCGTCCCCCCCGACCCGCGCCAGCAGATCGCCGCCGCGCAGGGCCGCCGACAGTTGCTGCGCCATGGTGATCAGCAGCTTGTCCCCCGCCTCGTGACCGTGGGTGTCGTTGATCTGCTTGAAGCCATCGAGATCGATAAAGGCGATGAGCACAGGGTGCCCGGCCCGCTCCGACAGGGAAAACAGGCGAGCCAGCTCCTGCATCAGCGCCCGCCGGTTCGGCAGGCCGGTCAGGGGATCGCTGAGGGCCTGGCGCGCCAGCTCCTGGTTGGCCTGCTGCAACTGCTGCAGCAACTGCTCCCGCTCCACATGCTCGGCGATCAACCGGGCGAAGAAGCCGATGAGCTGCTCTGAGCCCGCCACGAAGGGCTTGCGCTCGGCGCTGGCGGCGCACAGGGTGCCATAAAGCGACCCCGAGGGGGTGCGCACCGGGCTGCTCAGATAGGTGCGAATGCCCATGATCCTGGCCGCATCCGAATCGCCCCAGCACTCGGCCACGTTGTCGGTGAACATGCGCCCCTCATCGATGGCGCGCCGGCACAGGGCATCGCTCCAGTCCACCGTGATCCCCTCCGGGATCTGCAGCCCGGCCACGTCGTTGGCATTGTTGGCATAGCGAATGCTCTGCTTGCCCTGCACCAGATCGATCTCGGTGAGATAGGTCGACTCCAGCCCGGTCACCGCCTCGAGCATTTCCAACAGCGGCCGGGTCAGGCTCTCCAGATCCCGCGCCTGGGTGACCCGCTCCGACAGGGTCTGCAATATGTTGTCCATGCCTATCTCCACTGCCTGCATGTGATGGGCGACCACCTTAGCCAACTCGGGACACGCCCGACAAGGGGGAGATGGGACCGACCTGGGGAAATATCGGCCCGTTCACACTTTGGTGCGCCCCCCGCCAAGGCTTGACGCCCCGCGCCACCCCAGGCTTGCAGCCGTAACGTTGAACCAGCGCAAAAAACCTGTCGATTCTGACACTTGGGTCAGCAATATCCATGGATCGGGCCCCGTCGGCTCCGTAGGATGGGGGTGGGTGCCCGTTGGCCCCTGTTTTGTTCCGTCGGGTCAGCGGCGCATTGTGGTAGCGAGAGCCAGGGGCGGTAGCGTCGTTGGCGGATGCCAGCCCGGCATCCCGCGCCTCCGCAAGGTGCGAGGGTTCCACCCTCGACGGGGTTTCCGACGGCCCCGGGACCCGGGACAAGTAGGGTCGAGTAGCGAAGCGTAATCGTCCGCGGTAACCATCCCCTCTCCCCTTGGGGGAGAGGCGTTGGGTGCCAATAAGCGTGTAGGGTGCAATAAGCGCAGCGCATTGCACCACGGTAATCATCCCCTCTCCCCTGCGGGAGAACGGTAGGGTGCAATAAGCACAGCGCATTGCACCAGGGTAACAATTCCCTCTCCCCCTGCGGGAGAGGGCTAGGGTGAGGGGTTCGGTAACGTCATTGCCCTGCAACAAGGTATTGGCATGGCTTCGCCATGCAGGATGCGAGGACTCCGTCCTCGACGGGGTTTCGCCGCCGCTGCGCGGCTTGGCGAGTGACTTTTCTTTGCGTGGCCAAAGAAAAGTCACCAAAAGAAAGGCCACCCCCGCTTGTTCGCCCTCCTGCGTCGGGAGCCCTCGGTTCACACGTTTGTCCGACGGCACGCGCCGATGGGCCATCCCTGGCCCAGCGGCGCTCGCTCGGCGTCCTGCCTCGCGGCCTGGACAAAGGGGCTCACCTCGGCGAACAACAGGGGGCAACACCCAACCCGCAACTCCGAGGCCAGTTAATAGCGCCCTATGTATTTGGGACCGAGCTTGGAAGAGCTATTTTCCTGATCCTGCCCCTAGGCCACCCCATGGTGGGATCAGATTGTCGCACCTATGCAACAGGTGCCGTCGACATGGTTGCATAGGTGAAAAAATCATTGTGAATACAACAGCAAGCGGCACATATCTCTATCGGGGAATAGTTTTTATATTTAAGACCAGATAGTAAGTATTCAGCTGTGACAATAGATTATTTTTAATAACGTCTGATAATACTCCATAAATCGAAAACAAGATCTTGATTAAATTAAATTTCAACATAGGGGGCATTGTGATAAAGGATGATGAAGAATGGGGATGTAAACATAAAAAGCTCCCAGCAAGTGGAAATATAAAGTCGTGCTTGATTACTGTAAGCGATCTAAGATGCATAGCCCAAAAATTAACTGAATCTGTTCTGGATACTTCATGGATGCTTTCTATGGACAAGGGAACAAAGCGCTCTTATAGCTATACAGCTAATGAGACAGCAGAAGCACTTGTCGCTATTTTTAAAAAATTTCAAGACAGCAATGAAATTGGCTCTGAATTTGGCGAAATAATGATATCAATAGGTTCATCACGGGCCTTAGAAATAGTTTTTGAACACAAAGCACTACCTATAGCTGAAATTTGGAAGCCACAGAAAAAACAAAATGAAGGTTTCGATTTTCATACAGAATGCCCAGAAAACCTTATTAATTTCGGAGAGGCAAAGTATTCTGGATCAATCAACTCCCATATAAAGGCGATCCCACAGATAGAACAATTTATAAACGAAGAGAAACATTTTAGAGATAGGACCCACCTAAAAAACATCGCTAGTGACAAATCAATAAATAATTTAGATGATGATAGCTTCGGTGTAATAGCTGCATTTTCAATAAATTCTGACAACCATCAAGCCATAATGGATAACGCTCTTAATCGCATCTGTCGTTCAAGTTTAGTCAAAGGTGCCACTGCAATTTATTTAGTGGGTGTGATATGTTCAACATAAAAAGTATCAAAGAATCCAATAGTCCAGAAGATGACCTTTGTAAATTAATTGAAAAGTTACATTCTGATGGCCCCATAGATAATAAAATTATAGAAAACTTAACATACTATAAAATTTTCCACCCAGAAACATTCACAATTTATGAAGAGAAAATAATTTCTTCTCTAGGCCTGTTTTACAAAAACACAAAACCTAAAAATTTATATTCCTTCATCCTTTCAAACATTGGTCATAACCACAAAGAAAGATTTGGTGAATACCTTACCCCCGTTCAGGCTAGTGTTAGAACAGCAGTAGAAAAAAAGCAGTTCGTGTCTATATCAGCACCAACAAGTGCAGGAAAATCATTCTCTATTCGAGATTATATTTTTGATCTTCAAGGTGACTGCGTCATTATTGTCCCATCTCGCGCATTAATTGCAGAGTATATAAAAACAATGCGCGATAAGTTTAAAGATGATAAGAGTGTTATGATTTCATCTTTTGTTGACTATGTATTTACAAAAAGACAGTTAAGGCGAATTTTCATTCTGACTCCTGAAAGAGCTAGGGAGCTATTTACATCAAACATGCACTTAAATATAGTTTTATTCTTTTTTGATGAAGCTCAAGTCTCAGAAGAAAAAGAAAGAGGAGTTATATTTGATGTGTTGGTAAGGCGAGTACAAAAACACTACCCAAAAGCAAAATTAATATTTGCACATCCATTTGTTGATAATCCAGAAGCTCAATTTAAAAAGCACGCTATAGATGAAACAAGTTCATACTCAAGGTCTTATCCTCACAACACAGTAGGAAAAGTATTTGTTTTTGGCCATAAAAATCGCAAAGACTATTATTTTTCACCTTATATAGAAAAAGGACATAATTTAAAAAACTGCATTGCGTTAGATAGTGATTTTGAAAAATTTGCTTTTGATGGAAAGAAATCAGTTCTAGTCTTTGTATCCAAAGCATCTCTTTATCGTGGAGACTTCCTTGATAGCTTTAAGAAATTTGTTGACCATTTCGATAAAATAACCAATAAAAGGGCATTGGATATAATTAGAGAGGTAGAGGAAGTCCTAGGGGCAAATGACAATAATCATAAATCAAAACTAGTTGAGCTATTAAAAATCGGAGTTGTTATTCATCATGGTTCAGTTCCCCTGAATGTAAGATTTTTGATTGAGGATTTCATTAGGGAGGGCTTTGCTAAAATTTGTTTCGCAACTAGTACCTTAGCTCAAGGTATCAATATGCCTTTTGATATTGTCTGGTTGGATAATATGAGAATGCAAGGTGAATCTGAAGAAGACAAATCTTTAGCATTTAAGAACCTAATTGGCAGAAGCGGACGACTTTCAAATAAACCTGATTTTGATTTTGGCTTTGTCTATACAAGTAATGCCAAGCTCTTATGCTCTAGAGTTAACAGCTCTTACCGTCTGTCAGAAACCTCTCTATTGGAATCAGATGCAGACGACTTTACAGATGAAAAAGAGCTAATCTCCTCAATAATCGATGGCACGTTCAATGAGGATATTAATTTACCTCAAACAAAAATAGAACGACTATCCAATCAACACACATTCGATTTAATTAAAGAAACTCTTCATTTAATTTATGGTGATGAGTTTGGCAAGCATTTATTTGGCCGTAAAAACAGAGAAAACCGAAACATTGTCAAAAACAACCTACGTATCATATATGAAGCCTCACTTGGGAGAGAATTGCTAGACGGTGAGTTAAATGTATTTAATACTGCCATAGTTATTTTCTTTAGTGTTATTAGAGGCCGACCTTTCAAGGAGATAGTGGGGATCCGGTATAACGATATATCTGACCGTGATGGAGATAGAAATGCGCTGGCAAAATTCACACAGCCGGCTAATAAGTTACCCGACAGCACATTAAGAAATGCATATTCTTTGTTTCAAGGTACCAAAGCAAAGGATGTAAGTTATGATGCGATAGTTTTCGATACCTACGACTATCTTGACACTGTCATTGCATTTTCTCTATCAGATGTACTGATAGGTGCATTCCATATTTATCACAGTGCGACAAAAGATAGTAAAGCATTAAAAATGATTGAGTTACTAAAGTATGGTACAAACAATACTATACATACACTATTAATTAGGTATGGATTCCCACCCGATGACCTAAAAGAAATATCAGAATACATTGATAAAATCTCCGAAGAAAACATATTATTCAAGCCAGATGTAACCTTTAGTTCGCCACATATACAAGAGTTAGTTGAGTGGTATTTACCTTAATTATATAATTAGCACACTTAAATCCTAATTACGACGTTCCGAACATCCCATGTTTATCCCCATCTAAAAAACCGCAGCCTTGAGCTGCGGTTTTTATTTCTATTCCCCAAACAAGCTTTGACCCAAACCAAAACGCTATTTCGTCAACCCCTTGCTCTGCTCTCCCCTTTCGGCGGAATAGACGGTCAACATGCACGCTAAAACCACGGGCGGGCACG
This sequence comes from Aeromonas rivuli, assembly GCF_000820045.1. Classification (GTDB taxonomy): domain Bacteria; phylum Pseudomonadota; class Gammaproteobacteria; order Enterobacterales; family Aeromonadaceae; genus Aeromonas; species Aeromonas rivuli. The sequence continues at coordinate 28,004 of NZ_CDBJ01000052.1, read as the reverse complement.
GTATTGGTCCCCCTGCAAACCGCCGAGTCGAGTTCAACAGGTCAGGAGCGCCATCATGGATGATGGCGCAGCAGCAGCCGGCATAGGGGCCAAATCGGGTCAGGGCGAGCACTGCTCGACCCCGATTTGGCGCGAGAACAGGGAGGTTCGAAGCGGACTTTGGCCTAAGCCAGGGATGGCGAAGGCCAAAGTACCCTCTGCAGCGCTCCGTCCGACCCGTTGAACGAGACGAGGGAACCCGCGAAGCGGGCGGTTTGTCGGGGGAGAAGACCTTTGGTGTTATTTGCCAAAGAGAGCGGGTCTTTCCAAAGTCACTCGCCCCAGCCCGAAGGGCGGGCGAAACCCCTTCGAGGGCAGAGCCCTCGCCTCTTTTAGGCTGAAACCAAAACCGTCGGCTTGTCGCCAGACTGGCGAGCCAAAGAGGTTAGAGGCCCCTCACCCTGGCCCTCTCCCGCAAGGGGAGAGGGGATCAGAACTCAGGCCACCGAGGCTTGAGAGGTGTCGAGGGAAAAGGCACAAACAAAAACCGCAGCCTAGGGCTGCGGTTTTTTATTTGGCTAACCAGTTGGCAGCAACAGGACCACCGATCTTAGGCACGGCGCCAGCTGGTCTTGCCGGCGCTGTCTTCCAGCACTATGCCCATCTCGGTGAGACGGTTGCGGGCGGCGTCGGCGGCGGCCCAGTTCTTGTCGGCACGGGCCTGATTGCGCTGGGCGATCAGTTGCTCGATCTCGGCCACTTCGTCGTCCGCTTCGCCACCCTTGAGGAAGGCATCCGGGTCTTGTTGCAGTATGCCGAGCACGGCGCCGAGTTCGCGCAGGCGGGCACCTAGGCCTGCGGCGACATTGATATCTTCGGCCTTCTGGCGGTTGATCTCGCGCACCAGGTCGAACAGGGCGGAGTAAGCTTCCGGGGTGTTGAAGTCATCGTCCATGGCATCTTTGAAGCGGGCCACCTGCTCGTCACCACCGGCGGCAACGGCCGCAGGCAGATCGCGCAGGGCGGTGTACATCCGCTCCAGAGCTGCGCGGGCCTGCTTCAAGTTGTCTTCCGAGTAGTTGAGCTGGCTGCGGTAGTGGCCGGACATCAGGAAGTAGCGCACGGTTTCGGCATCAAAATGGGTCAGGACGTCGCGGATGGTGAAGAAGTTGCCAAGGGACTTGGACATCTTCTCTTTGTCCACCATCACCATGCCGCTGTGCATCCAGGTGTTGACGTACTCCCCTTCGTGGGCGCAGCAGGACTGGGCGATCTCGTTCTCGTGGTGGGGGAACTGCAAGTCAGAGCCGCCGCCATGGATGTCGAAATGGTTGCCAAGGTGCTTGGAGTTCATGGCGGAGCACTCGATGTGCCAGCCGGGACGACCCGGGCCCCAGGGGCTCTCCCAGGTCGGCTCGCCGGGCTTGGACATCTTCCACAGCACGAAGTCCAGCGGGTTGCGCTTGGCTTCGACCACATCGACCCGGGCACCGGCCTGCAGCTGCTCCAGATCCTGGCCCGAGAGCTTGCCGTAGTCGGCATAGGACTCGACGATGAACATGACGTCGCCGTTGTCCGCCACGTAGGCATGATCGCGGGCGATCAGTGCTTCGACCATGTCGATGATTTCGGGGATGTGCTGGGTGGCGCGCGGCTCTACGTCCGGGCGCACCATGCCGAGGGCGTCGAAATCGGCGTGCATGTCGCCAATCAGGCGCTCGGTGAGATCGTCACAGGTGACCCGGGTCTCGGCGGCGCGCTTGATGATCTTGTCGTCCACGTCGGTGACGTTGCGCACGTAGTTGAGTTCATAGCCGCAGTAACGCAGGTAACGGGCCACCACGTCGAAGGCGACGAAGGTGCGGCCATGGCCGATGTGACAGTGATCATAGATGGTGACACCACACACATACATGCCCACCTTGCCGGTGTGGATGGGTTTGAATTCTTCTTTTTGACGAGTGAGTGTGTTGTATATCTTCAGCATCGATGAGAACCACTGCCTGTGAGTGAAATGGCCTGCCATTCTAACCGCATCCCCTTTAGAAAACGAGCCGGGGCCACCAGTCGCCGCCTTTTTGGTCCAGGCTGGCTGCTTTTTCGCCAATTGGCGGCCATGCCGGTATCGACGCAGCCAAGATGGGGACGGGGCCAGGCCGCTCCCCAGCATGAACCCTGGCTGATCTGCTGACGCCCGTCATGGGTTGATCTCCTGAGAGGGTCGTGCGACTTTGCCCGGGGACCGGGATAGGCTAGAATTGCGGCCACTATTTTTACCCCTAGATGAAAGCTTGCCTGTGACTGCCTCCGGGCCCGGTCACATGCCCACTTTTCACCCGACAGAATAAAGGACATATCATGGTTACTCTGCACACCAACCACGGCGACATCACCCTGACCCTGAACGCGGAAAAAGCCCCGGAAACTGTGGCCAACTTCCTGCAATACTGCCGCGATGGTCACTACGACAACACCATCTTCCACCGCGTCATCGACGGTTTCATGATCCAGGGCGGTGGCTACGCCGCCGGTTTTGACGAGAAAGAGACCCGCGCCTCCATCAAGAACGAAGCGGCCAACGGCCTGTCCAACAAAGTTGGCACCATCGCCATGGCCCGTACCTCCGAGCCGCACTCCGCCAGCGCCCAGTTCTTCATCAACGTCAGCAACAACGACTTCCTCGACTTCAAATCCGCCACCACCCAGGGCTTCGGCTACTGCGTATTCGGTGAAGTGACCGCCGGCATGGACGTGGTCAACAAGATCAAGGGCGTCAAGACCGGCAACTCCGGCCGCATGCACCAGGACGTACCGGTAGAAGATGTGGTCATCACCAAGGTCACCCTTGCTGACTGATTGCTGCCTTCTGCGCACTGATAACACTGCGGCCCCGGCCGCAGTTTTTCCATCTGCGCGAGGCCAGCATGGCGCTGACTGGCGCCGCATCGATTATCTGGCCCAGGGCAATGATCGCCAACGCGCGGCCCATGCCCTGCTGAGCGAACGTGGCCTCTGGGAAGCCTTGCAGGCAACTAGTCAGGATCTGGCCCTGGTCAGCACCCTGACCATCGGTCTGGACAGGCCCGGCAGCGATCTCGATATCATTTGCCAGCATCCAGAGCCGGCAAGCCTTGCCATGGGCCTCGCCGCACAGGGCTGGCATGGCCGGGACAAGGGCAACGGCATCTGGCTGCTGGAGCGACACCTGACCGGGCAAGATGGTCAACGCTGGCCTCTCGAGCTCTATGTCACGCCCGGGCCCATCGAATCGTTGCACGGCTGGCGTCATCTTGGCCTGATGGCGGCGCTGCTTGAGCACTTTGGCATCGACTTCTACCGCGCAGTGCTGCACCTGCGATTGACGCAGGGTCTCAAGGGGGAAGCCGCCATCTGCCAGCTACTGGCGCTGCCGGGCGATCCCTATCTGGCACTGCTAACGCTGGAAGGGAGCGACCTTGGCTTGTTACACTGGCCCCAGCGTTAACGGATCCCGCATTCCCGTTTTTCAACTCTTAACCCTGGCGTTTCGCCATGACCTTCACCAATAGGGCCCCATGAGCACCCTCTTTATCAGTGATCTTCACCTTTGCAGCGCCCGCCCCGACATGACGGCGGCCTTGATCCAGTTTCTGCAACAGGAGGCGCCGGGGGCCGATGCCCTCTATGTGCTCGGCGATCTGTTCGAGTTCTGGATTGGCGATGATGATCCCTGCCCGCTCCACCAACAGGTGGCCGATGCCTTCCTGGCCCTGAGCAAGCGCGGGGTACCGCTCTATTTCATCCACGGCAATCGCGACTTTTTGCTCGGCAAGGGCTTTGCCAAACAGGCTGGCATGATGCTGCTGCCCGATCCCTGCATCATCGATCTCTATGGCACCCGCACCCTGCTCAGCCACGGGGATCGGCTCTGTACCGACGATGTCGACTACCAGAAGTTTCGCCGCATCACTCAGTTAAGCTGGCTGCGCTGGCTGTTCCTGCGCCTGCCCCTGGCGCGCCGTCGCAAGATAGCGGGCAAGCTGCGTGGCCAGAGCCAGCAGCAAAACAGCCACAAGCCCCACACCATCATGGACGTCACCGAGCAGGCCGTGGCAGATCTGATGAAAGCCCATGACTGCCAGTTGCTGATCCACGGCCACACCCACAGACCCGCCATTCACGACTTTCGCCTCGGCAAGCGCAGCGCCCGCCGCATCGTGCTGGGGGATTGGTTCGAGCAGGGATCCATACTGGTGTGCAAGCCCAGTGGCCAGCAGCTTGAGGCACGGCCACTGCGTCCTATCGAGTAAAGTGCTGATGAACTAGGCTGTTAACGGCCCATGAGTCCGACGATTGCTGGCTCATGCCCTCCTGAGGGCCCTGTGCCTGGGTGACATTTGGGCCTATAGTCTGACTTCCAAACATTGATGAGGATAGTGTCATGGGATTCTTCTCCTGGATTGTGCTGGGTCTGCTCGTGGGCATACTGGCTAAGTGGATCATGCCGGGCAAAGATGGCGGCGGTTTTATCATGACGGTGGTGCTGGGGGTGGTCGGTGCCATGGTCGGGGGCTACGTCAGCACCCTGCTCGGCATGGGCACAGTGACGGGCTTCAATCTCCCCAGCCTGATCATCGCCGTGATCGGCGCCCTGCTGGTGCTGTTTATCTACAAGAAGATGAGCAACTAAGCGGCCGGTCACGGCCATCTAGTATCAAAAGGGCGCCTTGGGGCGCCCTTGCTATTGGGTTCAACCTGGCGTGGTGATGCTGGCTCTCTTCAACAGAGAGGCCAACCAGGGGGATGGCTGCCGCCTGCTCCCCTCAGATGACTGCCCAGGGTGGAGGGAGAAACCAGGCTCAACATGGGTTCATCATTGTGGATTGATCTATTTCTAGATGAGGCGTCTAATAATCCCTATGCACACAAACGACGCGCTTCCCCGCCGCCCCCGTGGCCGCCCAGCCCTCCATGGGCAATCCTATGCAGACACCCGTGACCTGCTGATCCGCCGTGGTATGGCGCTGCTGACCGAGCGGGGCATCAGTGCCACCTCCATTGACGAGGTGCTCAAGTCCACCCAGATCCCCAAGGGCTCCTTCTATCACTACTTTGCCAACAAGAGTGAGTTCACCCTGGCGGTGATGGATGCCTATCACCACTACTTCTGCGCCAAGCTGACCCGCTACCTAGGGGATAGCAGCCAAGCGCCCCTGGCCAGACTCCATGCCTTTGTCGATAGCGCCTGCCGGGGACTGGAGCGGTTTGATTTCAAACGCGGTTGCCTCATCGGCAACCTGGGTCAGGAGGTCGTTCAGCTCGAACCTGCGCTGCGTCTGCGGCTCGAGCAGATCCTCTGCGGCTGGGAGGCGCTGCTTGAGCAATCCCTCAAGGACGCCGTGACCGCGGGAGAGCTGGCCCCGGAGAGCGACTGCGCGGCCCTCGCCCACCAGTTCTGGATCGGCTGGGAAGGGGCCGTGCTGCGGGCAAGGTTGGCGGGCTCCACCGAGCCAATGACCTCTTTCCTCCAATTTTTCATGAAGATAGCGAAGTGATTTTTACCGATCATTAATAAGCAACCAGTCCAATTAAGGGAGTGCACAGCATGTTCAAGGGTATCCTGATTGAGAAAGATGAGGCGGGCTATCGCGCCACCTACCAGGCCATCGCCCAGGAGACGTTACCCGAGGGGGATGTCACCGTGGCCGTCGAGTGGTCATCACTCAATTACAAAGATTGCCTGGCACTGACCGGGGCATCACCTGTGGTGCGTAAATTCCCGATGATCCCGGGGATCGACTTCGCAGGCACAGTGCTGGACAGCAGCCACCCCGATTGGCAGGCTGGCGACAAGGTGGTGCTCAATGGCTGGGGCGTGGGTGAAACCCATTGCGGTGGACTGGCCGAACAAGCCAGGGTCAAGGGGGATTGGCTGGTAGCCCTGCCCCCTCGCTTCAGTGCCCGGGAAGCCATGGCCATTGGCACGGCCGGGTATACCGCCATGCTCTGCGTGCTGGCACTGGAAAAACACGGCGTGGCCCCCGGTGATGGCAGCATTCTGGTCACTGGCGCCAATGGCGGCGTCGGCAGTGTGGCCATTGCCCTGTTGGCCAAACTGGGCTATCGGGTCGTCGCCTCCACCGGGCGTCTCGCCGAAGCGGATTACCTCACGTCACTGGGCGCGGCAGAAGTGATCGATCGCAGCGAACTGTCCGAGCCGGGCCGCCCCCTTGGCAAGGAGCGCTGGGCCGGTGTCGTGGATACCGTGGGCAGTCACACCCTGGCCAATGCCTGCGCGACGACCCGTTACGGCGGCGTCGTGACGGCATGTGGACTGGCTGGGGGCATGGATTTCCCCTCTACCGTGATGCCCTTCATCCTGCGTGGCGTGACCCTCTGCGGCATAGACAGCGTCATGGCCCCGCTCTCCCTGCGCCATCAGGCCTGGGCAAGGCTGGCCGACGATCTCGACATCGAGCGCCTCAACCTCATCACCCGGGAAATCCCTCTCTCCCAGGCCGTTGCACAGGGTGATGCCTTCCTGGCTGGCAAGGTACGCGGCCGGATAGTGGTCAACGTCCAAGGTTGATCCCAACCCCAGGCGGGCGGTTACGCTCGCCTGGGTTCTCACCCATCTCGCCATCCTCTCTTCTCGATCTAACGCCACAAGAAGGCACTCACTTGTCTGATACCTCTAACCACGCTCGACTCGGCTGTAGGCCAACACAATATGAACTGATGTCCATCCCTCTAAGCATAAAAACTAAGGCCACCCCCTTGGGGGACCTTAGTTCATTGCATTAATTGATGGCGCCACGACTTGGACTTGGACTTGGACTTGGACTTGGACTTGGACTTGGACTTGGACTTGGACTTGGAAAGCATACCTTTCAACGGCGAATGTGAAACTACCAATATAAATGTCAGCTCTGCGCCCTGTCCCAGATGATTCATGACCTCAGCGACCAGGGTCACCACCTGCAACTCGAGGTGAAGCTAGAAGAACTGCCAGAATAATTCTGTGTGGATCCAATGTGGACACTGAGGAAAAAACAAAAAGGCCACTATCGCTAGTGGCCTTCGTAAGTCTTTGAATTTTAATGGTGCCGAGGCCTCTATCGAATCAACTACGTAATGCATTGATTTTAATGGATTTAACTTTCAACCACTTAAAATATACCCCCAAAAATACCCCCAGCTTAGTTGCAATAGCACGATACGTTAAGACACAAAAAACTACGATTTCATCCATGGTCATTCTCCAGATATCGCGTTTTTCAGCCAAAAATTTCGGCTCGCCAGCTGGCAACGAACTTGCCGGGCTGTTTGCTGGCTCCGCCCCACTTACTGAGGCCTTTCCTTTTCACTCATGACCCGCCGCCTAGCGGCCATGACAGCGTTTGTACTTCTTTCCACTTCCGCAATGACATGGCTCATTACGTCCAATTTTTTTAGTGTGCGTAGACACAGGAACATGTCCTCTGGGCTGGGAAAGAGGCGCGGTTTTCTTCTGACTCATATGTTTTGCATCTTCGAAGATATGTTCATTAGCTTCGGTTCTCTCAGAAGGAGCATTACCTTTGAAGTGGTTAGCTGTTTCATAACCCCCCGCAGTACTAACTCGAACTACTACACCATCGATGGTGGATACCTTTGCAAATAGCGCAACAGCAGATGCTTTGTCTGTTATCTTTTGCCAATCAACATCACATTCCGTACCTTGCATCCATACGAATAGAGGTTTGCCATCGCCAGAAAATGCAAAGTAACGGGTTGGGTACTTGTCTATTTTATTACGTAACTCTAAAAGAGTTTGAGCCAGATCATGTCGTGCTTGATCACCAAAGTCACGAATTAAACTCTCTGCTAAGAGCCATCCTTGTGATCGCGTTGCATCTAATGCGCTAAGCATTTTCAATAGCTCATCAGGAAAATTTTGTTGAGGTATTTGATCTGTTTCCCAACTCTCACTTTCGAAGAATTTATCAACAACTCTGCTCATCCCATTAAATACTACTAAGTCAGCAGAATTTTTTCTAGTCTGGTCAACAATAGTTTGATCAATTCTGTTCTTGGTTATGTAAGCACCAAGATGGTCAAATTCATCGAAAAGATGGGCTCCTCGAATAGACGCAACAGATTGACGCACCTCCATATAGTGCGAAAATTGTCCAGGTGTAGGCAAGATACGTTTTAGAACAAACAAGTCATCAATCGACATGGAGATGAAACCATGCTTTCCTAGAAGAGGCTCTATGATAGGCAATTCTTTGCAAAAGGATGAAAACGGAGAGAATGACTCTACAGTTAGGCCAATAGGGATCATAACTCGGTACTTTGAATGTCGAATACGGCCACATTCTTCATATTCCCCATTTACCCTATTGTAGAGTGGAACTTCTTCTGCTGAATATAAGTAATCAAAAAACCTTTTACACTGTTTGTAAGCTTTTATGATTAAATCCTGAACAGATTGAGCATGTCGTTTAAAATCAACTGCAGGTGATGAAATAGTGGCAGCAGCGCCAGCTTTTGCTTCAACAAGATAGAGCACGTCCTCTATTAAAATCAATGTGTCATTTTCCGACCAATGCTTGGTCACTGGGTCTTTATAATACACTTCTTGATAGACTACCGCGTTGGGTAGTTGCCCAGAGAGGATGTCATGGAAAGCGGCCTCGCTCATTACCTTTTGACGCTCTTTGAAGAGCTCATTATAGTCAGGCTTCCGCTGTAAAAGATTAAAAAGAAGTGCACGATAGCCAGCATCTCGAATGAAACATGGATCAATAGCATAGTAGTCAGCATCTAACTTTATTAATGGCTTTTTGCGCGATGGTAATGTTCTAAATGGGGTTCCCATAAATTCATCATCAGCAAAAAAATCAGTATCCTCACCACGTTGGTATGCTAAGTCAGTTAGTAGCACTGGGGGCAATTTTGTATGGCGACTTACATTTGCCACACCGCCAAAGAACATATCGTCCAAAGCCAATCCAGCAGCATTTATTTGTGTTGGCTCCTTTTTTGCCCATTCATCCATAGCTTCTTCAAGAGACTTTCCCTGCTCTTCAGCAAATTTCTGTACAGCCCCATACTGGCCCATTATACCATTTATGGCACTATCAAACCCCAATCGGTAAGAATCTGCTATTTCTTGAAAACCTTCGGCAATATCATTTGAACCAATCCCGTATATTTCATTAAAGACATCATCGTGAGGGGCGAGGACATAGCGATAAAATTCACCTTCTAAAACCTGATGGCGATTCCCTCTGAGTAAAACCCATGCTGTTTTTGCATGGAACTCTATATCTGCCGTCGCAGAACCAAACTCCTTATTAGGGGAATCTATAGAAGATGCCATAGCAAATAGCATCGCTTGTTGTCGCAAATTGTTACTAAGTGAAAAGAGTTCAACACAATCTGCTTCATGAAATTCAACTTCAGAAGGAGCATTATCTGATGCAAGGACGGCATGCACATATTCCAATAAAAACTGAATTTCATTGATTGGATCATGAGTGTCGCTTTCATCTGGAGAAGATAAAGCCCCAGCCATTACGCCCATGATACGTTGCGAATAAATGTACCCAAGAAGATCTTTAGGAGGCATTTTCACTACTAATGACCTTATCTTTGCCGCCGTTTTTTCCATCTCCTTCCTAAGTTCTAATACTGCTGCCTCTCGTTGCTCTTCAGTTTCTAACATTGCCATATTCATCACCCATTATATTCCATCAATCAAAATTGATACAGAGTGCCATAATTGTCATGTCGATGCTAGTGACCAAAATAACTACTGTGATATTTATCACATTAAATATATTGCAATGAAATGTTCATCTGCACATATAAATGCAGATTGAATCAGCAACTAGATTTTTATTGAAATCACCTACAATCAATTAATAACCTTTTTCATCAATCTAATTCTCCTATCCTTCATTTTTTTATAGACCTCATCAGCAGACTTAGCCTCAATGTACATAGCTAAGTGTTTGGGTTCCCACGTTGAATCATAACCATTCTTAAAGCGAAACACCGATGCATATCTTTTGAATTTATTTACATTCAAAAAATCACATATTTCTTTCTCATTTTCAAATTGAAATTCTTTTCTGAACTTTACAACTGCCATTATTTTATGCAAATATACTTTATACCCAGATATCTGATTTGTAACAGTGGTATTATAGTGGGTGGTAATCAAATATGATATCATCATAGACAATTCAGCTACCTTAAAACATATCTCACCATTTCTTGTAGTATATTTTAATCCTGCACCACCATAAAGGTCATGTAACAACTCCATAACTGCAGAATCTAAATTTAATGTCATTGGCTTAAACCCAGATGCCACCACTCTGTTTTTTGATACCCTCTTTCTCTCCATCGCGTGGCGAGTATTCTCCGAAGAAAAACCTTCCTTTGTAACCTGAGAAGTGAAAATCTCAGCCGCCTGTGGAGTTGTCAATTTTCGTTCTGCAGAACGTTGATTTGAGGGCTTTTTTTTATTAATTTTTGTCACACGCTTACCCTTCATAAATTTGCCTCACTAAAAATAAATTTAAAGGTTTACTCAGAAAGTTAGATTTAAAACATAGTATTGTCGCCAATTGCATCACACAAACTGCAGCATTTCAGACGAGTTACATACTATGGTTCTGGGGGGCTGTCACTTCAATTAATGGTGTTCTAACAGGAGTTAGTGACGCTCACAAAGGCATTTTAAGTTGCTGCCCGCCCAGCCATACGCCCTAAAATTGTGTCACTCACATATGCAAGCGCAGCGAATTGTGACCCTCACAAACTTTAACTGTGAGACCTTATTACTACCAACTGTGCAGACTATATAATTGTGAAACTCACAAAACTTCTGACTTATCAATAATCATTAGATTTGTGATTGTCACAACCAATATCATCATAGTAATGGTAGAACAAACGGTTAACATTGTTGAAAGCAATCCTTGCCCAAAGTGCCGATTGATAAAGTCGCCGCAAGAACCATCGCAGCCTTCATGAGCAGAGGAAGTCTGCGGCAAACATCACGTTGTTAAAAGACCCTCCGCTAGGGCACGATACTTGAAAGGGGGTAACTGGCTCATCAGGCTACAAGCTTACAATGCAACCTGATGAGTAGTGTTAGCCACTTAGTACAGTAAATAGATAGCTACATAGCCTTGTATTCGTCATCTGCCAGCATAGAATAACGAGGGGTCATTTTTTATCACGGACAGTCTCCCTCAACTTTGCACCATATCTTTTAACCCCGTACATAAATTCCAGATCCGATAATCTCAACGAGTCCAGCATCAGCAATGAAGAGACAACGTTGTGAGGTTGCAGCCTTGTTTTTTTGGTCTTCCTATTATCACTTCCATCATAATACGACTCCACTTGCTGCCACATGAACTTACAAATGTAAGCCACTTGCCTTAACGGATTTTTAAAGCCCTTAAACAAAACAGGCCTACGATTTCGGATGTAGATATCGCTTGATATTTGCTGCTTTTCAAATAGTTCCCTCACCTTCTGCCATTCTCTAGAACGGGAGTTTTCGCATCTAACCAAGAGATGAAAATGAGGCATCCATTGTTGATACTCTGGATGATAGTCAACCTCAAAGAAACCTATCGCTATATCCTTCACCTTTGAACGTTGCAGTTGCTTGCGAAACCTATCTTTCAGGCGAGCAATGTCCAGATGATCTAACTCGCAAACCATCTCGTCATAATAGATGAACGTTGCAAACTTCCACTCTGTATAATCTTCACAGAAAAATGCCAATCGGCTTATCATTTTGACTCGTAATCGCCTTATGCACTCAGGGCAGGCAAAGCTAAAGCAAGGTTCCTCTTCGTTACAGTCTGATAATTTTGTGGCAAGGCCTCTCGCGCTAAAGCCACTCGCTTTAGTGAGCTTTCGTATTCTAAATTTCTTTTCGTCCCGACATGCTTTCTTTGTCTCAAATTTTGGCAGCAATGACTTGATTGCAATAAGCTCATTTACTTCAGCACTAATGAAGTTTTCCATTTTTAATACCTAAATCCTTATGTTGGCCACTCTCGAAGCCACTCATTAAATTTAACGTTCGCACTATCATAACGACGTGCACCTTATGCAATCTGAATTCAGAACTTGTGACTTATTTGCGCCTTCCTTACAAGGTGCAATAATATTTTTCTTTATGACGCCATGGTTAAGGCCCGCAATGTTTCGAGAAGAAATATTTCAATATGAAACGTCCAATGCCGTCAGCTATTATTGAATAGACGACATTAGTACTTTGCACAGATAATTGCATCAAGATCAGCATGAAGTATTATTAGATCTTTGGCCCATCCATCATATTTGAAACCATAACCTAAGTTCTGCCTATCCTTGCAGTTTCCATTGTTTACATCGTCGCGGCGACTTCCAATGTATAAAGTCGTTCAAACCTGGCGTACAGAACAAGAACATTGATACAGTAGAAAACTATGCTCACAACGCTGCTGATGTAGCTTCTATGTTTCCCCTTATATCACTTGTTTGTTGTTACGGTCGTTCATCCAGTTGCGGACTTCGTCGGCACGCCATGCGGTCACGCGTTCACCTAACTTCACAGGCTTAGGAATCTTGCCAATGGCAGACCAGCGCCATAAGGTAACAACGGCGATCCCCAGCAGAGGAGCTAATACTTTGGCGCGGATATAACCTCCCATGGGTAACATGTGCAGGTGGGTTTCTTGAACTTCATATACAGACATGGTCTAGGTACTCCCTTAGTGTTGTAGTGTGTTGGGAGTAATCAGACCATAGAACGGTGGCGTTGTGTGTGAGTTATTGAAAATTCACCGTGAGTTATGAAAACTCACCGACAGGAGCTAGCTAACACCAGGAGCTATCTAACACCAGCGCGATTTAGCCAGTCAATCAGCGTGTTCTTGTCTACGTATACCAATTTATCTGAGCCCAGATCTGCGAGTTTATCTTTTAGTGCTTCAATAGTTCCCTTAAAATCCGCATCAGTTAGTCCAGCCATTTTCAGTGCATCAACAATAGCTTCACATTGCTTGATAGTAGTGCGATGTTTTGTTTCTGCAGTCGGTCTGGCTTGCGCCTCTTGCTCGCAAGATGATTTGGTTTTCCTTTCCAATAGAGTTCCCTTGGCAAGGTGATCATATAGCGATTGTAAGTCAGCTTGTTTGAGATATAGATCTTTGACAGTAGGCCTGAAATCCCACTCGCTCAAGTCCGCGTATGCAATTTCCCCCTGGGCGGTCTCGGCAGAAATTCGTACGTTAAGGTTGTCGAGATCCGGCAATATATCACTTTCAATGTCACCTATTATATAAGGTGGCAACTGCCAAAGCCCATAGAGTAAGGCTCTAAGTGACAGGCTTGAGTCTTCCAATTCATCAAGTCTAAAATGGCGCATGGATGTATTTAAATCGAATGTAAAAGTTCCACTTTTGTATGTGCCTAAAGAATTAGAAAACGCATCTGTAATCTTTGTAAAATGAACAGAGGCAGCATGCTCAGTAGCCAGTAATAAATATACCGTCACTCGCTCAGTAACTCCAAAATGGATTAGATCTGAGACCTCACAGCTTAGCAGTTCTGCAGCCCTATCCAGGCGGCAGTATTCAAGTTGTTTCAGAATGTTCAGCTTGCTCGGAGTAGTTTGATTGGAATGCCGGGTCATCGTGTCACCTTTCAACGTTGTTAATCCACTCGTGTAAGATTCACGGGGCGCACGTTGCAGCCCTGTTGGGATTCGTAGAAATCGGCCAGCCACTGCAACAGCTTGCGGCGATCGTCCAGATATTCGGCCCTGTGGTAGGCCGCCCTCACCTTATTTCGCTCGGCGTGGGCGAGCTGACGCTCTATCACATCAGGATCAAAGCCTTCTTCGTTCAGTGTGGTGGATGCCAGCGCCCTGAATCCATGCGGCGTGGCGATCCCCTTGTAACCCATACGCCCCATGGCATAGCTCAGGGTGTTCTCACTGATGGGATTGATTAGCTTGCGCTCGCTCGGGAATAGCAATTCACAATGGCCGGTCAGCAGGCGCAGCTCATCGAGTACGGCCAACGCCTGCTGGGAAAGGGGGACAAGGTGCTCTGTTCGCATCTTCATCCGCGCAGCAGGGATCCGCCATTCTGCCCGCTCCATGTCGAACTCATCCCAACGGGCAAAGCGCACCTCACCAGGGCGTGTCATGGTCAACATCAGAAGATGGAAGGCAAGGCGAGTCGCCGGATTCAGCGGCTCGGCCTCAAGGCGGCGGAAGAACTCTGGCAGCTCAGAACGGGGTAAGGCGGGCCTGTGCTCCTGCTTGGTGGCCTTGAGCGCCCCTCTTAGGTCTTGGGCTGGGTTGTAGCTGGCTCGTCCGGTCTGGATGGCGTAGCGCATGATAGAGCCGATCCGCTGCAGGATCCGGCCCGCGGTTTCAGTAACTCCCCGCTTCTCGACCTTGCGCAGAGCATCTAGCATCATGGGCGCGGTCAGCTCGGCAACTGGCACAACCCCAATATCGGGGAAGACATCCACTTCAAGCGATTTTAGCACCCTGGCTGCATGGACAGGCGTCCAGCGGGCAAGCTGGCTCTGGTGCCACTCTCGTGCCAGTGCCTCGAAGTTGTTCTCGCTTGCCAGCTTGTTGGCGATCTTGCTCTGCTTTTTGACGAGGCCCGGATCCACCCCTTCAGCTAGCTGCCGGCGAGCATCATCCCGTTTGGCCCTTGCCTCTTTCAGTGACACTTCGGGATAGACGCCCAAGGCGAGCGTCTTCTCTTTGCCACCGTGGCGATACTTGAGGCGCCAATACTTACCCGACTGGTTGACCAACAAGAACAACCCTTTCTCATCGGATAGTTTCTGCAGCTTGCCATTGAACTTGGCTTGTCGGGCAGTGATATCAGATAACGGCATATGGGGGTATCTCCCGTGTGTTTGCTTGGGGGTACTTGCACACACAGGGGTATCTGTCACCACGGCACAGCCCAGACAGAGCAAGGGCTAGGCACGTTTGGGGGTACTTTTAACCCCTATCAGAACCAATACCCCCAGATGTACCCCCATAGATGGGGGTATGTTGTGACTGGATATGATACGACAAGACATAACAAAAAACCCGCATAGCCTTAAGCTATGCGGGTTTCAGATATGTTTTGATACAGTATGATATTCTAATATGGTGCCCGAGGCCGGAATCGAACCGGCACGCTCAGAAAGCGAGGGATTTTAAATCCCTTGTGTCTACCGATTTCACCACTCGGGCACCGCAATCGGTATCAAGCTCATGATGCGAGCTTATCAATATGGAGGCACGTTCCGGAGTCGAACCGGACTAAACGGATTTGCAATCCGCTGCATAACCGCTTTGCTAACGCGCCATGCAAAAGAGAGTTGGCTCTCGATTGTCTAAATTTGGAGCGGGAAACGAGACTCGAACTCGCGACCCCGACCTTGGCAAGGTCGTGCTCTACCAACTGAGCTATTCCCGCAGGGTCTGGCATAACGCCTGACTACGAGACGCATTCTAGCGATGCTGGCTCACCAGTCAACCCCAAATATTTAATACTCTGATCGTTCGACCATTTTTTACTCTTTTTGTCTTTTTTCAATGCTTGTTGTCATTACCTGGACCCAAAGCACTAAACCATCACTCTTGCTCCAGACCCGCTCGCTGGCGCGGGCCCAGAACATGGCAGTGTGTTTTCGATCAGAAACGGGAGTGGTAGGTCAGATCTCCCCAGGCCGCGCGCAGGTACTGGAACATGGACCAGAAGGTGAGCACTGTCGCGACATAGAGCAGCAGGTAAGAGCACCATACCATCCAGATGTCGTATTGCCAGATCAGGCCGGTGAGCGAGGCCATCTGGATCATGGTCTTCCACTTGCCAATCCAGCTTACCGCGACCGCGGAGCGCTTGCCGAGCTCTGCCATCCATTCGCGCAGGGCCGAGATGATGATCTCGCGCCCTATCATGGTCATGGCGGGTATGGTGACCCAGACGGTGTTGTAGTGCTCGACGATGACCACCAGGGCGGCAGCCACCATGATCTTGTCGGCGACGGGATCGAGGAAGGCACCGAAGGCGGTGGACTGGTTGAGCTTGCGGGCCAGGTAGCCATCGAACCAATCGGTGGCGGCCGCCAGGAAGAAGACGATTGCCGCCGCCAGATAGGACCACTGGTAAGGCAGGTAGAACAGGACGACGAAGACGGGGATCAGCAATATCCGGAAAAACGTCAAAAGATTAGGAATATTTGTCATTATTTTCAGCCACTTCTTGTATGCCGCTAGATGGTAGCCCCAAGCCGGTTGCCATGACAACCGGGCTGACACCCGCCTTAGTTTATTAATCCATCAATAACCTTGAAATACCGGGTCATTATGGCATTTCGGTCCCCTCCCCGTCACGGCCCTTATGCATGCCACCATGCTCAATGGCCGTGCAGCGCTTCATGAATGGCCTGTGCCAGTTCGGTGCTGATGCCGGGGACCCGGGCCAGATCATCGATACTGGCCTTCTTCACCTCCTGCAGACCCCCCAGATATTTGAGCAGCGCCTGACGCCGTTTCGGTCCCACCCCCGGGATCTCTTCCAGGGTACTGGTGGTACGCGCCTTGGCGCGGCGCGCCCTGTGACCCGTGATGGCGAAACGGTGGGATTCGTCGCGAATGTGCTGAATAAGGTGCAAGGCAGGCATGTCTGCCGGCAGATGAAGCTCTTCATGGCTCTCCCCCATGATGAGGGTCTCCAGCCCCGCCTTGCGGGTTACCCCCTTGGCAATGCCGATGAGCAGGGGGTGCTTGCCCCCCAGAAAATCCAGCTGGCGAGCCAGGATCTCCTCGGCGCGGCGCAACTGCCCCAGACCGCCATCGATAAAGAGCACATCCGGCACCTTGTCCGGCTCCTGCTGCTTGCCAAAGCGGCGCTCCAGCACCTGCTCCATGGCGGCATAGTCATCGCCGCCGGTGATCCCCTCTATGTTGAAGCGACGATACTCGGCGCTGAAGGGCCCCTCCCGGTTGAACACCACGCAAGACGCCACGGTGCGCTCCCCCATGGTGTGGGAAATATCGAAACACTCCATGCGATTGATGGGGCCATCGAGCTCGAGCAACTCCTCGAGCTGGGCAAGACGCGCCGCCATGGTGCTCTGGTGGGCGAGCCGCGAGCGCAGCGCACTCTGGGCGTTGATGGCCGCCAGCTTGATGAAACGGGCGCGCTCGGCACGGGTGCGACTCTGTACCCGCACCTTGTAACCCGCGGTCTGGCTCAGGGTGTCGGCGATGAGTGCCTCATCCTCCAGGGCCACATCGAGCAGTACTTCACTCGGGATCTGGCGTCCCCCCTGCCCCGACAGATAGAACTGCAGCAGGAAGGATTGCACCACCTCATCGAGGTCGGTATCGGCGGGCACCTTGGGGAAATAGCTGCGCGAGCCGAGCACCTTGCCCTGGCGAATGAAGAGCACATGAATACAGGCGGTACCTTGTTCGAAGGCCACCCCGACCACATCCAGCTCATCGAGCACGTTGCCGCTCACCGACTGCTGCTCGGTCACCTTGCGCAGCGCCTGGATCTGATCCCGATAGCGGGCCGCCTCTTCGAAGCGCAAGTCGCCGCTGGCAGACTCCATCTTGCCCACCAGCGAGCCTATGACCTGATGATTTTTGCCCGCCAGAAACAAGCGGGCCAGCTCGACCTGCTGGGCATACTCCTCTTCGCTCACCAGACCGGCCACGCAGGGACCGGCGCAGCGCTTGAGTTGATAGAGCAGGCAGGGGCGGCTGCGGTTGGCATAGACCGCATCCTCGCATTGACGCACCGGGAATATTTTCTGCATCAGGTGCAGACTCTCGCGCACCGCGCCCCCTGAGGGGTAAGGGCCGAAATAGTCCCCCTTTAACTTGCGGGCCCCCCGGTGCAGGCCGATCCGCGGATGGCGGTGGCCGGTGATGACTATCCAGGGGTAAGACTTGTCATCGCGCAGCAGCACGTTGTATCGCGGCTGATATTGCTTGATGAGGTTGTGCTCGAGGATCAGTGCCTCGGTCTCGGTATGGGTCACCGTCACCTGAATATCGCTGATCTGGCGCACCAGGGTACGGGTCTTGATGCTGTCGACCTTGCTGCGAAAATAGGAGGCGAGCCGCTTCTTCAGATCCTTCGCCTTGCCCACATAGATGACAGTGCCGCCGCTGTCATACATGCGGTAGACGCCGCTCTGGTGGCTGACCACCTTGAGGAAGGCTTTGCTGTCGAAGGAGGAGGATGGGCTGGTCGTCATAAGGCACTCGGCGTGGCAGCGAAACAAAAGACTTGGATGGCAGCAGCTTACCTCGTCGCCGCCCAAGAACGCAAAAGGCGGCTCAAGCCGCCTCCTTATATTTCACTCTCATCAATCGTCACAGGGTATCAGCATCGAGCATGCCATAACGAATAGCCAAGTGAGTCAGCTCTACATCACCATTGATATCGAGTTTGCTGAACAGCCGGTAGCGGTAGCTGTTGACCGTTTTCGGGCTCAGGTTGAGCTGCTCTGAAATATCGGTCACTTTCTGCCCCTTGGTGATCATCATCATGATCTGCAGCTCGCGCTCGGACAGAGACTTGAAGGGGTTCTCGTCGGCGGAGGCAAACTGGCTCAGGGCCATCTGCTGGGCTATCTCGGGGGAGATGTAACGCTGACCAGAGTGCACCAGGCGAATGGCGTGGATCATCTCTTCCGGCGCGGCACCCTTGGTGAGATAACCGGCGGCACCCGCCTGCATCACCTTGGTCGGGAACGGATTTTCAGAATGAATGGTCAGCACTATGATGCGGACATCGGGCCGCAATCTCAGGATCTTGCGGGTCGCTTCCAGCCCGCCGATCCCCGGCATATTCATATCCATCAGGATCACATCCGGGTGATGTTGACGGCAGAAAGTGACCGCCAACTCGCCACTCTGTACCTCGCCCACCACCTTGATACCACGGACGTCTTCCAGAATGCGTCTTATCCCTGTACGCACCAACTCATGATCATCGACCAGGAATACATTTATCACCCAAACACCCCGTTTCTTATCTTGTTATGTGCCAGTTAGGGTTAACACGGCGTCTTGCATCATAACCAAACTGATCGATTTGGCAAATCATGGCGGGGAAAAGTTTGAGGAAGTACATGAATAACGTTATTAATCAAATAATTATATAAGCCATCAACAAAAAACGGCATCCGAAGATGCCGTATTGGTCATGGGCAGCGTCATCAGGATACCGCCAGCAGGGCCCGTACCTTGTCCAGATCGGCCTGGGTATCGACCCCCACCGGCGGCGCTTCCAGCGCCTGAGCCACATGGATCTTTTCGCCATACCAGAGCACCCGCAGTTGTTCGAGGGATTCCACCTGTTCGAGCTGACTCGGTGCCCAGCCCACATAGCGCTCGATGAAGCCGGCGCGATAGGCATAGATGCCAATATGGCGCTGGTACCAGGGGCCGGCCTGCTCCTTGCTGGCAGCGAAACCGTCTCTATCCCAGGGAATGGGGGCGCGGCTGAAGTAGAGGGCATAGCCATCCTTGTCAGTCACGACCTTGACCGCATTGGGATTGAACAGCTCCTCCGCCGCCAGGATCGGCACCGACAGGGTTGCCATGGGCGCGCTGGCCCCCGCCAGGTTGTCGGCCACCTGGCGGATGATCGCCGGGGGAATGAGCGGTTCATCCCCCTGCACATTGACCACTATGGTATCGGCGGCAAAGCCGTAGTGACGGCACACCTCGGCCAGGCGCTCGGTGCCAGACTGGTGATCCTTCGAGGTCATGCACACCTCGACCCCGCTCTCGCACAGGGCTGCGCGCACTCGCTCATCATCAGTGGCAACGATGACTCGCTCTGCCCCGGACTGGCGCGCCTTGGCCACCACATGGGCGACCATGGGCTGGCCATGGATGTCCGCCAGGGGTTTGCCCGGCAGGCGGGTCGAGGCGTAGCGGGCCGGGATGACCACCACGAAGCTCATGAGGGCAGCTCATCGCTGGTCAGGGTGCGGGCACGATTCTCCAGCAGCACGGGGATGCCCTCTTCCAGGGGATAGGCCAGTTTGTCGAAGCGGCAGATGAGCTCATCCGCTTCCTTGTGGTATTGCAGTTTGCCCTTGCAAACCGGGCAGGCAATGATGTCGAGCAGCTTAATGTCCAGTGCCAAAACGAGACTCCTTCAAGGATTTCAACAGGGTGTCGAGCAATGCCTGAGGCAGCTCGGCACTGACCGGCAGATACCACCAATGGGGCTGCGCGAAGGCGCGGCACTTGACGGCATCTTTCTCGGTCATAAACAGGGGACGATCGGCGAAACGGGCGAGCAGCTCGCTGGGATCGAAGGGGTGATGATCCGCGTAACCCTGAGCCTGGCGCAGCTGATAGCCCAGTTCGGTCAGAGTCGCAAAGAAACGAGGGGGATGGCCGATGCCCGCCAGGGCATCGATCTCGGGTCCCAGGGGAACATCCGGGGCAGAGTCGTCCAGCACCCGGCGCGGCGCGGCCGCCACCAGCTGCATGCCGTACTCCCCCAACTCGGGTTCACCACCGTTGCAGAGCACGGCATGCACCCGTTTAAGCCTGGAAAGGGGCTCACGCAGCGGCCCCATGGGCAGCAGACAGCGGTTGCCGAAACGGCGCATGCCATCCACCACCACCAGCTCGATATCCCGCGCCAGGGCATAGTGTTGCAAACCATCGTCGGTAATGATGATGTCCACCTCACCACTTGCCTCGAGCAGTCGCACCGCATCGGCCCGTGTGGGCGCCACCACCACGGGGCAGCCACAACGGCGGGCAATGAGCACCGGCTCGTCCCCCGCCTCTGCGGTCGTACTGCCAGCATCGAGCCGATATGGGTAATGGGGGGCCTTGCCGCCATAACCGCGACTGACCACGCCGGGTCGCCAGCCTCTTGCTTGCAGTTGCTCCACCAGCCAGATCACCACCGGCGTCTTGCCATTGCCGCCGACCGAGAGGTTGCCCACCACGATCACCGGCAGGCTGGCGCGATAAGCCTCCAGCCAGCCACGCCGAAAAGCCAGGCGGCGCAGACCGCTGATGAGACCAAACAGCAGGGCAAAGGGGGCCAACAGCCAGCGCCAGCCACTCTGCCCATACCAGAGCCGATCCAGCATCAGCCTTTATGTCCCACAGGCACGTCGCCAAACTGGATGGCGCGCAGCTGGGCATAGGTGCCACCGTGGGTCATCAGGGCCTCATGATTACCGCGTTCGACGATGCGCCCCTCATCAATTACCAGGATCTCGTCCGCTTTCTCTATGGTGGAGAGACGATGGGCGATCACCAGCGAGGTGCGCGCCTTGCACAGCTCGTCGATGGCGGCCTGAATGTGACGCTCGGATTCGGTATCCAGTGCGGACGTCGCTTCATCGAGCAGCAGCACCGGGGCATCGCGCAACAGGGCGCGGGCGATGGCGATCCGCTGGCGCTGACCGCCAGACAAGGAGGCGCCATTCTCGCCCACCACGGTATCGTAACCGTCGCTCATCTTGCTGACGAACTCATCGGCGTGGGCCACCACGGCGGCATGGCGGATCTGCTCGAGGCTGTAACGATCGCCGGCAGCATAGGCGATGTTGTTGGCGACACTGTCGTTAAACAGGTGCACATGCTGGGAGACCAGGGCGTATTGCTTGCGCAGATCGCTCAAACGGTACTCCTGAATGTTGACCCCATCGAGCAGGATCTCCCCTTCCTCTATGTCGTAGAAACGGGTCAGCAAGCTGGCGATGGTGCTCTTGCCAGAGCCGGAGCGGCCCACCAGCGCCACCGACTTGCCCGCCTCGACCTTGAAGCTGACATTGTGCAGCGCCGGGGTCTGCTTGGTCGGGTAGGTAAAGGTGACATTGCGAAACTCGATCTCGCCCCGGGCCCGGTCCAGGGGACGCGTGCCGGTATCGGGCTCAGGCTGGCTGTCAAGCAGGCCAAACAGGCTCTGGCAGGCGGTGATGCCTTTCTGGAACTGGTTGTTGATGTCAGTCAGGCTCTTCAGCGGCTTGAGCAGCATCATCATCGAGGTGATCATCACGGTGAAGGTACCCGCGGTCAGGGTCTCGCGCACCCCGTCGACGGTCGCCGCATAGAGGAAGACCGCCAGGGCGATGGAGGCCACCATCTGCACCACGGGCGTGCCGATGGCGTTGGCCGCGACCATCTTCATATTCTGCTGGCGCATGTGGTTGCTGACCCGGAAGAAGCGCTTGGACTCCACCTCCTGACCGCCAAACATCAGCACCTCCTTGTGACCCTTGAGCATCTGCTCGGTCGAGGTGGTGATGTTGCCCATCGCCTTCTGGATCTGGCGGCTGATGGTGCGGAAACGGCGGCTGATGAAGCTTATCAAGACACCGACCACGGGGCCGACCACCAGGAAGATGATGGAGAGCTGCCAGGAGTGCCAGAACATCAGGCCCAGCAGACCGATGACGGTCGCCCCTTCCCGCACGATGGAGACCAGGGTCGAGCTCGCCGCAGAAGAGACCTGGCTGGCGTCATAGGTCACCTTGGAGAGCAGGGCACCGGTATTTTGCTGGTCGAAGAAGCTCATCGGCATGGCCATCAGGTGGTTGAACACCTGCTGCTGCAACTTGAGTACCACATGGTTACCGACCCAGGCCATGCAGAAGGTGGAGAGAAAGGTCGCGACACCGCGCAGCGCGACTATGCCCAGTACGAAGAAGGGCATCCAGGTCAGCACCGTCTTGTCGTTGCCATTGATGCCCTGATCGATCAGCGGCTTGATGGAGTAGACAAAGGCAGTATCGACCGCCGCATAACCCAGCATGCCAATGATGCCGCCCGCCAAGCCCAGCTTGCGATCGCGCACATAGGCGAGCAGCCGCTTGAACACGGGCCAGCTCTCTTGAGAGGTATCTTGAGAGTTATCTTGTTGCATGAATCGCCGTTATAAATGGGAAATGACGGGCTATTCTAGCCAAAGCTGTGGTTTCCACCAAGCTCCACTGCGTCGATACCAGGGCCCGGCATCTCGCTCACCCCGGATCTCAAGTCCATTTGACCCCACCTCGATCAATATCGCCCCCGACTCCCCACTGATCCATTGCCGTGAGTCGGGTACCAGGGCGCGATAGCGTGCCACGATTTCAGGACGAGGAAAGTGCCAGCGATTCATGAAACCGGCGCTATGCACAACCTCGGTGGCCGCCACCGCACTCACAAAACCCGGTGTTGAGGAGGTTTTGCTGCCGTGGTGCGGGCTGACCAGCACAGTGCTGCGCACTCCCTCCCCCTCCAGTGCCAACAGGCGGGTCTCGGCCTCCCGCTCAATGTCGGCGCTCAGCAGTACGCTCACCTGCCCGTCGCTTATCTGCAATACGCAACCATCGTTGTTGCGCCCGGCGCCACTGCGCTCAGGCCACAGCATGCGCAGCGTCAATCCTTGCCACTGCCACTGCTGACCACGTCGACAGGCCTGGGTGCTGGCCGAGAAAGCGTAAGACGAGTACTCGGCCCTGACCGGCAGCGCCGCGCGCAGGGCCTCCCGATTGCCCGCATGATCCCGGTCTCTGTGACTCAATATCAACATATCGAGCTCATCGACCGATAATCGATACAACATCGGCAAGATGGCCGCGTCCGCCATGTTGTAACCACCGGGAAAGCGATCGCCGGTATCAAATAGAATGTGATGACCACGACTGCTGAGCAGCACCGCCAGCCCCTGCCCCACATCCAGCACGCGCACCTGCCAGCTCGGCGCAGTTGGCCAGCCGGCGAGCAAGGCGGCCACAAGCAGCGGCAACCCCAACCAGCGGCCGCCAGGCAGCGTCCAGGCTATCCAGCCCAGCAAAAACAAGATGCTGAGCGGCAGCGCCCAGCCCGGTACCGGCCACCAGAGTGCCCACTGTCCATTGAGCCACTCCAGGCTGACCATGATATAGCCGAGCGCCCCATCGGCCAGCCAGAACAGACCATGGGCGAGGCTCGGGGAGAAGAGACTCACCAGCACGGCAATGAGCGCCACCGGGATGATAAAGAGGCAAAAGAGTGGCAGAGCCAGCAGGTTGATGAACAGCGCCAAGGGTGCCACGCCCTCGAACAACGCGAGTTGCAGTGGCAACAGGCCGAGCAGCAAGAGGCCTTGCAGCCGCAGCAGGCTGGGCCTGCCATAGAGGTAACTCGCCCCCATCAAGAGCGCCACCGCCAGGAAAGAGAGCCAGAAGCCCGCGGCAAAGAGCGCAAAGGGATCCCACAACAAGATGGCCACGAAGGCCAGCAACCAGACCCGATAAGGGGGCCAATCCCGCTTCCAGACTCGCAGTATGCTCCAGACCAGCACCATGATGAGGGCCCGCTCGGTCGCCACTGCAAAACCCGCCAACCAGCTGTAAGTGGCAGCAAATAGCAAGGTGCCGACCAATGCCCCTTTCAAGCCAAACAGCCGTCCCAACCAGAAACCCAACACCGCCACCAGGGCGATGTGCTGACCCGAGATGGCGATGATGTGGGTCAGGCCTGCGCCGCGAAACAGCTCCCATTGCCTATCCGAGATGCCAGCTTGCTCGCCAAAGGTAAGCGCGCTGAGCAAAGGCGCCTGCGCCAACCCTTGCCAGGCTTGCCCGGCGCTGGCCAGCCAGCGGGCCCGCAGACCGGGTGGCTCGCGGTCAACCCTGATGAGGCGACGCAAGTTGCCCGTCGCGCTGATCCCCTTGCCCAGCAACAGACGGCGGCCATCCATGCCAGCCTCATTGGCCAAACCGTGGGCGGGTTTGAGAGAGGCGACCAGTGTCAGCGTCGAGCCCGGTGTCAGCTCGGGTAAAGTTTGGTAAGCATTGATGCGCACCGAGGGAGGCAGGGGTAAGCTGCGACCATCCAGCTCGATGAGCTTGAGCCGCAGCCGCGTAAATTTATTATCTTGAGGCTCTGCACTTTGCACCTGTGCGGTTATGATGTGGCTCGCCTGCTCCCCCAGGGTGTCCAACCAGGAGAGCCGTGCCTGCATGTTGACCTGCATCCAGAGGATGCCCAGTACCAAAAACAGCAGCCGCCAGGCGCGTATAAAACAGAAGGGGATCAGCAGGGACAGCCATAATCCCCCCCATTGGAATGAAGGCAACCATGGCCAAAGCAGACAGGAGCTTGCCCCGAGGGCAAACGACAATAGACGCAGATCCATGGAGCAAGTATTTAGCAAGGTTTCATTATGCCCAAACATCTCATTAAACGCTGGATGCCGGATCATAAAACGCTCAAGGAACACAAGCACTTACGTCTTTTCGGTGACCTGCTGCTCGATGCCAACCTCTGGCATCTGAACCGTCGCTCCGCCGCTGGCGCCTTCGCGGTCGGCCTCTTCATGGCCTGGATCCCCGTCCCTTTCCAGATGCTGTTGGCCGCCGGTGGCGCCATCCTCTTTCGCGTCAATCTGCCGCTCTCGGTTGCCCTGGTCTGGCTGACCAATCCCCTCACCATGCCGCCGCTGTTCTACGCCGCCTACGTGGTTGGCTGCCATCTGCTTGGCCAGCCCTCCCAGCATATCGAGATTGAATTTACCTGGAGCTGGCTGACATCTGTCTTCGAGACCATAGCCCCGCCCCTGCTGCTCGGCTCCCTGGTGCTGGCTATCCTCAGTTCCATCACAGGCTATGTGGTAGTTCGCGGCCTCTGGCGGCTGAGCATAGTGCGTCAATGGCGCAATCGCAGCGCAGACAAGTCAGGGGTGGACAAACCATGAACGCCCACTGGCGTAGCCGGTTCCGGATAACCCCGGAGCAGCTGCGCCAGCACAAGTGGTTTGCCCTGTTTGGGAAGCGCCTGTTCGCCCCTGAACTCTGGCAGTCGGGCACCCGGGCTCTGTCCGGCGCCTGCGCGGCCGGTCTGTTCGCATCCTGGATCCCCCTGCCGATGCACAGCTTGATCGCCGTGGGATTGGCACTGCTGTTTAGCCTCAACTTGCCCCTGGCACTGCTGGCGGTCTGGTTCAACAATCCCGTTACCCTGCCCTTCATGTATCTGTGGGCTTACCGCACCGGCTGCGCACTGCTTCAGCTGACCCCGGCCCCCTTCCATCTGGAGTGGTCGCTGACCTGGTTCGAACAGGAGGCCGCCACGCTGCTGCCCCCCTTCCTGCTCGGCAGTCTGTTGCTTGGTCTGCTGACCGCGAGCCTGGGAGGCCTGCTTTGCGCCCTCCTGCTCAGGCTGTTTCGCCGTCATTGAGCCGGCGAAAACCGGCATGATCCCAACCGCCCCCTCGCGATAGCCGTCTCCTTCGGCCTCCCTTATCTTCCGCCCTGCCCGTCCCTTGTCAGGGGCCCATCTTGGCACCACACTGAGTGCAATCAATCGGTTGCTACTCGAACCTGCCACAAGGAGCTCCCATGGCTGACCCCCTGATCCTCGCCTATGCCGGCAAACACCCTCTCTCACTGCTACCCGCCAAGGCCAATCGCCATGGCCTGATAACGGGAGCAACCGGGACTGGCAAGACAGTGACATTGCAAGTGCTGGCGGAGGGCTTCTCCAATCAGGGGGTCCCCGTCTTTCTGGCTGACGTGAAGGGCGATCTCAGTGGCCTCGGCGCTATGGGTACCCGTTCCGCCAAGCTCGAGGAGCGACTCGGCCAGATGGGCATTGCGGCCCCCACCTTTGCCGCCAGTCCCGTGGTGTTCTGGGATCTCTATGGCGAGCAGGGCCATCCGGTGCGCGCCACCATCTCCGATATGGGTCCCTTGCTGCTCGGGCGGTTGCTTGGCCTAAATGATACCCAGAGCGGTGTATTGGAGCTGGTGTTCAAGGTGGCCGATGACGAGGGGTTGTTGCTGCTAGACCTGAAAGACTTGCGGGCCATGGTGCAGTTCGTCGGCGAAAATGCCAAACGGCTCACCACCAGTTACGGCAATGTATCGAGCGCGTCTGTCGGCGCTATCTTGCGCAATCTGCTCAGTCTGGAGCGCGCCGGGGCCGATCACTTCTTCGGTGAACCCATGCTCGATATCCAGGATCTGCTGCAGACCGATGAGCAGGGCCGTGGTCACATCAACGTCCTGGCGGCGGATAAGTTGACCCAGTCGAGCCGCCTTTACGCCTGTTTCCTGCTCTGGCTGCTCTCCGAACTGTTCGAACAGCTGCCCGAGATTGGCGATCCCGATAAACCCAAGCTGGTGTTCTTCTTCGACGAAGCACATCTCCTCTTTACCGATACCCCCAAGGCGCTGCTGGAAAAAATAGAGCTGGTGGTACGGCTTATTCGCTCCAAAGGGGTGGGCGTCTACTTCGTGACCCAGAGTCCGGCCGATATCCCGGCCAGCGTATTGGGCCAACTCGGCAACCGGGTACAGCATGCGCTGCGGGCCTTCACCCCGCAGGATCAGAAAGCGGTACGTATCGCCGCCGATACGCTCAGGGCCAATCCGGCCTTTGACGCCACTGGTGTCATCACCGAACTCGGCGTCGGTGAAGCGCTGGTCTCGACCCTGGATGAGAAGGGCAGCCCCCAAGTGGTGGAGCGCGCACTGATAGCGCCCCCCGCCAGCCGAATAGGCCCGCTGACGGCCCCCGAACGCCAGGCTCTCATCAAAGGCTCCTTGCTGTTTGGTCAGTACGAACAGACCCAGGACAGGGAGTCAGCCTTCGAGCGGTTGAAAGGGCAGGCTCAAGCCGCGCCTGAGTCAGCTCCCCAGCCCGGTCAAGCCCCCGAGCAAGCCGAGGGTGACGGCGGCCTTTTTGGATCCATCGGCGAGATACTGTTTGGCCGCACCGGCCCCCGGGGGGGTCAGCACGATGGGGTGGTGCAGACGGCCGCCAAGAGTGTGGCCCGCACCCTGGGGAACGAGATGGGGCGCCAGCTGGTACGGGGCGTGCTCGGCTCCCTGCTCGGGGGCAGCAGCAAGCGTCGTCGCTGATAGGGATATATAAATGAAGAGAGGCCCGCACATGGCGGGCCTCTCTGTCTCTGACGTCAGCCGCTCACTCAGGAACGGTCAAGGCAGCGCTCAGATCACCTTGGCGATTGTATAGGCTCTAGTGAATC
>NZ_CDBJ01000051.1 GCF_000820045.1 Aeromonas rivuli | reverse complement strand
AACCATACCAGAACGGTGGAGTTGCCCTGAATGCCGTTTCGGGCTTGTGCCTGCTGGCAGGTGAGCTCGCCTTTTTCAATCTGCTCGACCACGGCTAATTTAAAAGTCAGCGAGTAATCGCGCTGTGTCCGTTTCACACCTTGTCCCATCGGGCTCTCCATTTATGTGGGGGAAAGGTGTAAACCATATTCAGGACGGGACAGCAACATGACAAAGGGGGGCATTGCCCCCCCCCCCTTCTTTCAGTCTATCGCTCGGTAGATAGCGCCCCCCTCTTGATGCTTTGCAGCAAAATCTTTCAGACGTTCGAAGGCTTCAAAAACCTTGGGCTCATTCTCGAATCGATAACACAACGTGTTCAAGGCAAACAGTGTCACGATGACCCCTGCCGCATCCGGCGTTACCTTTTCGTCGAAGAAATTCCCAAAAACAGAAACATGATTAGGCGCTTGCTAAGTGTTAGCAGCAGGCTAGCTTTATAAACAAGGAGTTAAAAAGCTTCAGACGCGATGGCTTAAGTCTCTGACTCTGAGGCCTTTTGATAAGGAGTTTCGATTCATCAGAGGTAGGGCTGACTGATGGAGCTTATTTGGGCTACCAAAGATTTGGTGATTGCTGGACGTCCGTATACCGGCTTTCCGATCCTGCTTTGGGACACGATGGAGAGTTGTGTTCCCGTCAATGATTTCCTTCGTCACTACCTTCTGCGCGGAGCCATAGGGTCAACAAAGTCTTGGCCAAGCACTGGCCGTGCGCTGTACGACTTCTTCAGCTTCCTCCAGGCACATGACATCGATTGGCGCGACGTTGACCGTGGTGAAGCCAAGAGCATTGTCGCTGCCTACCGAGACTACTGCCTGGTTGAGTGCGAGTTGGCTCGATCAACGACACGGCAACGGTTGCACTATATCTGCAAGTTCTACGAATACGCGCAGACCCAGGGATGGGTGAATAGTCTGCCATTTAGCTATGAAGAGCGAACGGTCAAGCGTGACATCGGGTTTCTCGCTCACGTCGATGCCAGTGGCGGCAAGGCCATGGCCAATGACCTGATGCCGCGCGCGCATAAAGTGTTGCCGAAGTATTTGAGCATGGATGAGATCAGGGCGATCTTGCAGGCCGCAGAGAATCCTCATCACCGAATAATGATCCTGCTCGGGCTTCAGACCGGTTTGCGTCGCGAGGAAATCGCCACGTTCCCACTGGCCTACATCTTCGATCCCGACAAGAACGGTAGGCGCGAGCACAACGTCAGAATTCGTTTAGATCCTTTCGATGGCCATGGCATGCTGACGAAAGGTAGCAAGGCACGCGACATCTACGTCAGTCACCGTTTTCTCTCCAAGCTATACCGTTACGTGGTCCAGGTTCGCGGTGAGCGGAGCTCGCTCAGCCCAACCAAGTACGAGTCGCTGTTCCTCAACCAATTTGGGGAACCCTTCGCTAATGATGGTAAGGGCATCGAGCGTATCGTCCGCAATATCGGCAAAAAGGTCGGCATCAAGGTTCATCCTCACATGCTGCGCCATACCTATGCCACCCACACTCTGGTTGCCCTGCAACGAAATCGCGGCGACATAGACCCTTTGGTGTGTAGTGGTCTAATCATCCCGGACACCATTTTAGGTGGTACAGTCGCCACCATGACTTGAGGTGTTCAATGACAAGATTACGTCGCTCATTTACTGCTGAATTCAAACTCGAAGCCGCATCCCTAGTACTCGACCAGGGATACTCTGTCCCCGAAGCCAGCCGTTCACTGGATGTCGGTGAAACCATACTTCGTCGATGGGTTCAGCAGCTTCAATCCGAACGAACCGGCACCACCCCAATCGGCAAAGCGCTGACCCCGGAGCAGCAGAAAATCCAGGAGCTGGAAGCCCGCATCAACCGGCTCGAGCGCGAAAAGGACATTCTAAAAAAGGCTACTGCTCTCTTGATGGCGGACGAGTTCAAACGTACGCGCTGATAGACCGATTAAGGGAGCAAGCCCCCATCACTCTGGTCTGCTGCGCTTTCGATGTTCCAACATCCTGTTTTTACGACTATCTGGCCCGCAAGCTGACGATTAACCGTGAGCGGATGCAGCAACGCAGCGAGTTGCGCCGTTTGTTCAAAGAGAGCCGGAACTCAGCGGGCAGCCGCGCCTTGATGTCGATGATGCGAGAGCTGGGGCATCAGATTGGCC
>NZ_CDBJ01000050.1:43617-43830 GCF_000820045.1 Aeromonas rivuli | reverse complement strand
GTCGGCCCCGGCCCCATAGCCCACCTCGGCTGGCCGGTCAGTCTCGCCCACTTCCCCCGGGTCGTGCTGGCGGGATCAAGCCTCGATCGTCGTTTCGGTCTCTATCCTGACTGCGCGGCCCGCCTGCAGCAAGGCCCCTTCGCCGAGACAGAACATCGCCTCGGCCTCTATCCGGTGGTGGATTCGGTGCAGTGGCTGGAGCGGCTGCTGAAA
>NZ_CDBJ01000050.1:0-43423 GCF_000820045.1 Aeromonas rivuli | reverse complement strand
ATCTCGCCGCCATTCAGGCCGCCGGCCTGCGCCTTGGCATCTCCACCCACGGCTACTTCGAGCTGATGCGGGCCCGGGAGTTGGCACCCTCCTATATAGCCCTGGGTCATATCTTCCCCACCAACACCAAGCAGATGCCGTCCCGCCCCCAGGGGCTGGTGCGGCTGCACCACTACCGCTCCCTGATGCAGGACTGGCCCACTGTCGCCATCGGCGGCATTAGCGAGGAGCGCATAGTGGCGGTGAAGGAGAGCGGGGTGGGCAGCATCGCCCTGGTCTCCGCCATCACAGGGAGCGACGACTGGCAGGGGGCCACGGCCCGTCTGCTGGCCGCCGTGGGGGCCGGGGATCCGGCGCGCTCCGCCATAGCGGCGCAGGAGGTGGCACATGCGCTCTGACGAGGCATCTCTAAGTGACGAAGAGTATCTGCGCTATGGCCGCCAGCTGATGCTCGCCGAGATAGGGGAGGAGGGGCAGGTGAGGCTGAAAGCCAAGTCGGTGCTGATCGTCGGCCTCGGCGGCCTCGGCTCGCCGCTCGCCCTCTATCTCGCTGGGGCCGGTGTCGGCACCCTGTGGCTCGCCGACGGCGACGTGGTGGATTCCAGCAACCTGCCGCGCCAGATCCTGTTCGATGGGGAGGGGCTGCGCCGCTCCAAGGCCGAGCTGGCCCGGGAACGGTTGGCGGCCCACAACCCCCACGTCGAGCTGATCGCCATCAACCAGCACCTCGATGGGACTAGTCTGCCAGCCTTCGTGGCCGAGGTGGATCTGGTTGTCGACTGCTGCGACAACCTGGCCAGCCGCCACGCCATCAACGCCGCCTGCGTGGCCCAGGGCAAACCCTGGATCTCCGCCGCCGCGGTCGGCTGGCAGGGTCAGTTGATGGTGCGAAGCACCCCTGAGCACCCCTGCTACGCCTGCCTCTACCCGGCGGATACCGAAATCAGGGAGAGCTGCCAGAGCAGCGGCGTTACCGGCCCCCTGGTGGGGGTGATGGGTTCCCTGCAGGCGCTGGAGGCACTGAAACTGCTGCTCGGGCGTCCCAGCCCGGTGGCGGGCACCCTGCGCCGCTTCGATGCCCTGGCCCATGAGTGGCAGACGCTGCGCCTGCCCCCCGATCCCGCTTGCCCGGTGTGTGGCAGCCATAAGGATGACCAATGAATATTCGATTGAACGATATCGAGCTGACGCTGCCCACCGGCCAGCGCCTGACCGAGCTGCTGGCGGTGCAGGAGATTGCCCCCCAGGGGGTGGCGGTGGCCCTCAATGGCGCCGTGCTGCCCCGCAGCCGCTGGCCAGAGACCCGCCTCAATGACGGGGACGAGATCCACCTTTTCACTGCCATCGCCGGAGGCTGAGATGCTGACCATTGCGAACCACACCTTCTCATCGCGCCTCTTCACCGGCACCGGCAAGTTTGCCCACCCCGAGCTGATGGCCGCCGCCATAGCGGCGAGCGGCTCCCAACTGGTGACCATGGCCATCAAGCGCCTCGAGCCCGGCAAGCGCCACGACGACATCCTGAGCCCCTTGCTGGCCCTCGGGGTCAAGCTGCTGCCCAACACCTCCGGTGCCAAGACAGCCGCCGAGGCGGTGTTTGCCGCCCACCTGGCCCGGGAGGCGCTCGGCACCAACTGGCTCAAGCTCGAGATCCACCCCGATCCCAAGTACCTGCTGCCGGATCCCATAGAAACGCTGAAAGCCGCCGAACAGCTGGTGAAGGAGGGCTTCGTGGTGCTGCCCTACTGCGGGGCCGATCCCGTGCTCTGCAAGCGGCTCGAAGAGGTGGGCTGCGCCGCCGTCATGCCGCTGGGCGCTCCCATCGGCTCCAATCAGGGGCTGGTGACCCGGGATTTCCTCTCCATCATCGTCGAACAGGCCAGGGTGCCCGTGGTGGTGGACGCAGGGATAGGGGCGCCGAGCCACGCGGCAGCGGCCTTCGAGCTGGGCGCCGACGCCGTGCTGGTGAACACGGCCATCGCCGTGAGCGGGGATCCTGTCGCCATGGGCCGCGCCTTCGCGCTCGCCTGCGAGGCCGGTCGCAGCGCCTATGAGGCGGGCCTCGGGGCGCGCGGCAGCCAGGCCCAGGCTTCCAGCCCTCTGACCGATTTCCTGGGGGCGTTATGAATCATGATGCTGGCTTAGGGCGAGAGCCAATGGCAATGCCCTCTTTCGACGCGTCCCCCGATTCTGCCGCACTGTGCCCCCCTCTCCCTCTGGGAGAGGGGCTGGGGGTGAGGGCGTCGGGGGTGAGGGCGCAGGAAGCAGAACCCTCCTTTATCGACCGCTGGCGCGAGCTGGAGTGGGACGATATCGGCATGCAGATCCGCGCCAAGACGGCCCGGGATGTCGAGCGGGCGCTGGCGGCGCCCCGCCGCACCCTGCAGGACTTTATGGCGCTTATCTCCCCGGCTGCCGAGCCCTTCCTGCCCCGGATGGCGGAGCTGGCGGAGCGCCTCACCCGCCAGCGTTTCGGCAATACGGTGGGTTTCTACGTGCCCCTCTATCTGTCGAACCTGTGCGCCAACGATTGCAGCTATTGCGGTTTCTCCATGAGCAACCGCTTGAAGCGCAAGACCCTGAATGCCGAGGAAATCGAGCGCGAGTGCCTGGCCCTCAAGGCGCGCGGCTTCGACAGCGTGCTGCTGGTGACCGGCGAGCACGAGACCAAGGTGGGCATGGACTACTTTCGTGAGCACCTGCCGCGGATCCGCCGCCACTTCAGCACCCTGGCGATGGAGGTGCAGCCCCTGTCGCAGGCCGAATACGCCGAGCTGAAAACCTTAGGCCTGGATGCCGTCATGGTCTACCAGGAGACCTACCACGCCCCCGCCTATGCCCGCCACCACCTGCGCGGCAACAAGCAGGACATCGAGTGGCGCCTCGCCACCCCTGACCGGCTGGGGCGCGCCGGGGTTGACAAGATTGGCCTCGGCGCGCTGATCGGCCTCTCGCCGGACTGGCGCGCCGACAGCTACTTCGTCGCCGAGCATCTGGCCTGGATGGAGCGTCACCACTGGCAGAGCCGCTATTCGCTCTCCTTCCCGCGGCTGCGCCCCTGCACCGGGGGGCTGGAGCCCGAGGTGACCATGTCGGACAGGCAACTGGTGCAGCTTATCTGTGCCTGGCGCCTCTTCTCGCCGACCCTGGAGTTGTCGCTCTCCACCCGGGAATCCCCGGCGTTTCGCAACGGCGCCCTGCGCCTTGGCATCACCCAGATGTCGGCGGAATCGCGCACCCAGCCGGGGGGTTATGCAGAAGGGGATAAAGAAGAGCTGGAGCAGTTCGCCATCCACGATGCTCGCCCGCTGGGTGAGGTAGCCGCCGCCGTCAGGCAGGCTGGGTTGCAGCCGGTGTTCAAGGACTGGGAACCCTTCCTGGGCCGATAGGGGCGGCCAGGCCCCCTTTACCGGTGGCCCCCGGTGAGTTCGGCCAGACTTCGTGCCTGTGGCAAGTCTGATGGCACGGCGCTGCCGTGCAATCGTAGGGTCGATTAGCCGGTAGGCGTAATCGTCCGTTTCGTGATGTTTGGGGAGTTGGGCCGAACTCCGCTGCTGCGGTTAGCCTGATGGCACGGCTTCGCCGTGCAGGACGCGAGGCCGCTGGCCTCGAAGGGGGTTCGCCCGCCCTTCGGGCTGGGGCGAGTGACTTTGGAAAGACCCAAAGTCACCAAAGGTCTTTTCCCCCGCCAATCCGACCGCTACGCGGTTTCCCTCGGGTCAGGTGCAAGGTCGGACGGACCGCCGCAGACGGCACATCCCTGTGCCGGCTGCGGCTGCGCCATCATCCCTGATGGCGCTCCTGACCTTGCCCCTTCCCCTCGGCGGACTGGAGGGGGAACCAAAACCATGCCCGCCATAACCTCGGGAGAATCGTAGGGTGCAATAAGCGGAGCGCATTGCACCGCCAACAAACTTGCCATGGTAAGCGGTGCAATTCACGTTGTTCATTGCACCCCATGTTTTGCTTCGTTTGAACCACATTTAACAACATGGTTGATTGTGGATTGGGCAAGGCATGGCGAATTACAAACGGGCATGGCAACCGGGGGGAACCTGGTTTTTTACGGTCGTGCTGGCTGAACGTCAGAACAACCATCTACTGGTCGAACGGATTGATCTGTTGAGGAAGGTTGTCAGGGAGGTGCAAGAGAGCCATCCATTCCGGATCCACGGCTGGGTGGTCTTGCCCGAGCATTTACACGCCTTGTTGGAATTGCCGCAAGGGGATACAAATTTTCCCCTGCGCTGGCGCCAAATAAAGGGCAAGTTTTCAAGAACCATCCCCAACACAGAGGGGCGTTCTGAATCACGCTGGAATCGTGGTGAGCGGGGTATTTGGCAGCGGCGTTATTGGGAGCATTTGATCCGCGATCAGGAAGATTTCAATCATCACCTCGATTACATACATATCAATCCCGTCAAACATGGATTGGTAACAGCCCCGAAAGATTGGCCCTATTCCACCTTACATCGCTGGGTTCAGCAGGGCAGGTATCCCTTATCATGGGGAGATACCGCCACGCCAGAATATGAAATACCACGCGACAATACATAAGCGGTATCAACGTAGGGTGCAATAAGCGGAGCGCATTGCACCATTTTCGGTACCTGTGGTTGGGTGTATTGAGGTGCAATTCACTTCGTTCATTGCACCCTACGGCACTTCCTGCTTGGTGGTGTTTATCGGGCCGCAGCTTCCAGCGCGGCTATCCCCCCGCCGCCAATCAATTTCAAATTCCGGCTGATTTGCTCCACCGGCCAGTCCCACCAGGCAAGGGCGTTGAGACGCGCTATGATGTCGTCGTCGAAGCGGTAGCGGATCACTTTGGCGGGGTTGCCGCCGACCACGGCGTAGTCGGGAACGTCAGTGGTGACCACGGAGCGGGCGGCGATGATGGCGCCGTTGCCGACCTTGACCCCCGGCATGATCAGCGCCTCATAGCCTATCCAGACGTCGTTGCCGATGACGGTATCTCCCTTGTAAGGAAGCGTGCCCGGCGCGGGGGCGGCGCTCTCCCAGCCGTTGCCGAAGATAAAGAAGGGGTAGGTGGAGAAGCCGGAGCTCTGGTGGTTGGCGCCGTTCATGATGAACTTGACCCCGCGGGCGATGGCGCAGAACTTGCCGATGATGAGCTTGTCGCCGATGAAGGGGAAGTGGTAGAGGACGTTGCGCTCAAAGCCTGCGGAGTCTTCCGGGTCGTCGTAGTAGCTGTAGTCACCCACCTCGATATTGGGCCCCTTGATGGTGTTCTTGATAAAGCACACCTGGGGGAAGCCGGTCATGGGGTGGGGATTGGCGGGATCGGGGCCGTGCATGGGGCGCTCCTCTGGGCTGTGGATTTTGAACACCCTAACGGAACCTTGTGGCCCTGTGCCACCTTTTTGTTCGCCCCGGTTCGCCAGCCTTTGTCGCCCCCGGCCCATGTGCCCATCGACCCGAAGCCACTTTTTCTCTAGCATGAGCTGATGCGGGGCGCGGGCTCCGTCACACGGATTTTTGACGGAGAAGAGATGATGAAGATGCGTCCCCTGTTGCTGCTGAGTGCTGTGCTGTTGGGCGGTTGTGCGGTCAATCCCTATGGCGGCACTCCGGCGCCGGTCACTGAGCCGAGCCAGCCGGTGAGTCAGCCGGACAAGCCGGTGCCCGAACCCGAAGCGGTCAAGCCTGCCCCCAAACCCGTGGCGCCGACCGGTCTGGCGCTGGCCATGGCGGATGCCTTCTTGAAAGCCCCCGAGGTGCAGGGGCTGAGCCAGGGTGGCAGCCCTGTGTTGCTGCTGATGGCGCCCCAGAACGGCACGGGCGAGCCGTTCAACACCCAGTCCATGGCGGTGGCCATGATCCAGCGGATCCAGTCCCACGGCGGTTTCAGCTTCGCCGACCCCGGTCAGGTTTCCGCCATCACCAGCCAGCTCGAGTATCAGCAGGGGGGGATGAATCCAGCCTCCCTGGTGCGGCTGGGCCGTCAGACCGGGGCCGGTTACATGCTGTACGGGGATCTGGTCTCCGAGGGGAGTCGCTATCGACTCACCATGAGCCTGATGGACTTGCACAGCGGCGAGCTGCTCTGGAACGAGAGCCGCGCCGCCAACCGCTGAACCATGAGTTATCTGGCCCTATG
Organism: Aeromonas rivuli; assembly: GCF_000820045.1. Taxonomy (GTDB): domain Bacteria; phylum Pseudomonadota; class Gammaproteobacteria; order Enterobacterales; family Aeromonadaceae; genus Aeromonas; species Aeromonas rivuli. Next base: position 37,302 of record NZ_CDBJ01000050.1, on the reverse strand, counting down.
TGGTCATCGACGGGGCAGTGTCTGCTGCCCGCCATATTCTGATGACCTCATCGGGCCCCGCCGCTAGCCCTCCTCTCTATGTTGCCGCTCTTCCCATGATCCAATGACTTCCTCCTGGGGGCACCTGCTGCCCACCATATTCTGACGACCTCATCGGGCCTTGCCGCTACTCCCCCTCTCCATATTGCCTTTCCACTCATGACCCAATGACTTCCTCCTGGGGGCAGTGCCTGCCGCCCGCCATATGCTGACGACCTCATCGGGCCTTGCCGCTACTCCCCCTCTCCATATTGCCTTTCCACTCATGACCCAATGACTTCCTCCTGGGGGCAGTCGCGGCGGGTATTGCCTCTCCCATGCCTACTGATCGCAGACCATAAAAACGCGGCCAGAGTGCCAGGGGCAGGGCCGCGAAGGGTGGTTTCATGACGCCGCCGGGGCGGCTGTGCCTAGCCGAGCAAGCCGGAGATCCCTTGTCCTGCCATCAAGACGCCGGTGGCCAGTACGGCAAACCAGATCAGGGTGGCCGCGACCAGGGTGTAGCCAAGGGCGACGAACAGACCGTCACGCTGCAACATGCCGGTACAGAGCAGCAAGATGGCCCAGGCAGGCAGGGTATTGGTGAGGGGGATGGCGCCAAAGGGCATCATCAGCAAGACGGCGGCCAGCATGATCATCAGGCCGTTGCCCCTGTTGATACTGCTGCTGGCGGTCAGCACCAGCAGGCGGGGGCGCACGAACTTGTCGAGCCGGGCCAGCAGATCGGCGCCCTTGTGCAGGGTTGTTTTGAGCTGCTGGGTGGCAAAGCTGCGTGCCATCAGTCTGGCGGGTAGCCAGGGCACCCGGTTGAGGGTGATGCCGATACCGATAAAGAGGATCAGCAGGCCGAACACGCTGCTGATACCGGGAATGCTGACTGGCAGCAGGAAGGGCACCGTCAGCAGCAGGCAGAACAGCAGCATGCCCTGTTCCCCCACCAGACCGAGCAGCTCCCGCAGGCTGATCTGACCCTCACCCATGGCCTGGGCTGTGCTGCGCAGGGTCTGGGAAAGCAGGACGTCAGGATCCTTGAGCTCGATGGCAACCATGTTTGTGTCCTTGAAAAAAGTATGGGGCCGCATTGTCGGGGCCCGGGCGCGCCACAGCATACGGGGGCAGGGTGAATCGCCGATGAATAGGGCGTCGGAGCCGCGCTGGGCCAAGGAGAGTGTCACTCGCTGAATAATTAAAATAGGGAAAAGGGTTCCATTGGAGGATGTCGTTGGTGGCTTATTTCATGTTTCTGTCATCTGGCAACGTCAGGATGGCGACCTCGCTTTCAAGGATAACATCATGAACAAGAAGCCATTTATTCTCTGCGTGAGCCTGGCTCAGGCCCTGCTATTCTCCCAGTCGGCCCAGGCCCTCAACATAGTGATCAGCAATGATGATGGCTGGCAGACCAACAACATCCAGACCCTGCAGCAAGATCTTGTGGCGGCCGGTCATCAGGTGATCATCTCGGCCCCCTGTACCGAGCAGAGCGGCAAGGGCGGGGCGGTCAATATCTTCAAACCGGTGCCGGTCGATGAGAGCCAGGCGGCAGAGAATATCTACTGCGTGGGGGAGACGGACAGCAGCAAATCCTTTGCCGACTACTCGGAAGGCACCCCCGTCATGGCGGCGCTCTATGGCATTCAGGTCGCGGCCCAGGCCCAGTGGCAGAAGAAGCCGGACTTGCTCATCTCCGGCCCCAACGTTGGCAACAACCTGGGGGCCATGAACGAGAACTCGGGCACTATCGGGGCGGCCATTCTGGCCCTGACTCAGGAGGTGCCGGCCATCGCGGTCAGTGCCCATCAGAACTCGGGCACGGACGCCAGTCAGGGTCACAAGATAGCCGCCGTGGTGGTCGACATAGTGCGCCAGCTTGAGGCGACCCGTCCGGCGGGCCAGCCGCTGCTGCCACCTTATATGGGGCTCAATATCAATCTGCCCGAGGAGATAGATAGCAACCTCGGCTACAAGTTCACCGACATCGGCTGGAACGGCGGCGGCATGACCTGGGCCTTTGCCAGTGACCTGGATCAGAATCCGCAAGTGGTGGATGTGTTGACGCAGAAGGCGGCCGAGGCCACGGGTCAACCGGCGGCCGTGGTGCGTCCCCTGGTCAAGCAAGGGCTCAAGGGCAAACAGGCGGTGACCATAGCCCCAGGGGATAACCAGGATCAGGATGAACAGTCGGAAGGGGTGGTGGTGAAGCAGGGTTACATCACCATCAGTACCTTCGATGGCATCATTCAGGCCTCCAGCGCCAAGGTGCAGTTGACCCGGCAGCGCCTGTTCGGTCTGGCTCAGGAGTGAACCCATGAACAAGTTACTGTTCTGCATGCCGTTTATCCTGCTGTTGGCTGGCTGTCAGCAAAATGAGAGCCAGGCCCCCGCCCTCTCCTGGACGCAATACAAGGGCAGCACCCAGGATGAGGCGGGGCGTGCCACCCTGTTTGAGCTGAGCCAGGACAGTCAGGGCCGGCAGTTGCTGACCCGCTGGGATGAGCGGGATAACCAGCAAAGCTATGCCCCGGATGAACAGGAGAGCGCCGAACTCAGCTTCGCTCAGGGAGAGTATCAGTGCCGGGCGGGGCAGGAGCGTGTCGATTGCCGCTCACCCCAGGGGGAATTCATCCTCTATCCCCTGGCGGAGGGCGCCAGCGTGGATCCCCTGTCCTGGGTGGGAGAGTACAGCGCCGTATCAGAGGGGGAGCATTATCGGCTGAGCCTCAATGAGCGGGGCGGGCTGACCCTGGCCAGTGATCGCTGTCAGAGCACGGGCTCCTGGCAGGCGGGGCAGGGGGCAACCAGCGGCCGCTATCAGTTCAGTGAGGATGGCTGTGGTGTCGATGGCCTGAGCGGGCCCCTTGAGCTGGCCACGGAACATGGTCAGCTGATCAGCCTCAACCTGCAGAGCCCGCATGAGGCACTGCCTGTTACCTGGCTCAAAGAGGACGGGCCGAGCGGTGTCACCGGCAGTTAGTCGGGGTCATCTCTCGCGGTATCCGAGTCACCGATAGCAAACAGGGAGCCGAGGCTCCCTGTTTGCTATCTGCTGCGGACAGGGTTCAACCATGCCGCTTCACCATAGTGTTATATCAACCATGCACCTTCATCATACTGCTAACCCTGCACAGGCTCGGCGCTGTGCTCATCGTGCAGCAGCGCCTTGTCGGTCTGGCCGAGCAGCTGGCTGGTGATGGTGCCGGCCGTCATGGCGCCATTGACGTTGAGGGCGGTGCGGCCCATGTCGATGAGGGGTTCGACCGAGATCAACAGTGCCACTAGCGTGACCGGCAGCCCCATGGCGGGCAGCACGATCAGGGCGGCGAAGGTGGCGCCGCCGCCGACACCGGCCACGCCAGCGGAGCTGAGGGTGACGATGCCGACCAGGGTGGCTATCCAGATCGGATCCAGGGGGTCTATGCCCACGGTCGGGGCCACCATGACCGCCAGCATGGCCGGGTAGAGACCGGCGCAGCCGTTCTGGCCTATGGTGGCGCCAAAGGAGGCGGCGAAGCTGGCGATGGCCTCGGGCACCCCGAGGCGACGGGTCTGGGCTTCCACATTGAGGGGAATGGTGGCGGCGCTGGAGCGGCTGCTGAAGGCGAAGCTCAGCACGGGGGCGACCTTGCGCAGGAAGCTGAGGGGATTGACGCCAACCAGGGCGAGCAGCAGGCCATGGACCAGGAACATCAGTCCCAGCCCCAGGTAGGAGGCAAGCACGAAGCTGCCCAGTGTCATCACCTCCTGAGGGTTGGAGCTGGCGACCACCTTGGTCATCAGCGCCATCACGCCGTAGGGGGTGAGAGTCATGATGAGGCGGACCAGCTTCATCACCCAGGCTTGCAGGGTATCGATGGCGGCGAGCACCTTGTCCCCCTTGCTGGCATCCTCCTTCTTCAGCTGCAGGGCGGCCACACCCAGCAGGGCGGCGAAGATCACCACGCTGATGATGGAGGTGGGGTTGGCCCCGGTCAGATCGGCGAAGGGGTTCTTGGGAATAAAGGAGAGCAGCAGCTGCGGCACACCCAGCTCGCTCACTTTGGCAAGGTAGCTGGTCTCAATCACATCGAGGCGCGCACTCTCTTTGACGCCCTGCACCAGGCCCTCGGCGGTCAGGCCGAACAGCTGGGTGACCAGCACGCCGATCAGGGCGGCAATCAGGGTGGTGAACAGCAGGGTGCCTATGGTGAGCAGGCTGATGCGCCCCAAGGAGCTGGCGTTGTGCAGCTTGGCCACGGCGCTCAGTATGGAGGCGAACACCAGAGGCATGACAATCATCTGCAACAGTTGCACGTAGCCGTTGCCGACCAGATTGAACCACTCGATGGAGGCGGCGATGACGGGGTGACCGGTGCCATAGCAAAGTTGCAGGGCGAAACCGAACAGCACCCCCATCGACAGGCCGGTCAGTACCTTGCGAGACAGGCTCCAGCTCGGCTTGCTGAGTCTGGCCAGGGCCGTCAGCAGGGCGGCGAACAGCAACACATTGATGATGAGGGGTAGATTCATGGGGCCTCCAGCGGCAGAGTTGAGTCACTGCGGACGGGGGAGCCCGGATCCGGCAGGGCTGCGTATGGTACCAGCGCGCTCGAGGCTGGCTTAGACAGAAATGGAATTTTATAGAAGGATCAGGCTGTTGGATTGATTTCTGAGCAAGCTGTCGAGTCCACTGGCCATGGCAGCGGGGCAAGCAAGAGGGGATTGCCTTGCCAGTCTTGCACTTCGCGAGGGGGCGCGGCCATCACCACCATCGCGACCAAGGGCCATCCCGTTGCCACAGGGTGGTGCAGCGCCGCCAGCTTGTGTGGCACAGAATCATGCCAGATAGACAGTGTGGCGTGGCGCACATGTTGGGGGATGCGGCGGGGCCGCGTCAGCCCGGCAAGCCAAAATGGCGTTATACAGCCTCTGTTTAGGAGTGGGTGAAGCGGGCTCTGATATGCTCTGGCACAACCAATGCACATCAGGGAATGGTCATGACGAGAGCAGGAGTGATGGTGGTGGGAATGTTGCTGCCGCTGGGTCAGAGCTGGGGAGAGGAGTCGGCCGCCGATCTGGGCTGGCAGCTGACCCCTTTTCTCGGTTACAGCTCATCGATCGACTTCGAGAAGATGGATGAGCTGGCCCCCATGCCGGTCTCGACCGCCGTTGACTCCCTGCAGGGGGAGAGCTCGGGCAACTGGGGCCTGTTCATCAGCAAGGAAGTCAACGACCCCGGCATGATAGAGCTGCTCTACAGCCATCAATCCACCCCCATCGCCCCGGAGCAGCCGGACAGGCTGACGGTGGACACCCTGCACTTCGCCGGCGCCCTCACCCTCTTCGACAACGTCATGGCCCCCTATATAGGTGCCGGCATCGGGGTGACCCGCTTCGATGCCTATGAGAGCGAGGTGGCGCCCTCCATGTCGTTGGCGTTGGGGGTGCAACCCCGTCTGACCCAGCGACTGGCGCTGCGGGCCGAGGTGCGCGGCTACGGCTCCCTGGTCAATGACGACAGCCAGTTCCTCTGCAATCCCGAGGTCTGTGCCTTCCGGGTACGGGGGGATCTGCTCACCCAGTGGCAGGCCAATATCGGGCTGACGCTGCGCTTCTGACGCGCCGCCGCCCATGGCGGTATCGATATCAGAGACCAGAAGGGGGCCAGCGTGGCCCCCTTTGCAATGAGCAAATCTGGGTCATCAGCGAGGGTTGAGTAGCCAGCCACTGACCCTGTTCGCCGCCAGCAGTCGGTAGGCGAGCAGGGAGAGCACCAGCAGCACCGGCACCTTCACCAGCTCCCACCACAGCAGCTTGCCCTGGGGGCCGAACACCATCAGCCAGACCACCAGCATCATATGCAGGCAGTAAAGACCCAGCACCTTGGGGGCCTGGCGTTCCAGCCAGCTGCCCTTGCCCCAGCTTGGGTTGGCCAGCAGCAGGCCGAACAGGCCGAGCGCCCAGGGCAGGGAGCCCAGCAGGAAGTCATGACGGTTGAGGGGCACGGCGGCGAAACGCAGCAGGCCCGCGGCCTCCAGGGCATAGAGACCCATCCCCGCCACCATCAGCAGGGCGCAGCGCCTGGCATCGGGTTGCCAGCCACGCAGGCGCAGCTCGGCACCAAGCGCCACAAACAAGAGCGAGAAGAAGGGGCCGTTGCGGGTCAGCAGGGCCCACTCGCCCCCCGACAGCAGCGGGCCATAGGAGCCGCCGATCAGGGCAAGCCCGTAGAGCAGCACGCCCGCCACCAGGGCCAGCCGGGGCAGCTTGACCCGCCAGCAGAGGGCCAGCAGCAGAACGGCCAGCATCAGGGCGGGCAGGAACCAGAGGTGGATCATGCCCCCCACCCACCAGGCGTTGAGGGGATCCCCCAGCTGCATCTGCCACTGGCCCGCCATGGCGGGCAGATAGCCTTCCGTCATGGCCGCGACCGGGTTGAAGGGCACCAGCAGATAGACAAGGCTCCACACCAGCCAGAGCCCCAGCAGGGGGCGGCAGTAGCGCAGCGCCACCGCCATAGGCTTGTCTGCAGCCAGGGCGGGTTGCAGGAAGTAGCCAGCGCAGAGGAAGAAGAGCGGCACCGCGAAGCGGCAGAGCTGGTTGATGATGGCCCCGAGCCAGAGGTAGGGGGTGCCGTCCCAGAGGGTGGGATCGAACGGATTGCTGAAGGGGGAGAGGTGAATGGTCATCACGGCCAGGATGGCCAGGACTCGCCCGCACTCGATGCTGGAGATGCGCATGATACCTCGTTGGCGCTCTGGATCAGGGGAGCAGCATAGCAGTCGCAACTGACGCTCCTCCAGCCTGGGTTGCGACAACTGTGACCCCTGCCGATGGCCGGTTACCCTTTGTTACCCTGGCGCGGACCTGGCTCCCCGGGAGGGCATAGCAGGGCTTGGTCTGCCATGGATGGCTGGTTTACCATCGAGGGCAGCAAGCCACCGTCGTTGTGGCCTCATCATGGATCAGGGAGTCAGGGATGGAAGAGGTGATCAGGGCGGATCTGAACAGGGCGGAACATGGGGAGGCGCTGGTGCTCTTGCTCGATGCCTATGCCAGGGATGAGATGGGCGGTGGCACGGCACTGCCTGCGGATGTGAAGGCGCAATTGGCGGCGACGCTGGCCAAGCGTCAGGGGGCCCATGTACTGCTGGCCTGGGTCGATGGTCAGCCAGCCGGGGTGGCGACCTGCTTCGAGGGTTTCTCCACCTTTGCCTGCCGTCCCTTGCTCAACATTCACGATCTGGCCGTGCACCCGGACTACCGCGGCCGCGGCCTGGGCAAGCGCTTGCTGGCCGAGGCGGAGCGGCTCGCCCGCGAGTTGGGTTGCTGCAAGGTGACCCTGGAGGTACTGGAGGGCAACCGGGTGGCCCAGGCCGCCTATCGGGCCAGTGGCTTCGCCGGCTACGCACTCGATCCCGAGCTGGGCAGGGCCATGTTCTGGCAGAAGAAGCTCTCGTGACCCTCTCCAGACCGGCACTGTAGTGGGCGCCAAGCCGGCGCTGATACTGTCCGTGGCCCCTTTCATTGCCGTTGCCTGCGCTGGATGCCGGTCGCCGAGGCCAGGCGGCCCCCTGGGGCGTTATTGTCTGACCGTGGATCGTCAAGTTGTCAGCCGGGTTTTCGTGATCATATGAATCTTGTTTGCTAGGATGATCCCATGTGCCAGGAGTGAAAAATGTCACAAAATATCTATGATAATCAGGGCTTTTTCGAAGGCTATGCCCAGTTGCCCCGCTCAATTCAAGGCTTGGCGGGGGCTCCTGAGTGGTCTTCGCTGCAGGCCATGCTGCCAGCCTTGGCAGGCAAGCGAGTGCTGGATCTCGGCTGCGGCTATGGCTGGTTTTGCCGCAGCGCCCGGGAGCAGGGGGCGAGCGAAGTGGTGGGTATCGATCTCTCCAGCAGGATGCTGGCCCGGGCGGCGGAGCTGACCCGGGACCCGGCCATTCATTACCGGCGGGAAGATCTGGCGGCCCTGGCGCTGGACGGCGCGCAATATGACCTCATCTACAGCTCGCTGGCGCTGCACTATCTGGCCGAGGTTGGCCCCCTGTTCGGTCAATTGTTCGCGGCGCTGAGACCCGGCGGCCGCCTGGTGTTCTCGGTGGAGCATCCCATCTTCACCTGTCCACGCCAGCAAGGCTGGTTGCACGACGAGGGCGGCCAGCGCTCCTGGCCCATCAACAGTTATCAAGCCGAAGGGCCACGGCTGAGCAACTGGTTGGCGGAGGGGGTCATCAAGTATCACCGTACCCTGGGCGGTTATCTCAACCCTCTGATCGAAAATGGTTTCCGGCTCGTCCATGTGGAAGATTGGGGGCCGAGCGCCGCCCAGATCGCCGCCAACCCGGCCCTGAGCGAAGAGGCCGAACGCCCGATGTTGCTGCTGGTGGCCGCCAGCAAGCCCTGAGGCTGGTGCGACTCCCCGGGCCGTGAGATAACAGAAGGGCGCCTGGCTGGCGCCCCTTACCATCTAGAGACAGGACACCGCATATGGCGCTGACGGTTGAACAACTCTATGAAGTGATGGCTCAACTACCGGATCCCCTGTTCGTGCTCAGCGAGGATGGTTACTACATCGAATACCTGGGCGGCATAGAGCAGCAATCTTATCAGGATGGCAACCCCTTGGTCGGCAAGCGCTTGCAGGACATGCTGCCAGCGGACAAGGCGGCGTGGATCATGGCGCAGATTGTCCTCACCCTCGATAGCAACCAGGTGCAGGTGGTGGAGTACGAGCTGGCCGCCGCCGAGGTAAAGGATATCGATAGCGAGGCGGGCCCTCAGGGGATGCAGCGCTTCGAGGGCAAGATAGCGCCACTGCCCTCGCGCTACGAGGGCAAGCGCGCCGTCTCCTGGATGACGCGTAATATCACCCGCCAGCATGACCTGCAGCGTCGCCTGCAAGTGCTGAGCGAGACGGACCAGCTCACCGGCTTGCACAATCGTCGCTATTTCTTCGAACACTTCCCCAGCTTGGTTGCGGGCCACGTAACGGCGGGCCTCATCATGCTGGATATCGATCACTTCAAGCAGATCAGCGATCGCTATGGCCATCAGCAAGGGGATGGCGTGCTGCAAGCGTTCTGTGCCTGCGTTGCGGCCCAGCTGCGCCGGGGGGATCTCTTCGTGCGCAGCGGTGGCGAAGAGTTCTTGCTCCTGCTCCCCCAGTTGCAGGGGGAGGGACTCTGGCAATTGGCCGAGCGTATTCGTGGCGCCGTCGCGGCCATGGTGCTGGATGACAGGACGCCCGAGCTGCACATCACCGTCAGCATGGGCACCACCGAGATACAACCGGGGGAAGAGGCGGGGGCCGTGCTAGCCCGTGCCGATGAGTGGCTCTATCGCGCCAAGCGGGCGGGCCGCAATCAGGCGGCCCACTGTCCGGCACCCTGAATCACGACACTTTCTGGCCCATCCCGCCCCAGGGCGATGACGGTATCAGGGCGCTTTTCCCATGGGGCGGGCGCTTGGTCGCGTTCTTGATGACTCTTTCCTGGGCCTGGTACCTTGACGAACAGGATTGCGAACTGTTCTCATAGCCCCTCCCTGCTATTCATTGGAACCTTGCCATGAAAAAAATCCTGTTGATTGCCCTGACCTCACTGCCGCTGTTTGCACAGGCTGGCCTGCTCGATGCCGTCACGGGCGCCGTCTCCGACAGTACCAAGGAGATGGCTCTCGGCGCCGCGGATAGCTATACCAATGATGCCGTGCAGACGGCGCTTGGAATCAAGTCCGGTGTCTCGACCAAAGAGAGCATCAAGGAGAAGTTTGGTGCGCCGACCAGCACGGGCACCGAGGATAAACTGGAACTGTGGAACTACGACCTGTCGACCCTGAACGAGAGTTCACCGACCCTGGCTCAGACCACCAAGACACTGCTGCCGGATGCCAACCTCGACAATAAAAACGTGGTCATCCGCTTCGAAGGCGAGACGGTCAAGAGCCTGCGGGTGGCGGACAAGCCCAAGGCGTAGCCCGACGGGAGAGTGCAGAGAGAAAGGGGCTGATGAGCCCCTTTTTGTATGGCTGCATGAAGATGGGCAAGAAGAGTGCGGATAAGAAAAGGGGCCAGAGGCCCCTTTTTTGTGTCTTGATGGGTCTTACTTGTGTGCGTCGGCGAACGCCTTCATGGCGTCGGCATGTTTGGTCATGCCCTCGGCGCGCTCGCCCAGCTTCTTGATGAACTCGGCCTGCTTGACCGGATCCTCTATCTTGTCATAACGCTTTTGCAGATGAGCCTGGATCTCTTCCGGGGTCATTTTCTGCATGCGTTCCATCTTGTCGTGGCGGCCACCGTGATGCTTGCCATCCTTCATGGCGCACTCGCTCATGGCACCGGGCTGGGCTGTGGTGACGGCTTCGCTGGCGGCATAGGCACCCAGCGGCAGGCCCAGGATCAGGGTGGCGGTCAGCAGTGTCTTGGTCAGTTTCTTCATGGTGTTGCTCCTCAAGGGATGAATGCAGAGTCGGCGTGTTGCCTTGACCTCAAGTAAACACCCAGTCCGTGTCTGAACTTTGCCAGCAAGGGGCTTTTTTGTAGCAGACTGTGCCACCCCGCCCATTTGCCACAGTTTGACACAAACCCCCCGGGGGATTTTCGTATAATCGGGCCAGTTACGCTCACGCCCCTTTGTCTGAGAGAGAGTCGCGTCATGAATCAGTTGAACAACCATATCCTGGTGGTCGATGACCACGGCGAGATCCGCGACTTGCTCAAGCGCTTTCTGGAGCAGCATGGCATGCGGGTCAGCTGTGCCCGCGATGGGCGCGAGATGAAGAAATTGCTGGAGGAGCGCGAGTTCGATCTGCTGGTGCTCGATCTGATGCTGCCCGGCGAGGATGGTCTGACCCTGTGCCGCGAGCTCAGGGTCAAATCCAGGCTGCCCATCATCATGCTCACCGCCATGGGGGAGGAGACAGATCGCATCATAGGGTTGGAGATGGGGGCCGATGACTATCTGGCCAAGCCCTTCAATCCTCGCGAACTGTTGGCCCGGATCAAGGCGGTGATGCGCCGTACCCAGGCCGATCAGCAACCCGCCGCGGAGACGCTGTCCCGGGATTTGCGCTTCGACCGCTGGCTGCTCGACATCAATCGCCGGGAGTTACTCGATGAGGATGGGGTGGGGCTGAGCCTCTCTACCGCCGAGTTCGACTTGCTCAAGGTGTTTCTGGAGCGGCCCCAGCGGGTATTGAGCCGGGATCAGCTGCTGGATCTGGCCCGGGGCCGGGAGGCGGTAGCCTTCGATCGCGCCATCGATACCCTGGTCAGCCGACTGAGGCGCAAGCTGGAGCGGGATCCCAAGAATCCCGAACTCATCAAGACCATCTGGGGCGGCGGTTACCTGTTCGCCGCCGATGTGACCCAGGTCTGACGCCATGGCCTTCATCAAGCGGCTCTGGCCCAAGGGGCTCACCGGTCAGATAGTGTTGGTGGCCCTGGCCGGGCTTATCCTGATCCAGCTGCTCAGCATCCAGATCTACCGCACAGATAGAGAGGAGGCGCTGGGGTTTATCAATAGCCGCAATGCCATGCAGCGCATCGTCTCTGTGGTCAGGCTGTTGACCCTCTCTCCCCCCGAGTTGCACCGGGAGATATTGAAGGCGAGCCGCAGCGAGACTCTGTTCCTGCGCCTCGCCCCCGAGCCGCTGCAACCGGACAATCGCAGCCCCCGCTTCGAGGCGCTGGTGCGCAGCAAGCTGGGCTATCCCCCGGATCTGATGGTGGAGATCAGTGCCGAGCTGAGCAAGGATGCGCCCCGCAGCCGGGCCTGGCGCCATCATGTGCGCATGATGGACGATCGCAAGGGGCCGCCTCCTCAGGATATGCGGCTCTACGGCTCCATCGAGCTGCCGGGGGGCCAGTGGTTGCAGTTCAGTTCCCTGGTAGACAAGGAGGCGGGGACCTGGTCGCGGCAGACCACCTTCAACCTGCTGCTGGTGGCCAGTCTGGTGATCGGCATGATGATCTGGCTGTTTCGCCGTGCCACGCTCCCCCTCAAGCAGCTGGCCCATAATGCCGACAAGCTGGGGCGCGGCGAAGAGACGGCGCTGCTCAAGGAGGAGGGACCGACCGAGATCCGCGACTCCATCCAGGCATTCAACCGCATGCACACCCGGCTCGATCGCTTCGTGCAGGACAGGACCCAGATGCTGGCAGCCATCTCCCATGACTTGCGCACGCCCATCACCAGCCTGCGGCTGCGCAGCGAGTTTCTGGCCGATGGTGAGGACAAGGAGCGCATTCAGCAGACCCTGCAACAGATAGAGCAGATGCTGGCGGCGACCTTGAGCTTTGCCCGGGACGAAGGCACCCAGGAGCAGACTCGGGAGCTGGACCTGGTCAGCCTGCTGGAGAGTCTGTGCGACGACTATGCCGACATGGGTCAGCCGGTGCATTTCGAGGCAGAAGGCAAGCTGGTCTACGCCTGCCGTGCCAACACCCTGCGCCGGGTGTTGCAGAACCTGATAGGCAATGCCCTCAAGTACGCGGGGGAGGTGGAGGTTCGCCTCGAACCTGGCCCTCAGGAGTTGATCATTCGGGTGCTCGATCAGGGGCCAGGCATAGCCCATGACCAGCTCGACGAAGTGTTCAAGCCTTTCGTGCGCCTGGACGAGGCCCGCAATACCGAATCGGGCAGCGTGGGGCTGGGGCTCTCCATCGCCCGTACCCTGGTGCACCAGCACGGCGGTGAGTTGACCCTGCATAACAGGGCCGAAGGGGGACTGGAAGCCAGGATCAGCTTGCCACGCTAGGGTGATGACGCTCGCCAGCACGCCCCCACTCGCCACAAGACAAGAGGCCCGCATTATGCGGGCCTCTTGTCTTGCCGGGATGGTGATTAGAACTGATAGGTCAGCCCCAGGTTGTAGCGGCGCCCGTCCAGCACTGTGCCGTAGCTACCGTAATCCACCGTCTTGTCCAGCAGGTTGTAGATGCCCGCAGTGACGCTCAAGTCCTGGTTGGCCTTGTAGACCAATCCCGTGTCGAAGAAGGTGTAGGAGGGGGTGCCGTCGGCCATTTTGGCGCGACTCTGGTAGTCCGAGGTCTTGCTGCGGAAGTTGACCCGCGACCAGAGGCTGACTTGCTCCGTGGTTTGCCAATCCACCGAGGTATTGAACATGTGGCGCGGCATCTGGTTGAGGGGTTTGCCAGCCATGGGACCGCTTTTCTGCTCGGATTGGGTGTAGGTATAACTGGAGGCCAGGGACCAATCGGTATTGATCGCCCAGTTGGCCGTGCTCTCCACCCCGCGCATGTTCGCCTCGTCGACGTTGATGCGATCGCTGATGAAGTCATAGGTGTAGCCATTCAGGGTACAGCTTGGGTCACTCTTGCTGGAACAGCGCCGAACCTCGGAGATTTTGTTGTTAAAATCGGTGTTGAACAGGGTCAAACTGGCATTCAACCCTTGCTGACCATCCCACAGCAGCGCTATCTCTTCACTGAGGCTGGTCTCTGGCTTGAGGTCCGCATTACCGACCAGGATGCCATCCTGGGTGCCACCTCCGGTGGCCTGACCCCAGTTGGCGGCAGACATGCGCAAGTCAGGGGAGCGATAGCCGGTAGAGACGCCTCCCTTCAGGGTCCAGAATTCGGCAGGATGCCAGACGCCATACAGGCGTGGACTCCAGTGGTCACCATAATTCTCGTCCTGATCCAGGCGCACACCGGCGGTGAGGGCGAAACCCTCGGTCATGGCCCACTCATCCTCCACAAACAGCGCCCAACTCCAGCGCGTCAGCTGATCGGCGCTATTGGCCACCTTGAGCTGGTTGCCCTGATCCTGCAGATCCTCATAGCGGTACTGGCCACCGATGCTCAGATAGTGATCGCCGAGTATGAACTGGGTGTGGGTGTCGGCTATGGTGTTGAGCATCTTCATCTGCCGACCCGGATTGGTGTTCTCCTCGTGTTGCAGATAGCTGGAGGATGAGCCGAACTCATATTGGCCGTCGTGGGTGATGGCGTAATTGGTGCGCTCGTAGCGATTCAGGCTCGGCTTGGCTTTGGTGGGAATCGAGTCACCTGGTGTGCGATCCCTGTCTTGCAGGCCGCGACTGGCCTCGAAGTCGAACCTGTTGTGTTCATCTGGCGTCAGACTGAATACGGCAGTACCACTGCGCATCTCCTGTTCGGCAAAGCCATTCTCGAATTGATCCTCATCCCGATGGGAGAGCAGACCATTGACCCTCACCCCCAGCAATCCCTCGACCAAGGCGCCCGCTGCATAGGCGTCGGTCTGGAAGATATCTCCGGACTCCTGATCTTCCTGAAAGGTGGAGTCGGCGTGGAGTGAGCCTTGCCATGCGGTCATGCTGGCGCTCTTGCGAGTGATGACGTTGATGACGCCGCCCATGGCATCGGAACCATAGCGGGAGGACATGGGGCCGCGTACCACCTCAATGCGATCTATGGCTTGCAGGGGAGGCAGCCAGCCTTGTTCTATGCCGGGACCATCGCTGTTGGGGCGAGTGCCACGACTGTCGACCCGTTTACCATCGACCAGCATCAGTGTGTATTTGGAGCCCATGCCCCGGATACTGATGTCGCTGCTGCTGCCACCCCCTGTCACCACAACCCCGGGCACGTCTTTCAAGGCATCGGTGACGTCACGATAGGCGCGCTTCTCCAGCTGTTCGCGTGTCACGACCGAGATGGAGGCGGCGGTGTCTTCAATCTTCTGCTGGAAACCTGAAGCCGTGACAACCATCACTTCGTTCTGGCTGGCATGAGCCTGGCTGGCAAGGGCTGCGAATATCAGAGGGGCAAGGGGGGTAATGCGTATGCTGGTCATGGGAACCTGAACTCCTGGGAAGGAAAGTTTCTCAATCCGCCATGGCATCCCGGGATCTTGGTGTCGCACTGGGACGGCTGGATTGAGCCTCAAACGGGGAAACCGTTTCGGCAGGCATTCTAATTAAATGAGAATTAAACGCAATTGATATCTATTATCATCTTGATGGGGGCAGGAGAGAGGGAACGTGTCAGGGCAAGGAGGAGGGGGCTTCACCGTTTTTCAGGCAACTTTCAGACAACAAAAAACCCGCCTAGGCGGGTTTTTTTAATTCTTGCAGTGGTCAGTCAGCAGACTTGGGTCTGGTTACTGGCCCTTGGCTTGAATTACAGACCAACTACGTTGGCAGCAGCAGGACCTTTCTGGCCTTGCTCGATGGTGAACTCAACGCGCTGACCTTCGTCCAGGGTTTTGAAGCTGGTGGACTGGATAGCGGAGAAGTGTACGAACACGTCTTTGCTGCCGTCAGCCGGGGAGATGAAGCCAAAACCTTTTTCAGCGTTGAAGAACTTAACGGTACCAGTCATTTTGTTAGACATAATAATTTCCTTTACAGTGTTTAAGTGCCATATGGCAATTTATGATTTTTCGTCAGAATACGTATGGCGCACTAAAGAAGGAGAATTATTTGATAAGTGGAATCCGAGGACAACTCTTATCTAATCACTGCTTTACTAGAGACTACCTAACATAATGTGGTCTGAACTACCGAACCATCGAGAAACATTAAAACATGCCATCTCAGTGATGGCAATCTTTATCTCGTAAATCATTTCTTTCAGCAGCCGATCTGGTGATCACTTTCCCCAAAAAAGAGACTTGAATGGTTCAGGTGCTTTTTGAGGAGAAAAGAGGCAGAACCTTGTATGGCCTGCCTTGGCGCTGAATTATCGCCCCTGCCTACTGGGTATAATGCCGGAGGGCGGGTCGGGTGAAAAAACCTGAAAAAATTGTGGTTAAGGGGCGATCCGGGTCAGGCTCGAACTCGCCACTCGGGATGTGTTGTCCCTGGGTGACGAGCCTGAGTGGTCAGCGGCGGCCGCGGAACTTGTCGCTGACGGAGTCAATCCAGCTGAAGGTTTCTGGCAGCACTTGGTTGCGAGCCCGTTCCTTGGCTTTCTCGCGAGCAAGGCGAGAGGCCTCTTTGGCGGCTTCGGCGCGATCGGCAACCACCTTGAGGCGGCCCTCTTCCCGGATTTTGTTGCGCTCGCCATTGGTCAGCGGATGATCCGCATTGGCCTGTGCCTTTTGCAGCAATTGGGCGATATCGGCTTTTTCTTTATCGGTCAGATCTTTCATTTCCAATTTTTTCACGGGGCTCTCCTGGCAAGTTGGGAATGAAATACCTTATCACATTTCGCTGATTATTTCTTATTCTCCGCTTGCCATCACATTTACCCCCTGTTAGTGCCGAATTATTTCCCTGTTCACTTGGCTCTCTGCCGGACATATTTGTGACGAGAGATAGAACATTAAATGCGGGTTCTGGCCAGGCGTTAAATTAAATAGTGATATGCATGAATGGTTTGCTCGCTCTTCAGGTCAAAAAAGCCGATGCAAAGGGAATGAGGAGGGGGAGCAAATGGGGATGGATCCCGGCCTTGATTAGGGAGTATGCTGATTTTGCTTCCCGCTCAATGGGGAGGCAAGGAAGTACTGTAGTTTACGATTCGGATTGCAGCAGGGGTTAGCCCCCCGAGTGTCGGTCACATTTTTGGAGTTTGATGATGAGTAACAAAGAACATCACAACGGCAAAGATGGCAAGAAGAAGCCGCAGATGTCACTGAAGGAAAAGCGAGAGGCCAAGCGCCAGAAAGCCGATCTCAAGAGTGATAGCGTCATGAAGTAACTCAGCTCACTCGAGCCAGTACCACAAGCCAGCCTTCGGGCTGGCTTTTCTATTGCCGCTCATCGGGTGCTTGCTGCAGGGATCATGGTTCGGCGCCATAGTTGGCGAAGATCTGCTCGTACCGACCATCCACTCGCATCGCCAGCAGTGCCCGATCAAAATGATCCCGTACTGCCGCATCCCTGAAGGCGAAGTGATAGAGGGTGGGTTTGAACAGGGCGTTGGCCCGTATCCGTTCCCGGTTATAAATGTGGGGCTCGGCTCTCTCCTGCCTTAACTGCGCCAGATGGTAATAGAAGACGCGCTCATCCATCACCACCGCATCAACCCGGCCTAGCAGCAGCTGGTGCACCTGGCCCTGCTGCTTGGCGACTTCTTCATAACGGGCATTGTTCGCGGCCATAGTGGCAAACTCGGGGCCCAGTATCTGAGTCGCCCGTTGGAAGGCGGTCACCTTGAGGGTCGTGAGCGCCGTGAGATTGGTCACGGTGAGCGGAGCGAGGGTGAATATCTGATTGTGAAAGCGGATCACGGGGCGGGAGAGAAAGGCCCCATCCAGCATGCCGGGCCTGACATTGATGATGGCGTCCAGCTTGCCGTCGGCCAGCATGCGGAAGGTGCGTTCCAGGGGCAGATAATGAAAAGAGAGTTGATAGCCACTGTCCTGGAAGGCGGTGCGCAGCAGATCCAGCTCTATGCCCTGCGCCTCTTTTTCTATGACGTAGGGTGGAATGGCAAAACTGACACCGACCTTGAGCGGTGCGGCACTCAGCAATCCACTCACTACTAACCCAATGATCAGGATCCCGCGTTTTATCATGTCCCACTACTCGATGGCGATTCACTGCATTATAACCTGCCCCCTTGCACGCCCTCTGTCCCGGGACGAGAGTCGGGCTGAAATCGGGGGGATGCGGCTTCTTTGCGTCAGGAATGCACGCAATGTTGCACAGGTTTGCAAAGAAAAGGCCCTGAATGGTCAGGGCCTTTGTAGAGCTATTAATTAGAACGGAATGTCGTCGTCAAAGTCCATCGGCGGTTCGTTGTAAACCGGCGGTGCGGACTGAGGCTGTTGCTGCGGACGGCTGTAACCACCCTGCTGCATGTTCTGTTGCGGCGCTGCATTCTGTTGGGGGGCAGAGGGACGCTGCATATTCTGCTGGGGAGCGGCTTGTTGGGGCTGACCCCAGTTGCCCTGGGACTGTTGACCACCCATTCCCTGACCGGCGCCGCCTTGAGGACGACCACCCAGCATCTGCATAACGCCGCTGAAGCTGTCTACCAATACTTCAGTGGTATAGCGCTCCTGGCCACCCTGATCTTGCCATTTGCGGGTCTGCAGTTTGCCTTCGACATAGACCTGGGAACCCTTCTTCAGGTATTCGCCAGCGACTTCGGCCAGTTTGCCCATGAACACCACACGATGCCATTCGGTGCGCTCTTTCTGCTCACCAGTCTGCTTGTCGCGCCAGGTTTCGGAGGTGGCCAGGGTGATGTTGGTCACGGCACCGCCGCTCGGCATGTAGCGCACTTCCGGGTCTTGCCCCAGGTTACCGATCAGAATGACTTTGTTGATGCCTCGACTGGCCATAATCTATCTTCCACCTTTATATGCCGACCAGCTACCTGGTCTGGTTCTACTCAAAATATTGCTGCCGCCCAGGCCCGGCGCCATCTTGCCTGCGGGGGCCCTGGCCTGTCGTCGATGGGGCATGGGCCCTGCCATCGACGTTCGGATTAGCCCGCCATAGTAACAGTTGATGCCGTTGATAGCACATCTTTAGCAACCCGAAACGGGTTTGACGCGCGGGTTCTGTATTCGGCAATACGCTAACGCAGGTGCCGGGATCCGGGCAAGCGGCGGTGTGGGGGCTGCTTCACGTTCTTAAGATATTGCCCATAGCAGAGGGATAAGGAGAGAGATGACAGCCGGAGTATCTATGTCTCATTTGCCCCCCCCAAATAGGGGGTCTGTCCTAGTCCTCTGTATTGTCTAGTAAAAAAACAGTTTCACTTGGGTTTGAATGGCGCCTAATGCTTTTTTAATGCTGTGTAAAAATCGGGGCTTGTTACTCTCTTGCGACCATTATTGGCACATAAAAACGATGCAAGCCGACAGGCACACCGTTCAAGGAAGAGCCCCATGATGACAGAGATTCCGTTGGTACTCGTGACCGAAGGCAATGTTCAGGCGACGACCTTCACTACCTATCTGATGGCCCAACTCGGTGAGCCGATACGGTTGATCAGCCATCCCGATCAACTGCTGGCCATCGAAGATTGCAACCTGTTCCTGATCGATCTGGACTATCTCAAGTCGAGCCAGCAGTTTGGCTGGAACCGGGATATTGCCGCCTTCGAATCGGCCAGCACAGTGTTGCTCAATGCGCCGACCAGCACGGATCGCGACTTGTTGTTGATGTGGCCCAACACCAGCGGTCTCTTCTTCCGTCAGGATCCCCTGGATCGTCTGGTGGCCGGTATCAAGAAGGTGATGCAGGGGGAGTTCTGGATCCCGCGTCATCTGATGTGCGAGTTGGTCAGCTATTACCGGCAGGGCATGGAGCCGGCTCAGCGCAGCCAGAATCTGCTGACGGTCCGCGAGCGCGAGATCATTCGTTACTTGATGACCGGGGCCTCCAATACCGAAATAGCCGACACCCTGTTTGTCAGCGAGCACACCATCAAGTCCCACCTTTATAACGTCTTCAAGAAGCTGAACGTCAAGAATAGGTTGCAGGCGGTGAGCTGGGCCAAAGAGTACCTCGATATGACGAGCTCCCACTGATGCGCAGCTGGCTGCTCTGTCTCTGGTTGATCTCTGGGGCCCTGGCGGCCAGCGAGGGGGATGCCAACGCGCCGCTGGAGTCCCTGCAACCCGAGCAGGAGAACGACCGGATAGAGATAGGCGGCCTGGTCATAGATCGTACCTTCACCCGCTTTGGCCAGGGCTTTTATCACCACTTCAGCCGGCTACGGGAGGATGAAGATCCCCATGCCCGAGAGAATATCACCATACATGAACGGCCGACGGCGCGCTGGGGGAGCCTTATCTGGATCACCCACAATCGCAAGGTGTTGTTCAGGACGGCGCTCTCTCCGGTACGGAGTCAGGGGGAGGCTGCCGCGCAGCAGGCCTGGGCTCAGGTGAGCGAGGTTTTACGACAGCAGAAGGTCGCCATCCTGTTCATGGATACCTTCGATCTGGAACACGATGAACTATAAGGACATGGCATATGTGCTCACGCCTCCTGCTCCTGGCGCTGACGGTCAGCATGACCGCCTCTGCCTCCGAGCTTATCTATCGGCCCGTCAACCCCAGCTTTGGCGGCAACCCGCTCAACAGCAGTCACCTGCTGGGCACGGCCAATGCCCAGAACGACTACAAGGATCCCTCAGCCGGTGGCAGCAGTGGCACCTCGGCACTGGACAGACTCACCTCCAGCCTGCAGTCGCGGCTGGTGAGCCAGCTGCTGGCCGACGTCGGCAAGGATGGCAGCCAAAGCGGTAGCCTGGTCACCGACGAGTTCGCGATCAACGTGGTGGATGAGGATGGCACCCTGGCCATCTCCATCACAGATAGAGCGACGAACGAAACCACCCTGATCGAAGTGAATGGCCTGATCGCCGACTGAGGATGCTATGAAACGGATACCCCTGTTCGCCGCCCTGCCTTTGCTTGCCACCCTCTCTCTCCTGGGGGGCTGTGCCACGCATATAGGTTCTCCCGAGGCAGACGAGAAGGCGACCCTGATGCCGAGATCCATCTCCTATAAAGAGCTGATCAGCCTGCCCAAGCCCAAGGGCAAGATAGTGGCTGCCGTCTACGATTTTCGCGATCAGACCGGTCAGTATCTGCCAGCCCCGGCCTCCAACTTCTCCACGGCCGTGACCCAGGGCGGGGTCGCGATGCTGAGCACGGCGCTCTGGGACTCCCAGTGGTTCGTGCCCCTGGAGCGGGAAGGGCTGCAGAACCTGCTGACCGAGCGCAAGATAGTGCGGGCCACGCAAAACAAACCCAATGTACCCGGCAATAATCAGCATCAATTACCCTCGCTGGTGGCGGCCAATATCCTGATCGAGGGGGGCATAGTCGCCTATGACAGCAATGTGCGCACCGGCGGTGCCGGGGCCAAGTATTTCGGCATAGGGGCGAGTGGCGAATACCGGGTCGATCAGGTGACCGTCAACCTGAGGGCCGTCGATATCCGCTCCGGTCGCATTCTCAACAGTGTCACCACCTCCAAGACCATCCTCTCCCAGCAGGTGCAGGCCGGGGTGTTCCGCTTCGTCGAGTACAAACGGCTGCTGGAGGCGGAGGCGGGTTTCAGTACCAACGAACCGGTACAGATGTGTGTCATGTCTGCCATCGAATCGGCGGTGATCCGGCTCATTGCCAACGGGGTACGAGACAACCTCTGGCAGCTTGCCGATGCGCGGGACATGGAAAACCCCATACTGCAGGGCTATCTGCAAGACAGCGCCCCCATTCTCTAGCGACAGGAACGCATCCGGCACTGCCTCCTCTGGCGAGCGCGCTCACTCCTCGAAAACGTCAACACAGGCCCGTCATGGGCCTGTTTTTTTATGTTTATTTCTCATCCCTCCCTTTGGCGCCATCTCTGTTCTCCTGGATGGCTCAGCGTGACCTCAGCCTTTTCTCCCAGACAAACCCGGGATCCGAATCAGCCTCGAATCAGCTGTGTGGCTGATGGCCCTGGCCAGGGGGGCTGGGGATACTGGACCCGCACTTCAAAAAGGTAATCGCAGATGAAATACCTGAATCCTGTCCTGCTGATCATGAGTCTGCTAGGCCTGCCCGCATTGGCGCAGGACCTGGCCTCCCTGAGCGAACTGGGTCAGGGCAACGAGCTTGAACTGATCCAGCGGGGGGAGGGCAACCAGGCCCATCTCTGGCAGCTCGGATCGGATAACGAATTGCAGCTCAGCCAGTCAGGCAACGACAACCAGGTCCGCCTGATGCAACAGGGCCAGCAGCAACAGCTGAGCCTGGAGCAGATCGGTGACAACCACTGGGTCGATGCCGTTCAGCTCGGGGTTGGTAACAGCGCCGAGCTCTATCAGGCCGGCATCGGCAACCAGATGTGGCTGTGGCAACAGGGCATGGACAACCAGGCCTGGATCAGCCAGAGCGGATATGACAACAGGGCACGGGCCGTTCAGCTCGGTGATGGCAACCTGGCCAGCATAGAGCAAAACGGCTCCGGTCTGTCGGCCACCGTCATTCAGGCGGGCGCCAACCAGCAAGTGAGAGTAGTTCAAACCAACTGAGCCCAGGCTCACACCAAAGCACGAGAGGGAAATCATGTTCAAACGTACCATCATCGCCTCTGCCGTATTACTGGCTACTTCCAGCGTCTGGGCGGCTTCCGCCAACAACCAGGCCACTGTCGCCCAAACCGGCAACAACAACCTGGCCACGGTCGAGCAGCTCGATGACAGCAACCACAATCAGGCGAGCATCAGCCAGATTGGTGCCGATAACGAGGCGAAAACCATCCAGAAGAACACCAGCCAGTCTGAGGCCAGCGTGGCTCAGACCGGGGCAGGCAACGATGCCCTGGTGACTCAGGAGTCCAGCACCGCAGGATCCGTTGCCCAGGTGGCGAGCACGGGCAACTTCAACGTCGCGACCGTGACCCAGCAGGTGTTCAACGAAGGCTCCCACGCCTCCGTCGCCCAGGTCGGCAACCACAACAGTGCCGATGTGATGCAGGATAACGGTGATGGTGCCAGCTCCACCGTGAGCCAGATTGGCAACAACAACGATGCCAGTATCAACAACTACTGGTCCGATAAAGCCATCGCCAATGTCAGCCAGCTTGGCAACAGCCATGAGGCCAGCATCTCCCAGCAGATTGCCGATGGTGCCGAAGCCCAGGTGGCCCAGTCCGGTCAGCTGAACAAGGCCACCGTCACCCAGGCAACCAATAGCTACGGTTACGTCTATCCGGAGGGTACCCTGGCAAAGGTGACTCAATCGGGAAGTGGCAACGAGGCCCAGGTCGAGCAGCGCGATCTCGATAACAAGGCTTATGTGACCCAGAGCGGTGTCGATGGCTATGTGAAAACGGCCCAGTCCGGTTCCGGAGCGGGTGAGGGCAACGTCCTGACCGCCAACCAGGCCGGTACCAACGAGAGTGCCACCCTGACTCAGGTTGGCAACCGTAACGAAATCGACACCAACCAGACTGGCCGTGACGATGTGCTGACCATCGATCAGCTGGGTGATGACAACCAGGCGATTGCCTACCAGGGTGGCGTCGGCGAGCAGGGCACCATCATCCAGGTGGGTGATGGCAACCGCGCCGACACCGAGCAGCGGGGCGCGGGCAACCAGGCCAGCGTCGAGCAGATGGGGGACGGCAACCAGGCCGTGGTCAAGCAGCTGGCGAGCAGCACCGCTGGCGTGGTGACCATCGATCAGAGCGGTGACGACAACTACGCCAACGCGGTGCAGGAAGCGGGCAGCAACAACCAGATCACCATCGACCAGCAAGGGGATCGCAACCAGGTTGCCGCCGCCCGTGATGTGGAAGGCAAAGGCGCCTGGACCTGGGGCTCGGACAACGAGCTGACCGTGACTCAGACCGGTAACGACAACTGGGCCTATGCCGATGCGTCCCACTCCGGCTCGACCGTGACGGTCACCCAGACCGGCGACCTGAACAACGCCTCCGTCGAGTCCTACCTGGGCAGCGACAACGATCTGACCGTCAGCCAGACCGGCAACAACCATGTGGCCGACGTCTATGTCAACGCCGGCATGAACGGCGGTGGCAACCTGGTCGATGTGGTCCAGACTGCCAGCTACAACACGGCTCAGGTCGATGTCTATGGCAGCAACAATCACGCCTATGTCTATCAGGGCGGCAACTGATGATTTGCACATTCGGGGGCCTGCGGGCCCCTTTTTTATTGGGGCGGACTCGGGACGGGTCGGTTGGCTCATGTCACCAGACCACTCCCCTGCACCGGCGGCTAGCGATGCTGCTCCTGTGGCTCAGCTTGTCTCCAACGGTCTGGGCGGGCGAGTCTGACCCGGCCAAGGAGGCCAAGGCGATCCCCAAGATAAGCCTCAATGCCGAGCCGGGGCCGACCGGCCTCACGGTGGCACCGACCCTGCGCAGCGCCGAGCCGGGAACCCTGACCTTCACCCTTGATCTCTGGAGTCAGGGGGCGGGAGGCCGCAGTCATCAGCGTCAGAGCGGGGGGGCCGAACTGGTCGCCAACCAACCCCATGCCCTGGGGCGATTGAGTCTGGGGCTGGCTTGCCCCTACCAGGTCAGAATACGGTTGCAACTGTGGCAGGAAACCTTGTTGCTGAGCGAGCTCGACCAGACATTCCATTGTCCCTCCTCCCCATGATTTCCCGTCTGGACTGTCTATTCATCCAGTAGTCTCTATGCCATACTGGCCCGCTCTGGTTACCGTATCGAGCGCGCAACAAGATGGAAAAAATCGTGATCCGGGGTGCCCGCACCCACAACCTCAAGAACATCAACCTGACTCTGCCCCGCGACAAGCTGATCGTGGTCACCGGCCTCTCCGGCTCCGGCAAGTCGTCCCTGGCGTTCGATACCCTCTATGCCGAAGGCCAGCGCCGCTATGTGGAGTCTCTCTCCGCCTACGCCCGCCAGTTCCTCTCCCTGATGGAGAAGCCGGATGTGGATCATATCGAGGGTCTGTCGCCGGCCATCTCCATCGAGCAGAAGTCTACGTCGCACAACCCGCGTTCGACCGTCGGCACCATCACCGAAATTTATGACTATCTGCGCCTGCTGTTTGCCCGGGTCGGCGAGCCACGCTGCCCGACCCACGCCATCCCGCTCGCCGCCCAGACCATCAGCCAGATGGTGGATCAGGTGTTGGCCCAGCCCGAAGGCAGCAAGCTGATGCTGCTGGCCCCGGTGGTGCGCGATCGCAAAGGGGAGCACAGCAAGCTGCTGGAGAACCTGGCGGCCCAGGGTTATATCCGCGCCCGCATCGATGGCGAGGTGTGCGATCTCTCGGATCCTCCCCCGTTGGAGCTGCACAAGAAGCACACCATCGAGGTGGTGGTCGATCGCTTCAAGGTGCGCGATGACCTGGCGCTGCGCCTGGCCGAATCCTTCGAGACGGCGCTGACCCTCTCCGGCGGCATCGTGCTGGTGGCGCCCATGGAGGGCGAGGAGCAGGTGCCGGTCATGACCTTCTCCGCCAACTTCGCCTGCCCCGAGTGCGGCTACTCCATGTCGGAGCTGGAGCCGCGCATCTTCTCCTTCAACAACCCGGCCGGTGCCTGCCCGACCTGCGATGGCCTGGGGGTACAACAGTACTTCGATCCCGCCAAGCTGATCCACGACCCGAGCCAGAGCCTGGCCGGGGGCGCCATCCGTGGTTGGGACAAGCGCAGCTTCTATTACTTCCAGATGCTCAAGTCCCTCGCCGAGCACTACAAGTTCGATCTGGAGCTCCCTTGGGGGGATCTGCCCGCCAAGGTACAGGAAGTATTGCTGCGGGGTTCGGGCAAAACCGAGATCGAGTTCCGCTACATGAACGATCGCGGCGATGTGGTGGTGCGCAAGCACCCCTTCGAGGGGATCTTGCACAACATGGAGCGCCGCTACCGGGAGACCGAATCCAACTCGGTGCGCGAAGAGCTCTCCAAATACATTGCCAACAAGTCCTGCACCAGCTGCGGCGGCAGCCGACTGCGGGAGGAGGCGCGCCATGTGTTCGTCGATAATCGCAACCTTTCCGCCATCGCCGAGCAATCCATCGGCGATGCCCTGGCCTTCTTCGAGGGGCTGGCGCTCACCGGCCAGCGTGCCCAGATAGCCGACAAGATCTTGAAAGAGATCGTCGAGCGGCTCGGCTTCCTGGTCAACGTGGGGCTCAACTATCTGAGCCTGTCCCGCAGCGCCGAGACCCTGTCCGGTGGCGAAGCCCAGCGCATCCGCTTGGCGAGCCAGATAGGTGCCGGTCTGGTGGGGGTCATGTATGTACTGGATGAACCCTCCATCGGTTTGCACCAGCGGGACAACGAACGGCTGCTCAAGACCCTGACCCACCTGCGCGATCTCGGCAATACCGTGATAGTGGTGGAGCACGATGAAGACGCCATTCGCCTCGCCGACCATGTGCTCGACATCGGGCCGGGGGCCGGGGTACATGGCGGCGCCATCGTCGCGCAAGGCACCCCGGAGGAGATCATCAATAACCCGGACTCCCTGACCGGTGACTACCTCTCCGGCCGCAAGGAGATCGCCGTCCCTGCGCAGCGCACCCCGCTCACCGATCGCTGGCTCAAGCTCAAGGGGGCAAGCGGCAACAACCTGCGCAGCGTCAACCTGGATCTTCCCCTCGGGGTCATGACCTGCGTCACCGGGGTATCCGGTTCCGGCAAGTCGACCCTGATCAACGACACCCTGTTCCGCATTGCCCACCGGGAGCTGAACAAGGCGACCGAATCGACCCCGGCCCCTTATCGCAGCATCGAGGGGCTGGATCAGCTCGACAAGGTGGTGGATATCGATCAGAGCCCCATCGGCCGCACCCCGCGCTCCAACCCGGCGACTTACACCGGGCTCTTTACCCCGATCCGTGAGCTGCTCTCCGGCACTCAGGAGGCGCGTTCACGCGGCTACCAGCCGGGTCGCTTCTCCTTCAACGTGAAGGGGGGTCGTTGCGAGGCCTGTCAGGGGGATGGGGTCATCAAGGTGGAGATGCACTTCCTGCCAGACGTCTATGTGCCCTGCGATGTCTGCAAGGGCAAGCGCTACAACCGCGAGACCCTGGAGGTGAAGTACAAGGGCAAGAACATCAACGAGATCCTGGAGATGACGGTGGAAGATGCCCGTGGCTTCTTCGACCCGGTGCCCGCGGTGGCGCGCAAGCTGCAGACCCTGATGGACGTGGGTCTCTCCTACATCCGCCTCGGCCAGTCGGCGACCACCTTGTCGGGAGGGGAGGCGCAGCGGGTCAAGCTGGCGCGGGAGCTCTCCAAGCGCGACACCGGCAAGACCCTCTATATCCTGGATGAACCGACCACTGGCCTGCATTTCCACGACATTCAGCAACTGCTCAAGGTGCTGCATCAGTTGCGGGACAGGGGCAATACCATGGTGATCATCGAGCACAATCTGGATGTCATCAAGACCGCGGACTGGGTGGTGGATCTGGGGCCGGAAGGGGGGGCCGGTGGTGGCCGTATCCTGGTGACCGGTACCCCGGAGCAGGTTGCCAAGAACAAGGAGTCGCACACGGCGCGCTTCCTGGCCCCCTTGCTGGACAAGCATGGGGCCAGGCAAGCCAGCCAACCGGCAGTGCGCAAGGGGCGCAAACCGCGCCAGGCAGCGCAGAGCGAATAACCGCCGCAGCCAGCATATGAACAACGGGCAACGTGACCGTTAATAGAGAGGGGCCCATCGGGCCCCTCTCTGCTATCCAGCCTCAGTGCGTCCGCACCATCAGCCAGGCGAGCCCGAGACAGAAGCCGACGAAGATAAACAGCAGGGAGCCGAGACCGAAGATAGCGGCCAGTATGCTGGTGACGGGATGAGGCTGATAGGGCTTTTTCATAAAAACAGGGTGACAACTCGACAACAATGGATGCGGAAAATACGCCAGCCGATAACAAGCTGCAATCAAAAAATAGCCAACTCGTATCACAAAACTTATATTCCGTTTATGCATTAATCGTTGAAAATAAAGAGCGTTATTATAGTTAATCATTTTAAATCAGTTGGTTATGTTATTCACACTCGGCGTTTTGCGCGTGAGTAAGCTATTTCGTACATCTATCTATTTATTGGTAACTTTTGCGCCAAATCAATAACCGGCCAGTCACATCCTTTTATAGTCGCCCTGCTTACAACACAGAACGAAAACTAAAAAAGGAAATATGGTGATGAACAAGTTTCTTCCTCTGATGATCGCAGCCGCCTTT
This sequence comes from Aeromonas rivuli, assembly GCF_000820045.1. GTDB lineage: Bacteria > Pseudomonadota > Gammaproteobacteria > Enterobacterales > Aeromonadaceae > Aeromonas > Aeromonas rivuli. Next base: position 9,682 of record NZ_CDBJ01000050.1, on the reverse strand, counting down.
GCCTCTCCCGTCATGGCCCATCAGGCCGGGGATATCCTGGTGCGCGGTGGCCTGGCCTTCGTCTCTCCTCAGGAGAGCAGCGACGATGTACTGGGTTCGGGCGAGTTCCAGATTGATGACGACATGCAGCTCGGGCTGACCCTCTCCTATCTGATCACCGACAACTGGGGTGTCGAGCTCCTGGCCGCCACCCCCTTCTCCCACTCGGTCAGCACGCCGGGGCTGGGAGAGGTCGCCAAGGTCAAACAGCTGCCGCCGACCCTGATGGCCCAATACTACTTCGGGGATGCCCAGAGCAAGGTGCGCCCCTATGTGGGCATCGGCATCAACTACACCACCTTCTTCAGCGAGAAGGGCAAGGGTGCCCTGGATGGTGCCGACGTCAAGCTGGATGACTCCTGGGGGGTGGCCGGTCAGATTGGTATCGACATGGCGATCAATGACCGCTGGTTTGTCAACGGCTCGGCCTGGATCATGGACATAGACACCGAGGTGCACGTCAACGGCGGCGAGGGGATCAAGACCTCCATCGACCCCGTGGCCTTCATGGTCGGCGTCGGCTACCGCTTCTAATACTCGCGAGTTGCACTGCACGTCCCTTTAGCCCGGCGCTGCCGGGCTCTTTTATGGTTTCCATTGATACCCTTGCTGTCTCAAGGGCATAAATACCCCTATCAAGGCTCCAACTATTCACTTCCCGGCCGATACCCTCAGCACTGTCCCTTTCCCCAACGAGTGAGGATGTCTCATGGGTTTGTCTATTGTGCAGCGGATCATCGCCGGATTCGTGTTGATGCTGCTGTTGTTGGTCCTGCTGGGGGTCGTCAGCGCCCTCAAGATACGGGGGATCAGTGACGGCCTCTCTCAGGTCTCGGATAAGGCCACCCCTCTGGTTATCACTGTGGCGGGCCTCAAGGGAGCGTTGCAAGACAGCAACCGCTGGGTACTGGAGTACAGGGCCAGCGAACAGGCCGGCGGCCTGCCTGAGTTGGCCAGTCGCTTCGAGCAGCAGCAGGCCGGTTTCAAGACCCTGAGTCAGCAGATGGGGCGTTTCACCGAGCTGGACGAGGCCCGGTCGCGCTTCGCCGGGGTGGAGCAGGCCACGGGACAGTTCTTCGCCCTGGCGGGTCAGGTGCTGAGTCAACATCGCCAATGGGTCGATACCCTGGCCCAGCGTCACCAGCTGGAGATGGCCTTCATCCGTCTGGAAGATACCTACCAGTGGGCTGCGGATCTGCTGTTGCAGCAGGCGTCCGCCAAGCGATCCATGCGCAACAAGGCTGAGCTCATCACCTCCGGCATCGCCCGGGATCTGAAGAACATACGCCGCGCCGATGCAGGCACGGATCTCAATGAACTGGAGCGGGTGCTCGGCAAGGACATCGAGATGGCCCGCAAGCGGCTGGAGCGGGTCGATGTGCCCGCCGACGTCAAGCAGCGCTTCGTCTCCAACCTGGACAGGATGCAGGAGCTGGCCCTCGGCAAACAGGGTCTGCTCGCCACCATGCGCCAGAGCCAGCAGCTGGCCAGCTCCCTGAATCAACTCAACCAGCAGCTCGATGCCGCGTTGGTCAGCAGCCTGAGCCAGCTCGATGAGATGGGCAAGAGTGCCGGCACCATCGCCAGCTCCAGCCGCTCCCTGGCCGATGACGCCGTCAGCAGTGCCAGCATCTGGATCCTGCTGGTGGCGGCAGTCTCTGCCGCCGCCGCGCTGCTGATCGGTTACACCACGGCCCGCAGCATACAGCGCCCCTTGCAGCGCATTGGTCATGAGCTTGGCCTGATGGCCGCAGGGGACATGACCCGCCGCATCGATTATCGCAGTCGCTGCGAGTTCGGCAGCCTGTCTCGCTCCATCGATACCCTGGCGGGCAAGACGGGTGAACTGCTGGCTCAGATCAATGCCGGTTCCCGCCATCTGGTGGAGGAGGCGAGTCGCGCCGCCGAGATTAGCGAGCGAGCCATGGCCCGGGTGCAGGATCAGAAGAGCCAGACCGATCAGGTGGCCGCCGCCATCACCGAGCTGGAGGTGAGCGCCACCGAGGTGGCTCGCTCCACCGATGGCACCAAACACGAAGTCGATCTTGCCGACGAAGAGGCTCGCGCCGGTCGGCAGCAGGTCGCCGTGACTCGCCGCCTTACCGAAGAGCTGGCCGGTGCCATGGCCGAGGCCGTGGGCATCACCCACAAGCTGGGGGAGTTCAGTCACAACATCGGCAGCATTCTGGACGTCATTCGCGGCATCGCCGAGCAGACCAATCTGCTGGCGCTCAACGCCGCCATCGAGGCGGCCCGGGCCGGTGAAGCCGGTCGCGGCTTCGCCGTGGTGGCCGATGAGGTGCGGGCACTGGCCAACCGGACCCAGACCAGTACGGAAGAGATCCAGGCCATGATCGAAAACTTGCAGAGCGCCAGCAGCCAGGTGGTCGAGGTGATGGGCCGCAGCCAGGAGCAGACCGGCAGCTGTGTCGACCAGACTCGCCAGATGGATGCGGCCCTGCAATCCATCGCCGAGCGGATGAGCGCCATCAAGTCGATGGCGGATCAGGTGGCCCACGCGGCCCAGGAGCAGATCTCGGTCAGCCAGGGGGTGGCTCGCCACATCTCCGGTATTGCCGAGGTGGCCTACGAGACGGAGCGGGAAGCCCGTCAATCGGCCAGCAGCAGCGAGGTGCTCGCCAATCTGGTTGCCAAGCAGCAGCAATTGATCGCCCATTTCAAGGTATGAGAGGACTTATGGCTAACAAGTGGATCGGAGCCCTGAGTCTCCTGTTGTGTGGTCAGCTGATGGCCAGTGAGCTGGTGATCGAGAGCTGGCGGATAGATGACAAGGCGTTATGGGAGCAGAAGATCATCCCGGCCTTCGAGGCCGCTCACCCGGGCATCCAGGTGACATTCAACGGGGTGCAGAACGTCGAGTACATGCCGACCCTGTGGCAGAGCCTGAAGGCGGGCAAGGCGGGGGACCTCATCACCTGTCGCCCCTTTGATGACTCCCTGGCACTGTTCAAGGCGGGTTATCTCGCCGAATTGACCGAGATGGCCGGGATGGAGAACTTCCCGAGCTTCGCCCAGTCGCCCTGGCAGACGGATTCCGGGGCTCAGACCTTCTGTGTGCCCATGGCCTCCGTCATTCACGGTTTTTTCTATAACAAGGCGATCTTCAAGGAGCTGGGCCTGAGCCTGCCAGAGACTCGGGAGGATCTCTTCCAGGTATTGGAGAAGGTGAAGGCTGATGGCCGCTATGTGCCGCTGGCCATGAGCGGCAGCGAGAGCTGGGTCGCCTCCGAGCTCGGCTTCCAGAACATAGGCCCCAACTACTGGAAGGGGGAAGATGGTCGCCTGGCGCTGGTTAATGGCCAGGAGCGACTCGACGATCCTCAGTACCGGCAGGTGTTCGAAGAGCTGGCGCGCTGGCGCCCCTATCTGGGCGAGGGCGCCGCAGCGCGGGACTACGCCGCGACCAATGAGCTGTTCACCAGTGGCAAGGCGGCCTTCTATGTGGCGGGCTCCTGGGAGATAGCCCCCTTCACCGGCAAGCTGGACTTCGGGGTGATGCGTCCCCCGGTCGCCAAGCGTGGTGACGGTTGCTTCTTCACCGATCACACCGACATCGGCATGGGGCTCAACCCCGCCAGCAAGAACAAAGAGGCCGCCATGGCCTTCCTGCAGTGGCTGACCAGTGCCCAGTTTGCCGAGCTGTATACCAATGCCTTGCCCGGCTTCTTCTCCCTCTCCAACCACTTCTTCGAGGTGAGCAATCCGGCGGCGCGGGAGATGATGGAGTGGCGGGATCAGTGTGACTCCACCATCCGGGTCGCGACGCAGATCCTGTCTCGCGGCGAACCCAAACTGGGGGATGAGTTGGCGAGCCAGAGTCAGGCCGTGCTGCTGGGCAAGCAGACGCCGCAAGGGGCGGCGACCTTGCTTGAAGAGGAGCTCAAGGCCTGGTATGCCCCCCACCAGGGCAACAAGGTCAAGGGTGCCGCTTGCCAATGCGAGGCTCCAGCGGCCTCCAGCGATCCCCTGGCGACAGCCCCGGTTATCGACGAGACACTGACCACAGCACCCGCCCAGACGTCAGTGCCGGTGCAGGCCGAGGGCAGTGCGGCCACTGTGGCTGAGGCCGCCCCTTTGCCTGCGACCAGCCCGCAGACGGAGGCGGCCCTGGCTCAGCAGCTGGAGGGGGCTCAGTGACTGGCTGCAGGGCCCGATGATCCGGGTTGCAGAAATAGAGAAGGGAGGCGCAGGCCTCCCTTCTCTATGCTGGTGTTCGCGAGCCAGCTCCTCAGGGGGCTTCCTCTTCCCGGGGCCAGCGGCAGAGGCTGGCGATGCGGGCAGTGGGGATGAAGCCCAGGTCACGATAAACCCGCTGGGCGTGATACTGCTCGTCCGCCACTATCACCAATTGTGGCACCCGGATCAGGCCCTGTTCGGCGACCCGGGCGAGCAACAGCTTGCAGAGGCCACGGTTGCGCCAGGCCTGGCGAGTACGCACCAGCTGGAAGCGGCCCAGGGTTGCGGTGAAGAAGAGGCCGCAACTCGCCGCCAGCTGATCGCCCTGCCAGAGACCCCACCAGTTGCCCAACCCATCGTCCGTCATGGTCTGATAGAGCCGTTGGCGGCTCTCCAGGTAGGCGAGATAACTCTCGGCCGGGTAGTCTGGCTCGCGTTCCTCCAACTCCAGGGTGAGCCAATCGGCCCAGTCTGTCGCCGTGAAAGGGCGGATATGGGCTCCTGCGCTGTCGGGGGGAGTGAGCAACTGCGCCCGCTCCAGGGTCAGCACCACGCACTCCATATACTGGTAACCGGTCGCAACGAAGCCGGCAACCCGGCTGTTCTGCCCTTCGGCCAGAGGCCATTGGAAGGTGCGATGGCGTACCCTGGGATCCGTCGCAATCAGCTTGTCGAAGCTCTGCTCCAGCCAGCCCTTGTCCCGATCGCTCGGGGCCGCGCTCAGCAACAGGTAGTTGCCGAAGTAGTAATCGGGGGCAGTGGGGGTGCGCACCGCCCAAAAGTGGGGGTGTGCGCTGACCTCGCCCTGATAGCGGTCGAACAGCAGGTCGGTGGCAAAGCCGGGATGGGTATCCATGATGAGCTCCTGCTAGTGGGATACTGGGTTATCGGCAGGGGAGGCTGGATATTGAAAAAGGGGCCGGAGCGGGGCTCCGGCCAAACAATCACACGCAGATTCAGAGCGTCCAGGACGATCCGCCGCCATCATACCCTGAGCCAAAGTGTTTTGGCATGGGAGCCAACTCGCAATAACGAGATAATGTGGCCACATATGGGCCCTATTTTGGTGGTGAGCCATTTCCTGATTGACATTCGAGCGGTTTGTCTTAAAGATAGCAAGACGTTTAGACGTCCAGACATTCATTTGGCGTCAGGAAGAGCAGCGAGCAGGGCAGGGAGTAGAGCGATGGGATTTCACAGTGCACGTCAGGTTGAAGCACTCAACCAGAGTCTGGCCGATTTAAGCGGTGACATAGGGGTCAGTTTCGAGTTTTTCCCGCCCAACAGCGAAGGGATGGAGAATACCCTCTGGCAATCCATAGAGCGCCTAAAGGTACTGGAACCCAAGTTTGTCTCCGTGACCTATGGTGCCAACTCGGGTACCCGGGATCGCACCCACAAGGTGATCAAGGACATCAAGGATCGCACCGGTCTCATCGCCGCGCCGCACCTGACCTGTATCGATGCCAGCCGTGACGAACTGCGCACCATAGCCCGCGACTACTGGAACAGCGGTATCCGTCACATCGTTGCCCTGCGCGGTGACCTGCCCCAGGGCGTCGACAAGCCGGAGATGTATGCAACGGACTTGGTCGCGTTGCTCAAGGCCGAGGCCGACTTCGATATCTCGGTGGCCGCCTATCCGGAAGGGCACCCGGAAGCCCGGAGCGCGCAATCAGACTTGCTGAGTCTGAAGCGCAAGATAGATGCAGGTGCCAATCGGGCCATTACCCAGTTCTTCTTCGATGTGGAAACCTACCTGCGTTTCAGGGATCGCTGCGCCGCCATCGGCATCGATGCCGAGATAGTGCCGGGCATACTGCCGGTCTCCAATTTCCAGACCCTGGCCAAGTTTGCCGGTTTCACCAACGTCAAGGTGCCACGCTGGATGCACCAGCGTTTCGAAGGGCTGGATAACGATCAGATGACCCGCAACCTGGTGGGTGCCAGCATCGCCATCGATCAGGTACGGGTGCTGAGCCAGGAAGGGGTGAAGGATTTCCACTTCTATACCCTGAACCGCTCCGAGCTGACCTATGCCATCTGCCACACTCTGGGGGTACGTCCCAAGGTATAAGCCTGTGGCTCTGCCAGCGACAAAAAGGCCAGTGCACTGCACTGGCTTTTTGCTATGTGAGGGATCCCCAGATGAGGATCAGCTGCGCCTTAACCGATACAGGCCCCAGCCGATGAGCAGGCCCCAGCAGGCGGATCCCACACCGATCAGGCTGATGCCAGAGGCCGTGACCATGAAGGTGAGCAGGGCGGCTTCCCGCTCCCTCTCGTGTTGCAGCGCCGAGTAGAGACTGTTGCCTATGGTGCCGAGCAGCGCCAGGCCCGCGATTGCCGTCACCAGGGCTGGCGGAAAACCGTTGAACAGGGCGACGACAGTGGCGCCAAAGCAGCCGCTGATCAGATAGAAGCCACCTGCCCAGACGGATGCCGCCCAGCGTCTGGTCGGATCCTGATCCACCTCCTTGCCCATGCAGATGGCGGCGGTGATGGCGGCCAGATTGAAGGCAAAGCCTCCGAAGGGGGCCAGTATGACGCCGATGAATCCCGTCCAACCCACCAGGGCAGAAGAGGAAATGTGATAACCATGGGCTCTGAGGGTGGCGATACCCGGCATGTTCTGAGAGGTCATGGTGACAATGAACAGCGGCAGAGCGATGCCAAACAAGGCATCGAGGGAAAAATGCGGGCTGACCCAGACCGGGCTTGCCAGCTGCCAGCTGACCTCGGCCAGCTGCAACTGACCACGCAGGCCGCACAAGGAAACCCCCACCGCCAGCACCACCACCATGGTATAGCGTGGCCAGAGATGGCGGGCGACGATAAAGCTCAGCAACAGGGCCCCGATAAGCAGCGGGTCTGTCGGGGTGATCTTGAACAGATCCAGGCCGAAGCGCAGCAGCACCCCGGCCAGCATGGCGGCGGCCAGACTGGCCGGGATCTGCCGCATCAGCCGCTCGAACCAGCCAGTGATGCCACACAGGGTGATCAGGAGCGAAGAGAGCAGAAAGGCGCCGATGGCGTCTGCCAGGCTGAACTGGCCCAGACTGGTGATGAGCAGGGCCGCCCCCGGGGTCGACCAGGCCGTCAGTATCGGCGTGCGGTAATAAAGGGAGAGCCCGATGCAGCTAAGGCCCATGCCTATCCCCAGCGTCCAGAGCCAGGAGGCGGTCTGGGCGGGATCGGCACCGGCGGCACTGGCCGCCTGGATGATGAGCACCACTGAGCTGGTGTAACCGACCAGCACGGCAATGAAGCCGGCGACCAGATGGGGGAGTGCGAATGGCATGGGGACATCCTTGTGTCAGTTTGTGCGTTATTACGTACAATAAGGGCTGAGTATAAGATTGAGCGCTATAACGCACAAGGGGTTGTCATGCAGACCATGAGCCAGCATCTGGCACAACGATTAAAAGGCCTGAGGAGTGAACTGGGCTGGAGCCTGGATGTCGCGGCGCGGGAAACCGGGGTGAGCAAGGCCATGCTCGGTCAGATAGAGCGTGGCGAATCCAGCCCGACAGTGGCAACCCTCTGGAAGATTGCGACCGGCTTTCGGGTCTCTTTCTCCAGCTTCATCGAGCCGGCGCCAGAGCCCAGCCGTGCAACCCTGCGACGGGTCGCTGACGAGATCCGTCAGCAGCCCGCCGGGGAGGGAATGTTGGTCGCTCCGCTCTTTCCATTCGAGGCGAGTGTCGGCTTTGAGTTGTTTGAACTGACCCTGTTGCCCGGCTATCGGCGCGAATCCGACGCTCATGAGGTGGGGGTGACCGAACATGTCATCGTCATCGCCGGAGAGATGGATCTGTTGGTCGAGGGAGAGTGGCACCGACTCGGCAATGGTGAGGCGATGCGCTTTGCCGCCGACCGCCCCCATGGCTATCGCAACCTGGGCGAGCAGCCAGCCAGGTTCCATAACCTGATCCACTATCCCGCCCGGAGCTGAATCCTCCTGGGCCATCCAGCGACCAACCCGCTTAGCCGGGTCTGCCGTCAAGTCGGGGACGACTCAATATGGGCGCATATACCCAGACGAAGAGTGCATAGGCCAGGGCCCAGCTCACACCGCTCAGGTTCCAGCCAAGCAGGGTCTGGGCGGGCCAGAGCAGAGGAAGCAGTGGCCTCGCCAGGCCAGCCAGCAAGATAAGGACAAAGGCCAGAATGATGCGGCGCCCAAGCTGCAGGGTTCGTCCGCTGTGACCTAGCGAGACCCTGGCGATCATCGCCAATATCATGGTGCCCATCGCCCCGGCGCTAAGAAAGTGGCTGGCCGCCGAGGCTGTGATGGGGAGCCCCATGGCCTGGGCGGCAAAGGCAGTCAGGCCGAAGGGAATAAACAGATACGCCAGATGCAGGGACCAGAGCAGGGGATGGGGTAGCGTACTTGGCAGGCGCCAGCGCAGTTGCCGCCACAGGTTGAGCAGGGCCGCCACTATATATAGAGGGGCGAGTTGGCCCGAGTTCAACCAGTCACCTGGCAGAGACAGCCAGCAGGCAAGCAGCAGCCAGAGCGTGCCGAGTGCCGCCCCCTCCAGCCAGGGCTGCGCGGGTACCTTATCTTGCCCGGTACCGCGTGCAGTAAAGAAGGGAATGACGCGCCCTCCCATGACGGCAATCAGCGTGATGAACAGCAAGACGGTGGCGATCAGTACCCGTTCCGCGAATAGCCAGTCTGCGCGCCAATACCAGCTGGCGCCATTGAGCAGAGTCAGTAGCAACAAGAGAGGCACGAAGAAGAGGTTGCGCCATTGACGAGTCACCATGATGGGTTTGGCCAGAAACCAGGCGCAGAGTGGTAACCAGATGAGATCGGCCACCATCAATACCGTTGTGCTCTCACCCAGCCAGGGTAGCAAGAGCCGGGGCAGGGCCCAGAGCCCGACCACCAGGGCCAGCGGCCATCCTCGCACGCCCGGATGAGCCGTCCAATTCTGCACCGCCGTCAACAGAAAGCCTGCCACTATCGCGGCGGCAAAGCCGAACAGCATCTCATGACCATGCCACCAGACAGGGTTCTGTAACCCGGGCAAGGAGACGTAGCCATTGAGTTGACCCAGCCAGGCGAACATGACCAGCGTGGCGAACAGGGCTCCTAATAAGAAGAAGGGACGAAAGCCGAGGCGAAACAGGGGAAGGATCCGCTCTTCTTTCTGGCTGTCGAGGATCTGGTGCATGGGGCGACCTTAATGAGCATTTGAAAAGACAATTATAAAGTGGCTTTTCAAATGTTCAATTAAAAACCATGCGCAGCAGCTTGAGAGCCATAAACGGCGGTATTTCACCCGCTTTGCTGGATAACTGAACGAACGAACATTTATGCTGAAAAAGCCCTTGCCAGCGCGGCTGCCATCCCTATAATGCGCCCCTACCAGCACGGCACAACACGCCGGACTGATGAGCTAGCTTCACAGTGAAGCGGGCGCCGAAAGAAAAGCGA
>NZ_CDBJ01000049.1 GCF_000820045.1 Aeromonas rivuli | reverse complement strand
TGATTTGGGAAACAACGCCTGCAAAAAGGCGTTTTCCACCTGGTGTCTTGCTTTATAAAGTTCCCTGTCATGCTCTCGCTGTTCCGTGCGATTACGCTTCGAGCGAATGATTGGCTCCATTCCCTTGCCTTTGGCCAAGGCTATCAGCGCATTGGTATCATATCCTCTGTCGGCCAATAAATACGCCGCTTCCAAGCCGCCAATCAAGGTTGCTGCTTGCGTACAATCTGCTGTCGTCCCCGACGTGATAATGCATTTTATCGGCATGCCATGTCCGTCAACTGCCAAATGGATCTTGCTGTTTAGCCCCCTTTGGTGATGCCCATATCCTGGTTACCACCCTGAGCCCAGCTGGCATGCGGATGGACCTTGATATGACTGGCATCGATAATCAGCCATTCATAATCCGGTTCTTTTATCAGACGTTCCTGGAGTCGAGCCCAAATTCCCTTGTCGCGCCAACGGCAAAACCGACGATGGGTGTTTTTCCAGTCACCGTAGTCAGGGGGCAGGTCTCGCCAAGGTGAGCCAGTGCGCAAGATCCAGAGAACAGCATTAATAAACAATCTGTTATCACGAGCGACACGCCCCCACTGGCCTTTTTGGCCTAGTAGATGAGGAGCGAGTAATGCCCATACTCGGTCGGAAATATCGTGGCGGCGATGTGCTGGTATTGTCATGTGGCTATACATTTTTACGTTGGCGGGGTGGGCATTGTACTGAAATTCATCAGCTAAAGACGACAGCCCCTAATGAGATCGCACAAACTGGACTGAGTTCCCCTCCTCCAGTGATCTACTATTCGGAACAGTTATTTAGGCGTTGTCCAAGGAATGTTCGAATTATCCAGTCCACAGATGTTGATATGGCGCTAGATCATGTAGTGGTCTAATCATCC
>NZ_CDBJ01000048.1 GCF_000820045.1 Aeromonas rivuli | reverse complement strand
CGCCAGGGGGGCCAGCGCTTGAGAGGCAAGCGGGCCAAAGGTGTCAGCCATGCCGCCAAAGAAGGCACCCAATAGCTCAAAGTCGGTCAGCACGGCGAAGGTGGCACGCAGCTCATCCCAATAGACAATGGCCAGGGCAACCGCCGCGACCAGCGCCAAGATGGCGCCGATGATTATCACGGCGGGATTGAGACTCATCGCAATGTTGACGGCCAGGATGGCCGCCCGCAGTGGGATCAGTGCCTTTTTGAATAAATTGAGGGGGCCGGTGAGGCCTTTGAAGGCCAGCGCCCAGGCCAGGGCGGCCAGCTTGGCGAGCCCTGCCAGCAACAGCCAGGCGCCGGTCACTACGCCCAGACCCGCAATGGCCAGGATGGCGTAACTCACCACCTTGGTGAAATTGGGGAAAATCTTTGTCCAGCGCAGTACCGCCGCACCACCGTCAGCAAAGGCACCCACCACCTTGTTGATGGTGGGAAGCACTGCGCCAAACGCGGCGGCTCGGATAGCAAACCAGGCTGATTCGACCCGTTGCCACTGGTCAGTCATGGATGCGGCCATCTGCTCGGCTTTCCCCATGCCGTGCGTGTTCCCCAGGGCGTTGATACTGGTGGCCAGCCCCTTGGTGTTGCTCATCAGCAGCTTGATCATCGACACCGCCTCATCGGAGCCGAATGCCTTCTTGAGCTCGTCCCCTTCGGCCACGCTCAGGGTCTCGCCATAGCGCACCTTGAGCTTGTCGAGGATGGTGAGCACCGGCAGCATATTGCCCGCCGAGTCGGTGAACTGCAGGCCGAGTGCCTTCTGGGCATTGCCCACTCCGGCCAGAAACGACTTGAACTTGGTACCGGCTTCGCCGCCCCCCATGGTGGCTTGCAGCTGACCGAGTACCGCGAACTGCTCATCCATCGAGATCCCGGCAGAGGTGGCATTGGCCCCCAGTCCAGTAAAGGCATCGGCGATCCCCTTACCGGACGTTTTGAACATCTGCACCGCAAGCGCGGTCTTGCCTGCCACATCCTCGACCCAGTTGGTCTTGCCCATGGCATTGGCCTGCTGCTCAAAGATGCCGTACATGGTGCCCATGTAGTTGGTGATGGTGCCGGTATCGGCCTTGGTGGCGGCGGCCAGCACTCCAGAGGCGCGGGTAAAGGCCGGTAACTCGTTCTCGGACAAACCCGCGATAGCGGACTGGATATCATAAGAGGCCTGGACAAACTCAGTGGCCGATTTGCCATATTCCACACTGAATTTGAGTGCCTCATTGCTCAGGGCTTTCAGCCCGTCTTGCGCCACGCCAAGGGATGCGACCTCACCCAGCGCCCTGTCCATTTCAATGGCGGGCATCAAGGCGTTCTGGATGGCTATGCCGCCAGCGAGCATCGTGGCCCCGCCCGCCCCGATACTGGCAAAGCCGCTTTGGGCGGTGTTCTTGACCATGTTGAGTTGGTTGTTGATGCCCGCGAGCGGCTGCGTCACCGCATCAATCAGGGCAATCCTCATGATCAGTTGTTCGGTGACAGAAGCCATGGTTTATCCATTAAAGGCGGTGGCGATCCCCTCGGCGACGGCCTGGGCGGCGCGTTGGGCGTGGTATTTGTCTAGCCAGATAGCGCGAGCCAGGGTGTCTAAGTCATCATCCTCATGGGGCAGGTAGTGGCGACGCAGTGCCAGCACCTGCTCTAGCTGGTTGTGCTCGATGGCCTCGGCGCGCGCGGTTAGTTTTTTACTTCGATATCCAGTTCCGGG
>NZ_CDBJ01000047.1 GCF_000820045.1 Aeromonas rivuli | reverse complement strand
CATGGCAGACAGCACAGGACTTCAGTTCACCATCAAGGTAGGGGCCTTGCCCGAATCCACCTTCGCCCTGGTCGAGTTCACCCTCGATGAGCAGCTGAGTCGCCCCTTCAGCCTGCGGCTCGATCTCGCCAGCCATCAGGCCGATCTCCCCTTCGCCGACCTGCTCGACCAGCCCTGCGAGCTGCTGGTCTGGTACAACGGCGAATTGCAGCGCCGGGTCAGCGGTGTGGTCAGCGACGCAGCCCAGGGAGACAGCGGCTTTCGCCGCACCCGTTACCAGCTGGAGGTCAAACCGGCCCTGTGGCGCCTTGGCCTTCGCCGCAACGCCCGCATCTTCCAGGCGCAAAAACCCGATGAAATCATCAGCATCTTGCTGCAGGAGGCGGGCATCACCGACTACGCCTTCGCCCTGAAAAATGACCATGGCCAGCGGGAATATTGCGTTCAGTACCGGGAGTCCGACCTCGACTTCGTCAACCGCCTCGCCGCCGAGGAGGGTATCTTCTATTTCCACGAGTTCGAGCAGGGCAAGCACCGCATCGTCTTCGCCGACGATGCCGCCGCCCTGAACCCAGGCCCCGAGCTGTTCTTCAATCTCGGCAACCGCTCCCTGGAGCAGGGCCCTTATGTGCGCCAGTTCCACTACCGCGAATCGGTGCGCACCAGCGATGT
>NZ_CDBJ01000046.1 GCF_000820045.1 Aeromonas rivuli | reverse complement strand
CCGCACCCTGGCTGCTGCCCAGCGCCGCCAGGTTCTTCTTGAGTTGATCGGCGGCGCCCTTGTCCATCTCGACCAGCGTGACCTGCTCGGCGTAGCGCGACAGCGCCTCCAGGCCCAGCCCCCCGCTACCGGCGAACAGGTCGAGACAGCGGCTGCCGCGGACATGGGCGGCCAACCAGTTGAAGATGGTCTCCTTGACTCTGTCCGTGGTGGGTCTGAGTCCCTCCACATCCTGCACCGGCAGCTTGCGACCACGCCATTGGCCACTGATGATACGGACAAAGCCGGATTTACCCTTGGCTCCCGGGCGCTGGGCCGGGCTGTTTTGACTGGATTTCACTCTGGGCATCGCGTTTCGTCGTCAGAAAATAAAGTGATAGTATAAGGCGGTTCATTTTTATGCCGACCCACCGAGGGACGGCTATCTTAGCAGTCAGCCAACGAAGTGAGTATTTTTAAAAATGGCAAAAGGTTTGTTTTCCTGGCTGGGGTTCGGCCGCAAGAAAGAAGAGGCTGAGGTTGTCCAACCACAGACACCCCAATCCGAGACTGTCAGCACCCAAAATGGCGCCAGCGCCACTTCTTCCCCATCGACCGACGTCATCTCCGCTGAGTCCGGCGAGACTTCCCTGCCGCACGCAGACCCCCTGCTCGATCCTTTGGCTGAGGATCTCAACACTGCGCCCCTGGTGATCGAAGAGTGCGCCAGCTCCCTGGAGCCCGTCATCGTCAATCCTGAGCTGCTGAGCCCGGAGGAAGACGCGGCCAAGGTTGCCGCCGAGCAGGAAGCTGCCCGCGTTGCCGTCGAGCAGGAGGCTGCTCGCGTTGCCGCCGGGCAGGAAGCTGCCCGCATTGCCGCCGAGCAGGAA
>NZ_CDBJ01000045.1 GCF_000820045.1 Aeromonas rivuli | reverse complement strand
TTGCCAGAGCTCCAAGGGGGGAAAGATGCTCGCTTTGCTCGAACCCCTTTAACTCGCTGCGCTCGCCCACAGATACACCCGCCTGTGCCCGTGAGGCAGCCTGTGAGCTGACTTTACGTAAAACCCAATCACCGGCACGGGTGGCTTGAGTGATGCCGTCACAGGCCCGCACCCCCAGCAATTTGGAAACAGGTTCACCGTACTGGTTGGGTTCGACCTTGGCGGTATGGTAGAGGCTCAAGGGGCGGGCATCGCGGCGACAGCAGGGGCCACCCATGGCCTGGGTAAAGCCCTTCCAATCCACTGCATCGGCGTAGCGGCGGCACTCTTCCATGATGGGGCTGGCCAATGCGGCCACGGGGATCCCTTTGGCCTCTTGCAGGCGACCAGGTAAACGGCGCAGCTCGCGCCATACCCCAACCGGTGGCCCTTTCAATGGTTGGAATTGGCGCAGGCCCCAGAGGGAGGCCCATGCCCGCACCCGGCGAGCACCATCGGTAGCGGCGGTTTCTGCTTCAAGATCTCCTTCGTCACCCAGCCGGTACCCGTCGATGTTCTTGGCGATGTACTTGACGATGTAACCCACGGCCCCGCCTTTCTCTTTGTCCATCACCTTCCAGTCAAAGCGGGGGGTGATATCGCTATAAGGCAGCCCACTGACGGGATGGCGTTTGCGCACCAGGTCGCCCTTGTCGTGAGAGAGGGCGTAGCGTTGCAAGATACTGATGAGACGGTGCTGATGCTCCGGTTTGACCCAAATCAGCAAGTGCCAGTGGGGAGTGCCATCGTGGTGAGGTTCAACCACGCGGAAACCGAAATATTCGATAGGGTCTTCAAAGGGAGGTAAATCGCCCACCTGGGAGAGATTACGGGCGAGTGCCGAGCGGCAGCGCTCCCACAGCTTGCCGATATAGCGTTGCGTGTCACGGGGCGAGGAGCCGTCATACTTCTGGTTTTCGGTGGTGCGGTCTGGCTGATCGGGCTGTGATTTACGGAGGGTCTTCCAGGGGTGAAAACGGCTCGGTGCCGTCCAGGTGAAGAACAAGCCCACATAACCCATTTCATCGGCGACATCAGAGAAGCCGCGCGCCCGCACAACCAGCTCATGGCGGCGGTTCTCGGGGTTGGCAATCGAGGCTTTCACCGCATCAGCCAAGCTGATAGTGATGTCATCCTGGGCGTTATAGGCTTCCATGTCCTTGAGCCAAGCGGCTGCCATCTGCTGGCGCTCAAGAAAGGCGCGCAGTCCCTGACTGGAAACGTAGGCCGACACCCCTTTGCGCACCTGGCCTAAGAGGATGGCGCAGTGCTCGCCATACTGATCCCAGATCTTGCGCAGTTTCCTGGCCCACCACTTAACGTCAATCCAGCGTACCAGGTGCGCGGCGATAAAGTTGTCACG